>CAZKKY010000009.1:0-42113 GCA_964553715.1 uncultured Rickettsiaceae bacterium
TTACATGATCTGCTACTCATAGTTTCTCCTCCTAACTTATTTATATTACAAAGTAGGTCGACCTCATATAACTTTTTTGGTCTAATTTAGGGGCGCATTATATTATACGGTTATTAAATTCATTCATACCGATTGGATGACCCAGCTCATGATATGTCAATGACTCTATCTCTAGGATTGTAAGTTCTGGAAACAAAATTTTATCTAACACTTCATGCCAAATATGTGCACGTGCGGGTATGGCATTAGGGTGGTTTTTTAAAAGGTTGATTTTGATCATACAATGCCCCCTACAAACCATTCAGATGCTACCTGTAAATTTTGTTCGCTTAAAAACTTACGTTTTGGATGGTCTGCAGCGCCGCATACTACAAGGATTTGAGTGGCGCCTCTAGCATTGGCCGCAGCCTTCGTCTCTTCAATTAACCTTGCCCCAACAGATTGCCAAAGATTTTCGGATTTCATGCAAAAGTCATCAATCATCAATGTCAGGCCGCCGGGATTATAAACTTCTGGAGCAATGCTCAGCTTACCAATGATAAATCCAAGGATTTCAGAGTTGTCATCCCGAAGGAGCGAATGCGACTGTGGCGATCCATTCTGGATTGCTTCGCTTTGCTCGCAATGACGAGTGGCAGTAAACATCACATAATTTTTATCCTCTAGCAGTTCTTTGAACCATTCACCTTGGGCTTTATCACCTCCTTCTCCAGCATATCGCCAAAACTGCGGCTGTGCTTTTTCGTAGGATAAACGCTTGGCTTTTGACAGCGAAACCATGGCGTCGATATCAGAAAGTTGTGACGTGCGAACGACAAACTTGGGAATAGTATCTTGCTGAGCATTTTTATGGTGGCTTAATATGCTTTCCCTGATGGAGGAAGACCGCAAAGCAATATTTGTTTCATATACAGTTCCTTGGTGATATAGGATCTTCCAATCACCATTCTTCTTGCGCCAAAGTGTTGATCTTCTTGTGACTCTTGTTTTGTCTTGAATAAGAACATATGTCAGTAAATAATTATCCGGTGCGATTTTGGTGATCGCAAAGTCTTTAGCTTCCCAAATATCTTGATAATTTGGGTTGTTATAGCGCTCCAGGAGAGTTTTTATGACGTCTTGTTTGGTGTAGACATTACCTGATGCGCCAACTTCCCAAAACTCATCACACATTTGCCTTTCAATATCTTCTTTTGTTTTTCCAAACTTTTCAGGATGATGGAAGATTGGCTCTCGAATCTTAAGTTCCTCCAAGATGTTGTTCAGATAGTATTCTTGTCCCTGCGCAAATATAATACTTTCAAATTCCTTGCTCCGTTTAGTTGGAGAAAATTCTATTATTTCGTAGGTTGCTAGATCATTTATTGAAAATGGATCTTGATCTAATAGTTTTTGCAAAACATCTTTGCTATCACATTTGGCTATTATTATCCCACCATTACGTGGAACTTGCGGACCTGAAACAATGAAGAAATCATTAGTATAACAATTGCTTAAAAAATTCAAATGATCAGACCTAAATGCATCAATTTTTTCTAATGGAACTTTGTAACTTAAGATAACTATAAACAAATTGTTTTGCTGATTTATTGAAGATAAATCCTTTAACATCCAAACTTCTCCAGTATCTTGCTGTTCTGATAACTTTTTGAAGCCTGCTTTTTCATAACATTTAATGGCAGCAAGATTATTAATATCTGGATCGGCGAAAATATAAGAGTACTGATTGCCGTGTAATTTAAGGAGTTGTACAATTGCTTTTGAGCCCAACCCTTGCTGCAGCACCTCTTCTTCGCCAATAAAAATGTCAAACGCACCCAAATTCTCCGGTAAGGCTGAATGATGTCATCGCGAACGAAGCGTGGCGATCCAGATCCAGTATTATTTTCCTTGATTTCTTCACCTTCAGCTTGCAATGACGATATACGTGAACTATATTTTTCACGCACCAACTCGATTGTATAGGTCACATCCTGATCTCTCACTTGGCTCGTACCGAGCTTCGGAGTGATAGGCCACCATTTTTTGACGTGCGGCGCCTCTAGCCACTTTAGCAGTAACGGAAAATGTGATTCATGTAGCAGTTCGAAAGTGATGGTCATAATCTACTCATGCTTTTAAGTTTTAGTATGTGTAGAATATATTACAATTACTATAAATAATCAAATCTTGAAGTAAGTCAATAGATTACCGTCTGCGCGGGAATGACAGCATTGTTTGCTTACGCTACTCTAGTCCCATTTTGTTATAAAATCTACAATCACTGGTACTATTTCTTTTCGGAATTTGCTACCACTAAAGATACCGTAATGCCCTACTCCTTTTTGTAAGTGGTATTGTTTACGGCTTTCGTCAACATTATTACATAGGTTTAATACAGCAGCTGTTTGTCCTATACCTGCTATATCATCGAACTCGCCTTCTATTCCTAAAATTGAAACATCTTTAATTTTGGATGTATCTACTTTTCTTCCTCTGGAAACCATTTGATGTTTGGCTATTGCAAATTGATGGAATACTTCTTTTATTGTTTGTAAATAAAATTCTGCAGGAAGGTCCATAACTGACAAATATTCATCATAAAACTTTACTTGTTCTATATTATCAGGCTCGTCTTCTACAAGTAAATGCTTATACATCTCTATATGAGAGTCTATATGCTTTTGCAAATTCATAGAAATAAAACCTGCTAACTGAAGAAATCCAGGATATACTTTTCTTGTAAAACCAGGATAATTCGCAGGAACTGACGTAATTACAAAGTGCTCAAACCATTCTATGCTCTTGCTAGTTGCAAAAAGATTGACAGATGTTGGGCTTTTCCTTGCATCTATTGGTCCGCCCATCATAATCATCGATTTAGGTATAGCTTGATTTTTTTCATCTGCCATAATTGAAACTGCTGCAAGTACAGGTACAGTTGGCTGGCACACAGCTAGAACATGAGTGTTATTACCTATTAAATTAAGAAATTCGATTATGTAATCAATATAATCATCCATATTGAACGACCCTTTACTAACAGGAACCTGGCAAGCGCTAATCCAGTCTGTTATATATACATCATTGTACGGCAAAAGCTCCTTTACTGTAGAGCGAAGTAACGTTGCATGGTGCCCAGCCATTGGTGCAACTATAAGAAGTTTGGGTAGTTTTTTTTCTATATTAATTTTTCTGAAATGAATTAAATGACAAAAAGTTTTTTTTAATATTGTTTCTTGCGCAATAACATATTTTTTATTTTGGATTTCTGTTTCAATAATACCAAATTCAGGTTTTTCATATTGTCTTGTTATTCGGTCTGTTATTTCAAGATTAGCCTTTAAAGTCTTAGATATAGAAGTGTCATGCAAGATATTATAAGGACTGTTTAAAAAGTCCATTATAAAGTCTGTAGCAATCCTAGCTGGAGATAAATATAACCTATTTATTTCCATAATTGTATAAATAGGGTTAATATATGTATATTTATACATTCTTAGTTATCCATATTATGATTGATATATCGATATTTTACCATAATGCTATATAACTAATATATACTTAAGAAAATTTATTGTCATAAGATAGGTTTCTTTGTTAATATAGGTGACAAATTTATACCAATAATAAAATAGGCGAATTATGTATCCCACAGTAAGACTTAGACGAAATAGAAAATATCAATGGCTTAGAGATTTAGTATCTGAGAATATAGTTTTACCTCATCATCTTATACTCCCATTATTCGTAACTGAAGGAGAAAACATCCGAAAACCAATAAAAACCATGCCATCAATTTATAGGTTTTCTATAGATCAAATTATCAAAGAGGTAAAAAAAGCTGCTGAACTTGGAATTAAAGCAATAGCACTTTTTCCTGTAGTAGATAGTGATTTAAAATCTGAAAATGCTGAGGAAGCATATAGCCTTGATAACCTTATTTGCAGGACTATTAGAGCTATTAAACATGCTAATATTGATATTGGAATTATTTGTGATGTAGCGCTTGACCCTTACACCACCCATGGCCATGACGGAATAGTGAAAGACGATGATGTACATAATGAAGAAACTATAGAAGCATTGTGCAATCAAGCTTTAGTTCTTGCTAAAGCTGGTGCTGATATAGTAGCTCCATCTGATATGATGGATGGTAGAATTGGCGCCATAAGGTCGTACCTAGATGAAGAAGATTTTACTGATATACCAATACTTGCATATGCAGCAAAATATTCTTCTAGTTTTTATGGACCATTTCGTGATGCTGTAGGATCTAAGCAAAATTTAGGCAATTTTACTAAAGATACATATCAAATGGACCCTCGTAATGGTCTTGAAGCATTAAGAGAAATTGAGCTTGATATAGAAGAAGGAGCAGATATGATAATGGTCAAACCTGCACTTGCTTATCTGGATGTTATTTATGCTGCAAATCAAAATTTTTCAGTGCCTGTTTTTGCCTATCAAGTTTCAGGGGAATATGCTATGCTAAAAATAGCATCTGAAGCTGGTTGCTTTGACTTTACTAAAGCTATGATTGAATCTCTCACTGCTTTTAGAAGAGCTGGTGCTAGAGCGATTTTTACATATGCAGCTCTTGAAATTGCAGAAAAGCTTAATATAAATAAAATAAAATAATACAAAGGTCATTTATGTCTGATAAAAAAGAAGAGAAAGTTTTTACAAAAATTGTTGCTGTATCTGCAGTTACAATTGCTATAGTTGCATTATATTTTATTATTATTTATGGAACATCTAACAAACTGCCTTCAAAATACGAAGAAACATCGACTGGAAAAGCTGATATAGGCGGTGCATTTACTCTTGTAGATACGGATGGAAATGATTTTTCAAGTGATCAATTACTTGGAAAATATAGCATAATATATTTTGGCTTTACTTTTTGCCCTGATATTTGCCCTACTGCATTAGAAAAGCTTAGTATAGTAATAGATGATCTTGCAAAAAATAATATTGATGTTACCCCGATATTTATTACCATAGATCCTTTAAGAGACAAACCAGAAAATCTAAAGCCATATTTAGCGCGCTTTCATCAAAAATTCATAGGATTGAGTGCTAATAATGAGGAAGATACTCGTAAGGTTGCAGATAAATTTAAAGTATTTTATGAAAAAATACCTGAAAGCGGAACTGGTAGAAATGACCATTTATTTGACCATAGCTCTTTTATATATATCATGGATAAAAATGGGGAATATATTGGGCATTTCCATATGCAATCTAGCCCTGATGAAATGGCAAGTCAAATAAAAGAAATTATTAAGAAATAGAGTTTAAGGAGTAATGTCAGTGAAAAAAATAGAAGATATGAGTTTTGAAGAAGCTCTAAAAGAACTAGAAAACTCTGTTAAAAAAATAGATCAAGGAACGGAATCTTTAGATGCATCAATTGAAGCTTTTGAAAGAGGTACGCTGTTAAAAGCACATTGCGAAAAAAAATTGCAAGAAGCAAAGCTCAAAATAGAAAAAATAGTACAAAAATCTGATGGCTCTATCGCAGCAGAAGAAATTAACTCTTTATAGAGATAATCTATATAAAGCTTAATGAAGGTAAAAAGCGTATAACCACTGTTTGTAATAATAGGCTCTAATTTTACACAGTAGAAATAGGGCCGTTAGTAGAGCCTTCTATAAATTGTTTCAGATATGGATTGTCATTATTATTCATCTGATCTTTTGTCCCATGCCATAATATTTTGCCATTATAGATCATACTTACTTCGCTTGCTATTTTGTATGCGCTATTCATATCATGAGTTATTGTAACTGTAGTAGCTCCAAGCTCGCTTCTTACTTTTATTATAAGATCATTTATGACATTTGCCATTATTGGATCAAGCCCGGTAGTTGGTTCATCAAAAAATATTATTTCTGGATCTGTGCAAATAGCCCGAGCAAGGGAGACCCTTTTTAGCATACCGCCAGATAATTCTGAAGGATAAAGTTCTAAAATATGTTCCTTTAAGCCTACAGAAGTAAGTTTTTTAATTGCTAAATCTTTTTTATCATCTTTATTTAGATTATATATTTTTTCTGCAAAAAAAGTTATATTATCAAGTATATTTAGCGAATCAAACAAAGCGCCTGATTGAAATAGAAAACCGCATTTTTGCATGAGTGCGAAGCGCTCTTTCATGGAAATATTAGTAGTATCTTTATTATCTATATAGATTTTGCCACTATCTGGATACATTAGGCCGATTATTGTCTTAATCAAAACAGATTTGCCAGACCCAGATCCACCTAAAATAACCATAGAACTACCTTTTGTAATATCTAGATTTATTCCATTTAATACTTTATGGCTACCAAATTTTTTATGTAAATCTACAACCTTGATTTTTGTTTCCATAGTTATTTACCAAAAAATAATTCTGTTACTAAATAATTGCTAAGTAGAATCATGATAGAAGAGCTAACAACAGCGCTAGTAGTTGCTCTTCCTACACCTTTTGCACCTTTATCTGAATTATATCCATTATAGCAACTCATTACAGATATAATTAGTCCAAATACTGTAGCTTTAACAAGGCCAGATACAACATCCATAGTTTCTAGATATTTTATGGTATTTGCAATATATAAAGAGCTATTAAACCCTAATTTATTAACACTTACTATATAGCCCCCCATAACACCTATTACATCTCCTACTAATACAAGTAGAGGTAGTGATATGGTAGCTGCAAGTACTCTTGGAGAAACTAAATATTTGATAGGATCTGTTGATAATGTATATAGTGCATCTATTTGCTCTGTAACCCTCATTGTTCCAAGTTCTGCTGCTATTGCAGCACCTACCCTTCCTGCAACCATAAGACCAGCAAGAACTGGCCCTAACTCTCGCGTAATAGAAAGTACTACTACAGTGGCAATAGAGCTCTCTGCTGAGAATCTAGAAAAGCCTGTATAGCTTTGCAATGCAAGTACAGCTCCTGAAAAAATTGCTGTCATACCAACTACTGGAAGAGAGAAAAATCCTATATGAACCATTTGGGTTTTAAAAATTTTGAAGTCAAAAGATGAGGAAAAAATTCCTAACACCGCTTTTGTAGCAAAAGTGACAAGGGAACCTGTTTTATTTGCCAAATCAATAGTCTTACGACCTAATTCTTGTAGATAAGTTTGTATCATATTTCTACGCTATATTTTCATAAAAATCAGACTTAATATTATGCTATTATCATAATGGGTCAACTAATATCGTTATATTTTTACATGAAGTTTATGAATATAGGATAATTATATTGCAGCATGTGTTATTCTGGGATAGAATCCGCCGATCTAATATTCTTAATCTTAAATATGTAGGGTATATTTTATGTTCGAAGATATTATAAACTTAGCATTATCTAGAATATCTAATTCTGCTAACTTGAAGGAGTTAGAAAGTGCTAGAGTAGAGCTTTTAGGCAAAAATAGTACTTTATCACTTCAGATGCGCAAAATGGCTAGTTTAAGTGAAGAAGAAAAAAAAGAATTCGGCAAAAAAATTAATGATGTAAAAAGCAATATTACAGAATTAGTTGATGCTAGATACTTAAAGCTAAAAGAAGAGCATCTTAATGAAAAATTCGCTAAAGAAGCGCTTGATCTTACGTTACCTGCTCGTTATAGGAAATCTGGTTCTATTCATCCTATATCCCAGGCCATGGAAGAATTACTTGAAATTTTTACCAGGTTAGGGTTTTTCGTAAAAGATGGACCAAGTATCGAAGATGATTGGCACAATTTCACAGCTCTTAATATTCCAGATCATCACCCTGCCCGTCAGTCTCATGATACATTCTATTTAAATGATAATAAACTTCTTCGTACTCATACTTCTACTGTACAGATAAGAAGTATGTTAAACGAAAAACCACCATTTAAATTTGTTTCTCCCGGACGCACTTACAGATGCGATTCTGATTCTACCCATACACCTATGTTTCATCAAATAGAAGTGTTAATGATAGATAAAGACACTCATATGGGGCATTTGAAATATCTTCTTACCGAATTTATAAGGCAATTTTTTGAATCTAATGATGTAGAAATTAGGTTGCGTCCAAGTTTTTTTCCCTTTACAGAACCTTCTGCTGAAGTAGATATTAAAATTCCATCAACCGATAGATGGTTAGAAGTGCTTGGTTGCGGAATGGTTCACCCCAATGTTCTTAGGAATGTAAATCTAGATCCAGAAGAATATCAAGGATTCGCAGTTGGCATGGGCGTAGAGAGATTCGCCATGTTGAAATATGGACAAAAAGATCTTAGAGAGTTTTTTGATGGAAATAAAAATTGGATCGATCACTATAATTTCTCAGCCTTTGATATACCAAGTTTTATAGGAGGATTAACTAAATGAAAATTACATTATCTTGGTTAAAAAAATTTCTAGAAACAGAAGCATCCCTAGATGAAATTCTTGTAGCATTAACAGACATAGGTTTAGAAGTAGAAGAAGTAATTGATAGAGAAGATTCTCTGCGTGATTTTAGAGTAGCTGAAATATTAGAAACACAAGCTCATCCTAATGCAAATAAACTTCAAATATGTAAAGTTAAGACAGAATCTGGAATTATAGACGTTGTATGCGGCGCGCCCAATGCACGCACTGGGATTAAGGTAATATTTGCTAAAGTTGGATGCCTCATTCCAAATGGAAATTTCCTTATAAAGGAATCCGAAATCAGAGGAGTTAAAAGCAATGGAATGCTATGTTCAGAAGCAGAACTACTAATATCTTCTAGTAGCGATGGAATAGCAGAACTTCCGTCTGATGCTATTGTAGGCGAAGAAATAGCGAAATTTTTTGGGCTAGATGATAAAATGATAGAACTTTCTATTACACCTAACCGCGGAGATTGTCTTGGTGTTTATGGAATAGCAAGGGACCTTGCTGCGAAAGGCCTTGGAAAGCTTTCTTCTATTATGATTCCAGATATTGCTTCTAATGTAGTTGGAAAATCGTCTAGAGACGGAGAAATATTCTCTAGTCTAGAAATTACTAATTTACAAAATACTAAAAGCCCTGAGTGGTTACAAAAATTACTTAGATCCATAGGGAAAGAACCTATTTCTGCTATTGTAGACATTACAAATTACATATGCCTTAGTTTTGGTAGGCCTCTTCATGCATATGATAAGGAAAAAATTTCTGGCTTACTTGAAGTATCTTTTGCAAAGGATGGAGAAAGCTTTAATGCTCTTAATAGCAAAATATATTCTCTTACAGAAAATGACCTTGTAGTAAGAGATTCTAAAGGAGTTTGCGCAATTGCAGGAGTAATTGGTGGTTTTGATAGTAGCGTTTCTGAATCTACTAGATCTATTATTTTAGAATCTACAGTATTTGACCCTATTTTAGTTGCAAAATCTGGACGTAGACATCATATAGATACAGACTCTCGTTACAGATTCGAAAGAAATGTTGACCCAGCATTTACAATTGAATGGTTGAAAATTGCATCAAAAATGATTGCAGATATTTGCGGCGGCAAAATATCAGAGATATCTATTATAGAAAGCCCTAATAAACTTGAGCCAAGAACTTTAATTTTCTCCTCTTCTACTTTAACATCTAAGACAGGGCTAGTACTTGATAATAATAAAATAATAGAAATTCTTACTAAATTAGGATTTTGTGTAACTGAAGAATCTTCTGGTTTGTTAAATATAATCATTCCATCTTGGAGATCTGACATATCGATAAAAGAAGATATTGTTGAAGAAATTATACGTATATATGGTTATGATAAAATAGAATCTACTCCTTTACCAAATTCATATCCATCTAGAGTTTTATCTCAAAGTCAGAGAAGAAATTTTGATGGAAAAAGAGTAATGGCTAGCCTTGGATATGACGAACTAGTCACTTGGTCTTTTATGAGAGATGAAAAAGCAAAGCATTATTGCGAGTTAATCCAATCTTTAACTATACAAAATCCTATCAGTCAGGATTTAAATTATATGAGGCCTTCTATTGTTCCAAATATTTTAGATATTATATCTAGTAATATTGCAAGATCTATAAGTGACCTTGCCTTCTTTGAAATAGGACCAGTGTTTACTTCTGATACAATTGAAAAAACATATCTTACGGCCCTTAGAACTTGTAATAAAGCACATAAAGATCCTCATTATGATAGAAAGTCTGTTGATATATTCGATATAAAAGCTGATATTGAAGTTCTTATGAAAGAATTAGGATTTCCATTATCTAAATGCAGTATTAATCAAAATGGACCTAAATATTATCATCCTACTAGAGCAGCATCTATCACTTTAGGTAAGAATGTTATTGGACATTTTGGTCAAATCCACCCTGCAATTCTAGATCTGCACGACATTAAAGAGGATATAATAGCTTTTGAGATAGATATCACCAGCTTACCAGATTCAAAGCTTAAATATGGAAATAAAGGTAAATATGTTTCTTCTATATACCAGCCAGTTAGTAGGGATTTTGCATTTGTAGTTGATGGAAATATCAAAGCTGGCGATATTATTACCTTTTTACAAAAAATAGATAAACAACTGATAAAACAAGTATTTATGTTCGATTTATATCAGGGAGAAAATATTGAACATGGCAAAAAATCTTTAGCTTTTAATATAATTATTCAAGCCGGTGATAGAACTCTAACAGAGAATGAAATCAACGAATTAAGTAATAATATCATCAATAATATAAATAAAGAGTTTGGTGGAATAATCAGAGGATAAATCTAGTCTTAAAAAAACCATTTATATTAAGGTATTTATGAGAATATTCAACATTATGATGAGTAGAAAGTTAGGAGGTGTAGAGCAGTCTTTTCTTGATTATGGCATGGTATTAGAAAATTGTAAGTTCATTAACGTAACTAGCTCTTTTGCCAAGATAAATACTAAAGTGAAATCTATCAAACTACCCAATTTATTTCCTTGGTGTATTTTATCTAAAATCTATTTATGGGTGCTAGTATTATGCTATAAGCCAGATGTAATGATAGCGCATGGTGGTAGGGCTATTAAATTCGCGCTATTTGCTAGCAGGGCAACAAACTCTAAAGTTATTGGAATTAGCCATGGATATAGCATAAAGCATATTTTGAGATGTGATTATATTATTGCTCTTGATGATAGTTTAAGAAAGCATTTTATAAAACATGGATTTAGACCTAGTAATATTTTTGTAGCTCCAAATATGATTACTGTTAATCATGAACCAAAGACTCTTGATATTAGTCAAAAAACCACTTTCTCTATAGGGTCTCTTGGAAGGTTTGAGCTTGATAAAGGATTTACATATTTAATAGAAGCTATAAAAATCTTGAGAGATAAAAACTATGATGTGAACCTCAAAATAGGAGGCACTGGTAGTTTAGAAGCAGATTTAAAAAAACAAGTCAATAATCTAAATCTGCAAAATAATATAGAGTTTTTAGGATGGATAGAAGATAAGGATAAATTCTTTAAAGATATAGATATTTTTTGTATACCATCTATATTTGAAACATTTGGCATAGTAGCTTTGGAGGCTATGAGCATTTCTCTTCCCATTGTTTCAAGCAATGCTTTTGGTCTTAAAAATATATTAAAAGATGGAGAAACTGCTATCATAGTAGAAACTAATTCAGCCAAAGAAATAGCGCGTGGCATAGTAAAGCTTATAGATAACCCTGATCTTGCTATGACTATCGGGCGAAATGCATATCAAGAAATTTTATCTAAATATGATGCTAAAAAGGTCTCATCTGATATTATAAAAATTATAGAAAAAATCGCCACTTAAGATATAATTGATTCCTTCTTTACAGTTATGTTCTATTATAGTCTAAAGCTTTTATTTACTCGTGACTATCAAGTAATATTTTTTAAATTTCTGAATTAGTAATTTCTTCTACAGAACCAAGAACATCAGTTTTATAACGATTAGAATCTTCTGTGCTAGACGTAAATTCACTTACACTAAAGGGGACATCTTGAACACATAAAGATAAGTTAGGGAGAATATAACCGTTAAAAAAAATATTTTTTTGTATTTCTTTTGTATAAATATCTCCTGAATCTTTTAAAAAAAATGATATATCCTTACCAGCTAAAATATGTTGTAGAGAGATTGCTTCATCCATATATAGATTTTTTGTTAGAATATTACAAAATATCACCTTACCTTGTATAAGTAGTTGATCTTTAAAAAACTTTTCTAATTTAATATCTCTGATATTAGTATCTTTAGTTGTCAAAATGTTGTCAAGATAGAAGATAGCCTGTAAAGTTTGTACAAGTATCAATTTATGTTCTGTATCTAAGAAGCTCCAACTGAAATTTACCCACTCCTCTTCAGAAGAATTAAATATAAATTTACCTACATTAATTTTAGTAGATTCACCCTCTATGTTGATAACATCTATACCGTATTTTTTACATAGTGCGATGTAAGATATATATAATTCTGAAGATTGATCGTTAATTTGATTTAAAAATTCTGCTTTATCTTTACTCATTATCCTACTGTAAAAAATTTAATGTTATCACACATGATTTATAAATCTATTGCTTAAGAGTAGTCAGACTATAATATATAAATTATATATGCTTTATTTATAACAAATATTCTGTTTTTTCAATCCCTATTATATTATCATTCTCTTCCAAGCCTGCCAGTCTCGCATGCCTAATTTTTCTTCAAAAGATAGTAAATCAGATACTGATTTTTTGCATATATCTTCAGATGGAATGACTACTTTTCTACCAGAAGAACAAGCAAGAATCTGAGCCATGCATGCTTTTTCTAGATGATAACTATAGAACATAGCTTCCTGAATTGTAGTACCACAAGTTATAGCGCCATGGTTTCGTAAAAGCATATTGAAATTCTTACCAAGATCTTCTACCAATTGGTTACTATAGTCTAAAACAAGAGAGTTATATTCATGATACGATATTTTACCGTAAAAATGTAATGCCCATTGACTTATTGGCATTAGCCCCTCTTCCATAGCAGAAACAGCTACATTATATGGTGTATGAAGGTGAAAAATCGCATTAATATCAGGCCTTGACTTGTAAATTGAGCTATGAATAGCATAGCCAGTCCTATTATATTGATATTCATAGCCTTCTAAAATCTCTCCATCCAATGACACTTTTAAAAGATTATCCTCTGTAACTTCCTTAAAACAAAGACCAAAAGGTAATATATAAAAATAATCAGCGCCTGTAGGCCTTGCTGATAAATGAGTATATGTGTGATCATCCATTCCAAGCTTTGATAATATTTTATAGCTTATGGATAGATCTTGTTTAACTGATAACATATTTATATCCTATCGTATATTACTTATGATTTACCTTTATCTTCCTCTATTGAAGCAAGATTTTGATGGTCTACTTCTATTAAATCTGCATTCGATGAAACCATTTGATATCTTTCTAGAGATTTTAAATCTTGCTTACCAATATCTACACCAAGAGAACGAATATTTTTAGCTTTGGACAAAAAGTTACGATTAAATGAAGCTGAAAATTTATCGTAATTTGTAACTAAACTTTTTATACCAGAACCTAATTTCTGGGAATGTTCTGAAAGACTTGCTACAGATATAAGAAGTTTTCTTACCTCTTCTATAATCAGTTTGTGATTCTCGCTACGCATATGGTCGTTAATTTGGAATTTTGCAAATGATAGCATATTCATAAGGCCTGTTGGCCCTACAGGAAATATATTATAAGACCATGCTTTATGTATAAACCCTTCATCAAGCGCTGTAATTCTTTCAAGAGCAGATTCTGTTGGCAAAAACATCAAAGTAATCACATTATTAAAATTCTTATTCTTTAACTTATAATGCGAAATAGTATTCTCAGCATATTCTTTTGATACTATACTCTTTAAATGAGCATTCATAGTTTTCATTAATTGTTTTTCTAAAGATTGCTTATCATTAGGATTTTTAGGATCTTCTGTCTCTACAAGAAATTTTGAAGCCTTTGCATCTATTACCATTAAATTATCACTTGGCAAAAATATTATAGAATCAGGCCTTTGTCTTCCATCTTCATTATTCAAATTATGCTGCATAATAAAATCTATAGACGGCTTTAATCCTGATGATTTTAATATATTTTCAAGCGTTATTTCTGCTAATTTTCCAGCACCCATTGGTGATAGCAAAGATTTTTGTATAATCTCTACAGTAGTTTTAGATTCGGATATATCCTTGCTTAGATTAGATACTATCATAAGAATTCTTTGAAATTCTTTATGAAAATTGTCTGATGTAGTAGCAATATTTTTCTCAGATATTTGACGTGATTCTTGATTCTCTTGTTTGTGAATTTCTATCAGCTGTTTCGATAAACTAGACCCCAAATCAAAAAGCGAAGCTTTAGCTGATTCGAAAGCTTCTTTACGAGCAGATTCTTGATTTTTATTGAGCTCTGATAGATATGCAACCCTATTTGTTAGATCCTGAATTTGTTTGATATATTCAATTTTTTCTGCATTTAGAGTATTTGTAGCGTCAGTTAGCTCTTGGGTCTTAGCCAAGGCAAAATTCAAATGCATTTTAAGGCCAGAAGAGTAGTAAAGTAAATACCCTATAATAAAAACACTACAAATGCTTAAAACTACGCTAATTAACACCCTCTACCTCATCTATCTTTTTTCCCTTTATAGCATGAGATAGACCCTTATTGAGCCTATCTAGAAAAAATTGTTCAGAGATCTGATTCATTTTTTCTAGTTTTTCTATGATTTTATCTCTTATTACTAAAGCATCTGTTAGATCTTCTGATGAAGCAATATCAATAGTACTAACCAATTCACCTATCGCATTGTCTATTTTTTTTCTATCTTGGTTTGATAAAAGTTCTGGAGTCTCTTCTAAAGCTTTATAAATATTTTGTAATGCAGCTTCTGCTTTGAATAAATATTCTTTAAGAAGCCTTGTTATATGATCTTGCTCTGCATTTTCGTACGCATCTTTGAGCATTTCTATAGCTTTTGTATCTGTAATGCCATAGCTTGGGTTTAGCTGAAATTCTTCTGTTACTCTTGTGCTATCTTCTATTGCAGATACTGAAACTATTCCATCAGCATCAACAGAAAATGAAAGCTTAATTTTAGGAATCCCAGCCTTCATAGGTGGAATATTTTTTAGCTCAAATATGCCAAGAGATCTGCAATCTTTTGCCATTTCCCTCTCGCCCTGCAATATATGAAATTTCATAGCTGTTTGATTATCTACGTGAGTTGTAAATTCTTTCGTAACAGTTGTAGGAATAGGGCTATTGCGCAAAATAATTTTTTCATTCATTCCCCCCATTATCTCAATTCCTAAAGATAGTGGAAGTACATCAATTAAGAGATTACCTAACGGATTTGTAAGATTTTCTGCTTGCAGACTAGCACCAAGTGCTACTACTTTATCAGGGTCTAGATCATCAAAAATTTCTACGTTAAAAGCTTTTCTAAGTTCTTCTTTGATTTTAGGGATTCTAGTAGAACCTCCAACTAATATTATACCTTTAATATCTCTTTCGCTATTTAACAAAACTTCCCTGGTTATATCTATAGTGCGATCTATAAGATGCTTTATTGCATCTTCAAATTCTGCTCTTGAAATACCTTCTACATTCTCTTCATAAGATAATCTTTCTTTTAATCTTTTTACTGATTCAATTTTATTGCCAAATCTTTTTAGTAAAATTTCATCAATATCATCTCCGCCTAGCATGTTATCACCGCCGACAGAAAGAACCTGAAACACTCCCATACGCATATTCAAAATAGATACGTCAAATGTCCCGCCTCCAAAATCATAAACAAGATAAACTCCCTCTGCTTTACTTGCAAGACCATAAGCAAAAGCAGCGGCTGTCGGTTCATTAATAAGCCTAAGAACATCAATGCCTGCCATTTTTGCCGCTAACAAAACATCATTTCTTGCTCTATCATCAAAATATGCAGGAACAGTAATAACAGCCTTAGTTACTTTTTGACCCAAATGCTCTTCTGCCTTAGATCTTAAATAATCCAAAATCACAGATGAAATTTCAATGGGAGAGAACTCTACTCCTTCTATCACTATTTTTTTTGAAAAATTATCATCAAGATCTCTTCCTAGAAAACGCTTCACAGACAAAAATCCAGAATCCATAACTTCAAGCTTACCTGCACTTCCCATACCTACTATAGATTTTACCATATCTATAATATATGGCTCTCCCCCTTTAGAAAAAGCCACCAAAGAATTAGTAGTTCCGAAGTCAATACCTACAGCGACTTCTCCCCTATTACTCTCTAATTTTTGAGGTTCTGAAATTTCAATTAATTGATTAGGCACTTATGCTTCTCTTTCGCGTTAGTTATTAAATTAGATATGTATTTCATTTCTATAACTTTTCTAGATGCTAAATCATAATTTTGCATCTTAAATGAATCAGAGAGATTAGATAAAATTATCTGATAATTTTTGTTTAAATATTCCATGAACTCTCTTAAATTTTTGATATCAGAAATATCATTAAGCTCTTCATTTTTTTCCAGCATTTGTTCTAAAAAATCGTCAGATAATAGAACAGAATTAGTATCTATATTTTCTAATTTTAACAGCACAATAGCTCTATCATAATCATTTTTCAATATCTTATAGCTATTATTTATATCTATAGAAAGGCTAATAAACCGCTTTTGTTCTAAGTCGCTAGTTGCTTTATCTGGATGATACATCATCTGAAGTGTTAGATATTTTATCTCTAGATCATCCTGATCTATATCATAATCTTGTTTGATATTTAATATTGCAAATGGATTCATAAGATTCATAACTTACATTGCTTTATCAATGGTGAAATATTGATTTCCAGACTTTTGGATTATATCATACTTACGCACTGCTATACCATTTTCAAATTTTATATAACCAGATACTCCTTTATAAACTTCTTTAGAATTAAGCCTTGCAAGGAACAACGGGTGGTCTAGCCCGTACCCAATATATTGAGAAGTCATACGTCCAAGATCATAGGCGAGCAAATCTAAAAAAGTTAAATGATTGATTCCTAAAATTTCTTTTGCATTAATATTTAGATTATTATCTAAATAATTCAAAGTGCCAGTAAATGTGAAATTGACATTTTTATCTAGTTCTATATCTATACGCCCATCCCCTGCAATAATAGCCTTATTATCTAAATTGCGATCTTTAAGAGCATAAAGCACAGATTTTATCTCCATAGACTGGTCAGAAATGTAAATCACAGGTTTTAATGAGTCAGGATCTTCATTGATTTTATCTACAATTTTTGCTACCTCATCACTAGCTCTTATAATATCTTGCTCAGAAGCATAATATTCTGTATGTATATTAGCATCTTTTTCGCTAGCTATAGTTTTTACAATATTAGTAATTGTCTCTGAATAATTAGTTTTTGGAAGCAGAAGAATAATATCTTGATGATCTTTTGATAAAAAATAATTTATAATACGTTCTGTTTGTTTCATTGGCGCATGACCAAAGACGTATATGTCACTAGATGCAAGGACAGGATTATTTGATAGTGTAATTAAAGTGATATTATTTTCTTCTGCTTTATCTATAACGCTTGCGGTTACTTCAGCAAACATAGGTCCTAAAACAATTTTAGTTTTCTTCTTTATGATCTTATCCATCATATTTTGTGCTACTTCTTTATTTGGAGCATCATATGTAGTTAGATTAATATGGCCTTGCAAACCATCTTCAAGGCCCATCGCCATAATAGAAGATAGCCTTTTACCTTGATCACCATTTGTGCCAGTAGTAGGCATTAATATAGCAACATCTATTTTTGAGATTTTTTTATCATTAGAACTGCAGCTAAATAATAGAAATGATAATAAAATAATGCATATGAAACTATTTTGCCTTATATTCCTCATAAGTAAACTCACAATCTATATATAATGAAACTACAACCAGGACTATATATCATATCAACACCTATAGGCAATATGTTAGATATTACATATAGAGCTATTGAGACTATGAAAAACTCTGATTACATTTTTTCTGAAGATACCAGAGTGACAAAAAAATTACTAGAAAAACATCAAATTACAGCAAAATTATCTGTATATAATGATCATAGCGATGAAGAAGTACGAAATTATATTAAAAACTTAATAAATAGCGGATCTGTTGTTAGTCTGGTATCTGATGCAGGCACTCCTCTGATTTCTGACCCGGGATATAAACTAGTAAGAGATTTACAAAATGAAGGGCTGTTTGTTGATATAGCGCCCGGAGTAAGCTCTCCTATTGCAGCTCTTACACTTTCAGGCCTTCCAAGCGATAGATTTATGTTTTTAGGATTCCTTCCAAAAACTATAGAATCGAAAAGAAAAATCTTTACAGAATTAGAAAATCTAAAAGCAACTTTGATTTTTTTTGAATCTCCAAATCGCTTAACTTCAAGCTTAGAAGTAGCTCTTGAAGTTTTGTCAGATAGAGAAGCAGTAGTAGCACGAGAAATTACAAAATTATACCAAACAATCAAAAGAGGTAAAATATCACAGTTACTTGATTTCTTTTTGAATAATCAAGCAAAAGGGGAAATAGTTTTATTAATATCTGGAGAAAAAGTAGAAATAAAAATAGATGATTTAGAAGAAGAAATTAAAGATTTGATAAATAGTGATTTAAAAACAAAAGGTATAGTAACAATGTTACATAAAAAATATCCGCAATATAATAAAACATTTATATACAATGCTGTTAAAATTCATAAAATAGGTAAATAACAAGAACACTATATTCAATTAATAATATGAAACATATAGATCAGGAATATCTGGAAGATTCTAGCGATTATGATGTCAATGTAAGAATGATAGCATTTTCTGTAGTAACTATTGTTCTTATTCTTGTTGCGATATTTTTTATCAAAACTTATTCCAATCAAAAGCAAAGCGCAATTCATGATATGCACATAGAATGGGATAAGCTAGAAACATTTTGTCAAGAAAGGCTAGACCACACAGAATATATATTAAATTTACTTGCTATACAGATAAAAGAAAATCCTGATGATTTTGGGTATGTACAAGATATTTTTGAATTCTACATTAATAGCCAAGAAATGAAAAAGCTATTTGATATTAAAGAATGTTTTTGGTTTCATGATTTACTCAATATCAAAGTAAGAAGCACAGCAAAAAATAATAAATATATATCTCAATTTATTACTAATAAAGTTGAGTTTCCTGAAAAAGTAACCTATGGTATTAGTTCAAACGATGATACTATTCATGCTATAATAGGTATTAGGAACGAATCTAAGAAGTATGTAGGTTCCATAGTAGTAGATTTTGATCTTATAAACTTTACTCAAAATTTAGCATCACGCAAAAAACATGAATACACTAATTTTGCACTTATTGGAGAAGGAAATAAAGTAATCATTCAGTCTAATGCTAGTATGTCTAATATAGGTTTAAAAGATGGATACGTTACAAACAAAAGACTTAAAGATATATTAGATAAAATAGGTTTTTACGAAGAAAATGATAAAGAATTTTCTTATCTTGACATGATAAATGGAGTAAATTATTACGTAAAAAAAATGCACGATCATCCTTTTATATTGCTAGTAAATATTGATCCAAAAGAAATCAAGAAAGATATCTTTAACAAAGTTCTTATGAAATTCATGGAAATTTCACTAGTAGCTCTTGGTTTTTTACTACTCATAATTACAATTTATAGAAGAGAAACTTGGCTGAGATCTAAAGCAGAAAGAGCTTCTTACATAGCAAATAGAGCCACAAAAGCTAAATCTGACTTTTTAGCATTTACAGCCCATGAAATAAGATCTCCACTAGGTTTTATTGTAACTGGCTCTGAAGTGATTCAAAAAAAGTTACTTGGCGATTTTCCTATCGTATATAAAGAATATGTTGATGGTATAAATACTAATGCTCATTTGATTCTAGATTTCATAACAGATATTCTAGACGAAACACACATTATGGAAAATAATTTTAGCATTATAAATAGTGTTTGTAGCATTAAAGAGATTATAAATAACTCTATTAAAATTAATCAATCAAAGTTAAAAGAAAAAAACTCTAAATTTAATATAAAAATAGACTCTGGTCTTCCAAAATTACTATGCGACCCTAGAAGAATACTACAAGTATTAAATAATCTTATTAGTAACGCAATTAAATATTCTTTTGAGAACAGCACAATATCTATTTTAGCAAAAATGGAAAATTGCTGTCTATGTGTTTATATTATAGATCAAGGGATTGGTATGAATTCCGAAGAAATTAAAATAGCACTTACAAAATATGGTACAGTACATAATAAAAAGAATTTTCAATTCATAGAATCTTATGGCCTTGGTTTACCTATTGTAAAAATGCTTCTTGACGCCCATGATTCAGATTTATTAATAGAAAGCCAGGTAAATATTGGCACTACAATAAAAATCACTTTCCCTAAATATAAGCTTGTTTATGGAAAAAAAATATCTAACCTAGATAAAGAAAATAATGGACAGTAACCTTTCTTATGTAATATCTATCCTGCAGGGGAAATTAAGAATGTTACCTTTAAACATTCTTAGCTTAGTTACTCTAATTAGTATGTTTGGAATATTGATATTATATTCTGCTGCTGGTGGTAACTGGAACCCTTGGGCATACAAGCAACTTTGTACATTTTTAATGTTTCTTCCTATCTCTATAATAATAGCATTGATAGACTTACGAATAATATTTCGCTATGCATTTATTCCTTACATTTTAGTTATGGTACTACTTATATTAGTAGAAGCTTTTGGAATAACTGCTATGGGAGGAAAAAGATGGATAGAGATTGGATCTATTAGACTTCAACCTGCCGAGCTTGCAAAAATTGCTATTGTACTATTTTTAGCTAAATATTTTCATCAATTACCAAAAAATGATATTGATAAAACAAAAAGCTTAATAATACCATTGATAGCTATATTTATTCCTATAGCGTTAGTTATAAAACAACCAGATCTAGGTACTGGATTACTTACTTTAATGGTTAGCGCTGTAGTGTTTTTTGCTTTTGGAGTTAGTATATGGAAGTTTCTTGTGGTTGGAATTTCTGCGCTTGCTATCATGCCACTTGTATGGTCATTTTTATACGATTATCAAAAGAAAAGAGTGATGGTATTTTTAAATCCAGAATTAGATCCTTTAGATTCAGGATATAATATCATTCAATCGAAAATAGCCATTGGATCTGGAGGTTTTTGGGGAAAAGGTATAGCTATGGGCACACAAAGCCTTTTATCATTTTTACCAGAACATCAAACTGATTTTATTTTTGCTACCCTAACAGAGAATTTAGGATTTGTAGGTGGTTTTATATTACTTGTATTATACTTTTTGTTACTAATATCTTCTCTTGCTATTGCCATTAATGCACGCAGCGTTTTTGGAAAATTGATAGCTGTTGGAATTGCTGGTATATTTTTCTTTCATGCTTTTATTAATATATCTATGGTTATGGGTATGGCGCCTGTTGTTGGAATTCCTCTGCCACTCATTTCTTATGGTGGCACTATGATGGCATCAATGCTTTGTGGATTCGGCCTAATAATGAACATACATATAAATAAGCATCTTGTAATTAGCAGTAAGTAATATGGCAAGACATCTGATTTTCTCATTATTGTTGTATATAGTAACATTTGTAGTTACTACAATTCCCCTAGCAATGATAAAATTAAATATCAGCACAGATATAATTCCAATTTTTGAATTATATATAATTTATTTTTCTGTATTATATTACCCTGTTTCTATATTACAGATATTTATCTATGGCTTTTTTGTAGATGAAATATACGGGTCTCTATCTGGACTACATTCTACATTATTTATAACAGGCGCCATAATATTATCGAAAGTAAGATTCTTAATAGTTCCTAAAAAACCTCTATCAAGTTTTTTCGGATTTAGTATATTAACCATAATTTTTGCTATGTCTAAATATCTAATATTAGTATATATTTTTGGTTATTATGCATCTTTATTAAAAATTAGCCTACAGGTATGCAATACTATACTGTTATACCCTATGGCATATTTTCTATTTTCTAAAATATTAAAAATTCACGAACTTTATGTTAAATAAAGAATCACTACACAATCATCTCATTACACGCAGAGCTTTTATATTAGGAGGGTGCGGTGGAGTCGCTTTTTCTCTTTTAGCTTCTAGAATGTTTTACATGCAAATTGTAAAATCTGATGATTATAAGTTATTATCTGACAATAACCGTATTAACCCTATTATAATACACCCTTTAAGAGGCGACATTTTTGACTGCAAAGGACGTTTATTAGCTGGAAGCAGTACCGCCTTTTACTTGATTCTTGATAAACATCAAAACAAAAACTACAAAGAATCCCTAGAGCGATTATATCAAATTCTAGATCTAAATGAAGATGAGTGTAACATTATAAAACAACGTATTAACAAATATGGTTTAAAAATTCCTATCTCTATTATGGATAATATTCCTTGGTTTAGGGTAGCATTAATTGAAGAGAATATAGCGCATCTACCTGGTCTATATGTAGAGGTGGGTCAGTTACGAAAATATAATTACAATGATGTTTTTACTCATGTAATTGGATATACAGGAATTCTAAATGAAGAAGAGAAACAAGAGATCGCTCTAAACAATATAGGAAATTTCAATGTTGGTAAAAATGGAGTTGAAAAATATTACGATAAAATTTTACGCGGTAATTTTGGCATCAAAAAAATGGAGGTCAATGCTAATGGACGTTATATAAGAGAATTATCAAATCAAGAAAGCGAAAAAGGACAACCAATTAACCTTAATATAGACGCCTCATTACAAGAAACGATTTTTAACTTATTGCCTAAAACTGGAGCCTCAGCGATAGTAATGGATGTACATAACGGACGGATATTATCTGCAGTATCTAGCCCCTCTTTTGATCCTAATAAATTTGTTAAAAAAATTAGCCCGGAAGATTGGAAAAATTTAAATAACAATCCTTATCATCCTTTATTAAATCGTATATCACAAGGCACATATCCACCAGGATCGATATTCAAACTAATTACTGTACTTGCTGCGCTTGAACATGGGATGGACCCTAACACAAAAGTAGATTGTGCTAAAGGTGCATCAGCACTGGGAAATAGTTTCTATAGATGCTGGAATTTGCATGGCCATGGCCCACTTGATATGAAAGAAGCAATAAAACATTCCTGCAATGCTTATATGTATAAAATTATAAAAACAATTGGGGGAGAAAAAGTTCTGGAACTTGCCAAAAAACTTGGATTTGGTAATATTACAGGGATAGATCTACCATCAGAAAGCGCTGGATTTGTACCGAGTTCTGATTGGAAAAAACGTAGATTTAAAAAGGACTGGCAAATTGGTGATAGTTTAAATATTGGAATAGGCCAAGGAGCCCTACTAGTAACTACTATACAGCTTGCAAGGTTTGGAAGCATTATAGCAAGCAAGGGAAAATTATGCACTCCAAGCATTCTAGGTCAAAGAGACGTAACTCAACTTGATATTAATCAAGCACATTTTGATTTTCTACATGAGGCAATGTTTGATGTTATAAATAGCGCAGGAGGAACTGCTTATAATAAACGAGTGTTAGACCCTAATTGGTCTTTCTCTGGCAAAACAGGGACTTCTCAAGTACAGGCTAAAAAAGGAAACCAGGATTTAAACAATGTAAAGTTTTCTGGAAGAAACCATGCATTGTTTTTAGGTTTTACTCCATCTCATAATCCTAAATATTCTATAATGGTAGTTGTAGACCATGGTGGATCTGGCGCTAGTGCTGCAGCGCCAATAGCAAGAGATATAACTATAGAACTTAGTAAGCTTAATAGCTAGATTTCATAGTTAAACTTATTATCATTAAGAAAAAAGGAACTGATGAATTAGTACTTATAAAGGTGCAAATTCATAGTGTTTTTAACTCTAAAATTGCTATAAAAATAATCCGATTTGTTTACTTAATGAAATTTATCTGATATAGGTAGATAAGGATACGATATCTTTATAATTACTATCCTTAATATGTTATCAATATTAAAATTAAAGGAAAAAATTTTGCTAAGCAAATATTTAGTTTTAAAAACAATTAATAAATTCATTTTATCATTCATTATTTTTCTTGCTATATATATACAAATTTGTGGGGAGGACTCTCCTGGAGGTGGATTCCAGGCTGGTGTTATTTTCGCATCTGGTTTAATAATGTTAACACTAACATCAAATATTTCATATAATAAAACAGATATGATAGTTTTAGGAGCTATTGGTCTAATGATATATTTTCTTACTGGCGCTGTCTCTTTATTGTATGGGAAGCAATTTTTAGATTATAATATTCTTTCTACCTCTCATATTACTGGTCAAAAAATTGGCATTTTTGTTATTGAACTTGGTGTGGGCATTGCTGTATTTTCATCTATTTTGCTTATATATATTTTATTTGATGAGGAATAAATGCATTATGGTTATTTAATATATATGGTTGCTACGATTATTTTATCTGGTGGATTATATATTATGATATCAAGTAATAATTATATTAAAAAAATTATAGGACTTACGATTTTTCAGAATGGTATACTAATTTTTTATATATCCCTTGGTAAAATATCTAATGGTATAGTGCCAATAGATCAAAAATTAGATATGGTAAAATATACAAGCCCTATACCTCATGTACTTATGTTAACAGCAATAGTTGTTGGGTTTGCTACTCTATCTGTTAGCCTTGGAATTGCTAGGATGATCAAGAAAGAATTTGATAGTTTGGATATATCCGTGATCAAAAAAAGCGAAAAATATCATAATAAGGTATTATGATGAAAGAATTTTTAGATCATCAATGGCCAATAATACAAGTTATCATTCCTTTATTTAGTGCATTATGCTCGGTGTTAGTAAGAAATAGCTATTATGCAAGGATTATAGCTTTTAGCACTTTGTTATTATGTGTTTTTATTAATATCTATGCGTTTTTTAATATCGAGATAGAGGTTAGATATGTTCTAGGAGGATTTTTATCTCCTTATGGAATAGAATATAGAATAGATCATTTAAATCAGTTTATATTGTGTTTTGTTTCTTTAGTTTTTTTATTTTCTTTATCACTAAAAACTTATCTGTTAGAACAATTAGAACAAACCATTGATCAATCAAAAAGCCATTTACTCTATAGCCTTATATTGTTTTGTTATACTGGTCTTAGCGGTATAGTCTCTACTAATGATTTATTTAATTTATATGTATTTTTAGAAATATTTTCCTTATCTAGTTATGCATTATTATGCCAAGGTAGAGATAAAAGATGTTTGATTGGTGCTTTAGATTATTTAATTTTAGGCACTATTGGAGCAAGTTTCATTCTAATAGCTATAGGTATAATTTTTGGATTAACAGGCAGCCTTAATATAGATGATATCTATATTAGGCTTGAGAATATCTATAATTCAAGAATTTTAGCTTTAGGGATTTTCCTTTTTATAACTGGATGTTTGCTCAAAATCGCTTTAATGCCTGTGCATTTCTGGATGATTAGCGCTTACAGCTTTGCTTCGCCTATATTATTAACATTTTTAGGTGGTGTATCTTCGGTTATAGGATTTTATATACTGCTTCGTTTCATTTATTTCGCGATAGATTACGATGTAATATATATGAATTATTTTGGAGTAATTATAAAATATTTATCACTATTTTCTATAATAATAGGCTCCTATTGCGCATTAAAAAGAAACACTTTACGCAAAATCATTTTATACTCAGCAACAGCTCAGATAGGTTATGCATCCTTATTGTTGTCTTATCAGTCAGCCCAGATGGTATCCATAGCTTTGTCATATATAATAGCTGATGGATTAACAAAGGTATCTTTATTTACCTATAGTAATTTTGAATTTTATGATAACGAGTCCAACATTAAACCAAAAAGCAGCAACAAATCCCTTGTCTATCTATTTTTTATTCTACTAATTTTTACGCTTCTTTCTAATGCATCTATGCCTTTTACTATAGGTTTTATTAATAAAGTAGAACTGCTAATAGAAATGTTAAATAATGGGGAATATTTATCTTTTATTATTATAATTTTTGCTTCTGTAGCTTCTTTTAATTACAACTATAGAATTTTTAAAATATTTTATAATTTTCATATAAAGGTAGAATTGTCAGATATCTTGCAAATATCTATTCCCGTTTTGGCAGGAATAATTTTTCTTTGTTATAATAATCTATTCTTAGATTTTTTCTCAAATTTTTTTATGAATATAAAAAATGAATAATTCTGTTGCATTTTACCTTTTAACTATATTCATGCTTTTAATAGGAAGTTTTAATGTAATAATTCCTATTATTATAAAGAAAAACTACAGCAAGACATGCCTTGTAACTATGGTTTTAATATCTCTATTTTATTTTGCTTTTATAGTTATGATTGGCACTCTTTATGTAGAAAATGGCGTAACTTCATTTTCCATGATTGACTTTGGGTATTTCTCTTTAAAGTTTCATTTAGAAGCTATTGGAGTTATTTTTCTTAGCATGATAGGTGCTTTATGGCCTATTGCCATAATATATACATATTTTTATCTAGAGGAAAGCAATCATAAATATCCTAGACTGATATTATCATTCATTTCTTTAAGTATTTTAGTAACAACTATGATTGCTTTATCTGCAAATCTTGTCACTATGTTTATATTTTACGAATTACTTACATTATTTACCATACCTCTTGTATTTAATGATAATTTTGCGGATTTAGAAAAATATTTAAAGCCTCTTATTTATCCATCATTATTGCTATTTTTACCTGCGATTTTAATATCATTTCATACATGCGACACTACAGAGTTTAGGCCATCTGGTATATTAGATTTAGAACCTTTAGCAGCAATTTTACTTCTTTTATTATTTATTTTTGGAATAGCAAAGGCCGCATTAGTACCTTTTCATAAATGGCTTTTATCAGCCATGGTTGCAATTAGTCCTATAAGTGCTTTGCTGCATGCTGTACTTGTTGTAAAAGCCGGTATATTTTGTATTATAAAGATTATGATATATATATTTGGTATCAAATATTTGAATCAGATATTCGAAAATAATATATGGATACTTTTATCAATTGCTGGATTTACTATTATATATAGCGCTCTTATGGCACTAAGGATGAGTGGCCTTAAAGAAATATTAGCATTTTCTACAATTAACCAGTTATCTACTTCATTGCTCGCTATTTTTCTTTTATCAAAAGCTGGCCTTACAGGAGCTATAATGCAGATGATAGCTCACTCTTGTGCTAAGATTACTGCCTTCTTTGCAATTGGTAATATATATCTTTTTACTAAAGACTATAATTTAAGATTTTTGAAAGGATGTTTCTATACCATGCCTATTACTACATCTGTTTTAATTCTAAGTTTGTTATCTCTTTGTGGACTACCATTTTTAGCCGGGTATGTTAGTAAATCTTTCATCTTTACAGCTCTTATTGAGGCGAATAATAATATAGCTATAACCATATTTATGATAGGATGGGCTTTAACTTTCTGTTATTCTGGAAGAGTTATATATCTAATGTTTAAAAATCCAGGATATAAACAAAAGAAAATATATGAAAAGAAAACATTAGTAATTCCATTATTGCTATCTTCTAGTACTATTATTATTTTTCCATTACTTTCTTTTGTGATAGAAAAATTTATAGATTTTATATAAAAACTTAATAGGCCATATTGCATGAATAACGAACCACCAATTGCAAAACAAATTCCTAACACCTACAAGATAGGTAAGTTCACTATAAAAGATGATTACAGCTGGATGAGAGACCCCGAATGGCCACTCAAAGTTGAAAACAAAGAGATAATTTCTTATTTAAACCAGGAAAATTCTTATGCCAGAGATTTTTTTAGTAATTTTTCTGATTTAAAAAATCAAATATTTGAAGAATTAAAAGGTAGAATAAAGCTAGAGGATCAGTCTTATCCAATTACAAAAGAGGATTATAACTATTACACTAGAACTTTAGAAAATGCTGATTATCCAATATATTGTAGAAAATATAACCTAAGTAATGATTCCAATGAAGAAATTATATTAGATGTAAACAAATTAGCTAAAGGTAAAAATTTTGTTAATGTAAAAAGTGTAAAACCTTCACCTGATAATTCCTTTCTTGCTTACGCTGTAGACTATAATGGGGACGAAAAATATATTATTAAAATAATTTCTTTAGACAGTCGTTATGATATAAAAGACGAAATTTTATGTGCATCCTCTAATATAGTATGGAAGAGCGATAATTCTGGAGTTTTTTATGTCCCTGTAGATGAAGATTTACGACATACCAAGGTGATGTTTCATAATATTTTATCCAAATCTAGTAATGATATTTTAATATTTCATGAGAAAGATATACTTAATCATGTATCTATTGAGAGCTCTTCTAGTAATGATTTTTTAATGATCAATTCTTCTGGGCATGAAAATAATGAATATCACATAGTAGACATGTCAGATTCAAATTTTGCTACTAAAGTTATAATACCAAGAAGTGATGCTATTCGTTATTCTGTAAATCACAATGGAAGTTATTTTTATGTTCTGACTAATGATTGTGGAAACAATTGTAGGCTTCTTACTGTTAATATTAACTCTCTAGAGATTAATGAATACATTAAAACAGATGATCAAAAATATCTCTATAGCTTTGACATTTCAAAAAATTATTTGATTTTGAATTACAAAAATAAAGGCCTAGGCGAAGTTATAATTTTAAATTTAGATACAAAAAAAAGCCATAATTATTCCTTTCCAGATGAAGCTTATGTAACGAATGCTTTTTGCGTCAATTTTAAATTAGACGATATTCGTATTAATTACTCTTCTTTAGGAAGGCCCAATACTCTTTATTCTTGTAATACTTCTACAGGGAAACTTAATATTTTAAAAGCACAAGAAGTACCTAGTGGATTTGACCCAGAAGAATATCAAGTAAAAAGATTATGGGCAGATAATAAAGGTACATTAGTACCTATTAGCTTGATTTATAAAAAAGATTTATTTACAAATGATGGTAACAATCCATTATATTTATATGGATATGGATCCTACGGTATTTCGGTTGAGCCATCTTTTAGGAGTAATATTTTTTCTATTGTTGATCGGGGATTTGTTTTTGCCATAGCTCATATCAGAGGCGGAGATGATCTTGGAAATGATTGGTATGAATCAGCTAAATTTCTTAACAAAAAGCGTACTTTTGAAGATTTTATATCTTGCGCGGAATATTTAATAGATCAAAAATACACTTCTGCTGGTAAAGTTGTGATTAGCGGAGGAAGCGCTGGTGGGATGCTCGTTGGATCTGTTGTAAACCAAAGGCCAGATCTTTTTTCTTCTGTAATAGCCCATGTTCCATTTGTAGATGTTTTAAATACTATGCTGGATGATTCTCTGCCACTTACACCCGGTGAATTTAAGGAATGGGGAAATCCGAAAGAACCAGAATATTTTGAATATATAAAGTCCTATTCTCCTTATGATAATGTAACAAACCAAAGCTATCCTAACTTTTTTGTTACAGCTGGTTTATATGATCCAAGAGTAGGATACTGGGAACCGGCAAAATGGGTTGCTAAATTACGTAAAATGAAGACCAATGATAGTTTAATTATTTTTAACACCAATATGAGTTCTGGTCATCAAGGCGCTTCTGGTAGATTTGACTATTTAAAAGAAATAGCCGATGATTATGTATTTATGATATGTAATTCATAAATTGTGATCTCTCATATTACTTTAACCTTACTATAATGTAGAACCAAGGATTATAGAAATGCCAGAGCAATATTATGATGAGTGCAAAGAAGACAATCTTGCTTTACTACCTTTAACTACCGAATCTTTAAATTATTTTGATCATATATTATCAGAGATATTAACATATGCTAAAAATAATAATATTGATGATGTTGATTACTCATATTCAATAAATCAATTTGATGGTGAAAAAATAACATTACTCGAACTTGCAATTGATAGCGGAATTATTGATGTAGTCAAAGAAGTTTTAGACTCAGGAGCAAATCCTAATTTTAAGCATGATGGGATGACAGCTTTGTTTTATGCTGTCTCTCTTAATAAGCCCTCCGACATTATTGCTTTGCTTATAGAACATAACGCAGACCCCAATATAAGAACTGATGAAGAATATGGATTTACTCCTCTACATTATGCAATAGCTAATAAAAATATTCCAGTAACTAATATGCTATTAATGAACAGGGCTGATCCAAATTTACAAGATCATTATGGTAAAACTGCATTACACCATATTATGCTTCATAATTTTCATGAAGAAAAATTGTATGAGATAGTTAATATACTGTTATATCATGGCGCAAAAATAAATTTACAAGATGATATTGGGAGAACCCCAATATATTACGCCATTATTAAAAACAAACCTGATTCTTTTATTAAGTATCTTATAAGAATGGGTGCAGACATAGATTTAGCAGACAATTATTACATTACACCCCTTATGATTGCTAGAAATAATAATAGTACAGTTTAAAATAAATCAGAGTATAAACTACAAGATTTTGACATTTACTCTCAATTCTTGAAAGCTACAGTGATAGTGAGTTAAAAAATATTTCTGATAGAGCTAATAAATTCGCACAAGACAACTTAATGCCAGAAGATATGATAGCTTATATAATTCTTGTATTGCGGAAATATTCTAATCTTCAGGCTAATAGCTAGCCCTTCTGAGTCTATCATTGATAGCAAGGCCAATCCCTATATTGGGGATTGGCGCAATTGCTATTCTAGCAACATCTTTATGTAAGTCTAACAACTGCAACATACTATATAGATTTCTTGCTGCTTCTTCTAAATTACCAGTTTTAGATAAATTTAAATCCATCAAAGATGATTGGTTAATATTGTTCTTAAAACTTACTTGTCCGAAGCCTATACCGATTTCTCCTTCTTCAAGATCAGTAACATTAATTCTTATTTTGGCTCTTGGAGAATAGTGTTTTGCTAGCATTCCTGGTGCTTTAATCGCTATATCATCACAGTATAGTACACTGGTTCCTAAAGTTTTAGATAAGATCTCTGGAGTAATAAAGCCATATCTAAGTATTGTTACTTTATCTTCATTTGATAAATCTACAATAGTAGATTCTAATCCATAATTACACATCCCTAATGTATTATCACTTTCATCTTCTAATATATAAATATCTGGAAGGTTTAATTTTATATGTGATGAAAGCGTAGCACTTACATATCCGGAAGGGTTTGCACTTGGTGCTGCTATAAAGCGAGAAGAACCTTTTAGTAAATCAAGTGCTAATTTATGGGATGGTATTCTAATAGCTATAGTATCAAGCCCTGCCATAACAGACTGAGCGATTCCGTTGTTTCTTTTAGCTTCTAAAACAAATGTTATGGGCCCAGGCCAGAAATGACTCGCTAAAACTTCAGCATTTTTATTAAAATGAGCTATTTTTCTAGCATCATCTATATTTGAAGCATGTACAATAAGAGGATTATTACTAGGCCTCCCCTTAGCAGCATAAATCTTCCTTACAGCTTCTTCATTAGAAGCATCAGCACCAAGGCCATATACAGTTTCTGTTGGAAAAGCTACAAGATCTCCATTTTTAATTCTAAAGATTGCTTCTTTCATTGTTTAATTTCACTAAAATCAGCTAGCTTATGAAAATTTGTAACTACTTTACTAATTAAAGCTATTCTATTATTTGCAAGGTTTAAATCTGAATCATATACTGTTACATTATCAAAAAAGTCATTAACCTTAAATACCAAAGAATATAATGATTCAAGTGCTCCAAGAAAATTTGAGGTACTTAAAAAATCATCTATATTTTGTTCTTCTGATTTTATCGATTCAAATAAGGCCTGTTCTTCCTTTTCTTTTAACAATGTTTTTGATATATCGCTAGCTTTAGACGAAGAACTATTTAATATATTACTAGCTCTTCTATAAGCATTAAGTAGATTATTAGATGAAGGTTGTTTTAAAAAACCATCTATAGTTTTTGCTTTTTTATATGATGCAACTATATCAGAGTTAATAGATAAATTTATGCTAGCATTTACAACTTCGCTACCAAAACTATCTTTTAAGAAAGATTTTAGCCTGGCTTCTAAAAATGATAAAATTTCTTCTTGGTCTTTACTACTTGCATTCACTAAGGAAGCAGCTTTCGATATTAAGGTCCTGATATCCAAATTTAAATTATTATCTAGAATGATTCTAATAATTCCTAAAGCATACCTACGAAGAGCATATGGGTCTTTGGAACCAGTACTCCTCTCTCCTGCTTTATATAAAGAAACAAGGCTATCTATTTTATCTGCAAGTGCAAGAAGGCAAGCCATCCCTTTCGGAGACGGATCTTCTAGTCCTTCTGGCTGATAATGATATTTAATAGCAGAAGATATTTCATCATTATATCCTTCTAATTTTGCGTAATACCCGCCCATGATCCCTTGCAATTCAGGAAATTCTGATACTACTTCTGTAGTAAGATCACCCTTGCATAAAAAGGCCGCTTTATGTAAAGACTCATTATCTTTATCCAGAATTTTTGATAAAGATATTATTCTATCTACTTTATCTTTCATAGACCCTAATTTAGCATGAAAGATAGTATTTGATAAAGCATCTATCCTAGATTCTAATGAATTAAGCTGATCTTGATGATAAAAAAATGCCGCGTCAGAAAGCCTTGCTGATAACACTTTTTCATTTCCAGAAATTATATCTCTAGAATCGTTATTTATAATATTAGCGGCAAATAAAAAATAAGGAGCAAAACTCCCATCTTTATTATAGCATACAAAATATCTTTGATGGTTACGCATTGCTGTTATTAATATTTCGCTTGGTATATTCATAAATTTATCATTTATTTTACCTAGCAAAATATTTGGATATTCTACTATAGAACTTACCTCTTCAAGCAATTTTTCATCATCTTTTAATAATAAATTTTGTTCTTTTGCCAATTTTGATAGTCCCTCTTTTATCATTTCTCTACGTTCTTTTGCAGAAATAATAACAAAGTTTTCTTTTAAACTATATAAGTACTCATCCCAGCTAGTTATCTTAATCTTTTTATAAGACATAAATCTATGACCGAAAGTCTCATTGTTGCTTCTAAGATGATGAAATGAAAAATCTATAACCTCTCCGTCTAATACACACATTATGTTTCTAAGTGGCCTTACCCATTTTAAATCATAACTTCCCCAGTACATTGATTTTGGCCATTTATACTCAGCAATAGCGATGGGCAATATAGAAGGAAGCAGATCTTTGATATTCTGTTCTGGTAATACAGATTTATAAAAATAATACTCCTGATCTTTAACAAGATCTATAGTTAACTTATCTCTTCCTATATTATTAGACTTACAAAATCCCTCAATAGCTGCAGAAGGAGCATCAGTTTTAGGCCCCCTAACCTCAATAGCTTTAGCAGATATTTTAGGCTCTATATCAGATATATGTATGGCAATACGACGAGCACCAGATAAAACTTCCAATTTTTTATATTTTATATCATTTGATGATAAAATATTTGTAAAAATATTATAATAACCATCCGAGGCTGGCTTTTGCATAAAAGCAGGAATTTCTTCAATATATAGTTCTAAAATTAAATCAGACATTTTGCATTTCCATCCATTTCATACAACATATTTTTGCTAAATTTCTTACTCTACCAATATAAGAAGCTCTCTCTGTTACACTAATTGCACCTCTTGCATTTAACACATTAAATAAATGGCTTGCTTTGATACAAAAATCATATGCTGGCATAGGTAAATTATTATTGGCTAAATCTATAGATTGCTTTTCACAATCTATAAATTGATTCATTAAAATATTAACATCAGCTATTTCTAGATTATATTTTGAAAACTGACGCTCTGCTTCAAATTCTATATCCCCATAAGATAAGCTATTACTTCCAGAATCATTATTCCATTTTAGATCAGATACTGTATCTATACCTTGAATATATAGGGCAAGACGCTCTAGTCCATATGTGATTTCCCCAGCGACTGGCCTACATTCTATACCCGCAATCTGCTGCATATATGTAAATTGAGAAATCTCCATACCGTTGCACCATATTTCCCATCCAAGACCAGAAGCACCAAGAGTAGGAGACTCCCAGTCATCTTCAACAAATCTAATGTCATTATGCTTATAGTCTATTCCTAAGGCTTTAAGACTTTCTAAATAAAGATCTTGAATATTATCCGGAGAAGGTTTTAAAATTACCTGAAATTGGTAATAATGCTGCATTCTATTTGGATGAATTCCATACCTACTATCACTTGGCCTTCTTGATGGCTGAACAAAAGCAACATTCCAAGGCTTAGGACCAAGAGTCCTTAAAACAGTAGCAGGATGAAAAGTCCCTGCTCCCATTTCCATATCATATGGCTGCAGTATAGCACACCCATTACTGATCCAAAAATTCTGCAATTCCATGATAATTTGCTGAAAAGAAAGCATTTCTTCCTCATAGTTATTAAGGTAAGAAGATTATATATCATAATATCTATATTTTTTCTATATCTTTTAGGGGCTATATGATAAAGGAAAAATTATATAATAAGATATAAGAAGGAGTACTAAATAAAAACTCATAAAGAGTTGATTTTTACTACAAGCTTCTGCCTCTTTCTTTTGATATTGATCTAGAGGTTCCTAAAGGAGTATGAGAAGGAGTAATATTATCAATTTCTATATCTTCTTTTGCCCTAAATAATTGGTTATGTAATTTTTCTAGTTTTAATATAAAATTCTTGTTGTAATTTTGAAGATCTTTTGGTCTTCCTCCTACATATTTACTAGCTCTTTTAAATCCGCCTAGAATCATATTATGTACGAAGTTATCTAATCTACTTTCTCCTGCTATACGTTTAGGATTAATCACTTGATATGCTTCATATATTGCAAATCTTTTGATTACATTTTTTAAATCTTCTTTAGATTTTGTATTAACGCTTGCAAAGCGTTCTTTTAAATTAGAAAGAAAGCCACGATTTGTATTTTGAATAGATTCTTTTTGATGAACAAAATGGTGATTTAAGTCATCAATATGATGATTAATTTCACGCTCTATTTTTGTAAGAATTTTTTTAGATTGTTCTTTATTGATATTAGCGACCCGAGATAAATATGATTGAAGCAATAATAGTAGCTTACCTTTTGATTTTTTGATATCAATCAATCCATTTGAGTCTAGATCTTCAAACAAATCTTCAATTTGCTCATCCATTTCGGTATTATTAACTATAGAGTCAATAAGTGATTTTAATTCAGGAGCAAGATCTTCATCAGTCCCCAATTTATTAAAATCTATTTCTTCTGCTTCATTATCTATGAAGATTTCATCCTCAGAATTATTATATTCAGACTTTGTGCCCGTGTCTTTTTCCTCTGTCATATTCATTTTTCTGATGTTCATAACGCGTAAAATGATTACGATAGCTTTTAAACAATATTATATCTTTTACACTCTCTTCCATTATATGACGACATAATAAAGCGGTGTCAAATGCTCTTTGCTTTTTTGAGAATTTATTTTCTTTTTCTGTGCAAAATTCCCCTATATACATATTTTGCCAAAATTTTCCATCATAGACAGATGCTTTAATATAACCACTTTTTGTTTGATCTTCATAATCACCAGGAAATGGATTTATTGCATCATCATTAAGATATAGCATTACATCTCCTAAAATAGGAGATTCAGTCTCATCTTCATATTTTATAAATACTCTACCGGTTAGGGTTATTTTTTTGGGAATCGTCATGTAAAAATATTTGTCTTTATCATCAGTTTGTCTATACTTCTAAGGAGTATATATATTTATCAAAAATAATGCAAGAAACTCAATTTTTAATATCTGCGAAAAAAACCATATTATATATTGGCGAGCAAATAGAATATCATACAGAAAACAATCTTATTGAAGTTGATATATTATCTAACGAAGTACTTAGCATAATAACTCCTAAGGGGCAGTATGTAATCAACAAGCAAACTCCGGCAAGGGAGCTTTGGATAGCATCACCAATTAGCGGCCCTTATCACTTTGGATATGTCAATGGAAAGTGGCAAAGCAAAAATGGTACAGATTTATTTACATTACTAAATGAAGAGCTAAAAGCATTTTGCCTAATCAATCTTCAATATGACAAATAGATTTTAATATGACAAACAAACAAATCCTTTTGCATCTATTAAATTATCTAAGACCTTACAAGACTTTAGTTATAACAGCTCTATCTGCGATATTATTTGTATCATTATCAATTTTATCTCTCGGAATTGCTATAAAAGAACTGATAAACGAGGGTATTAAAAGCGGAAATTCTTTATCTCTTAACATCAGCATCATATATATTTTTTGTTTGATATTAACTCTTGGTATTGCAAGCTTTGTTCGATCTTTTTCTATTAATACTATAGGAGAAAAAGTCATAAATGATATCCGCATAAAACTTTATTCCCATCTTCTTGGGCTAAAATTTCAAGAATTTGAAAAAATAAAAATTACTGATATTACAACTCATTTATCTGGAGATTTAGAACTAATATCGCGGATTATAATTGATATTCTTTCCTTTTGTATAAGAAACAGCATAATGTTCTTAGGTGGTATAATTTTGATGTTTTTTCAGAGTATAAAATTATCTCTTATAACCATACTTATTGTCCCTGTAATGTTATTGCTATTTTTAAAACTAGGCAAAAAAATACGCTTTCTTGCAAGAAAAATTCAAGGTTTTCAAAGCGATTTATATCACTATATATCAGAAACATTTGGCGGTATAAGTGTTATTTATTCATTTAATGCCCAAAATAAAAAAAATGAAGAATTTAAAAATAAATCCGAAAAATTAATAGAATTATCGGTAAATAGATTATTACTTAGGTCTGGATTTTTTGCATTAGCTATTATTGCTATAATGTCTGCTATTTTATTTGTTATCTGGATAGGTAGTATAGATGTTATAAATAACAAGCTAAGCCCAGGTAATCTTATTTCCTTCATTTTTTATGCGGCATCTAGCTCTATGAGCATAGGAGGCATAGCAGAAGTAGTAAGCGAATTCTGGAGATGTCTTGCAGGAGCTGAAAGGGTTTTCTTGTTGCTAGAAAATCAAGAATTAGAATCACAAAATAATATATACCATAAATTAACCAACTCTAAGACGAAAGAAATAATCAAATTTTCTAATGTATATTTTTCTTACCCATCACGTAAAGATATACCAGTCTTATCTGGACTAAATTTTACAATCAATGAGGGGGATTTTGTAGCTATAGTTGGTCCATCAGGATCTGGTAAAAGTACAATATTTCAATTGCTACTCAAATTTTTCTCAGCGACTAGTGGAAATATACTAATTTATGGAAATAATATACAAAAGATAAGCGCACATAATATAAGATCTAAAATTGGATATGTAGCCCAAGATTCATTCGTTTTTTCTGAAAGTATAAGAAAAAATTTAGAGATATCTTCTAGCAATTATAGTACTATTTTAAAAGAATGTGGCTTAGATAAAATTGCTAAAAAATTACCTAAAGGAATAGATAACTTTCTAGGATATTCAGGATCTGGATTATCAGGCGGAGAAAAACAAAGAATAGCGATAGCACGGGCTCTTGCTTACAATCCTAACATTCTGCTATTAGATGAAGCTACAAGCGCGCTTGACTATGAAAGCGAGAAAACCATCTTAGATAATATTAGAAAAATTATGCATGGAAAGACTATTATTTCTATAGCACATAGAATTTCATCTATAGAAGGTGCAGACAAGATATTTGTAGTAAATAATAGTTCTATAGTATCTGAAGGTAAGCATGAGGAATTGATAAAATCATGCCCTCTATATCAAAAATTATCTAATATGACCTCACCTTAACTCTTATTCCTGGCATTTACAGGGAGCAAAAAGAGAAGGCAATCTATAATAGAAGACTGTGGCATTGCTCTACCACTAGTGACTGCGCAAGAAGTTGCATCAATTTAGATTATTAAGAAGTAATGAAAGATCTGGTGGAACCGAGAGGATTCGAACCTCCGACCTAGTGATTAGGAATCACTCGCTCTATCCAGCTGAGCTACGGCTCCTAAAAAGAATATGTCATTCCTGAAAAGACATTTTTGTTAGATCAGGAATGACATTCTAGATATATGGATGAAAGACTTAGAAGTCCATTCCTCCCATACCCCCCATTCCTCCCATACCAGGAGCACCACCTCTGTTGCTTTCGTCTTTTTCTACAGGGTCGTCAGTTATAACAGCCTCTGTAGTAATGATTAAAGATGCAACAGATGCAGCATCTTGCAAAGCAGTACGCACTACTTTAGTAGGATCAATAATACCAGCCTTGAACATATCTGTATATTCCATGGTTTGGGCATTAAATCCATGGCTTATGTCCTTACTATCAGTAAGTTTACCAGCAACTATAGCTCCATCAATTCCAGCATTTTCGGCAATCTGACGAACAGGTGCTTGAAGAGCCCTTTTTACAATATTTACACCAGCTTGTTGATCTTCATTAGCACATTTGATGCTATCTAAGACTCTTGCTGCGTAAAATAAAGTCACCCCACCACCAGCGACAACGCCTTCTTCTACTGCTGCTCTTGTTGCATGTAAGGCATCATGAACACGATCTTTACGCTCTTTCACTTCTACTTCTGTTGCTCCGCCTACTTTCAAAACAGCAACGCCACCAGATAATTTAGCAAGACGTTCGTTTAGCTTTTCTTTGTCATAATCAGAAGATGTTTCCGATATTTGATGACGAATTTGATTGCAACGGGATTCAATGTCAACTTTAGAGCCTGAACCATCAATAATTGTAGTGGAATCTTTAGTGATAACAACTCTTTTACTACGACCAAGCATGCTAATATCAACGTTTTCTAACTTCATTCCAAGATCGTCACTTATCAGCTGGCCAGATGTAAGAATTGCTATATCTTCAAGCATCGCTTTTCTTCTGTCTCCGAATCCAGGTGCTTTTACAGCAGCAACTTTAAGACCACCACGTAACTTATTTACTACAAGCGTAGCAAGAGCTTCTCCTTCTACATCTTCTGCAATAATAAGAAGAGGACGAGAAGATTGTACTACAGACTCAAGAAGTGGTAAAATTTGTTGCAAATTAGATAGTTTTTTCTCGAATATTAAAATGAAAGGATTTTCGAGTTCTGCTATCATTTTTTCAGAATTTGTAACGAAATAAGGAGATAGATATCCACGATCAAACATCATTCCTTCTACCACTTCAACTTCAAAGTTAAAGCTTTTTGCTTCTTCAACAGTAATAACGCCTTCTTTACCAACTTTTTCCATTGCTTCAGCTATTTTATCACCAATTTCTTTGTCTCCGTTAGCAGAAATTGTTCCTACCTGAGCTATCTCAGATTGGCTGCTGATTTTCTTACTGATACCTTTTATACGATCAAGAACTGCATCGATAGCCATATCAATACCACGCTTGATATCCATAGGGTTAAGACCTGCTACTACGCTTTTGTGCCCTTCTCTTGCTATTGCCTGAGTAAGAACAGTAGCAGTTGTTGTGCCATCTCCTGCTACATCAGCAGTTTTACTTGCAACAGATTTAACAAGCTGAGCACCAACATTTCTTCTTTTATCTTTTAGCTCTATAGCTTTTGCAACCGTTACACCGTCTTTTGTTACTCTTGGAGCGCCAAAAGATTGTTCTATCGCAACGTTGCGTCCTTTAGGACCAAGAGTAACCTTCACAGTATTTGCTAGGATATCCACTCCTCTCAAAATTTCTTCGCGCGCATCTACGCCATGATTGATTAATTTACCCATAATATTTACCTCTACTAATTATTTTACTAATTACTTTATTTTTTGATTATTCCCATAATATCTGATTCTTTCATGATCATCAGATTTTTACCATCGATTTTTACTTCAGTACCAGCCCATTTGCCGTAAAGAACAATGTCTCCTACTTTCACTTCTAAAGGTGAAAAATCACCATTGTCTTTTCTAACGCCTTTTCCTGTAGCTACAACTTTACCTTCTAAAGGTTTTTCTTTTGCACTATCTGGTATGATAATACCACCAGATGTTTTTTCTTCTTGTTCTAGTGGTTCTACAGCCACGCGATCATATAAAGGTTGAAAATTCATTATAATCCTCCTTAACTAATTATTATTTATACTTAGCAACCATGCAAGTTCAGATATATGCATTATAAATAAGACTTCAAGAGGATATAATAAAAAAACTCTGAAAATAAATTTTTTTAAGTTCCTATTAATTTATTTTTAATATAAAAATGCAAATAAAAATTGCAAAATAACTATAATTAGTTTACAATAATTTACTTTTCTTAAATATTAAGAGTGTTTTTATGCACAAAACAATAGATTCAGCACGTCTTGACTCTTTAATTAAAAACAATGAAACTACACATCTTAAAGCTGTCCTTACGCAAGAAGGGTATTCTTTGTCTAATAATACCGGATGCGAAATTTTAAAATTTAGTAATTCCTATCGTGGTATACTAGATTTGTCAGATATGGATGTCTCAGGTTTTAAGATTTGCCTTCCTAGTATCAGATCAATAATATTAAACGAGAAAACTAATTTGACTAATACAGTAATTAGTTTTGAATATGGAAATATATTTTCATGTGAAGAATTTTTGATTTCTTCTAGAGCTATACTATCGAACACTACTATCACTAATAGCGTAGGCGGTAAAGTTGTTATAGGATCAAGAGACGATTCAAGCTCAAGCTCTGTTAATATAGAGATAGAAAATTTTATATATCATCAAGATGATTTAATCAAAAAATATTCTGATATTTTGGGAGATAGTAATGGAATTTGCCGTGGATTTCTTCTTGAAATTGCAAGATTATTAAAAAATCAAAATGCTGGTGGGAAGTCAGACACAGAATCTAATAATCTATTATATAAAACACTATCAGATTCTCTTTCTGCGGAATATGCAGAAAGGTATAATGATTTTGTATTTATGGCAAATGTATTTCAGGAGTCACAGAAATTTAGTGATGGAGAAGTTATAACTGTCAGTACTAAGAATGCTTTTAATAACATCGCTCATCTTTTTCAGGGACCTTCTTCTCCATTTGTTTGTTTGAGTTTTGGAACCGATCAAGGCTCTCCGCATTCTATTGGTATCAGAACATTTTGTAATGATGATGGATCTAAAAAATATCAAATCATTGACCCAAACCAAGGTTTTTTCACTCTAAGCACTTCAGATGATTGTAACAACAATCTGAACAATATTATTACAAAATACAGATGCCAAGATAATCAAATAGATGTAAATGTTCTAGACGCATACCAATTTATAAAAGATGGAAATGGACTAGAGCAAATACCACATCCAGAAATTTTATTATTTAGGGCTGCAAAAGGTGAGACAACTTATGATTTTCTAAAAATATTTTTAGAAAAAGGAGGTTATGCTTATATTAATTCCGAAATATATTCTAGTACTCCGATAAATGAGGCTAAAAAAAGCCAAAACCTTGAAGTAATAGAGTTGTTCTTAAAATATATAGGAAATGATGAAGAGCAAAAGACTGATTTTACTATAAATAGTGAATTACCAAATGATCATGTTTCTCTATTATTATCGGATGTTCTAAACAATATAGAAGATGAAAATAATCAAGTGAAGATATCTGGTGATCTTAGTAGTGGCGATGTTGATCTATTATAAAGTGTACTAGTTTGCATTTTATCTTACATAAACTAACAAGTAAAGTTTGAATCCTCCCTAACTCTGATATATCCTCTCTACTCGCGCTGATATTCTTTACATCAGAACTTAAAACAATATCACCATTTACGAAACCAGACTCCCGAAGCAGACCCTATACTGCGCCCATTTGTCAAACCCAAAAATTTTTTTTGCTCGACCTACGTTTAA
>CAZKKY010000010.1:0-40846 GCA_964553715.1 uncultured Rickettsiaceae bacterium
CATACCCCTGTCATCACGAGTCCATCCTCTTGTCATCACGAGCGAAGCGAAGTGATCCAGAAACGTTAGATTGCCACGTCGCCGTAGGCTTCTCGCAATGACGGTTTGTGTTTTGATAGGCTCCTCGCAAAGACGGCTGGGGATTACGTCATTGCGAAGGCTTTGGCTTGAAGCAAACCAGAAAATCTATAAGCTAATCATCTTAATATCACTACCTATCTCTATTCCTTATTTTCTATTCGTGACAAAAAAACACTATATCTATTTTTTAGGGTATAATATCAAATTATGACTTTGTTAATATATTGCAAATCTGCAAACCGCTAGTGTAATATCTATTATACATAATCAACAAATATAATATGGAGAATATTATGATCACTAATATGGTAACAGACCGCGATTTATACAAGCGTGGTTTCTTTACACTTTGCCTTGCCGCATTCGTACTTCTTTTTGCAGAAAATGTATTGGCTACAACTTCTTATAGTAACACTAACGATGTTATAGGTAACACACTCTGTAGATTAACTCAAAATTTAACAGGTAATACAGCTAAGGCTATTGGTACTCTTGCAATTTTTGCAACAGGTATTAGTTTATTTATGGGGAAAGTACAATGGACTACAGCAGCTATGATTGCAGTAGGTGTTGGTGTATTATTTAGCGCCAATTCATTAGTAGGATTCCTTTCTGGTAGTGCTGCTTCTTGCGCATAATAAAGAAAACTATACTTAAGTTTTCTTAGCCTGGAGCCTTTTGGCTTCAGGCTTTTTTATATTTATCTTACTATCTTTTGTCTAGCCATGCTTTTGAAAGATGACAGTTAGAAATTTCTCTATAGTTTAAGTCAGTACCTACATAGCCTAGCAGAGACATTTTTCCCTTCTAAATTATTTTCTGCTAATAATCACAAGTGTTTTACTCTAGCTTAATGAATCTAATCTAGAAGCACAGAATGTCACACAGCTTAAAAAATGAATGATGGACTTTAGCGCTTAAAAAAACCCTATCATTGCAAGAAACGAAAGAAGGCACTAATCTATAATGGAAGAACTAATATCACTTCGGTTTACTCGTGATTACATTGTGTAGCTGCCCTAGTGATCACAGTTTGAATTCTATTTTTCCTTCAATGCTTTAAACATAGTATCTGTTATAGGATCTAGCAGATATTGAAGTAATGTGCGAGTACCAGTAACAAGCTGCACATCAACTTGCATACCAGGATGCAATTCTAGCTTCTTGTTTTTTGCAACTTTGTTAAACTCATCCATATCAAGCTCTATTCTGACCTCATAATAAGGTTCTTGCTGTGGATGAGCTCTCTCATCAGTTATAACATCTGGCGATATAGCAACAAGAGTCCCAGTGAAAGTAGGTGTAGTACGAGATTTAAAAGCAGTAAACCTCATTTGCGCCTTAAGACCTAAATGTACAGAGTCAATACTACGGCTAGGAAGTTTTGCATCTACTACAAGTACATCCTTGTCAGGAGATACCTCGGCAATTATTTGCCCTCCTGGAATAACAGACCCTATAGTATGGTAATTCAGGTTATTTACTATACCATCTACGGGCGATACAATCACAGCCCTTTCAAAAGCATCCTTAGTTTGTAAATATTTACTAGCTATTTCTGATAATTGTGCTTGAGTATTCTTTAGCTCTTCGAGTATCTTAGAATAATGGTCGTTCTTGTAATTCATCAAGTCTATTTCAGTTTTACTGACTTCCTGATTAAATCTTGCTATATCAATGTCATTATTTGATATCTCCGTTTCAGCACTAGATTCTCTTGTCTCTAACTCCATCAAAGCAGCTTTTTGTGCAAAGCCCTTCTTCACTAGTTCTTTAGTGGCTACAACTCTATCTTTTACAAAATCATAGGTCTTTAGTAACGTCTGCTTTTTTATCTTCATCGTTTCTATCTGTTTTTCAGTTTGACCTATCTTATGAGTTAAAGAAGTAACCATACCTTCAAAAATACTCTTCCTTGAATTAAATAAATTTTCCTGAATTTGCATTACTTTCTTTACGTCAGGATCCTCGGCTTTATCTAATAAAAATGCTGGAAAAGTTATATTATCTAGATTATCACGTTCAGCAATTAGTCTTGCTTCAGCTGCTAAAAAAGAACGATATTGATGCAATAAAGACTCATATTGAGATTTTAATGCAGTATCGTCTAATGCAACGATGGGGTCTCCCTCATTTACATGCTCACCTTGTTTTACATATATGGATTTTAGTATCCCACCATATTGATGGCTTAATTTCTTTTTATTAGAACTAGATATAAGAGTGCCACCAATATGCGCAGCGCTATCTAGTGGTGCAAAAGCTGACCATAATCCTCCAAATACAAAAAAGAAAATTATGATGTAAGTTCCAAATAATATTGGGTCTCTTGCGCATTGCACTACATCATTACGTAGTTCATCTTCAGGTTTCGTTACAAGATTAATAAGACGATCAACAAAAATAATAGATTTCTTAATTAATTCCATGAACTTCTTCATGAATTTTTCTATAATCTCTTGACGTTTAGTTAAGGGCTGTTTGCTAGCATTGCTACGCTCTGCCATAGCTTGAGCAAACATCTTAAGTACTTCGGGATTGATTCTTGGTGTAGGACCCTTTTGCTCCGAAGCGTTTAGTAATTCTTTATCAGACATTTTAATTACTCATTATTATATTTTTTTATCATCATTGATATGCATTATTCCGCTTTTCAAAGTCTCAACCCTTCCTAAAATTTCATCTTTGCTTCCATAAGCACTTACACTTCCATTCTGAATGATGAGAATTTTATCTACTATCGATAATATTGAGGGTCTGTGAGAAATTACCACAACAGAAATATTTTTCCTTTTTGCTTCCACCAATGCGCTCGCTAAAGCCATTTCTCCTGCTTCATCAAGGTTAGAATTTGGTTCATCTAGAATAATTAACTTAGGATCTCCATAAAAAGCTCTGGCAAGTGCTATTCTTTGTCTTTGTCCTCCAGATAGGTTAGAACCTGCAACGCCTATATCAGAATCATAGCCTTGTGGAAATTTAAGAATCATTTCATGTGCACCAGCCATTTTTGCAGCAGATACTATTTTCTCAGGATCTATCTCTTCAGACATTCTAGCAATATTTTGTTTTATCGAGCCACTAAATAGCTCTATCCCTTGTGGTACATAACCAACATGTTTCCCAAAATCTTCTCTGTTCCATCGATATATCTCTCCACCATCAAGTCTTACATGACCAGATGAAGCTTGCCAGACTCCTGTCATTATCTTAGCTAAAGTAGATTTACCAGTTCCACTAGGCCCGATAATTGCAACTATTGTTCCAGCCTCTACTTCAAAAGATATATCTTTTAAAACATATTGTGGGATATTTTCTGGATTTCTATTCGCTGAAGGAAAAGCATAATAAACATTTTGAAGGCTTAGTTTCCCTACAACATCAGGTATAGCCATTGACTCATCCCGTAACGATGTAGTTTTAAAGGCATTTTGTATGTTTTTATAAGATTTCATAGCACCACTGATGCTTTTCCAAAGCTCAATAGCATTATCAAAAGGGGCAAGTGCTCTACCAACTAAAATAGAAGACATAATCATTCCACCAGTTGTCATTTCTTGTCCTTGAGACCTTACAACAACATATGCACCTATTCCAGTAACAGCCATTTGCATCCAGTTTCTAATTAATCTTGAAAAATTTGATATAACTCCATTCCGGTAACTTGCAAATGATTGTTTAAATAAAGCCATTTTATTAAATTGATGCCAATTTGTAGAAACATTTTTCATCATACCCATGGCTTCGACAGCTTCTGCATTTCTTGTAGCAACATCAGCCTGATTCATACTTTTTATTGAATATTCTGTTGCTTCTCCTAAAGTCTTATTAGTTGCTGCAGCATTTAAAAAAGCTGTTGAGACTATCAGAATTCCACCAATTATTGTTAAATATCCAAGATAAGGATGAATCATGAAAATAACAATTATGTATGCAACACTCCATGGCGCGTCAAATAAGGTATTTATTCCTGTACTTGTAAGAAAGGTTTTTACAGTTTGAAAATCCCTAAGCAATTGGCTTGCACTACTATTTACTTGTTTAGAAGCAGCAGCAGAAATAGCATGTGAAAACAATATAGGTGATAAATTATTATCTAGCCATTCACCAATCTTTATTAAAGTGAATGATCTAGCAATTTGTAACAAAGTATATACTAAATATATAGAACCAATAATTAAAGAAAGCATCAGTAAAGTTTCTATATTACCACTACCAAGAACCCTATCAAGAACTTGCAAAGAGTAGAGAGGAGTAAGAATCATTGATAAATTGATAAAAAAAGCAAATACAAATACTATTTTTAGTGGATCTTTACATTTTTCTAAAGCCTGATCAAATGGATTCTTCTTATTCATTAACAGATTGTTTTGAGGGGTGGTTTGTTGCATAGATTTACTTTCCCAAAAAATTTTATGAAAATGTTATATTAAAAATATATATCAATCATGTTATATATTAACTAAAAATAACTATTTTGACAAGTATTTTTATTTTTAGTTGTTATTTATTATAATTTTCACTTCAAAGTATATGATATTCACAAGATACATATATTACAAAATTTTATTTTTTCAATCCTCTAAAACCACATTTTATTAAGCAACATAGTAATTAATTTATTAAAAAGCTTGATATTAATTTTGTTATATTTTTTAAGCAAGTCTATATTTTCTTTTTTTGTATAAAGATAATTTTCTGAATTGCAATATTCGAAATGTACTCCGCTAAGAATCACAAGACCTTTATGTTCTTTTATCTTTATAATTGCAGGAAGCAAAGGGTTTAGATCTTGATAATATGAAATTACTTCTACTGACTTATCATTGCCTTGAAAATACCCTCCTCCATTATAATGTACGTAACTATATTGATCATCAATATTAATTTTGGCTGCTGTTGTTCCCTTTGTAGAATTATAAAAATAATCACATAGAACGGGTCCTATAACAGAACCTTTAAAAAAACCCAGCTCTCTATCTTCTATTACTTCTTTATATGATCCTTTAGCAAATTCTACTTTTGTTCCCGCGTAATATGCTCCAGCACAAATTCCAAGAAATGCACCACCTAACTTTACATAGTTTTTAATTATATTATTACATCTTCCATTTAAATATTTAGAATATAATCTATCTCTACCACCAGCTATTACAAATAAGTCACATCCTTTTAGATGCGTTTGCTCTATTTTAGTATGATTAACAAGCTTGATAGATAAATCAGGAATACCACTTTTGATCAAAGCTACTTGCATTTGATGTATATTTTCTTTCGAAGCCCCAGGCCCGCTATATATACAAATATTTTTTGTTGTCACCCGTCTACTTTTCTAATGAAATTTGATAAGTCTCTTTAAACCAATTTAGCGAACATAAACTAAATAATGCAAGAGCAGATAAGTAATAACCCATAGCAAATTGATCTTTAGTAAAGTTAATTAGAATTGTAGCAAACATCGGAGCTGTGCCTCCAAAAACAGCAGCACTTATATTATAAGATAATGCAACACCTGTGAAACGAACTCTTGTTGGAAATAATTCAACAAGTACGGTAGGAACTGGCCCCATATATATTCCAATAATTGCAGCAAAAATGAAAGATGCAATCATAGCTAGGCTATCATCTCTTTCTCCTAAAGCCCAAAATATAGGATAAGAGAACAGTAGAATTAATGCCGCACCTATAATTAATATTTTTTTTCTGCCTATTTTATCAGATATCATAGCAGATATTGGCATTACTAAAATCAAAGTAACTAATATAATAGCCCCAGCACTAAAAGATGTAGAACTACTATATCCTAACTTATGCATAAAACTCTCAATAAATACTGTTGCTGTGTAAAAAGGAGCCGTTACAGTGATATATATAGAAATAGCTAAAAATAATGACTTAGAATGGTTTTTTAGAATTTCGTATAATGGTTTTGATACTAATACTTTTTTAGTTTTAACAGATTTATATAATGGACTTTCAGATAAATTAGTACGTATATATATTCCAATTAATCCAACAAACAACCCAGCAACGAAAGGTATTCTCCACCCCCAATTAAAAAGGTCTTCAGCACTCATAATAGAAGACATAAAAGAAGCTGTGATCACTCCTAGTAACATACCAAGGCACATACTAACAAAAGCAGCACTACCAAGCAGACCTCTATTGTCCTTGGTAGAATGCTCTACGATGTATGTTATGCATCCACTAAACTCTCCTCCAAGAGAAAATCCTTGAATCAATCTAATAATAACAAGCAATATCGGCGCAGCCATTCCTATTTTCTCATAAGATGGCAAAAATCCTATAGCCGCAGTAGGAATAGCCATAGTTAATATACCAAGCATTAAAGCAAGCCTTCTACCTAGCTTGTCTCCAATATTGCCAAAAACTACAGCACCAATAGGCCGGATAAAGAATCCAGATGCAAATACTGCGAAAGTAAGGGTTTCCCTCATTTCAGAATCTGGGAAAAAATGCTGACCTATAATATAAGAGAATTGAGCATATAAAGCGTAATCATACCATTCAAGGGCATTGCCTATCATACCTGAAATAAGAACTTTTTTCATATTCTTGCCTACATTCGTCTATATTTTATTTTCATGTAGGATTATATGAAAACTCCATATCTCCGCAATAAAAATCAAGTTATTAGTAGTATTAATAGAAGTATGTTATTGTTCTTACAACATTTTTAATATCTATAGTCGAATTTTATATCAAGTAGTACAAGATTCAACAAATATGTGAATTTAATAAGTACTGGAAACTAGCAATCTATATTATTGCTCAAGGTAACCTATTAAGATATTGATTTTTAGTGCTAATAGGTGTAATCTGACTAGTATGACTAGTTTTATATATTTCATATTACAAAACAAAGGAGCACTATATGCATGTTTGGCAATTACAAGAAGCAAAGGCAAAACTGACTCAGCTAATGAATGAAGCAAAAACATCACCTCAAATCATTTCTAGACATGGCATACATGAGAATGTTGTTATTAGTTTAAATAAGTATAGAGAATTATGCGGGCTACAAGAAAATATTGTTTCTTTTTTTAAAAATTCACCACTGAGAGGTACAGATATTGATTTAACTCGAGATAAATCTTTAATGCGAGACGTGGATTTATAATGTATCTATTAGACACAAATGTAATATCTGAAACAATTAAAAGCTCTCCTAATTCTAAAGTATTAGAATTTTTAAGTTCAATTGATTCTCATCAATTTTCTTTAAGCGTATTAACGCTAGGTGAAATTAGAAAAGGTGTCGAAAAATTACACGATCAGCAAAAAAGACAAAAAATTATTAATTGGCTAGAGTGTGACCTGATAAATAAATTTTATGGCAGAATTATCGATATTGACTTTGCTATAGCTGAAAAATGGGGCTATATCAGTTCTATTACTAACATTCCAGCGGTTGATGGGTTGATTGGTGCATCAGCGCTAGTTCATAATCATAAGCTCATTACTCGTAATACGAAAGAGTTTAAAGAAATTATTGGGCTAGAAATAATTAATCCTTGGGAGATTTGAATAGCATTATAAGAAATATTGGCACGAAATTTAAGACTAAATAAAATAGAAAGACCATAGGTTCTAATAATAGAACTTTATGGTCTGGTAAAATTCTTACTTCATGTAAATACGTTTGCACTTATATGTAGTAGGATATCTTAGGTTTTGTTGCCTATATTGATGGAATGTGCTTCTTATAGTGATATAGGGGTCAGACGAGGTTTTAGTTACATAGTCTGTAAAATCTAGTATTTCAGACCTACGTTGTACTAAAGTTGTAGCTGTCATCCCTAACACAAAATCTCTATGCGTGCTTTGTACTAAAGGGTTTAGTTTGCCGTTGAACAATATAGAGTCAAAAATATCTCTCATATTTGTTGATCCATAAAATGGCAATATAACATAAGGACCTGGGCCGACCCCATATCTTGCTAGAGTTCCACCAAAGGTTTGTGGTTTGGTTTTCTCTATACCAAAACTAGTAGTAATATCAAAAAGCCCTCCTATACCGAATGTGGAATTAATCACAAATTGCCAAAAGCTTACTATAGTATTATCTGCGTCAAATTGTAATATATTGTTAACAGTTGTTAAAGGCACATAGAAATTATCAACCATATTGCTTATTTTATCCCTATTATAATCACTAACTAATGATTTATACCCTCTAGCAACAGGCCTTAGTAAAAAATGGTCTAGCACTGAGTTAAAGATAAAAATTTTACGATTCAGTTTTATAAATGGATCATCAAGATCAGAACATTCATCTTCTAAAGAGTAATTATAACCTGCATTAGAAGATGCAAAAACATTAGTACAAGAAAAAGAAAACACAAAAATTGTGATGATAAGAGCTATTATTTTGTTCATAAAATATCTACTTTACTATGAATATACTATAGGAACTATTCCTATTTTGTCTCCAGCTGTTTATACTCAAAATCTCAAATTTAGCAAGTCTTAACTGTTTTTTTATATCCTCATCACGATAAACAAAATTATTATTCTTAAGATTTAAGTAATCGCTATCATCTGTTTGAAGCATAAAAGCGAAATATCCATTCTTTGCTAAAATATCTTTTATTGTCTTAAAAAAATCTGTTAGGTCTCTTCTAAAATCCAGAGAACAAAAGCTAGTAATGATATCGTATTTTTCTTGATGCTTTTTAGATAAAAAATCATTTACAGATAGATCTACCAAATTATCATATAGTTGCCTTTTTCCCTGTTTTGCATATTTTGTAAGCTCTTTGATATTATCAACCCCTATTATGTTATAGTTCTTCTCTAACTTATTATCTATTTCTACTGCTATTAGACCAGCAGCGCATCCGATATCGAGTATTCTGCACTGAGCAGGTAACTCATCTATGTGTTCAAATAAGGATGTTACAAATAATTTTGGGAGGTAGACAGAGTCGTTCTGCCATTTTTTAAGATAAAGTTCTGCTGAAATTCTACGATATTCATCTAAAATTTTATCTCCTATCTTTTCAACGTTAGGATCCATTAAAAAATTTTTTAGATCAAAAATATCATCTTTTTGATCAATTTTATTTAGATATTGCAGTGCATTTTTTTTATCACCTCTTAAGAAGTAACACCATGCTATATTAGAAAAAACTTCAGGATCATTTGAAGAAATTAGTAGATCTATTATTTTTAGCCTTATTATAGCATCGCCTATATTTCCTTTCTCCATATGATATATTGCAAGTTTAAGATTTGTAGACCGTAGATCTTTTAGATTCTTTTGCAACCTTTGGAAGCTTGACTTTAACTCTTGTTTTTGGTCATAAAAAAAGTCTTTGATATCTAAAACACATTTCTTAGCTTTAGCCCAGAGATTGCCAATATTGTCAAGAAAGCTAAATATTTTCATCTTTATCATAGCAAATTAAATTCCGATTTGATTTTGTAAGCATGTTTCCATATAATGTTTGTAAGATCAACATATAATATCGTTTTTCTCTCCTTTAATATATACTTTAAGGATATAATATGACTCTAATATCTCATCGTCTTAGCCTTGTAAAACCTTCTCCTACTTTGGCGGTAAATCAGAGAGCACAGGAACTTCAGCGTCAAGGTATAGATATTATCTCTATGGGTGCTGGAGAGCCTGATTTTGACACTCCAAATAATATAAAATCAGCCGCGATAAAAGCAATAGAAAAAGGTGAGACTAAATATACTAATGTCACTGGTACTCAAGGTCTTAAAAATGCTATTATCAACAAACTAAAAAGAGAAAATAATTTAGAATATCAAGAAAATGAGATTATAGTATCAAATGGTGGGAAGCAGGTTATTTATAATCTTTTTATGTCCTCTTTAAACGAAGGAGACGAAGTAATAATTCCAGCACCATTTTGGGTATCTTATCCAGATATAGTAATTTTAGCAGGTGGGAAACCGGTTTTTGCTGTTTCTTCAATGCAAGATAGTTTTAAAATCACTCCTCAAATGTTACGTTCTGTAATTACTAAAAGATCAAAATGGTTGATATTAAATTCTCCAAATAACCCTAGCGGTGCTGCATATACTAAAGATGAATTAGAAGATATTGCAAATATAGTGAGAGAATTTCCTAATCTTTACGTTATGACAGATGATATTTATGAACATATTACTTTTGATAATTTTGAGTTTTATTCTTTTGCTACCATTGCAAAAGATATCATAGATCGTATTTTTATAGTAAATGGTGTATCTAAAACTTATTCAATGACAGGATGGCGTATAGGTTATGGCGCTGGAAATAAGGATCTTATAAAAGCTATGAGCGTAATTCAGTCTCAAAGCACATCAAACCCATGTTCTATAAGCCAAGCAGCTGCAATAGAAGCTTTAAATGGTACTCAGGATTTTATTGAAAAGAATCGCAAAGGCTTTGAAGAAAAACGAGATCTTGCTCTTTCTATATTAAATTCTAGCAAAGGCATAGAATGCTATAAGCCAGAAGGGGCTTTTTATTTATTACCATCATGTAGTAGTTTGATAGGAAAAAAAACTCCTGCGGGAGATATAATAAAAAATGATACAGATTTTGCTCATTATTTATTAGATGATGCTAAGGTAGCTGTAGTACCCGGTAGCGCTTTCGGTATTGAAGGCTATTTTAGAATTTCCTATGCTATGGGTATTAAGGAATTAGAAGAGGGATGCGTCAGAATAAAAAAATCATGTGACAAAATTCATGACTAGAGATTTTAAAAATAATGTTATAGCATCATTACTTTCGTCATATCTTAAGTTTGTATATTTTACTACAAAGTGGCAATATATTTTGCCATCTAATTATTCGTTAGATGATCTTAATAATGCTAAAAAGACTATTTTTGCTTTCTGGCATAATAGACTTGCCATAGCTCCATATGTTTTTAGAAATCACAAAAACATGTCTGCATTAGTATCTCCCCATAAAGATGGAAAGATTATTTCAAATATTCTATATGTGTTAGGACATAAAGTAATTGAAGGGTCTACAAATAGAAATCCATTTGGTGCTATTAGATCTATTATGGCAGATCTGCATGATGGAAGAAATATTGCAATAACTCCAGATGGGCCAAGGGGGCCTAAATATAAAATCAATAGCAATATAATAGGTATAGCTAGAAGATCGGGGGCTTCTGTAGTTCCCATATCACTTGATGTAACACACTATTTTAGCTTCTCTAGCTGGGATTCGTTCATTTTTCCTTTGCCATTTGGTAAAGGTATAATATCAATAGGAGATAAGCTAGAACTCTATGAGAATGAAGAGCTATCAATTATTAATCTAGAAAAAGAACTTATGATGTTATCAAAAGAAAAAACATTAATGTAAAATGAGGAATTATGATAGGCCCTAAATTAGCATTAAATCTATATAGATTACTAACTGTTATTCTGTTACCCATAATAATTATCTGGATGATAATTCGTATAATTAAAGGTAAGGAGTCTTTTCCCAGAATAAAAGAAAGGTTCGGCTATGCTAGCATAAAGAGGCTATCTGGAAAATATATTTGGCTTCATGGTACTAGTATTGGTGAAAGTTTGATAGCACTCAATCTTAGTAATCATTTGAAAAATTTATATCCTGAATATAAGTTTTTAATTACTACTAGTACTGTTACATCTGCAAAGATAATATCTTCAAAAATATCAGATGGAATAATACATCAATTCATTCCTATAGATGAGTATTTTGCTGTTACAAGATTTTTTAGGTTTTGGAAACCGAGTTTTGGTATATTTATTGAATCCGAAATATGGCCTAATCTTATTTCTATATCTTCTAGTTATTGCCCTATTATTCTAGCAAATGCTATTATGTCGGATAAATCTTTTAAGAAGTGGATGAAAGTTAAAAATATCTCTTCTTATCTTCTAGATATGTTCAGCATAATAATATGCCAGAGTAAGAATGACTATCAGAAATATAGCCAGCTTTGTAGTACAAATATAGAATATACTGCGAATCTTAAATTTTCTGCTCCCAAACCATATGTAGACACTAAGAAACTTATGAATCTTAAAAAAATGATAGGAGACAGGCCTGTTTTACTAGCAGCAAGTACTCATGATGGAGAGGAAGAGATAATATGTAATGCAGCTAAAGAACTTGCGATAGATTTTCCTAATCTTCTTACCATTATTGCTCCAAGGCATCCTATAAGAGCAGATGATATATCAACAATGATATCATCTTATAATCTCACATTTGCAACAAGGTCAAAAAAACAAGATATCACCCCAGAAATTGCCATATATTTGGCCGATAGTTTAGGTGAGCTTGGTCTATTTTTTTCTATTGCCAGTATATCTTTTGTAGGTGGATCTTTTATGTTTGGAGGTCATAATATATTAGAACCGGCATATTTTGATACAAAAATTATAGTAGGGCCAGATATGAAAAATTCACTGGAGATTACAAATGAATTTCTATCTGCTAATGCAATGATGCAGGCAAAAAATCCAGAGGATCTTACTGATAAAATAAGAACATGTTTACAAGAAGAAAAATCAAAAACAATGATTGAAAATGCAAAAAAAATACTACTAGGCAAAGAAGCTGTAATAGATTACTATATCAAAAAAATAATCAATTATTTACCTGAAGTAAAATAGCTATGGGTCTGTTATATTATCCCAAATTCTGGCAAGAAAAATTTTCTTATCTATCGATTATTCTGATTCCTTTCTCTTTGATATATACCATTTTAGCCTACTTACGCTACTATTGTAGCAAAGAATATAGATTGCCGGCTAAGGTAATTTCTATAGGTAATGTTACAGCAGGAGGCACAGGAAAGACACAACTGGCTATTTTCTTAGCAAAAGAGCTAAAAAGTAAAGGGGTCTCTTTTGTTATAATATCTAAAGGATATGGTGGGAATTATAAAAAACACCAAATAGTAACAGAAAATTCAGATGTAGTTTCTGTGGGCGATGAAGCTTTAGAAATGTGTAAATATGGTAATGTAATAGTCACGCGAAAAGTTGTTGATTCTATCCCTTTACTGCTTCAGATTAAGCCAGATGTAGTAATAGTAGACGATGGAATCCAAAATCCTTCTTTCTACAAAGACTATAGGGTAATAACGCTAGACTCTAGGCGCTTGTTTGGTAATTTTTTACCTATACCTTCTGGTCCTATTAGAATGCCTTATATAATGCATAAACTAGATAGCATAGTAATGGTTGGTATTGCTCATAATCATCACATTAAGCAAAATATTATGTTAAAGAATGATATTACATATAATGCTAGGATAGAATCAGACTTACAAATAAAAGCAGAATCCAAAAGAGGATATTATGCTTTTTCAGCTATTGGAGACCCTGAAAGATTTTTTGATTTGCTACGTATAGAAGGTTTTAATTTAAAGATTACCAAAGTTTTTCCGGATCATCATTTTTATAGTAATCAAGATATATTAGAAATGAAAGAACAAGCTAGTGCTCTGGGATTAACTATGATTACCACTACAAAAGATTATGTTAAATTATCTGCTTATGGAGCTGATGATATAATACCTTACAAAGTAAAATTATCTTTGGAGGATAAAGAAAAATTTATGCACTCTATTTATGAAAAACTTTCTATCGCATATTAAGCATTATATTGAATATTTTGCATTCAGATTATTATGCTTTTTTCTTAATTTTTGTTCTATCGAACAATCTTCTAACTATTCTTCAAAAATAGCAAGAATAATAGGCCCTTATCTTTCTATAACAAAGGTTGCAAGAAAAAATTTGAATCTTGCTTATGGTAATATTAGTAGAGATATGGAGGATAAAATTATAGATGATTTGTGGGATAATTTTGGTAGATTTATAGGAGAGTTCCCTCACATACACTCTATGAATGATAGCAAAGTACTGGGGCATATAAAAATCACTGGACAAGAAAATATAGAACATCTACGCAGTATGAATAGGCCTTTTTTATTATGTACTGGCCATTTTGCTAATTGGGATTTTGCTCTTAGGATTGTAAAATATTTATATCCTAGATTTTCTATAGTTTATAGAAAAGCAAACAATCCTTTAATAAATAAAATAATAAATAACTGGCGTGAAAGTGATGATATAAGACTCATAGAAAAGGGCAGGAATGGCTCGCGTAGCTTAATTAAGGCAATAAAAAATAGAGATTCTATAGTTATGCTAGTAGATCAAAAAATGAATGATGGTATCAAAGTACCATTTTTTGGTCATCCTGCTATGACAGCCCCTGCTATTGCAAAAATAGCATTGCAATATGATTATGAAATAGTTCCTGTAGAATTAGTCCGTATTAATGGCTGTAATATAGAAGTAATAATTCATAAAAAACTTGATATAGATAGATCCAAAACTCCAGAAGAAGAAATATTATCTATCATGATAAAAATAAATCAACTTTTAGAAAAATGGGTGAGAAAAAACCCTGGTGGGTGGTTTTGGTTTCATAAAAGATGGGGAAAGTAATAGTCCTTGGGGTATAATTAGACAAGAGCAATGTAATTTCTGTTAGAGAAAATAGTTATTGACTCAACTACTTGAAAATTTTACTATTACCTATTATATATGGTGTATGTGTAAGTATCGTGGAGGTTTATAATGAACGATTATACAAAAATATTATCTGGCTCTCAATATCAGACAAAAGGGTTTGATGCTGGGCTACGTGAATATATGGTAAAAATATATATGTATATGTCTGTTGCATTGCTTATTACAGCTTTTGCAGGATTCGCTACTGTATCTTTTGAGCCACTTACTCAGCTTATGTTTAATTTTGCTCCTAATGGAGGAATAGTTGGAAATAGTGGGTTCGGATTCATAGTTATGTTGTCTCCAGTTATTTTGGCATTCTATTTCTTTGCTAATGTAAGTAAAATAGACGTAGAAAAATCTAAGGTTTTGTTGTGGGTTTACTCTGCACTGACTGGCATGTCACTTTCTATTTTAAGCTTCTTATATACTGAAGAGTCTATTTTTAAGACTTTCCTTATTTGTTCTTCTACCTTTGCAGGTATGGGAATATATGGTTATAGTACAAAAAAAGATCTTACTGCTATGGGTTCATTCTTAGTTATGGGTCTTATGGGTCTTATAATCACCTCTTTGGTAAATTTGTTTATTCAGAGTGAAGCTATCTTCTTTGGAACATCTTTGCTTGGTGTAGGTATTTTTATGGGATTAATAGCATATGATACCCAAAAACTCAAATCTATCTATTTTGCTACAGGTGGTGGAGAAATGGGTCAAAGAATGGCTGTATACGGTGCATTTACTCTATATCTAGATTTCATAAATCTCTTCTTATATTTAATTAGATTTCTTGGTGTTAGGAAAAACGATTAATGTTTAGCCCCAAGATAAGTCCATTATAAAAAGATTTTATCTTACAAGCCTTGTTACTATTTTAAGTAGCAAGGCTTTTTTTATAAAAGCTAAGGAGTTAATTATATTCTTCATGTCAATCTTTAAGAACAGGGATTGCTTAACAGACATTTCTGGATATTAGATTAAACTATGCAATTTTAATTTTTACAATCTAGATAAACCTAATCATAGATAACAATCTCTTTGAAATCAGGGAAATGTGGTCATTGCTATAACTATAGGAGATCATCCTCTTATAAGTCATTGCAGTTATAACGAAGTCTTAGCGTGTTTAATACGACAATATCATTATATACTTAAGTTTTGTAGCGTAATGGGAAGTCAAATGCCCGTGCTAAATAATAGATTTAAGCTGAGAAATATGAGAAATTGTAGTGATATTATTACCTAGGATATTGCTATGCGGGGCACAAATTGCTTTGTTAAAACCAAGCTTCATAGCCTCTTTTATTCGCATATCCGCTTGGCTTACTTTCCTTACTTCTCCAGATAATCCTATCTCCCCAAAAAATATGCAGGTTTCTGGCAGTGGCTTATTTAAAGAAGCGGAAATAATACTAGCTGCAACAGCAAGATCCGCAGCTGGCTCACTAATCTTCAGCCCTCCTGCAATACTAAGGTAAACTTCAAAAGCAGATAGATTAAGACCATATCTAACAGATAATACAGCAAGAATCATGGAAAGCCGACTAGGGTCCCACCCTACTACAGAGCGCCTAGGAGTTGGAATATTAGAAGGGGCAATCAGCGCTTGTACTTCAACTAGAATAGGCCTAGAACCCTCTATACCTGCAAATACGCTTGTTCCACTGACGTTAGACTCCCTCTCCATCAGAAAAAGCTGAGATGGGTTTAGAACTTCCTCTAACCCATGAGACGTCATCTCGAAAACGCCAATCTCATTCACACCTCCAAAACGATTCTTAATAGAACGCAAAATACGGAAGTGATAATTCGCATCACCTTCAAAATACAATACAGTATCTACCATATGTTCAAGAACTTTAGGGCCAGCAATTTGTCCATCTTTTGTAACATGGCCCACTATTAATAAAATAATATCGTTCTTTTTTGCGTAATTTATTAATTCATGCGATGTTGCCCTTATCTGAGAAACAGTACCAGGAGCTGAAGAAAAATCTCCTGAATATATGGTTTGTATAGAATCTATTACAACAAGATCTAAATTTGCCTTTTTTGCATCAATCGTTGCTAATATGTCATGAATATTTGTTGCAGCTAGGATCTCCCCGCCTTCAGCATTCAGCCCTAAACGAGATGCCCGAAGTTTTACCTGATTTGTAGATTCTTCACCCGTTATATATAGACACTTAACATTACTTGCAGATAGCCTAGCAGTAAGCTGCAACAAAAGGGTAGATTTCCCTATTCCAGGATCTCCACCTATTAATATTGCAGATGCTGGTACAAGGCCACCACCAAGTACACGGTTTAATTCATTAATTGGAGTAATAATTCGCATCTTTTCGGTAACTTGATCGTCAAACTCTTCAGTTTTCATCACGTTACCTAAACGAGCAACCTGAAGAGTTTGGCTAGAAGCAATTTCTTCTGTTATAGATCCCCAAGTTCCGCAATCAAAACATTGACCAGACCATTTAAGGCTAACAGAACCACAATTATTACAGATATATTGCTTCTTAGACATTAGCCCTAGTTACCAAATTCTACAGATTTATCCCTCAAAAACAAAATTCCACACAGGAACATTGGACTAAAAATATTTTTCATCTCATCAAGCAAAGATTCATTAGCAACATCACAATCTGAATCTTTCCTCACTCCATCGCAAATCTCCCTTATAGACTTTGTTCCAGATTCTAAATGATGGAAAATATGTTTGGTATATTGTGACACTGGTAGAGATATTACAATATCTTTTAGCCACGGATTGCTCAGAGTAAGATTTACAGATACCACAGACGGATTTTGCATTAAATAATTATATGTATCTTTTGCAAGAGTCCCTGCGTAAGAGAAAAATGGTACATTGTTTAGATCGTCAAGAGTTGCTACAGAATCTTTCCTATTTGAAACGTAAACCGAATGTTTCATTACATTCCCCACTAAAAGCTCAGATATAGCAAGTTGTTCTGCTTTGGGCATATTTTGTATTTTTTGTAACAAAATAGGATCTTTAATATAATTCTCAGCCCTAAGACTCATTCTTACATTATAATCATAACTATCTACATAATGTAAATCAGCTTTTTCTATAAATTCCATTAATTGAGGTATAGTATAAGCTCTATCTTGTTTGTGCAAAAACATATCATAAAGACCTATATCACCAAATAAAATATGGTCCTTCAAATAACTTTCTGAATGCTTATACCAATTTGTTGCTGGTAAAGAGGAAATCACTATATTCCCATTTGAAACTTCTTCTTGCCTGGAAGATACATCCTTATTTACCATCTTCATCAATTCTTGCACTTGATAAACACCTGTTCTTCCGATCTGACCATAGACCATTATAGACATTCCTCCACTCGGCTTTAAACAGTGTTTTAGAATCTTAAGCCCATCATCAGGAGAAGCAAGATGATGTAGCACCCCTGAACAATTTATATAGTCAAACTGGCCTAAATTTAGCTTAGGGATATTTAAAATACTATCGTTAATCCAAGTTATATTTTTAATGCCACGTATTTCCGCCCTTCTTTGCGCAATTTCCATAGACTTTTTACTAAAGTCTAAATAGACTATTTCCGCATTTGTGTTTTTAAGTTGCTCCCCTAAAAAAGTAGAAGAATCACCGGTGCCACCACCTGCGATAAGAATCCGAAAACCTTTTTTAAAATCTTCTTTGCCCTGATAAAGCGCATGATTTAATTCTGCCAAACTCTCACCCATAAGCTGAAGCAATCTTGTTTTTTCTTCTTCTGGGTCTCTACCTGGATAAGGATAATCCATATAATGTTCTTGAACTTCTGTAAGAGTAGTAGAATTAATTTTTATATCCGCGTTCGCCATATAAATGATTCCTCAATAATGTTTCTAGGCATAGTATATAATTGTTCTATCACTGTCAAAAAGAATTATTCAACAATACTTAAAGTGTCCGTCTTAAATTATTTATCTTAATAACTCCATCTTTACTAATTAAGATATTATCTGGTAATTTGTTTTTAAGACGAGAAATATGCGTTTCGAGAGTACCTGTTTCAGAGTCGCTAGAATATCCCCATATTTTGTTTAGTATTTCCTCTTTTGTCATACTGAAGTTTTTAGAAAGCAAAAGATGTGCTATTAATCTATTCTCTCTTTCCGTTAGTAATATGTCATTTGAAGATAAAGTATTGCGAATCACAGAAAATTCTTCATCAAATAAAAATCCTTGTGATATAACTTCAAAAACAAATGAAGAACTACGCGAATAATTTATAACATCAATTAAATTTTTTATTCTAAAAGGCTTATTTAAATGCTTAACAGAGCTAATATCATTCTCTGCTAGCATATTATTGCCTAACATATTAATTATAGTTTTTGAAATTTTTATGATGCTACTTAAAAGCCTTTTTTCTATTATGTAATCTATTATAAGCAAATCTATTTTTTTATGATGTTCTAGGAATTTTACCATGTCTTCATTAGACTTAACATAATAGGTATCATAAGAAATTCCAGCGGCTTTGGGCATCACCGCAATCTCTTCTTGTAATATGTTATTACCTGTAATGACAAGCTCTATTTTTTTCATTAATTACCATAGATTGTTTGGAATCTTTTTTAGAAGCTCCTCATGTGCTAATAACTCATCTTCTGTTGGTTCTAAAATAGGTGTTTTTAGATTTTGATTTAGATGATTTTTTGAATCTAGTACATATAGATTTTTAGGAGAATCACTTGATATCAAAAATTTAGATTGCCTTCCACCTACAAGTTCTAAGTAAACTTCTGATAGAATCTTAGCATCAAGAAGAGCGCCATGAAAATTACGAGCCGAATTATCTATCTTGAATTTTTTACATAAAGCATCCAGATTTACCTTAGCACCAGGAAATTTTTTTCTAGCTAAAGCAACTGTATCAATAACATTAGACATATCAAGAGATGGCATATCTACCAAAGAAAGCTCATGATTGATAAATTTCATATCAAAAGCAGCATTATGAATTACTAATCTACTATCTGATATAAAGTCTAGCAATTCTTCTGAGATATCTTTAAATAATGGTTTATCTCTTAAAAACTCTGTAGAAATACCATGTATTCTATAAGCATCTAATGGTACATCACGCTCTGGATTAATATAATAATGAAACTTTTCTCCTGTAACTATCTTATCTATCATCTCAATCATGCCAATCTCGATAACCCTGTGTCCTGACCCTGGGTCAAGACCTGTAGTTTCAGTATCTAATATTATCTCACGCATAAATTAATCCAAATTAGCTCCATGACAATGTTTATATTTTTTTCCAGAATTACAAGGACATAATTCATTCCTACTAACCTTGCCCCAAGATTCAGGGTCACTAGCAATACGCTCTTCGGGCTTTACATAAACCTTACGAGGACCTAACTTTGCTTGAACTTCAGCCCCAGAATTATATCTCTTGAAAGCCGGATCTTCTCTAGACTCGTGCATTTCTTGAAGTTTTTTACCTTCCAAAGAAACAGATTTACGGTCTATCTGTTTTGTATCGATATATAAGTGCGAGATTCTCTGTACAAATGTTTCCTTTAAATTGTTTAGCATATCCTCAAACATTTTAAAAGCTTCTCTCTTATACTCATTTAGAGGGTCTTTCTGCCCATAAGAACGTAAAGAAATACCGTGCCTTAAATGATCTAAATGATGCAAATGCTCCTTCCATACTTGATCTAAAGTAGTGAGCAAAATATATTTTGTAGCATCTTTCATTATCTCTATACCAAAATCATCCTGTTTCTTTGAATATAGATTTTTAGCATTTATAATCATATTTTTAATGATCTCTGCTTCTGTAATATTAGCCGATTTTATCTCTTCAGGATCTAAGACTAAAGCAACTGAATGTAATGCATTCTCAACAAGTCCATCTATGTCCCAGTTTTCTCTATATGATTCTTGAGGGATAAAACGCAACACAAGATCATTTATTACTTGTTCTAACATATCATGGTATCTCTCTTTGACATCGTCTGATAAAATGATTTCGTTACGCTGGCTATATACTACCTTCCTCTGATCATTCATTACATCGTCAAATTTTAACAGATTTTTTCGAATTTCATAATTGTGAGATTCTACCTTCTGCTGAGCCTTCTCAAGAGAACGACTAATCATCGGATGATGTATTGCTTCTCCATTCTTAAGACCTAATGTTCGTAGTAATCCAGAAACTCTTTCTGATGCAAAAATTCGCATCAGATCATCCTCTAATGATAAATAAAATCTTGTTTCTCCTGGGTCTCCTTGCCTGCCAGATCTACCTCTTAGCTGATTATCAATCCTTCTACTTTCGTGACGCTCTGTCCCTATTACAAAAAGCCCACCAGCTTTTAAAACTTCACTTTTTTCCTCTTCAGTTTTTAATTTCATATTTGCAATAAGTTGTTCTTTTTCTACTTCTGTCATTCCATCAGTAAAATTTTGTTCTGCTAGCATCTCAGGATTACCACCAAGCATAATATCTGTACCGCGTCCAGCCATATTAGTTGCAATCGTAACTGCCTTATATCTACCAGCTTGTGCTATTATAGTCGCTTCTTGCTCGTGATATTTTGCATTCAATACCTTGTGAGGTATATTACTTTTCTTCAGCAACTCAGAAATTTCTTCTGATTTTTCTATACTAATCGTCCCTACTAAAATTGGTTGTCCTTTCTTGTAACAATCTTCTACCAGATTTACTATTGCAGCATATTTATCTTCTTTATTTCCATAAATTTCATCTTCATGATCTATCCTTTTTATAGGATGATGAGTTGGAACTGAAACAACATCTAAATTATATATATCTTTTAATTCTGCCGCTTCTGTCATTGCGGTTCCAGTCATTCCGGCAAGTTTTGGATAGATACGAAAATAATTTTGGAATGTTATAGAAGCTAAAGTTTGATTTTCTTTCTGAATTTCGACCCCTTCTTTCGCCTCAAGAGCCTGATGCAACCCTTCTGAATATCTACGGCCCGTCATAGCACGACCAGTAAATTCATCTATAATCATTACATGGCCATCACTTACCATATAATCTATATCCTTATTAAAGATAAAATGAGCTCTCATAGCCTGATTTATATAATGTACTAAGAACATATTTTCAAAATCATATAGCCCTGTATTAGGCTTTATAATGCCCGCTCTTGCTAGTAAGCTTTCAATGTTATTTGTGCCTTCTTCAGTCAAATTAATTGTTTTTACCTTTTCATCTTTTTCGTAATCAGAAGAACCTAGCATTCTTACTAACTTGTCTATTACAACATATAACTGGGTATTATCGTCTACAGGACCAGAAATAATCAGAGGAGTTCTAGCCTCGTCAATTAAGATGGAATCTACTTCATCTATTATTGCAAAATTAAAAGGTCTTTGGACCTTTTGGTCGATGCTAAATTTCATATTATCACGCAAGAAATCAAATCCTAATTCATTATTAGTTGCATGGGTGATATCTGCATTATATGCCTTTTGCCTTTCTTCATCATCTAAACCAGAAACTATACAACTTACAGAAATTCCTAAAAAATTATATAATGGCTCCATCCATTTACTATCTCTTCTTGCAAGATAATCATTAGTAGTAACTATATGGACACCAAGACCAGTAAGAGCGTTAAGATAAGCTGGTAAGGTAGCTGTTAAAGTCTTACCTTCTCCAGTTCGCATTTCTGTTATCATACCCCTGTGAAGAATCAGTCCTCCCATAATTTGCACATCAAAATGACGCATACCAAAAATTCTTCTAGAGGCTTCTCTTACAACAGCAAATGCTTCATGTGTTATATCATCTAATGCCTCTCCATTAGATAAACGACTCCGAAATTCTGAAGTTTTGTTTTGTAATTCTGTGTCCGAAAGATTTTTTAAACTTTCCTCTAAACCGTTGATTTGTGCGACTTCTTGACGAAGCTTTTTTATAGCTCTATCGTTTGCAGTACCAAAAATTTTTCTAACTAATGAAAACATCTCTAACCATCTATACTTAATCCATACAACATATTGAAATTTGTTTAATTTATCAAACTAAATGTGTAAAATAGCTTGACTAACAATTATTAGATTTCTATCATGGTCTTCTTTGGGATAATAGCAACTAATTTGTTTTAGGATATAGACTGTATGGTCTTGCATCTAGGCTTATTTTCTGAATTGTGCTATTTGATATAACTAAAATTATCACGGATAAATAATTATGAATAATATAAATAAATTTGCGTTATCACTTCTACTATCAACATCCTTGATAGCATGCTCTGGTAAAGAAGATAATAGTAAAGTAGTTGCTACTTATGTTGATGGTAAAGTAACAGAAGGCGAAGTCTATAAATATTTTCAAAAAGCATTCGAAACTCAAGAAGAGCTAAAAGACAAAAAGTTTAGTGACCTTCCAGTTGCTGGACAAGAGGCTCTAATACGTAATTATATTTGGAGCAAAGTGTTAGAAAAAGAAGCAAAAACTGAAGGTATTGAAGATTCTGAGTCTTTCAAAGAAAAATTAAAAGCTCTTAAAATGCAACTAGTGCAACAAGAATTATTTGAAAGACAAGTCAAAAAACTTGTAACAGACGAGGCTATAGAAAGTGGATATAACCAAATGGTTAAAAACTATGTTGGTAAAAGCGAAATGCAAGCTAGTCATATTTTAGTTTCTACTAAACAAGAAGCTGAGGATATAGTGCAAAAACTTAACAATGGTGCAAGTTTTTCTGAGTTAGCCAAAGCATATTCTATGGACCCAGGATCAAAAGACAAAGGTGGATCACTTGGTAAATTCGTGCAAGGTAAATTTGACCCTGATTTTGAAGCAAAACTCGCTGTTATGAAAAAAGGTGATATTTCTGAGCCTGTACAAACTAAATTTGGTTGGCATATTATAAAATTGGAAGATAAGCGTCCTTATAATATACCTTCAAAATCAGAAGCTCGTCAGGAAGTTATCAATAATCTAAATACTGAAGCTATAAATAAGCTAGCAGGCGATTTAATGTCCAAAGCTGATATAAAATTCTCTATAGAAGACAAAAAACTTCAATCTGATGATAAATCAGACTCCTCTAGCGAGAAAAAAGATACAAGTGAACCTGCTGCAGATTCTGCAAAGTAATAATCCCTATATCTTTTCTTAAGCATAGATGCCGGAAGTGTCTGGCATCTATGCTTGATACTAACCTCTCTCTTCCGTGAATTTCACTACGCTCTTTATCAAAAAAACATCACCCTTGCTTTAGTATATAATACATACAAACCTTGCCTTGATACTAGCGAAGCGATCTCTCCTACAACTATTGTTGTTTATTTTCTAGTTTTCTTCACGCTGAAGATTTAGCAAAGACCTAATAGAAAAAACTTAGCAGAAATGAGGGGCTTTTAAGTAAGAGCGAATTGCTACTTGTATAGAACGATTCTATATCAGGAAACTATCATGCAGAAGTAACAATTTGATCTATAATTTAAATCTATCAGATATCTTATTGTAAACAGAAAGAGCTTTTTCTGGTGTAGACATAGCATATTCAAAATCTATCTTTTCGTTAGTTTCCATATCCCACAATCTACAATTATCAGGAGTAATTTCATCAGCTACTATAAAGTGCGTATCAAAACCGTCAAATATACGACCATATTCTATGTTACTTTCAACAAGCCTAATACCCACAGCTGCGAATAAACCTGTTAGAAAATCATTCACTCTGAATGCAATATGGATTAATTCATCTATCTCGCTATCGTCTATCCACCCGAAATTAATTAATTGCTGCTCATTGATAACAGGATAATTTTTTTCTCTATTTTTTACTCTAAAATCTATCATTGGAGTATCAAAAACGTAACCTTCTTCGATACCGAAACCAGAAACATATCGTCCTGCTGCTATGTTAGATACGCACACATGTACTGGTACTATTTCAACTAGTTTTACCATCTGCTCACGCATATTAAGCTTTTCAATAAAATGAGTATTGATGCTAGCAAGGCCCATTCTTTCCATTATAAAAGCAGAAATAGTATTTTTAATTATGCCTTTACCTGCAACATGTATTGTACTACCATCTGGCGTTAGCATATCATCTTTAAAAAACTGTATTAATGTCTCAGATTCATCATCTGATTGATACATAATTTTGCTAGATCCTTCATAAATTTTTGATCTAGTTTGAAAGATCTTTTGTCCCATATTTTTCTCTAGCTCTGTTCTCGAATGCTTCTAATATTTTATCATAGACCCTACCTAAGGATACATCTATTATTTTACTTAGCAAGAGAGATTTCACTTCAAAATCTAGTACAAACTCAACTCTAGTATTAGACTCATTAATTGGTATAAATTTCCACTGATTTGATAAATATTTGAATGCGCCCCTAATACCTTTTACTTCAATCATAGCCTGATCGTCAGAAAATTTAGGTATAATCAAAGACGAATAACTATCAGAAAAGCTTCCAAAAGTTAGGATCAGATCTGCCTCCATTTGATTCTCACTTCTAGATGTAATCTTGGCATCAGTACAGAATGGTAAAAAATCTACGTAAGATTCTACATCCATTACAAGATCAAATAATTCCTTATGAGAGAAAGGAAGGATTTTAGTTTTTGAAATATGTGGCATTAGATTTTTTAAAAAATAAAATTAAAATGATATTAGGGAATTTTATTTGTAACTATAAATCAGACGTAATAATTCCTTAACCCCCATTCCTGAATGACCAGAAATAGTATATACTTTTTTACCAGTAGCATTCTCCAGAAGATTTTTTTTCTTTGCTATTTCGTCATCTGTTAGGCAATCACACTTATTTAGAGCTATTATTTCATTCTTATCTTTTATTAATATAGAAAAACTATCTAACTCATGCCTTATGATATTGTAACTCTCTACTACATCTTCTGCGGAAGCATCAATAAGATGCAGCAAAATACCGCAGCGCTCTATATGTTTCAGGAATTTATCTCCAAGTCCATGGCCTTCATGAGCACCCTCTATAAGCCCAGGAATATCAGCAAGTACAAATTCATTATCATCTACCCTCACAACTCCAAGATGTGGTGCAAGAGTAGTAAAAGGATAGTCTGCGATTTTTGGCTTTGCAGCGCTTACGCAAGATAGAAAGGTCGATTTACCGGCATTCGGAAGCCCCACGAGCCCAGCATCTGATAAAAGCTTTAGCTCTAATCTAATCCACATTTCTTCTCCCTTGTATCCTCTTGTTATACGCTCTGGAGCCTGATTAAGAGAAGATTTGAAATGCGCATTACCAAGGCCACCACGTCCACCTTTTAAAATTTCATATCTCTGCTCTGCCTCTGTAAAGTCAAACAAAATATGTTCTCTATCATCAGATAGAACTTGTGTTCCTATAGGAACCTTTAAAATTAATGGATCTCTTGAAGCGCCTGTTCTATTGCTTCCCTTGCCACCCTCGCCATTATCTGCTTTAAAATGCTGCTTATAGCGAAAATGCAATAATGTGTTTATGTGTGGATCGCTCTGAATAATTATGCTACCACCTGAGCCACCATTGCCTCCATCTGGGCCACCTTTATCTACATATTTTTCACGGCGAAAACTAAGACAACCATTACCTCCATCACCACTTTTTAAATAGATTTTAGCTTCATCAATAAATTTCATACAAAATTCCTAATTATTCTATTCAATATTCCTAAGGTCTGCCCACAAAATCTTCTTAAGCAGAAAATTCTTAGGTTAAAATAGAAATTTGTATTACGAAAATATCTAATCATCATAATCATTGCAAGTAAAAATACTTAGCCATTATAGTCGTCTGTAGATTCTAAAAATTGCTATTAGTACTTATATATAAGCTTTCTAATGGTTTTTATATATTGTTTTTCTTGAATTTGCTTTGCCCTTTTATCTTCATATTTAAATTTCTGTTCTAGAAGAAAAAAGATTTATTACCAAATCTTTCCTTTTTTATCTGACTGTGTTATAAAAGTACCATAATATATGGCTTCATTGGCGATCCTGGAAGAAAAAATCAACAAGGTTATTTTTCCTATTGTCGATAATTATTCCTATGATATTACTAATAACTCAAACATTTATTTAAAGGTGAAAGATGTCAGAAACTATTTTAGTAGAACAAAATGAACAAAAAAATTCATATGATGCAGTTCCTTACGAGAGCGTACCATATCCTCATACCAACCCTTCTTATTTAAGATGTGTAGGTTCTTTTTTTGGTATGAATCCTCCAAAACTAGAAAATGCAAGAGTTTTAGAGCTTGGCTGCGCTGGTGGTGGCAACATTATTCCTATCGCTCATCGCTATCCAAAATCTGAGTGTGTAGGCGTTGATCTTTCTGCGGTGCAAATTGATATTGCGAAAAAACAAGTTGAAGGCCTAGGATTAAAAAACATAGAGTTTAAATGCGCTTCTATTACAGATATAGATGCATCTTATGGTAAATTTGACTATATAATCTGCCATGGTGTATTTTCATGGGTGCCTGAGAATGTACAAGATGCTATCCTTAAAGTTTGTGGTAACTCTCTTACAGAGAATGGACTTGCTTATATTAGCTATAATACTCTTCCCGGTTGGAATATGGTAAGAACAGTACGCGATATGATGCTTTATCACTCTAGTATGTTTAGCTCTCCTATCGAAAAAGTTCAACAATCTAGATTGTTGCTAGATTTTATTAAAGATAGCCTTCCTAAGGAAAATAATCCATATGCAGAAGTATTAAGAAGAGAGTCAGAAATTCTTGCTCAGCAACCAGATCACTATTTATTCCACGAACATTTAGAAGAATGCAATAAGCAATATTATTTTAATGAATTTATGAAAGAAGCTGCTAAACATTCCCTTCAATATGTTGGTGATAGCGCTATTGCTAGTATGTTCCTTGGTAACCTTCCTTCTAGCGTTGTAGAAAAGCTTCAAGCTGTCAATGATATAATTCGTACAGAACAATATATGGATTTTATAAATAATCGTAGATTCCGTATGAGTATTTTATCAAGAGCTGGGGTACGTATAAACCGCGATCTTAATGATAATACTATTAAGGCTAGCCATATGTATCTAAGAATTGTGCCTGAAAAACCTATTTCTGATATTAAAATAGAGGATTTAACAGAGCAAGTACATTTCCTATATCAAGGAATAGCTGATAATAAAATATCTACTACTTCTCCTGTTATGAAGGCTGTTTTCTATACTTTTGCTGAGAATATGAATCATCCTCTATCATTTGATGAGATTGTAAAATTAGCAGCTAAAAAACTTCCTAAAACAAATGTTGATGAAATAGCCAGAGAATTTGCTGCTAACGGTATACGTATGGTTTTATCTGGCCATATTAATTTATCAGATGGTGCTATTTCTAAAAATACTCTATCTAAAAAACCTGAAATTTCTGGACTTGCTCGTTATCAGGCATTAAATATGCCAAATCTATGGGTAACTAATGAGCTTCATGAAAGAGTGCTAATTAATATCTTAGAAAAATATCTGCTAAGATATCTTGACGGGAAACATTCCGTTGAAGAGTTAGTAGAAAAAATGATAACTCACGTAGAAAGTGGTGAATTAACCATAAATAAAGAAGGAAAGCCAATAAGCGATAAAGATGAAATCAAAAAAGAAATCCACGGTGCTGTTGTGCAGACCCTAGAAAAAATAAAATCTATGGCTTTGCTTGTAGCATAATTTTTTCCTAATATTAAATATAGGGGAGCTCTTGCTTCCCTATATTTTGATAACCCATAAATTAAGAGAATAAAACACGAATTTTGATATTAATGATGACCAAGGTATGCTCCCCAATAGAAAAATCAGATTCTGATCTTCCACCCACCTGGGATAGATCTGGGGCTGGATTGCCAAACCTTCCTAGAGATATTGAAATCTCTTCTGGAGTTTTGACTATTCCTGATGCAGTAGTAAATTTCTCCTATACAAATGATCCAAATATTATTACAATATCTGATACATCTAACCGTTTTCCTCTAATAACTGAAGACATTGGAGCTACTGGAAGAAATACATAGTTAGTAATGCATATTCTAATCTGTCTTTTCGTAAGTAGTATTTGCTAAAAAGCATATTATCTTTACAGCAGACAACATTGGTCAATTGCAAGAATTTATAACGAATCAATTGTATTGTTGCTATTTCCCGCGTGAGCGGGAATCTATAAATAGCTATTCTAGAGCCCCATTTTCATGGTGATGACAGTTCTTTGTTATGAAATGCAGGTTTCTCTCTACCACTACTTACTTTGCACTAATGCTAGTATATGGTGGTTTTATATATAGTGGCACCATATCCTGACTCCTGATGTGCTTATTATTTTTTATTTTATGGTAAGCTGTTCTTGCAACAGTTCTTGCTTCCGGTGATGGAAATCTTGGAAGAGCTATTACTCTTTCTATATTAAGCAAATTTTCTGGCAGAAATTCTAGGCCACTACCTGTTATGACAATTTTCCCTTTTATATCATTTAGATATTTATCCACATCCTTAATATAAATGACGCATGGTTCTGAAGTATAGTTACCATAAGCATCAAAGGTTTGGGCGTATAATTGTTCCGAAAAAGCATTCATAAAAACCACGGAAGAATCATAATTTTTTACATGCTCCATCGCCCTAAAATTTATTGCTTCTAAGCTAGTTATTGCGATAGGATTAATATTAGGAGAGGCTGCTATAATACCATAAGCAGATGCAAGACCTATTCTAACACCTGTAAAGCTTCCAGGGCCAGTAGTGACCGCTAGAAAATCTATATCACTGAAATTTTGTTTCGCATCATTTAAGGCTGATTCTATAAGAGAGAAAAGCATTTCTGCCTGGCTATTAGGCTTGTTGCAATGTCTTTCTGCAAGAATGGTATCATTCTCATAAATTGCTGCGGAACATTTTTGGTTAGTAGTATCAAAGCTTAGTATTTTTACTTTTTTCATATTACTCTTCTGGATAAATGCCCCACAGATACTTTCTATTTATCCATCCATCATATGATTGACATTTTATTTTGCACCAAAGTTTTTGGCATTTTTTAAATTCACATCTAACGTGTGGCGATACTTTGGCTACAACGCGACTAGAATGATCAGGCGATTTATGAATAGCAACTACCTCCTTACTCGTTATTATTACACTGCGCTTTCCTGATAAAACACTAGAATGAATCCATCCTCCTTGACCTTCAATATCTTTTACATAGCGCCATTGTTCAAATTCTGCGGTAATCTCTAGTGGTTCTCCTTTTTTAATAAAAACCCATTCAATAGGGTAACTAATCCCTGGTCCAGACCTTGCGTTCACTTCTGCTGATTTCGTACTGACAAATCTAGGTACTGGTAACTTCTTTGAAGCATAGGTATTTGAAGATATTAAAAATATGAGCAATATAAAAGATAACAATTTACTTAGTTTCATATTCATCAATCACCTCTTCATCTGACTTTGCGATAACATAACTACCAGCTCTAAATTGATTTTTAATTCTATTAATTTCATACTCGCTAACACCGATTGATTTAAGCACTGCTCCGCTTAATTGAAGACCTGTTTCGTAATCTTCTGGTATTATTATAGTAGCGCCTAGATCATATAAATCTGAAGAATTACGTAAATCATGAGTTCTTACTATTATTGCAATATCTTTATAGTGAGAAGAAATAGCTTTTAGAGATTTTTTAATCGTAATCTCATTATCTATGGTAAGTATTACAGATAATGCTCTTTCAGCACCAGATGATTTTAGAATTTCTAATTGTGCAATATCACCTTTAAAAATAGGAAAACCATTAGATTCCTCTTCTTTTACTATATCTTCATTGATATCAATAGCAATGTAGTTTACCCCTTCTGCAGCTAATACTCTTGCAACCATTTTTCCTACTTTTCCAAAACCAGCTATAATAACGTGCTGAGTAAGGTCTCTAGCGCCTTGTTCTAGGGCATCAAGCGGAGTAGTATCAATTTGTTCTTCAAGAGCATTTGCTATTTTTTCTCCTATCAGAGAAAGTAATGGAGTAAGTGCCATAGTACAGGTAACTATCAACAGCAACATCTTTCCAAGATCATGATTTATTACATTATTTTCCATAGCAAGGTTAAATAGAATGAATGCAAATTCTCCACCCTGGCTTAGTAATAAACCTGCGTGCAAAGCAACCCCTTTAGGAAATTCAAACAATATACACAAACCACTTATTATTAAGGCCTTAACTACTATTAAACTGATAGAGAAAACAAATATTTGTGAAATACTGTTATAAATTTCGCGCCAATCTATTGTCATCCCAACAGACATAAAAAACAAACCGAGTAACAATCCTTTAAAAGGATATATACTTTCTTCTGCTTGTAACCTAAACTCTGTCTCTGCTACTAATACTCCTGCAACAAATGCTCCAAGAGCGAGAGAAAGACCTAGTCTCTCTGTACCGCAAGCAGCAGAAAGAACTATAAGCAAAGTCGCTGCTATGAATAGCTCACTACTTCTTGCTTTATCAGAAGAAATAAGGTTAAACAATGGGCGTAAAAATAATCTACCTGCTATAAATATTCCAAGTAAAGCAAGAATAGCTTTAAGGAATGATGCTCCAACAGCTTCTAATATAGCGCTTTCACTATTTTTAGCTAATAATGGTATGACTACAAGTAGGGGGACTACAACAAAATCCTGTAGTAGTAAAATAGATAATGAAATACGGCCAGTTTGCGTAGACTGGTTCCCGCTTTCTTCTACTACTTGCATAACTATAGCAGTTGAAGATAGAGCAAGACCTCCACCAATTATCAAAGCAGCAGCATTACTGCCACTAAACATTACAACCGCACCAGATACTATAATAGTTGTTATTAGTACTTGCAAAGATCCTAGTCCAAGTACATATTTCCTCATAGATTTTAGTCTCTCAAAGGATAATTCAAGACCTATAGCAAATAGTAAAAATACTACTCCAAACTCGCCAAGAAGCTCTATGTCTTTATGTTGCACAAACATAAATCCATGATCTCCTATCATTGCTCCCGCTACTAAATATCCAAGCACTGGGCTTAAGTTAAATCGCTTAAACAAAATAACTACAAATACTGCAGCAGCAATTAATATAACAACACTAGGTAATACTGGTATTTCTTCCATTCAATTTCTATAAAATAATAATTAATAAGAAACATACTATGATAAGATGAGAGCGCCTACAAGGATTTTTGTGCGCAGCTATTAAAAATCATTTAAGACTTGACAGAAGATGTCTTTTCAGTAGAATCTGACTACCATTTTATGGGTTTGTAGCTCAGCTGGTTAGAGCACACGCCTGATAAGCGTGAGGTCGGAAGTTCAAGTCTTCTCAAACCCACCATTTTAGACCCCGTATTACCTTTTTTTGATTGATCTATGTCAATAATTTATGTTATACGTAAGGTTTGTTAACTGTTGTCTTTCACTAATTTTCGAATTAAATGCAAATATATCAGAGATATATAATATCTAATATAACCTCAATATTTCTTATAATTTTATTTACTATTACTAGTCTTGTGTGGCTTAGTCAGGTAATCAAAATAGTTCCTCTTATGGGGCAAGGCGTTAGATTGCTAGACTTTATTAATATTACGATCTTATTACTACCTATTTTACTATTTTCTATACTGCCCTTTGCAATAGTCTTAGCTATTGGTATTGTATATAATAAATTTAGCTATGAACGCGAAATTATCATATTAAATAACATCAGTCTAAGCCCTTGGAAAATAATAAAACCTGCTATTATGGTAGCTTTTGCTGTTAGTATTTTAGGTTACTGTATTTCATTGTACTTACTACCTATTTCTACTACAAAATTAAAAAATAATCTGAAATATCTAAAGGATAATTATGCTTCAGGCTTTATTCAGGAGAAAACTTTTACAACTTTATCTAAAAATATAGTGATATATGTTAATCAAAAGCTTTCTGAAAAAAAGATGAAAGGTATTATAATATTTGATAATAGTAATAAACAAAAAAATGTTATAATTTTTGCTACATATGCAACAGTTAGTATAAAAAATAATGGCCCTTCTATTGATTTAATCGATGGCATGCGTCAGGATATTGACCAAGAAACGGGAAACCTCTCTAAAATGCATTTTAACTCTTTATCTGTATCATTAAAAAATGAAAATCAATGTCATAATGCAAGCTCTGATCCCAAATGTTTTCCTAAAAATATAAACAAAAAGGATTTAAATGAGTTTTTTCTTAATGAGCTTATATACCCGGATAATCAGTTAGCCCAAAGCCGTAAAATGAAATTAAAAGCTGAATCTAATCAAAGAATATTATGGCCACTAATGATTACAATAATCCCTATAGTTTTTTTATCAATATTCATGCAAAAACCATATAGTAGAAGAGGTAATAGTAAAATTATCTTGAAAGCTATTTTCACTTCTCTAATTTTTGTAATCATACATTTTGTGTTCTACAATCTTGCTTCTAAAAATAGCTTTTTTGGAATATTTTGCTATGTTAACGTTGGACTATTTTCTGCTTTTAGTTATTATCTGCTTAGAAGTGATAGCAATTTACTAAAAGAAAAATTCTTCTAACTTATAAATTAAACATAATAATGAGGCAAAATCATGATGGGAATGAGCTTTAGTCATTTAATTGTAATTTTATTGATAGTCTTTGTAGTTTTCGGAGCAGGGAAATTACCTCAGGTAATGGCGGATTTAGGCAAAGGCCTTAAAGCATTTAAAGATGCTTTGAAAAAAGATTCTGATGAAGAAGAAAAAGATCAAAAATAGCCCAAAACAAGATTTCAGGATAATTTATCAACAGATTGTAACCTTTGCTATCAATATTGATTAAAGCAAAGCTTATGATAAAAATTTTAAGAAGTGTATTTTTATACTATTAATAACATTCAGTTTTAGTAAGAGGATTTTTGTAAAATTACATGCCTACTCAAAGCATCAGATTCTTCTTGACTTTTAGGTCTAATTGTTGTAATAAGTATCTAGTATTTTTTAACAAAAATTCATTAATTAAATTCTAACAATAGCTATATATCATGAGCAATATTTCAGACACCAGCACTATGAGCAAAATAACCAATGTTTTGTGGCCTATTTCTTGGCATGAAAATAAGAAGTTTTTGCCTATGGCTGCTATGATGTTTTTCATTTTATTTAATTATTCCATGCTACGTTCTGTTAAAGATGGTTTTATAGTTACTGAAATTGGGGCTGAAGCTATAGGCTTCTTAAAAACCTATGTTGTTTTGCCATCTGCTATAATTGCTATGATTATATATTCAAAGCTCTGTAACGTTTTTAGCCAGCAGAAAGTCTTTCACATTATAGCTGGGTTTTTTGCGGTATATTTGGCTGTTTTTGCATTTTTTATTTATCCTGATCCTTCTTTGTCTCATCCAGACCCTAGCATAATTGAACGTTTAAGTCATGAATTTCCAAATTTTAAATGGTTTATTAGAATTGTTGGAAATTGGGGACTTGCCAGTTTTTATGCTATATCAGAATTATGGGGTAGCATGATGATGGGTTTGTTGTTCTGGCAATTTGCTAATCAGATTACAAAAACTGAAGAAGCAAAACGATTTTACTCTATGTTCGGTCTTATTGGGAATTTTTCATTACCGCTTACAGCTTTTGTACTTGCTACATTTTTAGGCGAAAATGCTATAGATCATTTCGAACTAAAATTTACTCCTGTGCTTTTAATTGCTATAGCAAATACTTTGATAGTAATGGCAATATATCAGTGGATTCAAAACAACGTTCTTTCTGACCCTACGCTTTATACTCCTGAGCCTAAAGCTAAAAAGAAAAAAGTAAAATTATCTCTTGTTGAAAGCTTTAAGCTGATTTTCTCTTCTAAATATTTAGGATTGATTGCTGTTTTAATACTTGGATATGGAATTTCTGTGATCCTTGTAGAGGGTGTATGGAAGTCTCAGGTAAAAATATTATACCCTACGAAAGAAGCCTATACTGCATATATGGGTCAATTCCAAGGTTATATGGGTGTTGGAGCAATTATATTCATGTTAATAGGCAGTAATATTCTTAGATCTGTAAAATGGACAACAGCAGCAGCTCTTACTCCTCTTATGATGTTACTCACTGGTGCTATATTTTTTCTTCTTGTATGTTTTAAAGACGAAGTTAGTATGCATCTTGGTGGTATTCTAGCCTGTTCTCCACTAACACTAGCTGTTATGGTTGGTATGATTCAAAATGTACTTAGTAAATCTACAAAATATTCATTATTCGATTCTACAAAAGAAATGACATATATACCTCTAGATGATGAATTGAAAACCAAAGGAAAGGCAGCCGTCGATGTGGTAGGTGGTAGACTTGGAAAATCTGGTGGTGGGATCATTCAATCCACATTATTCATGCTGATGCCTAGCTTAACTTTCATAGAAGCTATACCTTATTTTGCAGTTATCTTTTTCTTTATAGTGTTAATATGGCTCTACGCTGTTAAGGCATTAGGTACTGAATATGGCAAAAAATTACATAATCATAAGTCATAATTAAAACTACTGATTAAAATTCGGTCATTTTTGAATCTGTGGGACATCGTTGTTTGCATTACCTATTACTCATAGGAATCTCAGCTTGTCTTACATCTACATTCAAATTTAAATACTATAGTCTTTTTTCTAAAACTGATTTTTGAAATAAACTCTTGATTATAATAAACCCCTAAAAGTTGTTACTAATTTTTCTAAGAAAACAATTTTTGCTAATCAGAGAATATTTTTCTTTAGAAATGACAATTAATGGGTTATGATATCTCTTTAGACTATTTCTATAAGTTTTATAATAAAACTTATAGAAAACATCATACAGATAAAATATGATTATTCTTTAAACAAAAAGCTATACAAAGGATTATATTAAACTAATATAATATGGCTTTTAATTATTAAAAAGGATCGATTATGTCACCGCAAATAGTAGAGCTATTGATATTTGCTGTAATTGCATTTTTCTTAGTTAATAAACTATTTTCTATTCTTGGTACTACTGATGAAAATGAAAAGCCTTCTTTTTTTGGAGAGTCTTTTTCCATGAAAGATGTAACTCAAAAACTTACAGTTCTTGATAAAATAAATCTAGATCAAAAACATTTGGACATAATAGAACAATCAAACAAACAAGAAATTTTAGAAAAACTACCTATAATAAATTCTAAATTAAAGAATTTTGACATAGCAAAATTTGTCAATGGAGCTATATCTGCTTTTTCCTTGCTCACTTCTTCTGAAGCAAAAAATAATGAGGAGCTTTTACAAAATATGGTAGATAAAAGATTTAAAGACCAGTTTTGTAATTTATCTGACAAATATTCATCACAGAATTTAGTAAATCCTACTGCAAAGATTAGAGACTTATATCTGTTTGGGAATAATGTATTTATCAAAATATTATTTTCTACAGATTCAAATCTTTTTAGGGAGGTTTGGACCTTTACTAAAAATAAAAACGATACAACCCAGCATTGGTTTCTAAGCAATATTGAAATAGTATAATGAATGATCTATTAGAATCTAAAAAGACTGACAATGCTGCAAATTCTGGTAAGCTTATGCGTCCTGATTGGATAAGGGTTAAAGCACCTAACTCTCCTATTTATCATGAGACAAAAGATATAGCTAGATCTTTTAAGCTCAACACTGTGTGCGAGGAAGCAAATTGTCCTAACATTGGTGAGTGTTGGTCTGCAAAACATGCTACAATGATAATTCTTGGATCAACTTGTACCAGGGCATGTGCTTTTTGCAATATCAAGACTGGTAGACCTGATTTATTAGATCCTCATGAACCTGAAAGATTATCTGAGGCGGTAAAAAAACTTGGTCTTAAACATGTTGTTATAACTTCTGTTGACAGGGACGATTTAGACGACGGAGGAGCAAACCATTTTGCAAGATGTATATCGTTAGTCAGAGAAACTTCTCCTGGTACGACTATAGAAGTTTTAACGCCAGATTTTATGAGAAAAGTTGGGGCTCTAGATATTGTAGTTAAAGCAAGACCCGATGTATATAATCATAATATTGAAACTGTACCATCTTTATACAAAACGATCCGCCCTGGAGCAAAATATTTCCATTCTCTTAATTTACTATATCAAGTAAAGCAGAAAGACCCTAGTATTTTTACAAAATCAGGTATTATGCTTGGTCTTGGCGAGACGAACGAAGAAGTTGTGCAAGTTATGGAAGATTTAAGATCTGCTTCGGTTGATTTTATTACGATTGGTCAATATTTGCAGCCTACAGCAAAGCATGCCGAAGTCAAAAGATATGTAACACCTGAAGATTTTGAATATCTTGGTAGAGTTGCCAAAACTAAAGGCTTTTTGATGGTATCATCTAGTCCTCTTACAAGATCTTCTTACCATGCCGGTGATGATTTCGTAAAACTACAATCTGCTAGATTAATTAAATATGGCAGATAAACGTATAGCTAAATTTATTAGTGACTCTGGCTATTGTTCACGCAGAGATGCTGAAAAGCTTATTTTATCATCTAGAGTTATGGTTGATGGTAATCTTATAAATACTCCTGCTATTAATATTTCTGACTCTTCTGAAGTATTTATTGATGGAAAACCTATTACTAAGAAAGATAAACCTCGTATCTGGTTATATCATAAAATGATAGGTTTTATTACAACTCATAAAGATCCACAAAATCGCCCTACTGTATTTGATAATTTACCTAAAAATTTACCAAGAGTTATTTCAGTAGGTAGATTAGATCTTAATAGTGAAGGATTACTATTGCTTACTAATTCTGGCAATATTGCACGTCATTTAGAACTACCTTCTAACAGATTTTTGCGTATATACAAAGTACGCGCTCATGGTATGTTTGATATTAGTAATATAGCAACAACAGCAAAAAGAGGGGTAACAATAGATGGAGAATCTTATTCTATAGAGGATATTAAATTAATAAAATCTGGTAAGAATAGTTGGTTTGAGGTCCATTTAAGAGAAGGAAAAAACAGAGAAATTCGTAAAATCTTTGAGTATTTTGGATTAAAGGTTAGTAGATTGATCCGTATATCATATGGTCCATTTGCTTTAGCAGATTTAAAGCCTGGCAAGGTAAAAGAAGTTGAAGAAAAAGAAGTTATAAAAATTATGGGCGAACTAATAAAATGAGAATAATTTCAGGAAGATTAAAAGGAAGGGCAATACCAGATAAAAAAGGCTTTGATTACAGACCAACTACTGGGAAATTAAAAGAAGCAATATTTAGTATTTTAGAGTCTGGAAAGTTTGGAGATTTATTATCACATGCTTATGTTCTTGATTTATTTGCGGGTACTGCTAGTTTTGCTTTTGAAAGCCTATCTAGAGGTGCATCTTTTGTCACTGCTATTGAAAAAGATAAAAATCTTGTAAAAATAAGCAAAGATTTTGCAGAAAAAATTGGTGAAAGTCAAAATATATCTTTCTTAATATCTGATGCAGCATTTTTACCTAGAGCTCATTATCAGTATGATCTGGTTTTTATTGATCCACCATATTTCAAATCTTTAGCTGAGAAATCTTTAGTTTCTCTACATGAAAAAGAATGGTTGAAAGATAGTTCTATTATAATAATAGAACTATCTAAGAAAGAAGATGTCAAGATACCTAAGCACTATGTAATTTTAGAAGAAAGAATATATGGTAATAGTAAATTATTAATACTTTCTTATAGCGCACAAACATTCTGAAATATTTTCTATTTCTTATCATAAAATAGGTGAGCTTTTAACCTATATTTTTACTTCTAAAATTGAATAAAATGACCTTAAAACTCTGTGGATAAGAGTGTTTTTTCTGTAGTTATTTTTGTGAATAAAAATGCCAATTATACAAAAAAGTGATTTATCCACAATCTACTAACAAATAATCCTATAATTATTCACATGTTGATAAAATAAAATCTATATTGTGAAAAATGTGGATAACTATCAACTTTATCTTATTTATCCTTTACATAAAAGCTTTCTGAATTATTATCAAGACTGATATTATTGTGGATAAAAATGTGAGTAATTTTTAATAAACATAAATATCGCCCCTACAACAACAAGAATATAATTAAATATATATATTATATATTATGTACAATAACAAAATACTTGAAGTTTTTACTTCCCAGTTACCGATTCTAGAATCTCCTCCTATATGGATAATGCGTCAAGCAGGAAGATACCTACCTGAATATAAAAAAATAAGATCTGAAGAAAATAGTTTCTTAGATTTATGTTATCATCCTTCTAAAGCTGCAGAAGTTACTTTGCAACCACTTAATAGGTTTGACCTTGACGCAGCAATAATATTTTCTGATATTTTAACAATACCTCATAGTTTGGGTCTTGAAGTATCTTTTGAGCAAGATTTTGGCCCTAGAGTAGAAATTATTGATGATATAAATTCTATAAATAAGTTAAAGATAGATTCAGAAAATCAGAAATTGCAAAAAACATATGAAGCAATAGCTATTGTAAAGTCTAAACTTCCTAAAAACAAAGCTTTAATAGGATTTGTAGGTGCACCATGGACTATATCTACCTATATATTAGAAGGGAGGGGAAAGCATAATTTCGAAAAATCTAGAAAAATAGCATATAGCGACCCTGTCTTTTTAGATCAATTAATTGAAATAATCAGTCAGCAGATAATAAGCCATATTTTAGGACAAATAAAGTCTGGGGCAGATATTATTCAAATTTTTGATTCATGGGCAGGTGTTCTTGGAGAAATAGATTACAAAAGATTTGTTATAGACCCTACTATAAAAATTATAAAAGAGGTAAAATCACATTATCCAAAAACTCCTATTATTGGATTTCCAAAAGGTTCTGGTTACCTATATGAGAATTATATATTAGAAACGAATATAGATGCCATAGGAGTAGATAATAATATACCATTAGATAAGATGAAGGATTTTGGTAAATCAGGCATTGTAGTGCAAGGAAACCTCGACCCTGTTATACTTCTTTCTAGTAAAGATCTAATAAAAGAAAGAACAGAGATAATTCTAGAAAAATTATCAAACAGCAGATTCATTTTTAATCTAGGACATGGCATTTTGCCAGAGACAAAAATAGAAAATGTAGAGTTTTTAATAAATTGCATAAAGAGGAATTGAAAATAATTCTCAATTCTTCCAAAATATTAAAATCACTAGCCTTCTTAAGAAAGATCTGATTGATCTTCGTTTAAATTACCAGCAAGATCTTTAAGAGCATCATAACTCTTACCTAACAATACTTTTGAGAAAAAATCTAAAGAAAAAAATTGTTCCATAGTAGAACAAAAATATTCAAAATAAGAAAAACAATTCTGTTGTTGAAGGTCAATAATATGTGAATATGTTTCAGGATCTTTTTGAAGCAATTGTTCCATAAGATCATTATATCCATTTTTTGCATCTTCAAAAGGCATATTAATTAAATCAAGAACGGTTTTATCATCAACCTGTTTTGCTTTTTTTATAGGAGTCCAGCTAGGATTATATGTTAAACCATAATCCTTATTTGCTCCTAAAGCTATTAATGTTAAAATAGCTGCTGTATTTTTTTTATCTATAGCCCAAAATAAAGCTGTTTCACCTAATTTGATACTAGGAGTATTTATGATATCAGGATTTATTATGAAAAGCATGGTAATCATAGATGCTATTTTCCATCCAGGAGCTTCTACATTAGATACAGCTTTATGTAATGGATTTGCTCCATCTTCATCTTCATTAAGAATATTGTAACTACTACATTTGATCAGAGAGAGTATTTCTTTTATATTTAATTCGTACGCTAAGTTAGATATTTTTGTATTTAGGCTGTTTTGTGATTTCATCATTATCTTACATAAATTATAATTTATCCTGTAGGGTTTATCAAATTTATATCACAGGTCAATATTTATTTGTAATTTTAAAACTTATTACCAAAGTTTATAGATTCTATTCCACAAACAGAGATATCCTCTGCTAATTTGAAAAATTCTTTTCCTGGAATAATTATCGTAAGCTGTTCTAGCTTGAGGTCTTCTTTAGCAATATGCATTGATTTGGTAATTTTAGGATTATCTATATATTTAATCTCAAAACCATGTTGTTTTGCCGCGCTGCCTAGGTCATAGTAAC
>CAZKKY010000011.1:0-38262 GCA_964553715.1 uncultured Rickettsiaceae bacterium
TCGTCTACATGGGATAATCAATGAATAGTCCTGAAGTTCTAGATGTTTATCTAAGTGGTGTTTTGGTTGGCAAATTAAAATCAGATGCAGGTATTTTAAGTTTTACCTATAGCTCAGACTATCTAAAATATAGCACAAAAAAACTATCTACTTCATTTCCTTTGCAGAGTCAGTCATTCGACCATCGTCTTACATATTCCTTTTTCTCTGGTCTATTGCCAGATGGAATTATCAGAACACGTCTTGCTAGGCATCTTGGACTTTCTGAGAATAATATCTTCAGCTTGCTAGAGAAAATAGGAGGAGAATGTGCGGGAGCAGTATCAATATACAAAGAAGGTGATAATTCTTCAATAGCATCCCAAGATAGTTACCGTATTTTGGATGAATCAGAAGCAGATGAGGTCTTGTCATCTTTAAGTAAAACATCTCTACTTGAAGAAGAAGATGAGATAAGGATATCTTGTGCAGGTGCACAAGATAAGTTAGCAATAGCATTTATTGATGGTAAAATTGCTATTCCTATGAATAACAGCCCATCTACCCATATTATTAAACCTCCAATTAGTGATTTAGCAAATGCGGTTTATAACGAGTTTTTTTGTATGAAACTTGCTAAAAAGCTTGGATTACAAGTACCAGAAGTAAAAATATTATGGATAAAAAATAAAGCATATTATTTAGTAGAACGATATGATCGTAAACTCATAAGAAATAAAATCATACGCTTACATCAGGAAGATTTCTGCCAAGCACTACATATTCCTCCAGAAAATAAATATGAAAATGAAGGCGGACCAGGCATTTTTCAGTGTTTTTCTTTGTTAGAGGATCGTATCAAATTTGGTTCTATGGCCTGTAAAAATAAGCTTTTGTTACTTAGGGCAATTATTTTTAATTTTCTTATAGGAAATGGAGATGCGCATGGAAAGAATTTTTCGTTGCTTTACGATTTAGAAGAAGAGTCTTTAGCTCCGCTATATGATTTATTATGTACTATAATATACTCTCCTAAGAATAGTTCTAAAATGGCAATGAAGATCAATAGAAAATATCAATTTAGACTCATAACAATGAATGATTGGGAGTGCCTTGCTATTCTGCTTGGTATGCGTCCTGATTTTGTAAAGCGCCATATATTAGATTTAAGCCATTCTATCATGAATACGGCTCCAAAGCTTGCTATGGAGCTAAATGCAGACCCTAAAACAAAGTCTCCTATTTATGAAAAAATACTTTCTGTGATTTCAGAATCGTCTTATCATTATCTAAACTAGTTGTTCTTTACACTATTTATGTTCCATAAAATATATCATAAGCTTTTGGTGTATTTCTCTCGCAGATAATTTTGCTAAATCTTGCTTTAATTTTCTAGATGAAACATGAGTAGAATATGAAGGATATAGAGAATTGTAGTAACTATCTACTGTTGATTTATTAGATAATAAAACATTGTTATTCCTTTTGTCTATGAGTTTATATGATGCTACTAAGACAATTTTGGTTTCAAATACATCAGATTTTCTTGATATTAAAAGATCAGAAGACCGATAATCCAATGATATTTCAATCCGATAATTTGAGTCTTTTGAGTGTTCTAGAAGTTTAGATAGGGAATCATATAGGTAAGATCCCTCAACTGACCTCATTTCAGCAATTTCTATAGGTGGAATATTTGCTATATTTTCTGCTCTTTCGGAGTAAACTCCTACAAAACCACAAGATGATAGTAATATACTAATCCCTATTAGTGCTAAGCTTTTGAAGTAATGCTGAAACATTGTTTGCATCATCGAAGTTATGATCATAAAAAAACCTAAGTTCTGGGGAATATTTTAAATATATCTTTGATGTTACAATAGCACGTAGACTGTATTTAGATACCTCTAAAGCCTCAAGCAAATCATCCTTAGTAAGTTTATTATTTCCAAAAGGTAATACATAACAATTAGCAATTTTTAAATCTGGGGAAACATCCACTCTTGTAATTGTAATGTAATTGTCTATTAGGCGAACATCTTTTGCTCTGCCTTTTTGTAAGGCTTCTACTAATGCTAGCTTAATTGATTCAGCGACTCTTAGCTGACGCGTTGAAAAATTATTCATTAGAGTTCTTGCCTTTCTTCTACTCTTTCAAATACTTCTACAGTATCATTTAATCTGATATCTTCGTAGTTTTCAAAAGCTATACCACATTCATATCCTTCTCTTACTTCTTTTACATCTTCTTTAAAGCGTTTTAAAGTTTTTAATTTTCCTTCATGTATAACTATATTATCACGAAGTAGTCTAACGCCAGCACCACGTTTGATGATTCCTTTAGTTACATAAGAACCTGCAACTTTACCTACTTTTGTAATATTGAAGACTTGCCTTATTTCTACTGATCCAATATAAACTTCACGAATTATAGGAGCAAGCATTCCGCTCATTATAGATTTAATATCGTCAATCAAGTTATATATTATTGAATAATAGCGAATATCTACACCTTCTTTATCTGCCATAGTTGTTGCAGCAGAATTTGCTCTAACATTAAATCCAACAATCATTGCACCAGAAGCTTTTGCTAATGTAACATCAGATTCATTTATACCTCCAACTGCGCTATGTAAAACTTTAAGCCTTATCGCAGGAGTTGATAATTTAGTAATACTTGTAATAATAGCTTCAGAAGAACCTTGTACATCAGCTTTTATAATCACTGGGAGTTCTTTAGTAGATCCACTGCCTGAGGCTTTTAAGAATAATTCTTCTAAACTAGAACGATGGGTTATAGATACTTTAGTTGACTTTTTCATGCGAGATCTGTATTCAGCAATTTCTCTTGCTTGACGATCGCTTTGTACAACATTTATCTTATCACCAGCAGATGGGGCTATATCAAGTCCAAATATTTCAACAGGTTCTGATGGAGTAGCCTTCTTTACATGTTTTCCTTTATCGTTGATCATAACTTTAATACGACCAACAGATTCACCTGCCACTACTATATCACCAATATTTAATGTACCTCTTTGTATTAAAATAGTCGCACTTACACCTTTGTTTTTCTCTACTTTTGATTCGATCACTACGCCAGAAGCTCTAGCATTAGGATTAGCCCTAAGATTCAGCATCTCAGCTAGAAGTAATATTGATTCTTCTAATTTATCCAAATTCAGTCTGGTTTTTGCAGATACAGGAACTACTATAATATCACCACCTAAATCTTCAGGAATAAGATCATATTGCAATAATTCTTGCTTTACTCTTTCTATATTTGCATCTGGTTTATCAATCTTGTTTATTGCAACAATGATTGGTACGTTGGCAGCTTTGGCGTGATTTATAGCTTCAATAGTTTGTGCCTTAATGCCATCATCAGCAGCAACTACTAGAACCACTATATCCGTTACTTGTGCCCCACGAATACGCATTTCAGTAAAAGCAGCGTGTCCTGGAGTGTCAATAAAACTAATAGCATCGCCGTTTGCTAGCACAACTCTGTAAGCACCAATATGCTGGGTTATACCACCAGCTTCAGAGCTAGCTACATCAGTAGATTTTAAAGCATCAAGCAAAGAAGTTTTACCATGATCTACGTGACCCATCACTGTAACAACGGGTGCTCTATGTATAAGGGTTTCTTCAGGGTCTACTTCATCTTGTAAAATATTTTCAATATCTGATTCTTGAACTAGTTTAGCAGTATGGCCAAAGATACCTACTATTAACTCAGCAGTTTCAGCGTCAATATCCTGATTAGCATTTGCCATAATACCAAGCTTCATCAGTTCCCGTATTACATCTGCAGTGCGTTCTGTCATCCTGGAAGCTAGATCTCCCACGCTTATCATCTCTGGTATTATAACTTCACGATATATTTTTTCTTGAGTTTGTATTTGTTGTAATTTTCTCTTTTCTTTTTCGCGTGCTCGTTTTATAGATGCAAGGCTTCTAGTTTTACTATGCTCACTTTCTTCTTCGCCTAGCATATTTATTAGATCTGTTTTACGAAGCTTCTTAGGTTCTTCGATTTTTGCTTTGTTAACAATACCCACTTTGCTATCAGCTAATCTTTTTTTCTGTGATAAATCTTCCTCTTCGTCTTCAAGGTCTGTTTTTTTATTATTAACAAAATTTCCTTTAGTAGAGTGATATTCTTTTTCTTCTTTTTCGGTAGGTAAGTCTAATATAATATTGCTTTCTTTAACACTTTTAGATTCTTCTAGATCATTTTTTACTTTTTCTTGTTGAGGTTTAGTATTGGAAAAAGATAAAGAACCTATTTTTTCTTGAGGAGTATTATCTTCAAAAACTTCTTCTCTAGCTTTGATTTCTTCTGCTTTTTTAAAAATACTCAGTTTTTTACTCAGTTCTGGACTTAAGTCATTATTGTGTGAGTTAAATTCACTTCTTATTTCTAATCCAGAAGAGGATATTTTATTTTTTCTGACTTCTACAGTGACTGTTTTATTTTTACTAGTAAGAAAACTTTGCTTTAAAGCCGCCGGATCTATAGAACGATTGCCTAAAGATAATTTAGAAGAGCTAAGAGTTAATTTTTTTGGTTTGTTATTTTGGTCTTCAGTCATATTGTCCTTAATTATTCATATAGATCTCATATCTAGATACTATCTCATCTACCAACTTGGCAAATTTGCCTTTAAGTAGAATATATACAAGATTTTCTTTCCCACAAGCTTTTGAAAGCATATCTCTTGAAAAAACATTAAATATTTTTATTCTGTCATTCTGAGTGAATTTTTCAGATTCGCTCGCATCTCTTGCTTGTAACAATAAAAGCCTGTGTTCATTATTATACGATGCAAGATGCTCTGTTATTTGTCTTTTACCAAGTAATAAATTACCTGATTTTTTAGCTAGTGAGAGCATATGAAGAATTAATTTAAGATACTGCTTTTCAACTTGCAACATTAACTCACTAGTAATATTTACGCCCCAAATATTAAGGTTAACTACATTAGACAAAACACTCTTTGCATTAATAATATATATATACTCTCCTGGTAAATTTTGCTTTATATCAAAATATATTCTAGAGTCCGGCCCAAGTACAAATTTTAACATATTGCTATTTATATCTTTTTTTTTAGTGTAAATACACTCTACAATTTTATTCTTCATCTCCATTACTACGAGACGAATCTATCAAAGCTTGAATATGAGAATCGGACATATTACTATTAGGAACTAATGCCTTAAACTCCATTACAGTAAGTTCTCCTAAATCTTCTAGAGTTTTAACACCATATTCTGCAAGTTTCAAGAAGCTTTCTGGATCTATATCAAGTACATCAAGTAATTCTTGCTCTACACCAAGTTCTTCAAGGTTATGTACTATTTTATCGTTTCTAATATTTATGAAGTTTAAAGCTCTGGCTTTTAGTTCGCTTGCAAGGTTAGCGTCAAATCCTTCTATGGATTCTAAGACTGATACATCAACGGTAGCTATTTGTTCTACAGATGTAAAACCTTCAACAGCAAGCAATTGAGCTATCACTTCCTCAACGTCTAAGCTGGACATAAATATCTCTGTTGTACTGTTGAATTCGTCAGCTCTACGTTTAGATGCTTGATCTTCCGTCATTACATCGATATTCCATTTTACTAGCTTAGATGCTAATCTAACATTTTGCCCTCTGCGTCCAATAGCAAGGCTTAGTTGTTCTGTGGGTACTATTACCTCAACCTTTTTACGATCTTCATCTATCACTACTTTAGATATTTCTGCGGGAGCAAGCGCATTAATTACAAATTGTGCTACATCTTTATTCCACAATATTACATCAATACGTTCTCCACCTAGTTCTTCTGTTATCACTTTTACTCTGTTACCGCGCATACCAACACAAGAGCCTACCGAATCTATGCTGGAATCACTTGCAAAAACAGCTATTTTAGCTTTAGATCCAGGGTCCCTAGCAACAGCTTTAATTTCAATATTACCTTCATAAATCTCTGGCACTTCAAGCTCAAACAATTTTGCAAGCATTCCATCTGCAGACCTAGATAATATAATTTGAGGCCCTTTTGTTTCTTTTACTACGTTATGTACATAAGCTTTAATACGATCGCCTACTTTAAATAATTCTGTCTTAATTGATTGATCACGAGGCATTATTGCCTCTGTTCTTCCAAGATCTATGATTACGTTACCGAATTCCACCCTTTTTACAACTCCGCTTAATATCTCTCCAACACGATCTTTGAAGTCATCATATTGTTTTTCTCTTTCCGCTTCTTTTACTTTCTGTACAATAACATTTTTTGCAGTCTGAGCGGCAACCCTGCCAAGATCTATAGGAGGAAGGAGGTCATAAACAAATTCACCAAGTTTTATCCCTTCTTCTCTTTCTAAAGCATCTTCCAAGCTAATTTGAGTAAAGAAATCTTCGACATTTTCTACTACTTCTAAAAGACGAAATAGCTTTACTTCACCAGTTTTCTTGCTTATTTCAGCCTTTATATTGTGTTTTTGACCATATTTTCTACGCCCAGCAGAGGAAATTGCTTGCTCCATAGCATCAATTATAGTATCCCTATTAACACCCTTTTCTCTAGCAACAGCATCTGCTATTTGTAAAATCTCAGAATTCCCAACATGTAACATAGGTTTTTACCTCTCACTTCTTAATAATTTTTCTAAATAAGTCTTCTGTTAAAACTATTTTTGCATCTTTGATATTTGCAAATTCAAAATTTATAACAGAAGTAGGTTTTTGAATTTCTATAGAGATGTTTTCATTATCCACGCCAAGTAGTTTGCCTTGGTATTTTTTCGCGCCTTCTATAGCATTATGTAACTTTATTTGAACTATATAATCTTTAAACCGTTCAAAATCTGCCAGCTTTACTAAGGGCCTTTCTATTCCTGCTGAAGAAACTTCAAGATTATATTGATTTGGAATAATATCTTCTACATCTAGTAAAGCAGAGATATTATTGCTGGCTATTTTACAATCTTTAATGCTGACATGAGAACCGTCTAATCTTTCTATCAAAATTTCAAGTATTCTTATACTGCTTACGGCTGTTCCTCTATCTGTCATTCTAAGGCGTACTATATCAAACCCTAAAGATTTTAGGGTCTCAATAATTACACCATATATTTTATTTTCTAATTCTTTATCCATCAGACCTGATTTTTTACATAAAAAAAGTGGGCTAAACCCACTCTCACTTAACATACATCTACTACATTCCTAGGAATATACTATATCTATTTTATAAAGCAACATCTTTCTATAAAACAAAGCATTATTGAAACAGTATTGTTTTTCTTTCTAATCAAGAGGACCGCTTTGGCCGTCGGAATAAAGATCCTCTTAGACCTTTAAGTAAAGTTGGGAGTTATATGCTAAAGCCACGACTAATAGCAGGGAATACCCCCTAAAGTAAAATTATAGTCCTTAGACACTTATTACCCCTAACGAACCAAGCAGCAGCTATAATATATCACTTAGCGATCTTTTTTGCAATAGTCTCTAGATACCGAGCCATAGTACTTAGTGTCTCTGATATCTTTTCATCATCATTAGAGTCGGTTGTTTTGTTTAGATTTGATTCTAATGAAGTGAGTTTATCTTGTAAACTAAGCGCTACTATTACAAGTAATAAATCGTTTGATGAGGATGGACTCGATGTTTTTAAATCTGCAAGTTTTTGAGTAATGGCGTTTGCTGCCTCTTCAACGCGTCTTTCCTCACCTTCATTACAAGCGATTTGGAAAGGTTTGTTATTAATTGTTATTGTTACGATTTTCATAATCCTTCCTAATTCGTTCCATTTCTACTATATATCCATCAAGTTTTAATATTACAGATTGAGTAGTTTCTTTTAGTTTTGAATTTTCTTCTTCTAATCTTTGTATTCTAGCTTCAAGCTCCTTACGCTCTTCTATCAAATTAGTGCAGTGAATATCTATAAACTCTAATGCTTTAAAGATTCTTTCTTTGTATTTATCCATAATTTTGACTCTATTTCATTAGGATTATATTCTTTTGCATATGGTAAAACCACACTCTCTGCATCATATTCTTCATATGATGTAGATAAATGATCAATCAATCCTTCTGCTCTAGTGTTCATGATATATTGCCAGCAATATATCACTATTAAAAATAATATAAAGGATCCTGGTACGAAAATTTTACTTAATTTTGATTCTAAAGAAGATCCAGAAACCTTTTTAGTTTTTTTGGATATTTTCTCTTGGTCAAGATTTGTTTCTAAACTTATACCAAGATAATTTGCATATATTTTTTTGTATCCATCAACGTAAACCTGTGCAGGCATTAGTCTATAGTCACCACTTTCTAGTGCTAACAAATATTCGCGCCTAATTTTTAAAGCTTTTGAGACATGGTTAATATCTAGGCCGGCTTTTTCTCGTACATCTTTGAATATAGATTCCATAGATTAATATATAAAACAAGTGAATATTTTAGTCCTTGTATTTGCTAGTTGTTTAGTGATTTTTAGTAAAGTGTTTTAATCTTAAAATCTTTATTTACTTGTGAGTATTTCAAGGATAGTTAAGACAACTTATTTTAATAAAAATCTACCATTTCTATAATAACGATTCTTTCGCAGAAACAACTAATTAATAAAAGTTTTTACCTTCATATTATAGAGGCTACACTTTTCTTAAAAATATTTCAAATTTTTTATTTGCAAGAATCATCATATTAAGATCTATATTTTCCTGCAGTTTCAAATTATCTACAAAATTAATGAAGTCCATAGTAAGATTTGAATGTTTATCAAGCCATGTTGTTAGATTTAAAGAAGATGTTTGTGACTCAGCTATTTTGATGAGTAATCTGCGCTGTTTATCGTATAGATCATCTTTTATTGCTTGGATAGATAACTTATTCCAGTAAGAATCATTAATTTGTTTTTCGCATGCTTTCCTAAGCCAATCTATATTAAATCTATCTCCCACTTCAAAATATAATTTAGCTATTTCAATATCTATAATTTTTGTTTTATCCGATACAAATATTATATCAAAAATAGAAATTAAAGAGTCTAGTAATGATATTTTTTTTGCAAGATCAGGTTTAGCATTATGATTAATATAGTAATTTGTTTTAGTTTCTAGTTTAGTTTTAGAATTTCCAAGTATTAAAGTTCCAATCAAAGCATTTATTTTTTTTGCAGGTTCAGCATAAAATGATATGGCTGAAGATATAGCGATTGGATGATCTAAATTTTTAATAAACCATGATATGCCTCTTCTAAGGACTTTTCCTAAATCAGTAAACATTTCTATCTGTATATCGCTACTTAGGTCTGCAGAACTATCTTCTACCTGTTTCCATAGATTATCTAGATCAAAAATAGCGCTAACAATTGCATAGGACCGTACTATGTCGCACATCAAAGCGCCTGTATCGGTTTGAATCATGTTGATTGTAGCCCCGCCAAGTTCGTTTACCATCTTATTTGCTATCATAGTTATTATGATCTCTCTTTTTAGATGATGTGACAATATCTCTTCTTTAAATTTTGTTTGCATAAACTTTGGGAAATAAGAAATCAAAAGAGGTTCAAAAAACTCTTCATCAGCAAGTTTGCTGTTTGTAAGTTCATTAGAGACCATCATCTTTCCATAAGACAAAAGCACAGCAAGTTCTGGTCTCGTCATTTTTTCTCCAGTAGATGAGCGTTTAGTTATTTCAGCCTCACTAGGTAGAAATTCCACAGCTCTATCTAGCATGTTTTTTTGCTCAAGGTAAGAAATAAAACGACCGAACATTTCCACGTTAAAAGCATTTGATTTCTCTGAAATAGTCAGAGCTTGATTTTGTTTAAAGTTATCTAGTAATACTAGCTCGGCTACTTCATCTGTCATTTTGCTTAATATTTCATTGCGCTCTTCTAAAGAGATTTTACCCTTTGTAATAGCATGTTGCATTGCAATTTTTATATTTACTTCATGATCAGAACAATCAACTCCAGCAGAATTATCTATGAAATCTGTATTTACCTTACCACCATTCTTACTATATTCTATTCTTCCACTTTGCGACATACCAAGGTTACCACCTTCGCCTATTACTTTCGCCCCCACATCTTGTCCGTTGCATCTTAAAGAGTCATTAGAGCGATCGCCTATTTCTAAATTACTTTCACTAGAAGCTTTGATGTAAGTTCCTATACCACCATTCCATAATAAATCTACTTTTGCCTTTAGAATTATGTTAATTAATTCGTCAGGCTCTACTTCTTGTTTGTTTGTTCCTAGTAATGACATTACTTCATTTGTAAGATGTAGAATTTTACTTGACCTTGAAAATACTCCGCCACCTTTACTTATTAATGATGGATTATAATCAGACCATTTAGAACCTGGCGTATTAAAAAGTCTTTCTCGTTCGTCAAATGAGAGCTTAGGATCTGGATTGGGATCAAGAAAAATATGCATATGGTTAAATGCTGCTACTAATTTAATAGATTTAGAAAGTAACATACCATTACCAAACACATCACCAGACATATCTCCAATTCCTACAACTGTTATAGGGTCTTTTTGTACATCTCTTCCCATTGTAGAAAAGTGATTTGCAACAGAAATCCATGCACCTCTTGCTGTAATTGCCATTTTTTTATGGTCGTACCCAGCAGATCCACCAGAAGCAAAAGCGTCTCCTAGCCAAAAATTATATTCAGAGGATACTGAATTTGCATAATCAGAGAATGTTGCGGTTCCTTTGTCAGCTGCAACTACAAGATATGGATCTTTTTCATCGTAAATTACAAGATTTTCTGGAGTGACTATATGATGATTTACAAGATTATCTGTCAGGTCTAACAATCCTCGTAGAAAGTTTTTATAACATTCTATAACGTGCTTCATATATTCTTCTTTATTCATAGAATCGATATTCGCACGGACAAAAAATCCACCTTTAGAGCCAGTAGGAACTATTACAGAGTTTTTAGTCATTTGTGCTTTCATTAAACCAAGGACCTCTGTTCTGTAGTCTTCACCTCTATCAGACCATCTAATGCCTCCACGAGCAACTTTCCCGCCTCTTAAATGTACTCCTTCAAAATTATTAGAATAAACAAAAATTTCTGCGTAAGGCTTAGGTAATGCAAGCCAATATATTTTAGATGAACTAAACTTGAATGAGATATAATGTTTGTAATTTCCATTATTATCTTGTTGATAGCAATTTGTTCTAGTCATTGCAGAAATTAGATGCATCATCGAATGCAGTACTTTATCTTCTGCGCTGCTAGATACATTAGTTAGATATTCATTCAGCCATTGTGTTGTTTTATTTGCCTCTTCATCAGAAATTTTTGCAGGGTTAAATTTAGATTCAAATAAGCTAAGTAATTTAGAAGTATATTCATAATGTCCTATTAATACTAGTTGCACATATCCTTTGCCATATGCAAATCCAGTTTGGTGTAAGTATCTTGTTATGCCTTTAAGAATGACTAGTTTGCGCCAGTTAAATCCTGCAAGAACAACTAATTTACATAAAGAATCAACAGGTAGTAGGTTTTTATACATCTTATCTAATGCATCTTCTACATTATGTTTTAGGTCTTGGTATGTATTTGAAGAAGATATATGGTCAGCCGTTAGATCAAATTCATAAAGCCACATTTTATGAATGCTATTTTGCAGTTCAAAAACTTGCTCATCTATTGCTTTAAATCCCAGATTTTCTATTAATGGAATAAGATCAGATAAAGATTGTTTTTTCTGGGCATAGATTTTTAGCTTGTACTGATTACTATCTACAAAAATAAGATTAAATAACGTGTCTTGCTGATCGTTTAAAGATGATATATAAGCAATATCACTAACAGCCTGATTACTATCATATTTATATTGATATTCTTTAGGAAAGATATCTATATAGTTCGTTAATTTGGCAAGATCTGCTTCAGCATATTTTTGTGATACAGCTTTGCTAGTAGCATCGATCCAGTATGCTGATATATTGTCGATATCATTTTCTATTTGCTGGATATCTATATCAAAAGATTCCATATCACTAATAGGGAATGTGATATATAAGTAGCAAAAATCTTTTTCTATTTCTTTTATGTAATCTGTTAAAATAGCAGTTTTGAATTGATCGGATAAATAGCTATTGATTTTTAAATGTACATCTGGACTTAACCTGATTCTAGGTAAGAAGATCAAGATATTGCAAAATTCTCCAGAGTTATCAGGTAGAATAAACATTTTAAGATTTCTACTAGCCATAGAAGATAGAATATGCATTGTCATACAATATAACTGATCTTCTTTGGTATGAAACAAGAATTCACGAGGAAGAGATTCTGCTATAGATCTTAGCTTTTTGGCATTATAACCATTTCTAGCAAATCCTGAATCATTAAGTAAAGACTCTAACTTTTGTCTTAATATAGGTATATTTTGAATCGATTGGTAATAAATATTAGATCCATAAAGTCCTAAAAATATATGAGCCTCCTTTCCACTTCTTATTTTTACATAATCTATATAGCTATTTTTATGTACAGGTGAGATTTTATTTATCTGTCCTAATGAGATCTCGGGTTCATTTTCTTTATGTTCAACCATTGCGCTAGAGTCGCAAATTTCTTTATCCCCGATAGAATTTATAATAGTATTTTTGCTGTTAAAGTGTACATATCCAAGGAATGTAAAATTATCGGACCTTATCCATTGTAAAAAGTGGTAATTTTCTTCATCTTTATTTTCTATGTCCTTACTTATTTCATCAATTTTACTTAAAAAAGATGGCCATGACTCATATGTGGATTCTACCTTGTTCATTAAGACAACTATCTGATTTTCTAGATATTCTCTAATATTATTATCATATTCTTTCGTGTATATTATCATTGAAACTAAAGATTCATCTATAGAATCATTTTCTCCTATAGAAATGAGATTTCCGTTGTTATTACGTTTTGTTTTAATAACTGGGTGAAATAAAAATTTGACATTTTGTCCGATGCGCGCAAGCATTGCTTTTAAAGAGTCAATAATAAATGGCTTATCTGTTGTTAGTATTTTAATAGCTATGAAGCTTTTGCCATTATCTTCAGAATTAGTAATTTCTATTTTTCTTTCAGATCCTTTTCTATGAGAGAAGAAATTATAAGCGTCTTTTGCAAGTTTAATAAATATATCATCTTTATTTTTAGATAAATAATCGAAAGGTAAATAAGAGAAAAATCTATCTACAAATTGCTTGAGTAATTTATCGTCGTTATCTTTACAAGTTGCATCTATTAGAAGTTTGTTATAACTTACATTTTTACATGCAAGATTATCAAAAGTTTTTAGATAATTTTTCTTAACTGTCATATAATGGCTCTGTATAATAATTTTACTGGTCTATTATATCAATATAGATTTCAAAGAGGAAGTAAAAATGGATAGTATTTTTGCTCAAAGCTCAGCACGAGGAAAGTCAGGTGTTGCAGTATTTAGAGTTTCTGGTCCAAATGCATTGCCAGCGCTACATATTCTACTAAGGAAAAAAATCACTCCTGCTGAGCGCGTAGCATCGCTTTACAAAATTTTCTCATCTAATGCTGATTTGATAGATAATGCGATGATAATATATTTCAATTCTCCTAGAAGTTTTACCGGCGAAGATGTGGTAGAAATACATACTCACGGCAGTATTGCGGTAATAAAAATTCTAACCGAGACATTACTTAGTACTGGTCTTGTAAGAATGGCAGAGCCTGGGGAGTTTGCACGCAGGGCTTTTTTAAATGGTAAGATGGATTTAACAAGCGCTGAAGGACTAGCTGATTTAATCGAATCAGAAACATTGATGCAGCACAAACAGGCTTTGCGTCAAATGACAGGAGAGCTAGAGAAATTATATAGTAAATGGAGAATGTTGCTCCTTGAAGTGATAAGTTTACTTGAGGCTTTTATAGATTTTCCAGAGGAGGATATTCCTGAAATCATCCTAAGTGACGTAGAAGGCAAGGTACATAAATTAAAATCAGATTTAGAGTCTCATTTAAATGATAATAGAAATGGCGAGAGGTTGCGTAATGGTCTTAAGCTTGCTATTATAGGTGCGCCAAATGTAGGTAAATCGAGTTTATTAAATTTTTTGGCCAAGCGTGATGTTTCTATAGTTTCAAATATTGCAGGCACTACAAGAGATGTAATAGAAAGTCACTTAGATATTGGAGGATACCCTATAATCATAAGCGATACAGCAGGTTTGCGCAAAGATTGTTCAGATGTAATTGAACAAGAAGGAATTAGCAGAGCTTTAAAGGCTGCAGAATATTCAGATATTAAAATTATAATGCTTGATGCTAAAGATATATCTATTGTAGATCAAGAAATTTTAAATTTAATTGATCAAGATACAATTTTAATAATCAATAAAATTGATTTGTTTACTAGTACCTATTCTCTAGAAAATTACAATAGTGAAATTTTATCCATAGCTAAAAATTTAAAGATTCCTATTATTACTACGTCTATTAAAGAAAAGATAGGTCTAGATAATATATTGCTTTCTATTGAAAAAGTAGCTGAATCTATCGCTATGCCATCTGATAGTCCTAGTATAACGCGTCTTCGCCATAGGCATAACATAAGCAAGGCGTTGGAGGCTCTAAATGCTTGTAATATAAGATCAGACCTTGTACTTGCAACAGAAGATATTAGAATATCTATAAGATACTTAAGTATCTTAACTGGCAAAATTGAAATAGAAGAAATATTAGGTGAGATTTTTTCAAAATTTTGTATTGGTAAATAGTATTTTATGGAAAAGGTAATATTGCAATGGTTGAAATATTTGGAGCAAGAAAGGGGGTATTCTGATCATACTATTTTATCTTATCATAACGACCTCAAAAATTATTTAGGTTTTATACAAAAATTTGATCCTGAGTCTAACTATAAAGAAGCGGTGATTAGAGCTGATTTACGCCTTTTGCGCAGCTGGCTTGCAAGTCGCAGGTTAGAAAATTACTCTGCATCTTCAAGCGCAAGAGCTTTATCTTCTGTAAAAAGTTTCTATAGGTATCTGCATTATGCAGATATATGTACCAATAATGTTGTATTATCATCTAAAAGTCCTAAAAAAAACTACACTTTACCAAAAGCTCTATCTTTCGAAGAAACTATCTTATCGGTAGATAATATAGCAAATTTTGCTAAAAATGATTGGCTGTCTCTTAGGGATAAAGCTTTACTTGTGCTAATTTATGCTACTGGCCTTCGTATTTCAGAAGCTTTGTCTTTAACTTTGGATCATCTTAGCGGAGATAATATACGTGTAATAGGTAAGGGAAAAAAAGAGCGAATAGTGCCTTGGATAGATTACGCAAAAAATATTGTTTATGATTACATTAAATCTGTACCGTATAATATAGAGAATGGTCCAATTTTTCTAGGAGAAAAGGGCAAACCGTTGCAGCCATATGTTTTTAGTAAACAGCTTATAACATTAAGAAGAGCTATTGGGTTGCCTGAGCATGTAAGTCCACACTCTTTTCGTCATAGTTTTGCAACTCATCTGCTAGAGAATGGTGCAGATCTTAGGTCGATACAAGAATTATTGGGTCATAAAAGCCTATCTACAACACAAAGATATACTAAAGTTAATATAGATCATCTATCGAATGTGTATAAATCGTCCCATCCATTGGGTAAGTAACAATATTTTTATAGATATTTTACACTTATACTAACTTTTTGTAACGATATTAAAAGTGGTAATTTTAAGTTAAAAACTGACGTTATTATACAACCTAAGAATAAGTTATAATTATTTCTAGACAAATAAGCAATAGTGCAAAATAATAATATTAAAACTCACAAGAAAGCGTTGACTTTCTAAGGGGTCTAAGGTATGTTCCATCCCATATTTGTAGAGAATTAGCTTATTCATATCCTGAAAATTTAATATATGTAAATTCATATATTCATATGATGTTGGTATGCTGCAAAAAGTATTAAAAGGGAGTAATATATGTCAGACGATGTAAGCAAAATAGACCCAATAGATATATATGTCGGCAAACGACTAAAATCTCGCAGATTGATGCTTGGGTATAGTCAACAAGATTTAGGAGAGGCTGTCCATGTTAGTATACAGCAGATTCAAAAATATGAAAGGGCTACCAATAGAATTTCTAGTAGCAAACTATACAATTTCGCAAAATTTCTAAAAGTTCCAGTCTCTTATTTTTTTGCTAATGATTTGGAGCCACTTGAATACACTGGGTTTGCTGAGGAGCAGGCTCTGTTTGATTGGGGTTCTGAAGGTAGTTTCAATCCAGAAAATGTGTCAGAAAGAGAAATAATGCTTCTTATAAAATCTTACAATGATATTAAGGACAATAATATTAGAAAAAAAGTTCTTGATCTTATAAGGGCTTTCTCCGAATCAAAGCAATATGCTAGTGTATAAGTATGAGCGTAAAATCTGCTCTTATCACTGGATCAACCAGTGGAATAGGTCTTGAGATAGCTCGGAAGCTTGCATCAAATGGTTATAATATAGTAATTAATGGCATTGCAACTAAGGATCAGTCAGATGCTATTATAACTGATATCTCTACTCACTATGGTGTTAAATGTATTTTTCACTCTGCTGATATGGCGGATCCTGATTCTATAGAGTCTATGATTTCTACTTGCAACAATGTTTTTGGTGGTGTAGATGTGCTTGTAAATAATGCTGGAATACAGTATGTATCTCCGATTGATGAATTTCCAAGAGAAAAGCTAGAATCTATTATCAGAATAGACTTGCTTGCTTCGTTCTATACTATAGGGTTTGTGCTGCCCTATATGAAAAAGAAAAAATGGGGCAGGATAATCAATATTTCTTCAGCGCATGGTCTTGTTGCCTCACCATTTAAAGCGCCATATGTTGCTGCAAAACACGGTCTTATAGGTCTTAGTAAATCTGTGGCTTTAGAAGTAGCGGAGTTTGGAATTACTGTAAATAGTATTTGTCCAGGCTATGTCAAGACTCCTCTTGTGATTGATCAAATAGCTAGTTCTGCAAAAACAAGAGGTATAAGCGAGGAAGAAGTGGTAAGAGACGTGATGCTTGGTGAGCAAGCAACAAAGAAATTTGTAGAAACATCTGAAGTTGCCTCTCTGGTGTTTTTTTTATGCGGCGAAGATGCAAAGTCTATAACAGGATCCGCTATTACTATAGATGGTGGGTGGACTGCTCACTAGTAACAAGCTGTTTATAAGACTTATAGAAGTATTTATGGGCAGTGTTCTATTTCCAACATTCATTCTAAGTTTTTGTATTGACAAATATCATTACATGAATATAGCTATATCTGGCTATGCTAATCAAGGTTATTTAAAAATTGTAAAGATGAATGACTCAATTTTATGACAATACTAAATCTTATAGGGATCTGAGCTGATCACAAATTAAATAAAATTACAACAGCTTATGATTAAATTAAAATTATAATATGCAAAACACAGTAAAATTAAATCGATCTTTTTCTCGTCGTATTGGTAAAAGTTTATCTACTTTGCAAAAAAATATTTTAGAAGAAGATTTACCAAGTTATTCTTTATCTAATTTTTTGAATAATCCTACTAAAAAAGAAGATGTATCCTATATTGCAGAGATTGGTATTGGAATGGGTGATCATTTTATAGCTAGGGCTAGTGCTAACGAAGGGCAATTCTTTATAGGTTTTGATCCATATCTAAATGGAATAGCAAATAGTTTAAAATTAGCTAAGGATTATGGTGTAACTAATATATCATTATGGCCTGATGATGTAGATCTGATATGGGATAAATTGCCAGATGATTTTTTAAGTGAGCTTTACATATTATTTCCAGATCCATGGCCTAAATTGCGTCATCACAAACGTCGTATAATAAATCCAGAAAGGGTAAATAGATTCGCTACAAAAATAAAAGATGGCGGAATAATTTGCTTTGCATCTGATATAATAGATTATTTCAATTATGCTAGAGAAATCATATTATTGTCTGGTAATTTTCATGAAGTATATTCTGGAGACGCTCCTCCTCCTTTCTATATCAAAACTAGATATCATTTAAAATCTGAAGAAGAAGGAAGGCTTCCATATTTTTTGTGTGCAAGCAAAAAACTATAGCATTCCCGTAACAGAGATTTATAATCGGTTGTTGTGCTTCATTAAAAGCTTAGATATTTTTGCGAAGTGTTTTAGCATATTGCAGATGATTCTAAGTTAACTTCTAGGCTCTCTGATGCAAAAAAAAACGTTAAGTACAAAAGACCGCACTTCTGATAATACACGTTCTTATGATTTTATTCCAATAGCATGTCATTATGATAAACATACTGCCATTACTAAGAACGGAGAATTATTTCAGACGATAAAAATTCATGGTACTTATTCTCAGGTAGTCAGAGACAATATAGTTAATCTTCGTAGCATCATTAGAGATGCTATTAGAAAAAATGTTAAGAGCGATCATTTCGCATTTTGGATTCATACAATAAGTAGGAAAAAGAATTTAGACGACTCATCACCTTATCCTAATATTTTTTCTGCAAACTTGCACAATATATGGAGAGATAAGAATTACTGGCATGATAAATTTGTAAATACACTATATATATCTATTGTTTATCATAAACCAGATATTAAGATATCATCGCTTGATGCATTTATGAATAGTTTGTCGTTCAATATTTTAGAGCAATTTCATATTAAAGCTTTCGAAAATATGGCCAGTGTTTTAAATAATACTGTAGAATCTATTGTAAACGATTTAAAAGATTTTGGAGTACATAGGCTTGGTATCATTGAATATGGCGAAAATGATATGCATTCAGAAATAGTATTCTTCTTAAGAAGCATAGTAAATTTGAATGCATCGCCTATGCCTATTCCAATTAAAGATTATTCTTTTAGTTTATCTACTCATAATTATGTTATAGGCAATAATCAAATGCAAGTTAGGGACCCTCACGGTTTAACCTTTGCATCTATACTATCCCTAAAAGAATATCATGAAATTTCAGAAGAATATATGGAAGAGCTTACTCGCCTTCCTGTAGAATTTATAGCTACAGAAGTATTTTATTTCTCTACAAAAGCAGAATCAATAAAAGATCTAGTTTATACAGATTATATACTTGGTGTATCAGATAGCAAGGATATGTTAGATTATACAGGGATTAAAGATATGATGACTGCAAGCGAAAATCCCACAGAATTTTGTAAGCATCAAATTAATATTATGTTAATGAATAGCGATACTCATGCCTTAGAATCTAGTGTTTTAGTCTTTTCAAAAAATCTATCTTCTAAAGGCATAATGCATGTAATAGAAGATATCAATTTAGAGCAAACATTTTGGTCGCAAATGCCAGGAAATTTTTCGTTTCTTAGACGCATAGAGCCTGTTTTATCTAATAAAATTGCTAGTTTTGCATCTCTGCATAATTTTCCTAGCGGAGATGCAAAAGGTTTTTGGGGAAATGCTATTACTATTTTAAGGACAGAAAAGGGATCTCCATATTTCATGAATTTTCATGATACAAGAAATATAGGCCATGGTTGTATATTTTCTTTTCCAGAAAGTGGTAAAACAGTTTTGATGAATTTTTTAATATCCGAGGTCCTGAAATTATTGCCTACAATGGTTTATATCACTACAAATAATAAATCTAGAATTTTTCTTGATGCAATAGAATGTCCATATAAAGATTTTGATATAAATTCTATATCAAAAGGTAGTAATATTGCTTTTGATTTTTCAGATCTTGATACTCAAAAATTCTATGATTCTATATCAGAGATAGTAGAATACTTATCAAAAATGGATAATACACTACCTAAAATATTAGTAATAGATGATATTTCAAATATGCTAGCTATAGAAGATTTTGTAATAAAATTTCCTAAATTACTTCATTCTTTATCAGATAATAATGGGATAATGTTGTTTTCCATTAATATAGATCAATATAGTAAACTAGAGAATGTGGAAGAGATTAATACTCTCCTTGATACGGAGCTCGGATATTCAATGATTATTCCAGGGTCTAATAAAAACAAGATAGACTTAGGCGTATGCCTTAACTTAACTAAAATAGAAGAATCTAAGCTTGCTTCAATTAATATTATATCAAGGCTATTTTTAATGAAGCAAAATAATAAAACAAGGGCTTTAGAGATCAGTCTTGGTGGTATTCCTGGAATACTTAAGATGTTATCTGCATCAGACAAAGATATAGCCATATATGAAAAAATAAGATCAGAATCTGGTAAAAATTGGATTGTAGATTTATATAATATTTTTAGTGGATCTAGGAGCTATTAACTTGTTAAGATTACTATTGTTTCTTATATTATTAATACCAGAAATATCTTTGGCTAAATTTTCTTGGAATGATATGGGGGCTTGTTTGCGTAACGCCTGTTCATGTAATTGTAACCCTAGTCAGATAACGGAATACTGGCCTAGTGTGAATACCTATAATAGTGCTGGAGAGCTTGTAAGTCAGAGAACTTCTCATAAATATAAAAATAACTGTAACTGTCCTCCATACCGCAAAACTAACGGTAGAGCTGGTTGTATAAAAAAGTTTAACGTTCCATCTGCTGGTGGTTATCGTGTCAATATGTGCGCAGAATCACCCGGTCCATCTTTAATAGATTATTTTAATCCACATATAAGAATTAGGGGGCAGTTTTGTAATGCTGCTTCTTGCTGGACAAAGCAGGCTGTTCTTAAATATGATGGGGAATGTTTAAACTGGCCTGGTCCTTATGGTCTTCCTTTACAAAGGGTATGTGCTCGTATAGCATTACCTGGTGAATCTAAATCTAATGGAGTAGATGATGATGGTTATACACCAGGAAAACATCTTGATTTTGAAGGGTATAAACAAGATGATGAGCCAGTATATGACCTTAATGGTAATGTTGTAATATATAATCCACCTAAATTATGTGCTTACGTAGATCCTAGTTTTTTTCAGCCACAAGCCATTAGCGATATCACAGATATTAATCCCACTAGACAGCCGTTTCACACAGGTTCTGGGTTAAGTCCAATAGCTCAAATGCTTATAGCTATTGTAGATTCTGGAATGCCATTGACTGATGTCTTATCTACAGTTCTTACAAAAATGAAGCTTCCACATAGTGCTATCAACATTATAATGACTATAGCAAAAATGCCAGGTAATACATTGGTTGCGTTCTTAAAAGCAGTTGGTCAGCTTAATAGGGTAGTTTCTAGCCATCTTGGTTGTATTGACATAGCTCTTGGTCCTTTCCCTCCTCCTTTTTGTAACCCTTTGGTTATAACTACTGGTGCTCCGGTAATAGAGAAAATTTGTCCAACTGTTACATCAGATACAGGTTTATGTCCTGCGGGAGTATCAAGCTGCGTTTTACCTTCTACTAGTACTTCCCCTTGTGTACATAGCATAACAACACCAAATAACGCCATTAGTAACGGAATTCGTATAGGATTTGATGAGATAACTCCAGTATGTACATCAGGAGTATATACTACTGATAGGTGCGTTAGTCTTTCTGTAACTAGCGCTCAAACAGCTCATGATCTTTACTCAGATATGTTGCCGCCAAATATAATTGTTAATAGTCCACCACTAACACCAAGCCCTGGACAAACTGGCTTTAGAATTGTTTATGGGACAAGGATTGCAGGAGTAATAGAGCTAAGTGATTCATATAATCAAGATATTCCAGATTGTGTGTCTACAGGTTTTTTGAACTCTAACCAATGCCAAGTAATATATGGCATTAATTCAGGTAAGTTTGTTGATTTGTCTGTAACTTTTCCTTCAATAGAAACAACTTATAATACAAATACTTTAGCTGTTAGGACTCCTTTGATTATAGATCCAAGTGGTATGGAGCGTAGATTTACAGCCGCTATTGTAAGAACTCCTAATCCTTCAGATGATACTGCGACAAGTCTTGGTATTGTTAGTCTTGCAGTGCCAGGCGACCAAACAAGCGCTACATCGCCTATCCAAACTGTAGATCAGATATGTGTATATGATGTTACTAATACGAATAAGACTCCAACAGCTGTAGGATGCGTTCAAAGAGCACCCGCTCCAGAGCCTTATGTTTACGGTTGTAGAGGTTCAAATTTTGTTAATGTTGGTAATGGAGTAACTATGACGTGTCCATTTAATGATAATAATAACCCAGCTATGATTGCTTCTTTAACAGTAGAAGGTAGTACTACAGCTGGAGCAGTATATGTTCCTTCTAATAATGGAAATTATGCTCCAACTAGTATTAATTTAGCTGGGAATGATTATACAGCATTTGTAACAGATAGTTATTATAATACTGCTCCATTTACTACTCAAGGACCATCTACTTCTCCTAGCTCAGGATATCTTTATGGAACATATTTAGGAAATTTAGTACCTTATACTGTTAACAATGATGATGTTCGTACTAATAATAATGCTCAATATTTATATGGTCTTGAATATCAAAACAGTGTTTATAGTACTGGTGTTGGTAATAATTACATCACTCCTCCTTATCAGCTATATACTTGTCTTTCTAGTGATTCTTTTGTTCCATGTCCTGAAAATATAAAAAATTGTGTTCTTACAAATTTATATCGTAATGATATTGTAGATTGTAATAATTTTAACGATTTAGTTTCGCAAACCTATAGTCCTTCACGTATGTGTACATCATCTGATACTTTATGTAGGTCTTCTGCTGAGGTGTCTTGCTCCAGTACTGCAAGTGCTGCAGGAATATGTCCTACATTAAAGGTATCTTCCTCCTGTTCTTCTAATGATTGTACATATGTAGCATCTCTTCCTGCTTTATCTACAGCGCCATCAGGAGTAGGTGGGGTTAGTATATATTCTTGCCCTGCTAATAGTGCAACAGGAGAGCCTCTGACATATTGTTATTATAATTCAACAATGAATAATATATGCCAAATTACAACTGATTTAGCAAATAGAATATATCCAGAGCAAAGCTTAGGTGCTACACTAACAAGTTCTGATTATTATAATTACGTAGCTCCAAGTAATAATTCCAGTACTATTATTAACACAAACCCTGATACAATAGCATGTGCTAAATATTTAGGCAGTCTTTCTACTATGCCATATAGTACTAATATCATGCCATGTAACAGTAGTAATATTAATTGCTCAATAATAGAATATTTTTATTCTCCTTCTCCTTCCCAAACTCTTACAATAAAAAGCTGTACTAATAATGTAACAAATAACAGTGAGCAATGCTATGTTCAAAGCTCATCTGGAATTTGTCAGGTAAGTAATTTACTCACTATTAGATATAGCAGCGACCCCACTTTGCCTAACCCTACAATCTCTACTAATGCTACTGAATCTTCTAAGGTAGCAAACAAGTTATTGACTGCGAATTCATACACAGATTGTACTTCGTTTTTAGGTGCTATGAATAGCTTATATGCAAATATTGCTCAATGTAATAATGCACAGACTCAAAGTGTCTGTCCTGTGGTAGATACAGTAAGCTCTACAAATCCTGCCAATACTGTTAGCGTACAAAAATGTAGTAGTTCTAATACAACAAGCTGTTATGTAAATCCTATGGGTGTACCTGTAGATGTAAGAAGTTTTTCGTCATCGTATCCTGCTTATACAAATGTTTGTAGTAATAATATGATGGATATGAATTGCTCGGTTGTTATGGATTTAACATCAACAGCTGGAGTTATTTTACAAGATTGTACTAAAGTTACAACTTCTTATTGTTATACTAGCACTGCAAGTGCATGTACTTTAGGGTGTACTGGTGCTACACAAGGACCATCTTCTATGAGCTGCAGTAGTTATATTGCCTTAATGAGTCAGCCTTCTGATAGTTCAAAGAATTATGGTAATATTCCGCAATGCTCAAATGATGCAGTATGTCCTGACCCTGCGACTCTCGTAGTAACATACGGAAGTGGCGCTACTTGTTCTGGTAATAGCTCTCCATCTTGTACTAATGTAGAGACTGTATCAAACGGTGGATCAAATCTTTTTACTATACAAAACTGCAGATCTTCTGGTTATAGTGTTACTGTTAATTCTAATGTAACTGCTATAAATTCTCCTAGCACTTATTATTGTTATAGTCCTGCAAATAGTAGCTGTAATGTTATGTTGAGTTCTTCCGTTACAAGATCCTCTTCTGCTGCAATACCTATTACAAATTCTACTCCTAATATTTGTCCAGTATTATCAAGTAGCATAAGTGTTACTCCTTCTAATACATCTCCTTGTAGTGCTTCAAACTTTAACCCTAGTCTGTGCGCGATTCGTACAAAAACAGCGATAGAAATGAATTTATGTAGTACGTTAATGCCTTATCCTAAATGCCCTGCTACTACTTCAGCTAATATAAGCTGGTCTGAAACGGATGTAGGGCAAATTTCTTTAGGAACATGTATTAATAATACTGTATCATCGGATCCTAATGGCGCTGCTCCTAGTAGATATTGTCTTGCAGATACTGCTCAAGATAATGCCACTACAAAATGGGGATCTGTTACAGGATCTTGCCTATTATCATGCGGAGCGACTACAATAAATGGTTCATTTTTTACTACAACTAAACCTGGCAGGACAGCCACTGGAAGCTGTATAGCAGGATATCTTCCTGTTTCAAGTACTCAGCTTCCTACAGCAGTATGTTCAGGTACTTCTTCTGAATTTGTGTCTCTGCAAAACCCTTGTCAAATTTCTTATTGTATTGGTACAGTAAATGGAACAAATTTCCCGCAGACATCACCAGGCAATACTGCTACTAGTACTGGTTGCGCTTCAGGTTATGTACAAAATTCAAACGGAGTTGCAACAGCAGTTTGTAATGCAAATCCAAATGCGTCTTCTGGTTTTGGAACTGTCACAAATCCTTGTATTTCTGGAATTTGCACTGGTGGTACTAGAGCAGGCGCTACGTTCCCAGATACACAAGTAGGTAATATAAGTATGGGAACCTGTCTTCCTGGTTATTATTCAGTTTCAAGGCCTAGTACACGTTGTAATTTAGTAAATAATGTACCTACATCTACTGAGTCCAATCCTTGTGTTCTTTTAACATGCGATGCTTCTCCAAACGCCCCAGGAAATGCTAATACAAATGCTAATGGTCGTGCTATATGGTATTTAACAAATTCTAGTGGTCAAATTTCTAAAACAGAATTTCCTGCAGATGGAAAATGGGTTGTTGGTGCTTGTAGAAGTAATTATAAGCCATTTTGTGTAACAAATAACGTTGGTATTGGTCCAAGACGTCGATGTACTATAGTTAATGGTGTTGCTACGTGGAGTGATGTTACAGAATCTGGAAACGACACAGGTTGTAGAGGAAATAGTGCAAACTCATGTGCTACCGAGATAAATTTCCGTAACGCTAATAGTATACCATTGGTCCAGCCTATACAGTAAGTTGAATGATTATCTATTTTAAGAATATTTTATGATTATATTATTCTACTGTTTTTAGAAATTACTTTTAAGATAGTTTTTCAAAAGAGATGCTTGACATGTTAGCTTATTTCTTAATAATAAAAACATATACGGATGACTGCATGGCTGCGTTTTTTATGTAAGAAATACGAGGAAAGTCCGGACTCCATAGAAGTAAGGTGCCGGATAACGTCCGGCGGGGGCAACCCTAGGGAAAGTGCTGCAGAAAATATACCGCCAATTTATATTGGTAAGGGTGAAAAGGTGTGGTAAGAGCGCACCGGTAGATTGGTAACAAAATACGCATAGTAAACCCCACCTGGAGCAAGACCAAATAGGCACAGCTAGTAGCTTTTAGCTCGTAAGTACTTCTACTTATATTGCTAGTGCGGGTAGGTCGCTTTGAGCATATTTGGTAACATATATGCCAGATAAATAGTCATGCACGAGGCATTGCCTTTGGACAGAATCCGGCTTATAGGTCGTCCGTATAACTTTTCTTAAGTAATAGGTAATTGATAGTATAATTTATGAGAATCATTTCGTCCAAAAAATATTTTTTTATATTAATAATTACTATTACTGTGATTATATTTCAGTCTAGCATATCATATGCTTCATTGATAGAGAATCAGAAATTTGGTGATTGGACTATGCATTGTAAGAATAATGAACCATCAAAAGATGGAGAATTAATTACAAAATGTTCTATTTCTCAAACTTTAGCATCTCGTAATGAAGAAAAAAGTAAGATTGCGAGCTTAAAATTAAGATATTCTAATGATGGAATATTGAAGCTAATAGAAGTTTTGCCATTCGGTATAAAGATACAGTCAGGATCTTATATAATAAGTGGTAGTAATGATCCAAAGCCACTCGCTAGTGCTGAGATTGTTACTTGCTATGATTATGGCTGCATAGCACGCATAGACTTATCTCAAGAAGATATAAACTCTATAACAAATTCCGATAAAAATGTATTAAGGCTTACTGCTGTAGATGGGCAATTAGTAGATATACCTTTTTCTAATAAAGGCTTAAAAGATGCTCTTAGTGAATTGTATAAGAGAAGTAACGTAAAATGATAGATTTAAAATTTTATAATAAAAAATCAGATATTTCTCTGAGTAATCTTGCAAAATCCCTAACTTCTGGAGTATGTGGGAAGACAGATATATCATTCGATAATATTATGCTTAGGTCTATATCTTCTATAGATTCTGCAAATCCTGGAGATTTAGTATTTATCTCTAATGAAAAATATTTAAATCAATTATCTGATTGTAAAGCTACAGCTTGTATTGCTAAGGAAGACTTCAGCAATATAAACCCTAATATATATTATCTTACAAGTCCTCATCCTTATTATTCTTATGCTATGGCAATAGACTTATTCTATGGTCCTTATGAATATCAATTAAGTGATAAATTGATTGATGATTCTGCTAAGATAGGAAAAAATGTGAGGATAGGTAGAAATAGTGTAATTAGTTACGGGGCAGAAATAGGGGATAATTCAGTTATTGGTCATGGTTGTTTTATTGGTCATGGTGTTAGAATCGGTAAAAATGCTAGAATTGATCATAATGTAACTATTGAATATTCTATTATAGGAGACGACGTAGTTATATTATCTGGTGCTAGAATAGGTAATGATGGCTTTGGATTTGCAAGTTTGTCTGGCAAGCATCGTAAAATATTTCACATAGGTAGAGTTATAGTAGGTAATGATGTCGAAATAGGTGCTAACTCTACTATTGACAGAGGTTCTCTTAAAGATACCCTAATCAAAGATGGAGTGCGCATTGATAATTTAGTTCAGATAGCCCATAATGTAGAAATAGGAATAGGATCTGTTATAGTTGCTCAAGTAGGAATCGCAGGGAGTTCTAAACTAGGGAATTATTGTGTTTTAGGAGGGCAAGTAGGTGTTGCAGGTCATCTGTCTATAGCAGATAGAGTACAAATAGCAGGGCAGGGGGGCGTTATACAAAATATTGAAGAATCTGGCAGTGTTTTAGGTGGAACACCTACATTGCCAATAAAAGACTGGCATAGGCAATCTGTAATTCTAAAGAAAATAATTAAAAAGAAGGGATTATAAAATGGAATCTGAATATAAAATATCAATAGGAGAAATTATGAAGATGATTCCTCATAGATATCCTTTTTTACTTGTAGATAAGATTGTAGAATTAGTAAAAGGCGAAACTATTGTAGGAATAAAAAACGTTACCTTTAACGAGCCTTACTTTATGGGGCACTTTCCTGATTTTCCTGTTATGCCTGGAGTTCTAATTGTAGAGGCGCTTGCTCAAGTATCTGCTATTCTTGTTTCAAAAACTATCAATAGTGATAATAATATTGACTTTGCAGAAAAGACAGTGTTTTTTATGTCTATTGAAGATGCAAAATTTCGTAAAATTGTAGAACCTGGTGATACTTTGTACTTACGTTCTGCTATTAAGCAAAATAGAGGTCCTGTGTGGAAATTTTCAGGTTATGCTGAAGTGAATGGTCAAAAAGTGGCAGAAAGTTCTTTTTCAGCTATGGTCAAAGATAAATAATAGGAAAAATATGGAAATTCATCCGAGCGCTATTGTAAGTGAGTCTGCTTCTTTAGGTAAAAATGTAAAAATTGGTCCTTTTTCTATTGTAGGTCCTGATGTAGTTTTAGGAGATGGCGTAGAACTAAAATCTCATGTTGTTATTGAAGGCAGAACAACAATAGGAGAAGGTACAACAATATATCCATTTGCTTCTATTGGTCAGATTCCTCAGGTTTTAAAATATGAGGATGATAATGCAAAGGTCATAATAGGTAAATACAATAGAATAAGGGAATATGTTACCATTCAATCAGGTATTAATTCATTTGGTGGTATAACAAAAATTGGTGATAATAACTTGTTTATGGTAGGAGTGCATATAGCACATGATTGTATTTTGGGTAATAATATAGTGCTTGCAAACTATGTGAGTTTAGCAGGACATGTGCATGTTGGAGATAATGTGGTAATAGGGGGTCTTGCTGCTGTTCATCAATTTACCCGTATTGGTTCTTATGCTATGATCGGGGGTGTGTCAGCAGTTGTTAGAGACTTAATACCATTTGGTACTGCTGTATCTGATAGAGCCTATTTAGAAGGTCTAAATCTTACAGGAATGAAGAGAAATGGCTTTGAAAATAGTGAATCATTAGCAGCAAAAAAAGCTGTAGATATTTTATTTGCTTCTGATGATGTTATGAATGTTAGAATTGAAAGGGTAAAAGAGGAATTTGGTAGCAACAAAATAGTTAAGCAAATTCTTGATTTTATCACAGAAGATAGTAGTCGTAGTTTTTGTTTGCCTAAAAAAGTAAATAGATAAAGCGCCGTGTCAAAACCAATTTACTATATAAAAAATGGCAGCCTTAGTTTCGCTGATAAAATTGTTTTTGAAAATATAGAGCTATATCTTTATCCAGGAGAAAAAGTTTGTCTTATAGGTAGGAATGGGTGCGGTAAATCAAGCCTAATGAAGGTTATAAATGGCGATTATGACATGTCAGATGGTGAAATATATAAACATCCTACAGCAAGGATCAGCTATTTAAATCAGGATAATAAAAGTATCTTTCCTAAGACGATATATGACCTTATATCGCAAGAACTAGAAAGCGATAGCGAAAAATATAAAGCAGATATGATATTAGATAAATTATCAATAGATGGTAATTCTCTTATAGAAAATCTATCAGGCGGACAAATACGCAGGGCATATTTAGCAAAGGCTTTAGTTAATGAGCCTGAAATTTTATTATTAGACGAACCTACAAATCACCTAGACATTATAGCTATTGAATGGCTTGAAGAATATATCAAAAACTATCCTGGCGCTGTAGTATGTATTAGCCACGACAGGGCTTTTCTTACAAATGTTACAAATAAATTATGGTGGCTTGATAGAGGCATACTTCGTAAATCAGAAGATGGGTTTAGCCATTTTGAAGATTGGCGTGCTAATATTTTAGAATATGAAGAATCAGTATTAAGAAAACTCAATAAAAAACTAGATGAAGAAAATTCATGGCTTAATGCTGGTGTTACTGCTAGGAGAAAAAGGAATCAAAAGCGCCTAGCTGATTTAATAAGGCTTAGAGAAACAGTAGCTATTACTAATGCTCATTTTAATATGGCAAGGCAGAGTTTTTCTGCTGACCAAGATTCAGAAATAAGAAAAAGTAAATTTATTATTGAAGCTACCAATATAAATTTTAGCTATAATAATAAATCTTTGATCAAAGATTTTAATTTTAGATGTAAAAAAGGTGAGGCCATAGGGCTTATAGGACCTAATGGTTGTGGTAAATCTACTTTAATAAAAATTCTTTTAAAAGAGCTATCACCAGATAGTGGGAATGTAAAGCACGGTACTGGTCTTGATATTTCTTATTTTGATCAATATAGATCTTCGCTTAATCCTTCTCATAGTTTAAAACAAACATTATGCCCTACTGGAGGGGATCAAGTTTTTTTAGCTGGTGATAAGACCATGCATGTTGCTGGATATCTTAAAAATTTCATGTTTAGTCCTAAGTTATTAGATGCTAAAGTCTCTACTTTATCAGGAGGAGAAGCTAATAGATTGTTACTTGCAAAAACTTTGATAAATCCGGGTAATCTTCTTGTTCTTGATGAGCCTACTAATGATCTAGATATGGATAGTCTAGAAATATTAGTTGAAATATTAAGTCAGTATCCGGGCACAATAATCATCGTAAGTCATGATAGAGATTTCTTAAATAGAATAGTTACAAGAAGCTTTGTATTTGAAGGCCTAGGCGAAATAGTAGAAGTAGCAGGTGGATATGATGATTATTTGAGATATTATCCTAAAATTTCTGAAAGCAAGAAAATTAAACCATCCTCTTCTAGTAGTAAATCTACAAATCAAAATATAGATATAGTAGACAATAGCAGTAAAAAAAAGAAACTTTCATATAAGGATCAAAGATTGCTAGAAATAATACCTAACGAAATATCAAAACTAGAAGATTCTATTAAAATGATAGAATTAGAATTAGAAGATAGTAATCTATATATTAAAAACAACGATAAATTCAATAAACTTACATCAGATCTACTATTATGTAAGGAAAAAATTGATGAACTTACGAATCAATGGTTGCAAATAGAATCTGAATTGTAATATAATTAGGTGTTATCTAAAATAGCTTTGTTTATAGGAATGAATGATTTATATGATGATCTAGCTCAGACGCTGAACGATTTGTTAGCCGAGCATGCTGACCTTAATAGGTTAATTGATGAAATTGAAAAATCCCCAAATATCGATCAAGTTACTCTTCAGAGATTTAAAAAACATAAGTTGCTCTTAAAAGACAAAATAGAAGTAATAAAATCTAGGATGCATCCTGATGTTATAGCTTGAGTGCTAGATTTGATGATGCTATTTTTTATTCCATTTAGACTTCTGTCATTCAGGCCCAGGTTCCTTTTATTCCTACGCAACAATCGCTCACAGGGATGACGGTTCTTGGGGGTGAAACTGCAACATCTACCAACAATTTAGATCTGTAGAGTTACTTTAATTATATAGAAAACGAATTCCCACAACCGCATTTTGCTGTTGCTTTAGGGTTTTTGATGGAGAAGTAACTGCTTCCAAGTTCTTCTATAAAATCTACTTGGCTTCCTTTCATATATTCAAAAGAAATTTTATCTATCACTATAGTGCCATTATTTTTATTAAAAATAAGGTCATCTTCTTCGGCTTTTTCTACCATTTCATATTTATATAAAAAGCCAGAACATCCACCACCATCTACTGAAATTCTAAGTACGAAATTGGGTGATTCTTCAAGTTTAGTAAGCTCACATGCTCTTTTAAAAGCATTATCTGTAATATCAACCATTGATTCAAGATTTGTTAAATAGTTTGTTCTTTATATCATATTTGTATCTTTTATAAAAGAGTAGAATATTTCTAAATAACTAATTTGCTTTTTAGCTTTGGCATCTTGTCTAAAATAGAGAGAGAGAATTTTCGAATAGAAGATAATATAGGAAGTTTATTACAAAAAATTCTATTAAGATTATCAGTAATTAAATACATAATGTAATTGTCGAGTTTTCTACTTTTTTGGTATTCATCAAGAGCAGTACTAGTAATTTTTAGGCCAATTTTTCTATTTCTATCTATTATATCAGTAAGTGAGTCTATATCTTTTATACCTTGATTTAAACCTTGTCCTGCTAATGGATGGATATTATGAGCAGAATCACCTATTAATACTAAATTATTGTGATAATAATTTTTTGTAAGTCTTGCGGATAAAGGATAGGATTGCACATTACTTATTATCTTTATTTCTCCTAGAAATTCTCCAAAACGTTCTTCTAGATAAATAAGTAACTCATGTTTATCCATTTTAGCATATATCTCTGCTAGTTCGGGTTTTTCTACCCATACTATTGATGACTCATGTTGATTTGTTAGGGGCAAGATAGCAAAAACACCTCTACTCATAAAATGCTCTACCGCAGTATTTTCATGAGGTTTTTTATGAGATACGCTTAGTATTAGAGCTGATTGATTATATGTTTTATTTACGGAGTCTATAAAATACTTTTTCCTTGCTTCAGAGTTTTTACCATCACATATTACAATAAGTTCAGATTTTACTTCTGAGTTATTTAAATATAATATGTCATTATCTATTCTATAATCGGCAGAAATTTGTAGATCTATTAAACTATTTTGAGAAAAACAACCATATATTATTTTCCGTAAATTTTCAGCTTCTATCATATAGCCTAATGCGTCATAATTTTTGCTAGCTTTATCAAAATGAAGCATTTGAGATGAAAAATTATCTACTACGTAGACATCTTTTACGGGCGCTATATATGGTAGTAATTTTTCCCATATGCCTATCTCTTCAAAAAACTTTTTAGAATAATTAGTAAGAGCAATATTTCTATTATCTTTAGGAAAGTTAAGGTCGGTTTTTTCAAGTACTAGAGATTGAATACCCTTACTAGCAAAAGATAGTCCGGCGATCATGCCTCCTAGTCCTGCTCCTAAAATAACTATCTGGTTCATTAAAATACTGTTTTAAGAATGTATAAAAACTATATTGAATTATTAACAAAAGTACTATAGTCTGGCTTTTATTTCTAAATTATGGTTGATTATAATGCAGTTTTTATCAAACTCCAAGAAAAAAAGTGGACATCCATGTATAATTCATTTTGTGGGGATAGGCGGTATAGGGATAAGTGGTATCGCTGAAATTATGAATGGTATGGGATATCATGTTCAGGGTTCTGACATGTTAGTTAATGGCAATACAGAACGTCTTGCTTCTTTAGGGATTAAGGTATTTCAAGGTCATAGAGCAGAGAATGTACAAAACGTAGATTATGTTGTTATTTCAACAGCGGTAAAGAGTACTAACCCAGAAGTAATAGAGGCTATAAAAAATCATATTCCGGTTATTAGTCGTTCTCAAATGCTTGCCGAGCTTATGAGGTTTAAAACGTCTATCGCAGTTTCAGGTTCTCATGGAAAAACCACTACTACCTCTCTTGTAGCTTCTATCTTTGAATATGCGAATCTTGAGCCAACAGTAATAAATGGAGGTATTATAAATAATAAAGCTACTAATGCTTATCTTGGCAATAGTCAGTATTTGATTGTTGAAGCAGATGAATCTGATGCTACTTTTGTGAAGGTGCCATCAACTATTGCTGTAATTACCAATATAGATAAAGAGCATATGGATTATTATAAGAATTTTGATAATCTATTGGATGCTTTTCGCAGTTTTATCAGTAATTTGCCATTCTATGGTTTTGCTGTTTGCTGTATAGATCATCCTGTTGTTAGAGGTTTGGTTTCAGATATTACTAGTCGTAAGGTTATTACATATGGCATAGATAGTAAAGATGCTAATATTACAGCATTTAATATACATAGCACTATTTCTTCTTCTACCTATGATGTTAAAATTACTCTTCCTAATTCAAATGGTTCTATTGTGATAGAAAACATCACTTTGCCAACACCAGGAAGACATAATATATTAAATTCACTAGCTGCAATAGCTATAGCAGCAGAGCTTGATTTTGGCGTAAAAGTTATAAAAGATGGGTTTAAATATTTTCAAGGTGTAAAACGTAGATTTACTAATGTAGGAAATTACAATGGTGTACAAATTATTGATGATTATGCGCATCATCCTGAAGAAATAAAGGCTACTATAGATACAGCAAGAACAGTTTTAAAAGATACAGATGGTAAGTTAATCGTAGTTTTTCAACCTCATAGATATAGCAGGCTAGAAAATTTATTTGATGATTTTGCAAAGTCTTTTGAGAAAGCAGATGTTATTTATATAATAGATGTATATTCAGCAGGTGAGGAAGCAATAGATGGCATTAATGCTAGCTCTCTTGTTCAAAAAGTAAGTAGTTACGGAAAAGAATCGTTTTTTCTAGATGATATAGAAAAATTACCTCAATTACTTATTCCATATATCAAATCAGGTGATCTTATATTGATGATGGGTGCTGGAAGCATTACAAACCATGCTGCTATGTTAGAGACAAAGCTTCGTACAAACTTATGATAGAAATATCAAATTTGCCAAAAGTATCTGGCCAGTATAGAGAAAACACTTCTCTTGCTCCTTTTACATGGCTGAAAGTAGGTGGAAATGCCAGAATTTTGTTTAAGCCAGATAGTATAGAAGACTTGGCGTTTTTTTTATCTAATTTTAAACAAGATGTTGAAATAGTTGTTCTAGGTGCTGGGTCTAATATATTAATTAGGGATGGGGGCATAGATGGAGTTGTAATAAGGCTTGGTAGAAATTTTTCTTCTATAGATATATTATCTGAGGAGAGAGTAAAGGTTGGAGCATCTTGTCTGAATTATCACTTTGCACAATTTTGTTATCAAAATTCAATAGAAGGGTTTGAGTTTCTTGTAGGGATACCAGGCTCTATTGGTGGAGGCATCGCAATGAATGCTGGTGCTTATCACAAAGAATTTAAAGATATAATATTTTCTGTAGAAGCGTTAGATAGAAATGGTAAAATACATAATATAGAAAATAAAGATATTGGATTTATTTACAGGGCCAATAGTTTGCCAAAAGATTGGATTTTTACTAGCGCGATATTTCATTATAAAAAAGGAGATATTAATCTTATCAAAGCTAGGATGGATAGTATAATTGATATGAGAGCAAAATCTCAGCCTGTAAAAGAAAAAACATGCGGCAGTACTTTCAAGAATCTTCAGGGCCAAAAAGTTTGGGAGCTTATAGACAAAGCTTCTATGAGGGGGGCAAGACTTGGAGGGGCTGAAATATCGAATATGCACTGTAATTTTATGATCAACCGCGATAATGCTAATGCTAAAGACTTAGAAGATCTAGGAGAAATGGTAAGGCAAAAAGTTTTTGAATCTTCTGGCGTTACTCTTGAATGGGAAGTAAAAAGAATCGGGAAAAGAGTTTGATTGGGGGTATTTTTGCTCTAAAAGTCATATATTTAATTTAAAATTACAAATCTATCAAAGCTTTAAAATTATTTATTGCATAACATTATTGGTTTTGTAAGGCTAATATAGAAGGTTATTTTACTTGTCTAGAAAGCCTATACCTAAAACCAACACTAATGCGGAGGAACATATGGACCAAAATAATGATAACATAATATATCCAGAGGTTAATGAAATAATTGAAGAATATGTAAAACAAACAAAAGAATTTATAGCCAAGTTAAATAAATATTCTATCAATCACTCTATATTAGAAAGTATATTAAAGTCTTACATATATGATGAGGATGATGTAAGCAAAATATTATCTTTACATACTAATAATCCTGAAGTGGTTGAATGTTATATATCATCAGATTCAGATGATAATTATCAAAATAAAGATTTAACTATTGTACCTTTTACGCCAGATGATATAGGTAATAGCAATGACTCAGAAGATAATTATAAAGTATCTTGTAACGATGTAGCTCCAATATCTGATTTAGTATCTGATAACAATAATGATAACACGTCCTTAACGCTTGCTGGTGTTATAGAAGATATTGCTGTTGTATAGAATAAACTTTATATATCTAGCTTCTTGCATTGATTCTTATTTCGCTAGATGTTATAAAGATATCAAATTAATATATTATAATATACTCAAGTGATAGACAAAACTAGTAACTTTCATGTTACTATCCTTACTACTTTCCCAGAGATGTTCCCGTCTACTTTAGGATATTCTCTGGCAGGGAGCGCTTTAAAAGAAGGTTTATGGTCTTATGATGTAATTAATATCAGAGATTTTGGAGTGACTCGTCATAAGAATGTAGATGATGAGCCTTACGGAGGTGGTACTGGCCTTGTGATGAGGGCAGATGTTCTATCTAAAGCAATAGATCATGCTTTAGAGAAATATCCAGACTCTATAATATATTATATGTCTCCTAGAGGAATTCTCTTGAAACAATCAGTAATTTGCGAGATTGTTTCAAAAAAAAGCATAATAATTATCTGTGGGCGCTTCGAAGGGATTGACGAGCGCGTAATAGAAGAGTATAATGTGCTCGAAATTAGTCTAGGCGATTTTATTTTGTCTGGTGGAGAAATAGCTGCAATTGCTCTTATGGATGCGTGTATAAGGCTTATTCCAGGTGTGCTTGCGAATCAAGTAACCTTGATAGAAGAGTCTTTCTCTGACATTCATCAGGAAGGGTTGTTATTAGAATATCCTTTGTATACTCGTCCATCGCAGTGGAAATCTCGGTTTGTTCCGGAAGTTCTTTTATCTGGCAATCATAGCAAGATAAAAAAATGGAGAAAAGAGGAATCTATTAGAGTTACTACAGAAAGAAGGCCAGACTTACTAAAAAATAGCTAAATAATTATATTGAAGGGATATTATGAATATTGTAGAACAGTTTGAGAAATCTGAAATCACCAGACTTACAGAAAATAAAACAATTCCAGAGTTCAATGTTGGAGATACTGTAAGAGTTAATGTACGTATAGTAGAAGGTGCAAACGAAAGAATTCAAGCTTATGAAGGCGTAGTGATAGCTCGTAGGAATGCAGGTGTTTCGTCTTCTTTTGTGGTGCGTAAAATTAGCCATGGTGAAGGCGTAGAAAGAAGGTTTAAGCTTTATTCTCCTATGATTCAAAGCATTGTTCTTGTTAGATCTGGTATTGTGCGTCGCGCTAAGCTTTACTATCTACGTAACTTGCGTGGTAAAGCTGCTAGAATTAAAGAAAAGCTTTTTAGTTCAAATAAACAGAAATAATAATATAGGCGATGCGTCTATAATTGTTAGAATATTAGTATTCATTATATATAATAAGGTGAGAAGTCTGCATTCTTGATTTCTCGCCTTTTCCTTTTTATTAATATAGATTTTTGTAATATATTAATTCAACCGTAAGAATAAGCACTTGCCTTTCATAAAATAATTAATATACTGATTGTAATTATGTAACATCTTAGTAATGGTATATTTATGCTTTTTAATATGAATCTTGATGCAATAGTCTTTAGTGTGTTTTTGGTTGCGAATCTTGCCCTTGGCCTTCTTTCTAGCAGAGGCATAAAAAACATAAAAGAATATGCTGTGGGGGATAGAAACTTCACTACTGCAACCATTGTTGCAACTATTGTTGCTACTTGGGTATGTGGTAATTTATTTTTTGCTGTAGTATCGGAAGTATATAAAGATGGACTAAATTTTATATGGGCTATAGTGCTGGGTGAACTAGCTTGTATATCATTAGTAGGATTTATATTTGCACCTAGAGTTAGTGAGTTTTTGGGAGATCTTTCTATAGCAGAATCTATGGGTAAGCTATTCGGAAAAAAAGTCCGGATTATTACTGCGGTTTCTGGGTTTATTGGAGTAGCTGGGGTTATAGCTATACAATTTAAAGTTACAGGCAAGGTAATGCAATATGCTTTTGATGTGCCAGAACAATATAGCATTATAGCTGCTGCTATTATAGTAACATTATATTCTTCTTTAGGTGGTATCAAAGCCGTTACATTTACAGATGTAATACAATTTGCAACTTTTACTATTACTATTCCTTTAGTTTTATATTTTTTTATTTTTCAAACTGAAACAGAGATAGATTTATATAGCGCTTTAAAGGACAATCCTTTGTATGATTACAAACAAGTATTTGACTTTTTTAAACCAGAAAGTCTACAGTTTTTCTTTTTGTTTTTATTCTTGGGTATACCAGATTTCAATCCAGCTATTTTTCAAAGAATTGCAATGGCAAGAGATACTAAGCAAGTTGGGCAATCTTTCGTTGCAGCAGGTTTTATTTGTTGTTTGATAGCTTTAGTAGTGAGCTGGATAGCTGCTGTAGTGTATGTACTAGCGCCTAATTTAAATGACACTGAAGTTTTTAGATATCTAATTGAGCAAGCTTCAGTAATATATGGTTTTAAAGGTATTATATTAATAGGATTAATGGCAATGGTAATGTCAACCGTAGACTCCTTTCTGAATTCTACTTCTATTCTAATAGTTCATGATTTTTGTGAGCCTTTAGGAATAAAAATAACCAAAGATGAGCTGCGTTCTACAAGAATTGTCGCATTGATTATGGGAATGCTTGCTATGCTGCTTGCTATGAAAGAAGGTAGCCTTCATGAATCTTTAGTATTTGCTTATTCTTTTTATATGCCTGTAGTTACTGTACCATTTATTATGGCTTTATTTGGTTTTAGAAGCAGCGG
>CAZKKY010000012.1:0-34465 GCA_964553715.1 uncultured Rickettsiaceae bacterium
CATGAAATTCAGGTCTCGAATAAAATTATGTGCGTTGAAATAACAGGTATAATTTTCACTTTCTCTTGTGGTCATCTCTATGGAAAGGGTGATCCATTAGATTCCCTACATGCCAGGAAATAACAACAATAATACACTAAATAAATAAAAAAGCCTTGCTGATTTTAGGAAGACCAGCAAGGCTATCTTAATAATATAGACTATAAATACTTTAGTCTAACTTTCCATCATTTTTTTACGTACTAACTTACGACGTCTACGCTCTGACTCTTCAGCTTTACGTACTTTTTTTACAGATTTAGGCTCATGAGCTCTAGAAGTTTTCATCGCACGAAAAACTAACTCGCGTTGCATTTTTCTCTTGAGGTTTTTAATCGCCTGCTCACCATTACCTGCATGTACAGCTACTACTATCATATTAATTACCCCCTTTCCAAGCATCTATAGTTGAATTAAATTTTATTATCTATATTATTTATTATAAGTCAAGCTTAAAAGCCTATTTCTATGCAAAAAGAAGAATTTATTAATTCTCTAATCTCTTTATTACCAGATGCAAACTGGAACGACACTACTATGATGAATGCATCGAAAAATCTTGGGTTAGATCCACATTATTACCTAATATTATTTAAAGATGGTATTTCAGAAATCACTGATTATTATGATGAGATACTAGATAAAAAAATGTTAGATGTTTTAGGAAATCAAAAACCTCTAACCAAAATAAGAGAGAAAATCGCTCTAGCCTTAATTGTTAGATTAAAGCTAGATCAAGGGAAATGGAGATTTCTTAAGCCACAATCAGTATGGAGAACTTGCGATATAATATGGCAATACGCAGGAGATTCGACAACAGATTTAAACTATTACACAAAACGTATACTTCTTACAGGAGTATATATCAAAGCTTTCAATTATTACAAAAAAGATCAATCAGAAAATGCTAAAAACACAGAGTTAATTATACAATCTTCCCTAGAAAAAATCATTAAAATATTTAGCATTAAATCTAAGATTCCTAAACTAGAAGATATACCTATATTAAGGTTATTCTAAAGCTCCTTGACTCATTATCAATGCCTTAAGCTAAGTACCTTCTTTAAAAGACCTTGGGGCGCTATAAAGCTAAGAATGGAATAGATTAAAGCTATATCTAGAAATGATGAATTATATTTATAAGACGACATAGCAACAATAATTAAAATCGCTATATTAGACATCATATTCATAAATAAAAACTTTGTGAACACTTCTTTTGCAGATACTAAACCAATAGTTAGTACTAAGACCATCAGACAAAATATCGACACTACACCGTTTAACATTCAAACGTTCTGATTATATTATTATGCATATTATCTAAATCTAAACCTTCTTGTGTAAGACTATGTACAAGAATTTTATTTTTCTCTACAAACAATGTAATAGTCCCTGGAGTTAAAGTAATAGAATTTGCAAAGCAGACTTTTGATAGGTCTTTTTTTAACCTTAAACTAACAAATCCTGTAACTGGACTCACATTAAGATTTCTAGACCATATAATTCTAGTTACTTTTATGCTAGATAAAGCTATCTCTTTTAATAGCCATACAATATATTTAAAATATAGTAAGATAGTCTTCATTTTTTTCTAATGTGATTGTGACTCAATTGTACTAGAGATTGATTCATTTGTAAATGGCAATAGAATTAAGCTTACAACAAAAAGAAGAGCAATAGCCATAAATATTTCATTTAAAGCTATAATAAAAGCATCTCTTTGAATCATACTATTTAAAAAATACAATGATGAATGATATGGATTAAATACTTTGCCCATTAACAAATGTGTAAAATGACGAAGATTATAAATAACATTAGGGTCTGTTGCAGCAATAGAAGATGATAAATATTGACTAAACATTTTTGTATAATTTGTAACATATGTATTTAGTATAGCAAGCCCTATAGCACCACCTAAATTCCGCATTAAATTATAGAGACCACTAGCATTTTGTACTGTATCTTTAGGTACAGAACCTAATGCGATATCATTTACTGGTATAAAACAAAACATTAAAGAAAAGCCTCTTAAAGCTTGTGGTGTAAACAATTCCCAAAATCTTGAATCTTGATTTAAAAAACTGTTAGAATAGCAACTCATAGCAAATAATATAAAACCTATAGCAAGAATCTTTTTTCTATCTACCCCAGATGCCATAAGCTTTCCTACAACTGGTGCTGATAAAAATTGGAATGCGCCTGTCACAAACATCACAAAGCCTATTTGAAGACTACTAAGACCAGCTACTCTATATAAAAATAGTGGCATTAAATAGACCGCTCCATATAGACCAACACCAATAATAAATGCATAAAAACACCCTATAGAAAAATCCTTGTTTTTGAAAATACGCAAATCTAAAATAGGTTTTGAGGTATTTAATTCATGAAATATTAAAAATATGAATCCTAGTACTACAATTATAGTAAGAGACAATATTAAATTATCTTCAAGCCAAGATTTTGATGTACCCTCTTCTAATATATATTGAAGGCTACCAAGAGTCATGACCATAAGAAATACACCTAAAAAGTCGAAATTTTTTAGTAAAGAAAAATCCGGGTCATCAAAATTAGCATATAAAAAGACACTTACACATACAAAAATACCAGGAATCACATTAAGCAAAAACATAAAGTGCCATGAAGATATTTCTGTTATATATCCCCCAATAGTAGGACCCAGTGTAGGTGCTATAGTTACTACAAGGCCGATTATTATAGTTACAAAAGGCCTTTGACTAGGAGGAAAAATTCTAAATGTGGTAGCAAACACTGTAGGTATCATAGCGCCACCAAACAATCCTTGCAAAGCCCTTGCAATTATCATAGATTCAATCGTTGTTGCAATTGCGCAGAAGCAGCTCATGATTGTAAAGCCTAGTGTGGCTATAAAATATGCAATACGAGTAGAAAGTAGTTTTGCTAGGAATCCTGTAAGAGGAATTATTATTACCTCTGCTATTATGTAAGCAGTTTGTATCCACGACAACTCATCTACCCCAGCAGAAAGACCAGCGCCAATTATTGATATAGAGCTTGCTACAATTTGAATATCGAGTATTGCCATGAACATCCCTACTATCATAGCAAAAAAAGCTAGTTTATCTTTTACAGAAAGCTCTCTGACCTTAGTATTTATAGTCACTACTTATCCTTGATACTATTTTTATATAAATGATCATATATTATTTTGTATTTTTAATGCTAATAAAAAATCTTTTTAGCAAAAATAGCAGATAAAATAATTCTAATAGGCTTACTAAGAGTATCAATATCCCGAGAATTAAGTATTGAATCTTGGTTATTTTGAACAAAGACTATACATTTCATTTTTGAATTATTTTCAATAGGAATTATATAGAGCATAAAATGAATTTTATCATATTTCATTTTCCTTATATCTATCGAATTGGTACTTAATGCTTCGGATATAGAACATATATTTTCGTCAATATATTGCCTTATAATATTTCTATAAAATGTTCCATGATGAATATCATTTATATAGTCTTCTGTATTATAAAATACTATTTCATCTAAGTCAAAATAGTCCTTTATTTTTGATATCAACATTATAATTTTATCTTTACGAGACTCTGTACTACTTACCATAATATTCAAAACCCTAGTAACAAATTCTTTATTAAGATAAGTTTGAATTAGTTTAGAAGATTGATGATCATAACGAGTTTTATATTGGTTAATTAAAAATATACAATATGCCAAACTCATCAAAAGTATAAAGCATAAAATAGATATGTAAAATGTATAGTTCATAATAGCTTGTTATTCATAGTTTTTATTTAAATCAATAATTCTACCCTTGGTTTACCTACTATATCCTAAAAAAGTTAGCGCAAGAGGTGTATAAACCATAGTACAATATACCTTACGTTAAAATCAATAGATATTTTTTAAATAAGTTGTTAAATTATATAGTTTTGATCTGATAAATCGTGACACTAATAAATCATTACATTTCAATCGTTTTAGCGATTTATTTATGCATAATATAAAATTTAAATAGCATTATTTGTAAGATACAGATAAAAATCTTGTTTAGGATCTATCGCTATATTATATATAGCCTAATATATTGACTATATAATGAAGACATTTTTAAAAAACGGAGGTAATTTCATGAGTAGCAGGGCATTCATTATAGCACTTATGGGAATCACTGTACAATATTACGATCATTATTTGTTTGGTTTTTTAGCATCTGTTATTTCAAGATATTTTATAATCGCAAGCGACCCTACCGTTCAGTTGTTAAATACATATTTTATAATGCTAATAGCGGTGATGGCTAAACCGATCGGATCTATTGTTCTTGGAAGAATAGGAGATGTATATGGAAGATCAACTACCTTAACATTAAGCTTAATGGGAACCTCTTTTGGCTCATTAATTATAAGCCTCATTCCTTCTTACCAACATATAGGTATTATGTCTGCCCTAATTCTACTTATAGCTAGAATGTGTATTATGTCTTGTATAGCACCAGGAACAGATGGTGTTAGAATATTTATTTATGAACAAATAGGGAAAAATAATAAATCTTTAGGCAATGGCCTTGCAACAGCTGCAAGCTGTATAGGTATTTTCATAGCCTCTAGCTCTGCTTGGTTTTTTACATTGAATTCTATGCCTCCATATGCTTGGAGACTTTCTTTTGTAGTAGGGAGTATAATGGGCATAATACTAATTATAATAAGAAAATATGTAAATATAGATGATAGTAGTTTTACACAATCCGAAATAGGTTATGAAGATTTTAAAAATCTCCCTATACTAACAATAATAAAACAAAATATTAAATTATTTATTACAATTTTATTAGTAGCAGGAGCAATAGGTAGTACAAACCAGTTTTTTATTGTCTTCTTTGGTACTTATAATTTTGAAGTATTAAAGATAGTAGATCAATCTTCTATGAAATTCTATACTTCGGTTGCAATAGCTATATATATGTTATTTGCTGTGATTGGTGGACTTCTAGCAGATTATTTAGGACCCATCAAGGTTGCAATTACTGCATTTTGCGTTCTTGCTGCGATTACTATTAAAATGATGATTAACCTATCAAATATGGAATCTTCAATAGGTTTGTTTTTGTCTATCATGGCATGCCTTCCTTTCTTAACAATGCCTACTTTATCATTTCTGAAACAAAGTATTCCTGTTGTGATTAGGTACAGACTTTTTAGTTTAGCACATTCTATTGGATCTATATGTATTTCTGCACCTACAGCTTTCTGTTGTACTTTTTTATATAAAAAAACTCAAGTCGCTTGGTTACCATTAAGCTATTTTCTTTTTGCTATAACTATGATAGCATTTGGAATAAATGTTTTATCTAAGAAATATGATCCAAACACAAAGTAAAATAAAACAATTATCAGATGTCACTGTAAGCCGTATTGCAGCTGGTGAGGTGATAGAACGACCGGCTTCTGTGATTAAGGAACTGGTAGAAAATGCTATTGATGCTAATGCAACAAAAATCGATATAGTAATAGAGCAAGCTGGTAAAAATCTTATTTTAGTTTCTGATAATGGCAATGGTATGAGCCGTGATGATCTTGCTATTTGCGTACATCGTCACACCACATCTAAACTTAACGAAGAAGATATAATGGATATATCTAGCTTTGGTTTTAGAGGCGAGGCATTACCTTCTATAGGATCTATCAGCCGTATGACTATATCAAGCTATGATACAAACTCCAAAGAATCTTGGCAAATTTATGTAGAAGGTGGCAAGATAATGGAACCTTCTATCTCTAGTCACCCTATGGGTACTAAAATTGAAGTAAGAGATCTGTTTTTTGCAACTCCTGCAAGGCTAAAATTTTTACGTTCTGATCGCACAGAACTTTCATCAGCCCTAGATGTGGTTAAAAAAATTGCTATTTCTCATCCTGATATTGCTTTTTCTTTGGTATCTGATGGAAAAAACCTTTTAAAACTAAAATCTACAGATATAAATCAAAGAATTCTCGACGTGCTTGGCAAAGAGTTTTTAGAAAATTCTATTTCTGCAGAATTTAAGACCGAAGAGCTTTCTGTTAGTGGACTTGTTAGTTTGCCTACCTTTAACCGTTCAGCTAGTCTTGATCAATTTTTATTTATAAATAATAGACCCGTAAAAGATAAACTTCTTGGAGCAGCTATAAAAGTTGCTTATCAAGATTTTCTAGCAAGAGATAGACATCCCGTCCTTGTACTATTCTTAAAAATAGATCCTCATCTTGTTGATGTAAATGTACATCCAGCAAAAGCAGAAGTAAGGTTTTTTGACACTAATATGGTTAGAGGAGTAATGATAAGCGCAATCAAAAATGCTATCAATAGTTCTGCACATAGAGTGAGCAACACTGGCGCATATAATACTATTGCTAGTTTTAAACCAGAAAATATTGAAAAGCTATATAACTCTAACCCTAATTTCACATTGCAAGATAATAGAACAAGTAATTATAGGCCCATGCAAACAAAAGAGCCGCTAGAAACTAGGCAAGGAACTTTTGCTCCAAGCCCTTATAGAGCATCACCTTTTATTCCTATAATGCCAATGATGCGGACCGAAGATCCAAACACAAGCCATTCTATTGCAAGTAATGATTCTGCTCCAAATTTTGAAACGAGCGAATATCCTTTAGGAGCGGCATGCGCTCAATTACATAAAACATATATAATATCTCAAACAAATGATTCTATAATTTTTACAGATCAGCACGCAGCGCATGAAAGATTAATATACGAGCGTATTAAAGCTCAGATAAATAAAAATGGCATAGATAAACAACGTCTTTTGATTCCTGAAATAGTAGAGCTACCAGATCAAAACAGAGCCGATGCTTTAGCACAAAAAAAGCAAGAGCTAAATTCTATTGGCTTTGTGTTTGAAAGATTTGGTGAAAAATCTATCATTTTAAACGAGGTTCCATCTTTAATTGCTGATAGTAATTTACAGAAGTTAGTTCATGATGTTGCTGATAATCTTGTTGATCTTGGAGAAGCTGTTAGTATAACAGAGCTTATTGAGCATATTACAGAAACATACGCTTGCCACTACTCTATTAGATCAGGCAGGAAGATGAATATTGCTGAAATGAATGAACTACTCCGTCAAATGGAATCTACTCCTTTTTCTGGACAATGTAATCATGGAAGACCTACATATATAGAACTTAAGTTATCAGATATAGAAAAATTATTCGGTAGAAGGTAATTTACTCTTTTGATAATTCTACTGTTTATTGATAAAACAATAGTTATATATCTATAATGAACAAACTATTACTCTGGAACTTCACCTATTAGAGCGTTTAGCAGATCTGGATTTTTACTTATATAATGCTTTGAATATTTGTCATAATCCTCAGAATCATCATCTTTGGGGAAACAAATGCATAAACAGAAAAAGTGGTGAATTGATTTTTCTGGAACCTCTACTACTTCAGCAACAATATCTTGTTCTTCAAACAAATGTGTAGACTTATTGATATTAGGAATATTTTCATCTTGGTTGTGCTGAAATAGATTACTACTTAAATAATTAGATTTAAGGCTTGCTGCAATAGTAACACCTTCTTCTAAAGCCTTTTGTTCTATTTGCTCCTGCTTATCGAAAGAGTAATATAAAAAATCACTACTTCTATCGCTATTGGTAAAATCTCGACTATTTTCTCGACTATTGACCTTATCGCTTGATACGGAGCTATTCTGACTAGTCCTTATAAACCACCCAAACATCCTTTATCCTTTAGTGCGTTATATAATTTTTGAAGCTGCTTTTCTAAAGCAAATTCATTCATGAAAATCTCATGAGCGGCTTTAGTTTTTTCCTCTACCTCGATAGGATGTGTTTTAATCCAGTTTATATGATCTTTAATCTGAGAATATATCTGATCAGCTGATGTTAATGCATCCAAATATAGTACATGATCTCCAAAAAACTTCTTAACAAATCCATTGTGATCACTAATGACTATACTGCCAGATGCTATAGATTCTGCTATTCTAGAAGTAGGAATATTTTCTACCATATGTTCTAATGAATGAATGACCAAAGATATGCCATATTTTTTCTGTATGTTAAATAGATTATCTTCTACCCTTTGATTTTTATCATAATCCTCTGCTGTGCCTTTAAATGCATCTCCTAAAAAGCCTAATTCAGAATCAAGGCCGTAGGCTAGTAACAAACCATCTTGTGCTAGAGAATATAAAGCATCGGATATTCTAATAGAAGATCTATTGCATCCCCACAAACTACCTACAATAAGAGCTTGCTCCCTAATGGCAGGAGAATATGGTACATAATGCTGGGAAAGATATAACGGCATAACAAATGCATCTTTCTTATGTAAAGAATTTAAAGCGCTTGTTAAGTTAGGATTAGTACCATTTACTACACTATATAAATCTATATAACCATCATATTCTCCAAGATGTTTATAGCGCGAAAGAAATGACTTACCCTTAAATAAATTATTATTAGGTACATTCAAATAGACAATATTATAACTGCCATAAGGAACTATATAGACATAGTGAGTAACTGCTAAAGAAAATTGAGGTTTATAAACCAGATTTACTAAAGCAGTAGCAACATAATAGAAATGAGACATTAAAAAATAGTCTGTTGTACTTTCTGCAAAACGTGCACTTATAACATTCCAACCTAAATTTCTAGCTGCTGTTACAGTTCTGTTATGTAACAGCAACTCCCCTATTCTACTAGTAGTGCCATAAATAGCAACACAAGGTTTGCTTCTGTCTATAGAAGGCAATTCCATAGTTAAAATTAAGCACATTACAACTACAGAATAAAGAAATAATACTTTTAAGATTCCTTGCAAACAAAAAACATGCCTCAAGCTAAAATTAGCCTTGAAATATAACCAGCATGCTTTAAAAGAAAAATTATCTTTTAACCATTTTAGTCTTTCTATTATAAAAAAGCCGTTTTTTAGCTCATGCCAAAATCCTAATAATTTTTTTTTTGCCGATCTCATGACTATCCCTGGTTAGAAACAAACATCTGTGAAGACAGGCTGACGAGTTCTAAATTTGTGTAAGCATTTTATTCATAAGCCTTGCAAAAGAAGATACATCATGCACCTGTTCTCCCTCTATAATACAAGCTTGATCGAAAAGCAATATAGCTAAATCAGATGCTATTTCCTTGCCTATGTTATTTTCTATTTTCGTGACAATTTTATGCTTAGGATTTATTTCTAGAATTTTAGCAGTACCAGAACGGATTTGTTTTTGCTCAAGCAAAAATCTTTCCATACGCATATCCATAGCTCCTTCAGCAACTGCAAGACACGCAGGACTCTCTGTTAGTTTCTTTGAAACTCTAACGCCACTTACTCTATCTCCAAGAACATCTTTGATAAATTCAATAAGCTCTTTATGAGAAGTAGATTCAGGATCATCCTTACTATTTTCACCTAATTCATTATCATCACCCGCTCTTGTAACAGACTTAAATTCATATTCACCATATTTAGGCGTAATATTGACCCAAAAATCATCTACTGAATCTGTAAATAATAATACATCTATCCCTTTACTTATGAAACCTTCAATCTGAGGACTGTTTTTGAGTTTTTGAATATCTTCTCCACTTAAATAATAAATGGTTTTGCCGTCTTTGATATTAGCAATATATTCATCAATACCTATCATTTTATCTTGCAATACACTGTAAAACAAACATACATCAAGCAAGTGATCGTGATCTGCAAAAGCCTCGCAAAGCCCTTCCTTTAATGCAGCACCAAAATTACTCCAGAAAGTTTCATATTGATCCCTAGCATCATTTTTCTTCTTTTTTAGCTCTCCAAGTACGCGCTTTGCTATAGCGTTTTTAATTTTGTCTAAAGTAGCATTATGCTGCAAAGTTTCTCGGCTTATGTTAAGAGGCAAATCTTCTGAATCTACAACTCCTCTTAAAAAACGCATATAGCCAGGAATAAGATCTATATTTTCATCAGCAATAAATACTCGTTTGATATATAATTTTACTCGCCTTTTGCGGTCAGGATGGAAAAGATCAAATGTCTTATTAGAAGGAATAAACAAAAGATTTGTAAACTCAACCATACCTTCATTCTTATTATGCATAGTAAGCCATGGAGTATCTGCAGCATAAGAAACGCTTTTATAAAACTCTAAATATTGCTCGTCTGTGATCTCTGATTTAGATCTCGCCCACAAAGCAGAAGAGGAATTTAACCTAATTTCATTGTTGCTATCAGCAAAATAAATAGGGACAGAAATGTGATCTGAGTAACTTTTGATAATATGTTTTACTCTAAAATGATCTAAATAAGAATCTTCTCCTTCCTTAATATGAACGATAATTTTTGTACCTTTTATAAAATCAACATCTGTTTCTTCAATTGAATATTCTCCTATTCCATTAGAGGCCCACCTAAATGCCTTATCTTCTCCTGCTTTTTTGGAAAATACTTCAACAAAATCTGCTATCATATATGCAGAATAAAATCCTACACCAAATTGGCCTATCATCGCATTATTATCTGAAGAAGATCCATTATTACTAGAATTAGAGGCCTTTATTTGCTCTATAAAATTTCTAGTACCAGAACGAGCAATTGTACCAAGATTCTCTATGAGATCGTTTTTATTCATCCCAATACCATTATCAGTAATGGAAAGTTGCCTTTTTTCTTTATCTATTGCCACAACTATCTTAAAATCAGCATCTCCTTTTATAAGAGAGCTATCTTGCTGAGAAAGATACCTAAGCTTATCACAAGCATCAGAGGAATTTGAGATAAGTTCTCTTAAAAAGATCTCCTTATTTGTATATAAAGAATGAATCATAAGATGTAGAATCTTATCTATTTCAGCATCAAATTTTTTGGTCTCTATTGACATATAGCCTCCTAAAATATTTTTAAACACTCTTGGGATTTATATATTCACCTGCAACTTTTCAAGTACCTACAATCATCTTACGCGCGCTATTATGCTTGCAATCTCAAAATTATCAACAAATAAACCTTCATTAATAATCCTTCTTAACGCCCTCTTCCCTATAATATTATTAGACCTAGTAAGATTGTTAGATTCTCCCATTGCTTTTAATTCCCTCATCAAAGCTATCGGATTTTCATATTCTACCTCTATAGTTTCTAAATCTAATATAATAAACTTAAATCCTGAATGCTGTAATAATTTATAGATATCTGGTGGATCTACAAAAGGAGAAATATGAGGGCTACAAATAGACTCACTCTCGGATTCATGTTTTAATATAGTGTTACGCAAATTTTTTAAAGATGGAGCGCAAAACATACTAAAGATAAATAATCCATCATCTGTTAAATGATTTTTTACTGACCTAAAAAACCCTGGCAAATCATTGATCCAGTGAGCATTTAATACAGAGGTTATGAGATCAAATTTACTATTTAGCGATAAATTTTCTTCATCTAATATTATTTTGTTTTTAGCATTATTATAAGACAACATCTTATCAGAAATATCAGAAGCAGTTATGTTGCTATCTTTATAGCGATCAATTAATTTATTTGTAAGAAGCCCATGCCTTGAACCTAGATCTAGTATTTCTTTATAGCTACCTTCAAAAGCAGTGACATGATCAAAAATCTGATTAGAAGAATGATTTATTAAAAAATCATGCGATTTAATATTATAAGAAGCATTATCTCTATGAGTCTTTAATAAATTGCGATTAAAAATATTATCCATATTTTTTTGAAGCAATAGCAAGAACATCTTTTGAAACGATCTCTTTACTAGATGCTGAAAGCTCTTGCAAAGGCATACGCATCTCTTCAGAACATAGGCCAAGAATTGATGCAGCAAATTTTACCGGAATTGGGTTAGTCTCAATAAATAATGCTTTATACAAAGAGATATACCTTTTTTGTAAAGAAATAGCCTTAGATAAATCTCCGCTATTCCAGCTTTCTTGGACCTCTGTCATTTCTTTTGGAAAAATATTGGACGCAACAGAAACAAGGCCAGACGCACCTTGCCCGTTATAGGCAAGAGAAAGAGAATCATCACCTGAAAGGACATTAAAATTATCTTTCACATTATTTAGAATGCGCAATGGTCTTTCAAGATCTGCAGCGCAATCTTTAATAGCTAAAATTCTAGGCAGATTACTTAGTTCAACAATAGTATTATCTGTAAAATCTACAGCAGCACGACTAGGTGCTGCATATAACATAATAGGTAAGTTTGTAGCATCATGCAAAACTTTAAAATGGCCATATAAACCATTTTGAGTAGGTTTGTTATATGGCGGCGGAGAGCACATCAAGCCCCCTGCTCCAAGATCTTCCGCAGCCTTTGCAAGAGAAATGGTGTAAGATGTGCTAGAAGAACTGCATCCTGCAATAATATTAATTCTAGATTTTGATATATCTATCGCGCTTTTAATAAGGCTATTATATTCCTCAAAACCTAAGGTAGCCCCTTCCCCTGTAGAACCAGCAATAACAATTGCCTTTATTCCAGAATCTATCTGATAATTTATTATTTTCTCTAAAGAGGCGTAGTCAATTTTGTCGTTTTTAAAAGGTGTAATAAGAGCCGTTATAAGCCCCAAAAAAGGATTATTTAATGTCATTTTGTTACCAGTTCTTTATAAAGTTCCATTATTTTAGGAGTAATTTCATCATTATTATAAGAGATTTTCTCTTGCATGAAAGTAATAGAATTGATAGGCTTTACCTCTACAGCAGTGCCCGTAATAAAAGCCTCACTAAAATTCTTCATCTCTTCTGGCAAAATTATTCTTTCTTCTACTTCAAACCCGGCATTGCGTGCTAATCCCATAACAGTAGACCTAGTAATTCCTTTTAATACACAATCTGCTAATGGAGTAATTACTTTGTTGCCATCTACAAAAAAGATATTAGATACCGTGCATTCTCCCACAAATCCTCTATAATCTAGAAGCAAAGCGTCATCATATCCATCTTCTATAGCATCATGCTGGGCTATAGAAGAGATCTGGTAATTAGCAGAAGATTTACACCAAGGATTTAGTGAATTTGGATGAGCTTTAATCCAATTACTCACTACTAAATCTATTTGTGGTTTACGAAATTCGCGACTAGAAACTTCCCATGCAGCAACCATAGTATTGATAGATAGCATAGAACTACTTATTCTTTGAGATTCAGAACCCTTCCAGATAAGAGGCCTGATATAGCAATCCTTCAAATTGTTCAGTGTAATAACCCTCAACGCTGCATCCATGATCTGACTTGCAGTACAATCTGGAGAATATTTTAACATAGATGCAGAAGCAATTAGTCTGTCTATATGATCTTTTAACTTAAAAATTTTACCATTATAGGCCCTAATTCCTTCAAATACAGCTCCTCCGTAATGAAGACTGTGAGTCAAAATATGTATCTGAGCCTTTTTCCACTCAATAAATTCTCCATTAAGCCAAATATAACCGGTTCTATCGCTTAAAGGTATAATTGCCATTGTTTCCTTCACTAAATTGTATTACATTCATAAAATGATTACCATGTTACTATAACAATTTTAAAAACAAATGATAGAAGAAAAACCACATATTCTTATAGTAGATGACGATGAAAGAATTTTAAAACTACTCAAGCAGTTTTTAGAAAATGCTGGTTATAATGTGTCTACATCATCATCTGTAAAATATGCATCATTGTATATGGAATATTTTATCTTTGATTTGCTTATATTAGACGTAATGCTTCCAGAAATTACAGGAGTAGAATTTGCAACTACAATCAAACATAATAAAGTACATGTTCCTATAATATTACTGACAGCTTTGTCTGAAATAGAAGATAGGGTAAAAGGACTTCAATCTGGCGCCGATGACTATATATCTAAACCATTTGATCCTAGAGAATTATTACTTCGCACAAAAAATCTTATAGAAATATATGGATATAATAAGAAACAAACAAAAATTATACCAATCGGAGATTCGACTTATAATATTGAGACCAAAGAATTTATTAAAAACCAAGAAGTTATTGCTCTTAGTTCTACAGAACAAAAACTACTCGAAATCCTTATAGAATCTAACAAAAAACCAATATCTAGAAGTAAATTATCAGATCTCATGGGCGGACTTAACGAAAGATCAATAGATGTACAAATAGCAAGATTACGTAGTAAAATAGAAAATGGAACAAAAAAAACAAAATTTCTTCAGACAATCCGCAATGAAGGCTATGTATTATATTAATAACTTGGTTCCTAAGACTTTATTAACCAGGTTTATGCTTATAATTATAGTACCAACAGTAGTAGGACAAATAGCTTCTATATATTTGTTTTATGAAAGACATTGGTATAACGTTTCTGAATATAGTAGCGCATCCATAGCCAGACAAATAGCACTCATGGTAGATAGATATAAAGAAAATGACCAAATCTCCCTACAAAGCATAAGTAATATTTTAAAAATTGAATATGATGCTTACCCTAATAAAAAACTTAATAAAGTAACAATCCTAGATGTAGATCAATCAAAAAGCGAGGAAATAGAGATTTTACGAAGAGAACTTGATGATGTGATAAGCCTTAAAAAAAATGTATATCTTGCTTCTTCTGGTAAAATAATCGTTAATATAGAAACAAATAAAGGGGTTTTTCAGGTCCAATTACCCTCAAAACCTATTTTAAATCCAACAACATATATTTTTGTATTATGGATAGTATCACTTACCATATTAATTTTGATAATATCTTTATTATTCTCAAAAAATCAAATTAAATCTATAATAGAACTCACATCTGCTGCAAATGAATTTGGAAATAGCAAACTTCCTAGTGATAAAACTAAATACAAACCTTCTGGTGCCAAAGAAATTAGACTAGCCGGTCTTGCATTCATCAGAATGAGAGAAAGAATAGAGCGACAAATCACTAAAAGAACCCAAATGCTCGCAATGATTTCCCATGATCTTAGAACTCCTCTAACTAGAATAAAGCTACAAGCAGCATTAATGAACCCGCAAGAAGGACTAAAAGAAATAGAGCAAGACGTAATTAATATGGAAAATATTATTACTAGCTATCTTGATTTTGTAAGAGGTGAAGGAGGAGAAAAATTTCAGAAAGTAGAATTGTCTAGATGGATTAATGATAATATCAAATATACCAAAATAGGAAAATTGAAAATAAACTATGATCTTGCAACAAATTGTGTTACTTCTATAAAACATCACGCATTGCTACGAGCTATGAGTAATATTATTAGTAACTCTGAAAAATATGCTAGCAAAATCAAAATTTCATCTTATAAAGAGAAAGGTGATATTATAATTACGATCGAAGATAATGGACCTGGCATAAGTGAAAAAGATAAAAAAATGGTTTTTGCACCTTTCTTTCGCTCAGACTCTGCAAGAGCTATAGATCATAGAGGAAGCGTAGGGCTTGGCCTTACAATAACTAGAGAAATCATCCTTGGTCACAATGGTAAAATATTTCTAGAAGATGGGAAAAATCTAAAAGGATTATTGGTAAAAATTGTTTTGCCAAGTGAGTAATAGATTTCTATGAGTAACAATTTCTAAGACTTAAAATATGAGTAATACATATAAAAATCAGATAAACCACTTAGCTATCATTATGGATGGGAATGGTAGATGGGCTAGCAAAAGACTCCTGCCTAAAGTAGAGGGCCATAGAAGAGGAGCAGAGACTGCTCAAGCAATAGTAAAAGCAGCAGCTAAACGTAATATAAAATATCTAACATTATATACTCTATCATCTGAAAATTTATCTCGCCCGGAAAACGAAGTAAGAGATATAATGAATTTGTTAGACTTTTATCTAGATAAAGAACTTAATAATTTGCACAAGAATAATATTAGATTAAAATTTATAGGAGATCTTAGCAAATTAAGTACTGCAATATTTTCTAAAGTAAAAAATGCAATGGAATTAACTAGCCATAATAATGGCCTTACATTATGTCTTGCAATATGTTATGGAGGACGAAATGAAATTATCACTGCAGTTAAAAATATAATATCAGATAACATCCCAGAAGATCAAATAACAGAACAGATATTTAGCAAATATCTGTTTGACCCTGAAATGCCTGATGTAGATCTTATGATAAGAACGAGCGGAGAATATAGAATCAGTAACTTCTTATTGTGGCAAGTAGTATATGCAGAATTATATTTTGCACCTAAATACTGGCCAGATTTTACAGAGGAAGATCTTGAGTTAGCAATAGAAAATTTTCAGTCTAGAAAGAGATCCTTCGGACAGAGATAAAACCCTAGCTAACTAATAGAGTTTAAAGCGATCTTCCTTGCAATACCTATATCTTTAAGACGATTACACACACTGTCGAAAATAGGCTTCGGAAGAATTTCACTAGTAGTAATTTCTATATAGCGATCTCGTAATTGCAGATTAAAAGACGGACATCTAAATGATGGGCCATCCACTTCTTTTGCTATCCTTAAGATATTTCCTATAATATGACTATTATTGTAATCTACGTCAGATAATATTTTTGATGCTAATTTATTGATATATAGCTCTTTTTTAGAGCTAAAAGCATGAGAGGTAGCAAGACCAAGCATTAACCTTTGACGATGATTAAATGGTATATCTGAAGATAAAATAAATTCTGCAGTAAAATGAGCTTTTAAAGTTCTATCTATATTTTTCCCAAAACTCGCTAAAATCACAGATAAATTTACTATATCATCTGTAAGGGGATCTGGATTTATGAGCAAAGCAGAAATTAGTCTATTATATTTTGGAAGGTCACAAATATTCTGATTAAAAGAAGCAAGGCTTTTGCATCTTTCGAATATTATATCTTTACTCTGCTCTTCTTCTGAAAGACTATGAAACCTTACACCTTCCTTTAAGCCGTAATTAGATATGATAACTTTTTCTGGATTCAATACTTTTAGCAATGCCTTAGCTATTAAAATAGCATTGGTATCAATTTTATTAAATTGATATGTGGATCTAATCTGTGAGATGCTATGTATTTTTTCTAGATATACAAGAAAGTCTGATGCTGCTATTTCAAGATTATGCAAATTTCTGAGAGGATATCGTACAAAATCCATATAATAACGCCCTATAAATCTTAAACTCCCACCTATTAAATACAAATTAGGACAAGAAGGCTTATGAAGAAATTCGGAATCGATAATCTCTACTAAGCCTTCTAAAGTAGAGTCATCATTGATTTTTTGGGTCCCAAGAGCTAATGAACGCAGTTGCTCTATCTTTTTATTGTTAATTTCTACAATTTCTAGGCTTCCGCCACCTAAATCTACTGCTATTCCATTAGCGTTTCTAACACCCGAGATAAGGCCAAGAGCACTTAAATAGGCTTCTCTTTCTCCTGAAATAATATCTATATCTATGTTGTATTTATCTTTTACCAATTTTGTAAATTCAAGAGCCTTAGGATGATCTCTAAGAACAGCCGTCGCTACGCAGTTAATATTTGTTACATCAAGATGCGTAAATATATTGCAAAAATACTGCAATGTAAGATAAGTATGGTGCTTCACATTTAAATTGTCTAAAGTAAGAAGGCTAAGTAAATCACTTCTAAATTTATCATTATAAATTTCAGGAGCACCCAGAGACTTACTGTCGTACACTACAGCCCTTATAGCATTAGAGCCAATATCTATAATTGCTTGTCTCATTTTTTATAATTTATTTATTACAGAAAACATTATAGCAGCTTACTTGATTGCCGTCGAATTCTTTTATTCCAGTTATATAACATAAAAAATAAGAATAAAGCTATTAAGATAAACTTCCTGTAGTTTATAAAATAATGATTAATCTATTACTATCATATTTTTAAAAAATCTCTATAAACTTGACATTTGCTGTAAATAGCTTTATTTATGTACCTCTGATTCTTCATTGCACCCGTAGCTCAATTGGATAGAGTATATGACTACGGATCATAAGGTTAGGGGTTCGACTCCTCTCGGGTGCGCCATTTTCTTAGATAGTACAAGTAATCTTTTATTTAATCTCATAAGTATATAATAATTCCCATCAAAAAATAGCCACAAAAACTTCAATTCAATATCATGATTATTATAAAATAAAAAATCTTGATTTAGGGGATTAGTGAAAGGCAGTTTCTAATATATACATTATTAGTACCAAATCTGGTATTCATAAATTTCAAGAGACTAATTTAATGAACAAATCAAATAATTTAGATCTTACCGTGAAAGAATCAAATCAAAATTATGTCACGATAGGAGGCTATGCTAGTGTCTTTGGCCTAGTAGATAGTCATAATGATATTATGGCTAAAGGAGCATTTTCTAGAATAAAACCATTAGAAGAAATCAAATTTCTTTGGCAACATGATGTAACAAAACCTATAGGAGTAGTAACATCGGTGATAGAAGATAATTATGGATTATATATAGAAGCTAATGTCAACAATTTAATCAGACAGGGCGTAGAAGCGATAGAGCTTATCAAACAAGGTGCTATAAGCTCTTTCAGTGTAGGCTTTACAGTCCAAAAAGCATATAATAACTCTGAAGGACAAAGAGAAATAATATCCGCTGACTTATGGGAAATAAGCCTTGTAACATTCCCTGCTAACAATAAGGCACAAATCAATAGTATCAAAAAATCTCTAAACGATAATTTTACCAAAACAAATTATTTGCTTGATAAAGCTATTTGCATATTAGCAAAAATCAACAGCTGAGTATAAGTAATATCTACAATTCATTACAATAACATAAGGAGAATAATTATGACAATTTCTGAAATGAATAAAAAAATTGACCATATAACAAATGAATGGAACAAATTTTATAATGAAAATAAACATAATAACAAAATGAAAGAGCTAGAAACAAAAATGTCGAATATACAAAATTTTATAGAAAAATCAGAAGTTCCAATCTTTAATTCAGATACCCGAAGCGATTTTTCAAACTATATAAGAAAAGGTGAAATAGAAGATTTGGAAGTAAAGTCTTTATCTAGTAGCAATGAAGAGGGTGGATATTTATTAACACCATCCCTTTATAATAAAATAGTTTCAGGCATGATAGCAAAATCACCAATGCGTAGGCTTGCATCAGTTGAGACAATATCTACTAATGCTCTAGATGTTGTTATAGAAAATGGAGAATTCAGCTGTGGATGGACTTTAGATTCTGAAGAAAGAGTAGATACTGATACGCCTAAATTACAACAAAAGAAAATTCTAGTACATGAATTATATGCTCAGCCCAAAGCTACTCAGAGACTGCTTGACGATTCTGCAATCAACGTAGAGCAATGGATTAGCGAAAAATTACAAGATAGCTTTGTAAGAGCTGAGAATAAAAGCTTTATAAATGGTGATGGAGTAAAGCAGCCCTTTGGTATTTTGTCTAACAAAGATATAAAATTTATAGAAAGCGAGGATCACGAAACAATATCCATAGAAGACATATTAAACCTTATAAATTCATTAGATGAGAATTACTTACCCGGAGCAACTTTCCTAATGAATAGGTCTACTTTATCAGAAATACAAAAATTACAAGATTCTAATGGAAGATTTATATGGCAACCTGCTATCTCAGACTCTATCCCTGAAACACTATTTGGTATTCCTGTAGTATGCTCTTCTGAAATGCCTACAATAACCGAAGATGCTTTTGCAATAGCCCTAGCTGATTTCAAGCTAGCATATAAAATTGTAGATCGTAGTAACATTAGCATAATGAGAGATCCCTATACTTCAAAACCTTTCGTCAAATTCTATTCTGTAAAACGAGTAGGTGGTGATTTAATAGATACCAATGCAATCAAATTACTTAAAATCTCTAAAGAACTAGAAGAAACAGTATAACTAAATACTAACATATAGGGAGATAAAACACTTTTACTTCCCTATAATACAGGGGCATCATCCTTGAATTAACACCTAGAATGATGCCCTACTCCTAATTATTATTTCAAAATTAGATAAATCAATGGAATATCAAATATTATCTGTAAATACACAAGAAATTTTTGAACTCTCTGCTATAAAAAACTATTTAAGAATATCTCATGACTACGACGACACATGGCTTCTTGAACTTGTAGAATGCGCTATATGCTCTGCTGAACAATTCTTACGAATTAGCATTATAGCACGAAAAATCAAAATGAGATTTGATAGAATATATAATTCTCGTATTATATTACACTCTTCTCCTATATCACTAATTAACGAGATTATGTTACATGGTGATACTAATATAATTTGCTCCCCAGAAAACTACAGCATTAAAGATCAAACTATTATCTTTAAAAAATTATCCAGATTTGATTACTTAACAATAGAATATATAGCTGGCTATATTAACCCATCTTGTATACCTCAAGCTATAAAGCAGGGAATGATGCTGCATATTGCAGAGATGTACGATAGTCATGGAATTTCTGGCAGTATTTCTCTTGAAGTACAAAAACTATATCAACCCTACAAAAGAATGTTAATATAATGTCTAAATTACCCCTATTTGGGATCTTAAAACACAAAATATCAATTTGGGCTAATGTAAGCAATAACGATATGGAACAAGATGATTGGCAGCGGCAATACACTACATTTGCAGCAATACTGCCTCTCTTTGATAATAAAATAGGAATGATAGAAAATTTTAGTTTCGGTAATATAGTAACCGAAGGCTACTTCTTATTCAAAGTGCGATGCTGTTACAATATCACGAATAAGATGCGTATAAAATTTAAAGATCGAATTTTTCAAATCAAAAGAATTATAGATGTAACAGAATCTGGTAAATGGCTAAAAATCATTGCTCTTGAAATTGATAACAATTAAAAAACTTTATGTCTTTATCATTAATACATTCATTTGAATATACATTATACGAAACTCTAAAAAACAAAGAAATAGTTAGTAGTTTAACTCCTTCGATTTATTTATCCATACAACAAAATGCAAAACAGCCATTCATTCTAGTTAATATAGAAAAAATAACAAATGTAATGAACATATGTTCAAAATATTATGAAATAGATTTTCAAATATGTATTTTTGATAATCAAAAAACTAAATCTTCTTTACTAAAAATGGCAGGTGCAGTCTCTGAGGTAGTAATACCAGAAAATCTACAAAGTAATATTTTCTTTGTAATAAGTACAAATTTTATAACATCTGAATTTATCAAAGGACAAGATCTTTTAACAACAAAACTTGTGCTTAATTATAAAGCTCTACTAATGCCAATAAAAGGTTAAGAATGCAAAATTTTCATAGCGTTACATTACCAAATTTTATCTCTATATGGGCGAAAGGAGGCCCATCTTTTTCTACATCTTGTGCTTTTACAGCTTCTGGCAGAGAAAGAAGAAAATCTGAAAGATCAGATTCACTTCAGCATTATATAGTTTCTGATTGTAGACTTAGTATGGATCAGTTTAATGTGTTTAATAGTTTTTTCAGAGCTCGTCATGGACAGCAATATAGCTTTAAAATGAGGGATCATCTAGATTGCGTAATAGAAAATCAAATTATAGAAAAAGAAAAAACAGATCAACTTTATTTTGAAATATATAAATTATATAAAGATGACTTAATGCCATACAAAAGACGAATAACAAAATTATGTAAGGAATCGTCTTTCATTAATCTAAATGGCGATATAGATTGCGATAACGGAATTATAACATTAGAAAAACCTCTTTTAGAAGGTGAACAAATTATATTAAATGCCTTATTTGATGTCACTGTTAGATTTATGAGTGATAGCTTGAAATATCATCTTAATATTGATGGTAGCATTGTAATAGATAATCTTGAAATGATAGAAGTGGTATGAAAGAAATAGACCCTAATATATTAAATGCTCTATCAAATGGCGAGAAATTTGTTTATTGTTTTGAAATAATAAAAAATAATAAACGGTTATTTTTTACATCAAATAGTAAGCAACTTATTTTATCAAATAATATTTATTTACATTATTCAGGCCTTACAATAGAGAATCTAGCATTCAACGATTCTGGAAAGGATAATATAGAGCTTATAGGTATTTTTGAACCAAATGGAATAACTGAAGGAGAAGACCTTACAGGCTCTACTGTAAAGATAGATATATTGTTCTTAAGATTGAATGAAAAGTATCATTTTGCTGAATGCTTTTGCTCTCACATGATAAAAGATAGCCTCTATTTCAAAATGATTTTAGAACCGATTAGTTACAAGTTACAAAAAACTATCATAGAAAGTTATGGAATATATTGCAGAGCAAATCTAGGTGATGATAGATGTTTAGTAGATAAAAATCTATATGAACAAAATACCTCATGTGATAAAAAATTTATAACTTGTTGCAATAAATTCAATAATGCAGTAAATTTTCGTGGTGAACCATTTATTCCTGAAATAACTTAGAAGATGAAAAATACATACCGATTTTGGAAGAATTTTATTGAAGGATTTGTTAGTTGTTACAATGTAATACAATTTACAAATCAAAGATCTAATTTACAAAATATCAGAGATTTTTGGCTTAGAGTAAGTGGTTATTTAAATACGGCATATAAGGATAAAACAAAATAGTCATGAGAGAAGTAAAATCGTTTTTTAACAAAGATAATAACCTAAACAAGGGATATTTAAACAATTCAGCTATTAAATCTGATGAATCAGATGATAAAAATTATTACAAAAAATTATTACAAAATATGCCACCCATAGATGTTATGGCTGCTTATGAAGAATTAAATCCAGGCACTATTTCAAAATTATTAGATGCTATGGGAAAAGAACAAAGTCATTCTCATGCTTTAGACAATGCATATAACAAAATGAATATCAAAGCACAGTTTTTGGGTAGAATATGCGGAATATTTTCTATAATAATAATTGCATATGTTGTTTTATCATTATCTAGAGAAGGAATGATGTTAGGAGGTTTAATCTTTGCACTAATATCGTTTACTGGAATATTTGGTATATCTTATATGAGTTTTCAGAACAGTAACTCACACTTATCTAAAGAGCTATTAGCAAAAAAAGATGATAAACTAGAAACTGCAAACAAAAATCATAAAAAAATATTCAAGCCTTATAAAAATAGACAGAGAAGAAGCAATAAACCATAACAAGATTTTTATTTTCTATAAGAACGTGTTTTTTACAGAGAGTTCTTATTCTCTGTAATCCATTGTTCTACATCTGCACTTAATGCTCTAGAATCTTGGCCTTGCTTTGCAATCATAGCTTTACCTATTCTAACTGTTATCGTACCAGGTTTAATCCAAAATCCTTTAGGCCAAAGAGTACCTGCATTATGAGCAACTGGAATGATAGGAACACCATTTTGATAAGCTAAAGTTGCGCATCCTGCTTTAAATGGCACATTTTGTCCAGGATTAAGCCTTGTAGACTCAGGAAATATTACTACAGAAATTCCATCTTGAATTTTTTTCGCACCAACTTGTAACATCTTTTTTACAGACATAGCGTTAGTTCTATCTAATGCTATTGGATCCATAAGCCCAAGACCTAAGCCGAAAATTGGTATGTCAAGCAATTGCTTTTTAATAACCCAAGTCTGCATAGGAAAAAGTACTGGCATAATAACATTATCCCAAAAAGATTGGTGGTTTGATAAAATAACTACTGGGCCTTTGCTTGGAATATTTTCTGCACCTTCAACCTTGTAATTCACACCGCATATAATTTTTACGAGATAGACGAAGCTGTAGTTATAAGTAATCGCTAATATATATTTAGTACGATAACTTACCTTAAGCAAGCACATAATTGCTAAAGGAGGTATATGCAGAACTGTTAACAAGCATGCAATAAGATAAAAAAGTAAAACTCTAATACGCCAAATCATTATATTCGTTTTTTGAAAAAATCATGGGAAACTATGTAATAAATTGACTAAAAAATCAAGACAATTTTATGATTTTTAGAAAACAGAATTTACCAACCAAGATTAGAATATACTAAATATTAGGAGTATAAAGCTATGTTAGGACAATTTTTTGCTGCTCTGGGCGGCGCAATAGGTAATGCTTATGGAGGAGGTATTTTATCTACCATAGGAAAATTTGCTGGCAAAAGATTTGGTGATTATCTAGAAAAATCTAGCATCAAGCCTGATGAATATTACAGACATCATAGCCATTTAAATAATATGTATTTAGAATCCATGGCAAGCGGAAGACCTATTCCTATAGTCTTTGGATATGCCAAATTACCTGGTAATATGATATGGGCTTTACCTTTAACAGAAAAAAGAGATACTTTTTCTAGAACATCAAATTTTCCTAATACAGATATAACAAAAACAATATATCATGATACACAATATAGCTATTATGCAAATTTTGCCTTAGCGATCTGTAAAGGAGAAATTTCAGAAATAGGAAGAATATGGGCGAATGATCAGATAATAGATATATCTGAATATCAATTTAGACTATATAAAGGATCTGAAGATCAAATGCCAGACCCACTTATAGAACGAATAGAAGGAATTAATAAAACTCCTGCATTTAGAGGGCTTGCTTATGTTGTTTTTGAAAATTTACCGATAGGAATCTTTGGAAATAAAATACCCAATTTTAGCTTCGAAGTAATAAAAAAATCCGGTTCTAAAGAAGCAGAAGATTTAGTACGCAATATGATTATGATTCCAGGATCCGGAGAATTTGTTTATGATACTATAATTCAGAGCAAAATTATCAAGACAAATGAAAACGTTGTCCTGTCAGAAGAAAATATAAACTGCCATACATATCATAAAATTGCAGATAGTCTAGTTAGTTTAAATCAGCTAGAAAAAACTTGTGTAAATTTAGAATGGGTAGCACCAGTAGTATGCTGGTTTGGCAATAATCTTAATGCAGGACTATGCGATATCTTCCCTGCTGTAGAATATCAAGACAAGTCCTCTAATAGCTCTGAAGAATGGAGAGTATCTTATTATAGAAGATCTACAGCCAAACTAATTTCTAAAGATGGCAATGGAAATCCCAATTATGGGGGAACAGTAAATGATGCAAGCATCCTTAGATATCTAGATGAAATAAAGTCTAGAGGACTTAAAGTAATGTTTTACCCCATGTTTTTGATGGATTTAGATGGCAAGCCTTGGAGAGGTCATTTACATGGATCTGAAACTGAAATTAGAAATTTTTTTAACAAAGAATCTGGTTATAAAAATTTTATCTTACATTATGCAAAACTTACCAAAGGCAAGGTTGATGCTTTTGTTATAGGGTCTGAATTAGTTTCTATAACTAAAGTTAGAGCTGGGAATGTTTTTCCAGCCGTAGAAGAGTTGATAGATTTAGCGCGTCAAGTCAAAGAAATAGTAGGACAAAATGTGATAGTAACATATGCAGCCGATTGGTCTGAATACCACCACACTGATGGTGGATGGTATAATCTAGATGATTTATGGAGCTGTAAAGATATAGACGTTATAGGAATAGATGCATATTTTCCAATAACAAAATCTTTAGTTTCAGATATTTCAGATAACGAAATCATTGATGGTTGGAGAAGCGGGGAAGGATATGATTATTATATAGACCATTACGATGTTAACAAAACGCAATACCTTCTTGACGCTCCATATGCTTGGAAAAATATAGAATATTGGTGGAACAATTATCACATTAACCCTTCAGGTGTTAAAACAAAATGGATACCTAGATCTAAAAAAATATGGTTTACAGAATTTGGGTTCCCATCAATAGATAAAGCAACAAATAAACCCAATGTTTTTTACGACCCATTATGCTCAGATGGTGGAATTCCAACTAATTCAAGTGGAGTAGTAGATTTTAGTATTCAAAGAAGGGCTATAAAAAATTCTTTAGAAATTTGGCAAAATTCTCCATTTCTAGATAAAATATTCCTATGGACCTGGGATGCAAGGCCTTACCCCGCTTGGCCTCACTTGAACTATTGGCAAGATGGACGCCTGTGGAGTAGAGGGCACTGGGTCAACGGCAAATTTGGCATCTCTAGTCTTGCTGATATATTAATTGAATTATGCGGGCATGCAGGGATAAAACCTTCTAATATAGACGTTTCAACAATAGAAGATTCGGTAGGAGGTTTTGTTATTACTCAAGATGGATCTGTAATGGATATTATAAACACATTAAGATGTCTGTATTTTTTCGATATAGTAACTGATGATAAAAATACTATTAAATTTATAAAAAGAGGCACAAAACTACCTTATCATATATCACAGCAAGATCTTATTAAAAATACTAATACTAGTAGCTACGCCCAGTATTCTTATATACCTGATAGCGCGATGCTAAGTAAAGTACAAATAGGCTTCATAGATAGCCAAAATTACAGTCAAAAAACATATTATCACAATATAGAGAAAGAAAGCCACATCAGCACATCTAAGATCAATTTTCAAGTTGTTATGAGCCCTTCTGAAGCTGAATATTTCGCATCTAATATTATAGCATCTTCTAGAATAGAAAATGGAGTAATGAGGATTATTCTACCAATAGAATACATCTATATAGAACCTACAGATCTTATAACTATAACAATAGAAGATCAACATCACCAGATGCGGGTAACAGATGTGAAAATTACAAATTGCCAAATAGAAGTTACCTCCATGATGATTTTATCAAATCTAAAAACCAATCAATATTAAATTATAATAGGATATTTCTATGATAACTCTTTTTGCATCAATCGCTGGATTTATTACATCAATAATACCAGAAATTTTAAAATTTTTTCGTGATAGACAAGACAAAAGTCATGAGCTTAAAATTTTTGAAAAACAAATTAAGTTCAGCAAAATATCTCCTAATAGTAAATCACCCGAAGAAATTTATATATCAAGCAATATAGCTGAAAGGGCTGCTCTATATTCTACATATACAACAGGAATATCAACCATAGATAGCTTAAATGGATCCGTAAGGCCTGTCCTTGCTTATAGTTTTTTTGCTATTTATGTATCTATAAAATTCATTCAATATATAGAGATCAGTAAGCTTCATAATGTAGTAGAATATATAGAGATATTATGGAGCTTAGAAGATCAAGCTATTTTTGCTAGTATTATCAGTTTTTATTTTGGTCAGCGTACATTTAGCAAACTAACTAAAAGATAAAAGAGAAATATAATGCCTAGATTTACTTCATTTAATGGTATAGAGCTGATAAAATCTTTTGAAGGATTTAGAGATGTTCCATATTACTGCGCTTCGGGCATTCTAACAATAGGATATGGCCATGTAATATCACAAAAAGAGCACTACCATTCCATCTCAGAATATGAAGGAGAGGAATTATTAAAAAGAGACTTATTAAGAGCTGAATTGGCAGTGATCAATAATATAGATATATCATTATCCCAAAATCAGTTTGATGCCTTAGTATCACTTACCTTTAATATAGGAGGCGGAGCTCTACAAAGATCTTCTATAAGACAAAAAATTAACAGAAAAGCTTCTGTAGAAGAGATAAAAAATGAATTCTTAAGATGGGTGCATATTAAAGGAAGGATTATCCAAGCCCTTGTAAGAAGAAGGACGATTGAGTCCGGAATATATATTATGTAAGGAATGCTAGCAAATGAGCGAAGAATTTATGCTAGCATTCCTTATATCAACTAGAGTCTTAAAATTTGACCTCTAGTTTTACAAATCCACTATGAGATTTGTAATCCTTTCTGAAATTAAGATCATAACCAACTTTAAAACTTACAGAGTCAGTCTTAGATAAATTCACAGACCCTCCTAAATTATACATATCTTTAGGAGATTTATAACTCGGAGCAAATTCATCCCTTAAGTCGTAATTAGTTGATGAAAACTTCACAGAACTTTTCTTCTGAGAAACTATATATTTCCCACCACCGTGAATAGAAGGCGTTACAGAAAGATTGCCCCTTACTTTAAAGTTAGTTGAAGCAGAAATCCCCAAATTCACAGATAAATTATTAGATTTGATATCACCATTTTTATGCTTCACTTTTACAGCATCGTAAGATGTACCAATCTTTGGAGTAATAATTAAGCTATTATCATTCAATATTATATTATGCCCAAAGAATGCAGAAGCTCTAAACAAATCACCCTTACTCTTATTGCTATTTGGAAGACCCTTAATATTTAATAATCCATAAGATATGTCACCGTTAGCAAAAATCTTATCTGTAAAGTTATATTTACCATAAACAGATGCTACATTGCTTGATACTTTTATCTTAGCACTTCCGCCAACCTTAGCATTGTTATTGCTAGTTGAAAAAGCAGCGCCTAAAACTAACTTGTTTTCTATAACATCTATATCAGCACCAATAACACTACCGTAAGATTTTGTTACAAATCTATTAGCTCCAGATTGTTTAGCACCAGATGCAAAAGCTCTAGACCAGACTCTTTTCGCCCTTAGCACTTCTTCATCACCAGCTGCAACTGCAACAGTAGGAAAAGCATCCGTTGGTAAAAAACTATTCACTATATTATCACTAAGTGTATTTATAGCATAATTAGTAGCACCACTATAAAGAGAATCATCTTTAGAAATAGAAGGCAATTGTTGCTCTTCTATTTTAGCATGAACTGGTGAAACAAATTCTTGTTCTACTTCTAGATCTTCTTTTTCATATAAATTACCACGAGGAGCTTCTACTTCTTCAAACTCTTCTACTATTAGATCCTGAGGTTGATATACACAAGGAACCAGAGCTTCTTCTTGATCTACTTCTTCAAATATATCATTCTGTTTTTCTTCTACTATTGAATCCTTACTTAACACTATAGCTTCAAAATTTTTAGATTCAGATTCAGTAGTATCTACAGACACTTCAGCTTCAGTAGCATTGACTAACAATGTAGAGGCAGGCTTACCAGCTGGTGGTGGTGGATTATTAAATGTCCTGTTCTCTTGATTCCAAATTACAGGAATGCCACTATCATTTAAATATGTTCCGTTTTCCTGTTTTGTTACCTTTGCACTCTCTATCTCCCTTGGGCTTGGTGCAGCAGGCATAGGTGGTTGTGACTCTGAAACTATAGAGTTAGATTCTACTAAGTTATTAATACTCTCCTCCCCAACACTATCTTGATCATCTTTAACAGGCTTAGGAGGCACAGGAATATTCTTAGGAGAATTTGGATCCACCGGAGTACCATATACAACCGGAGTTACATTTGTAGTGGTATTAATACTATCATCACTTGTAACAGAAGTATTAGCAACAAATTTAGGCTTCCATAATGCACTAAGTTTCTCTTTCTTTTCTTCTATATCTGCTTTACGTTTTTTTTGTTCTTCTTCTTCTATTTTTTGTTGTTTTTCTTTTTCTTGTTCAGCTGCTTTTTTTGCTTCTTTTTTGCCTTCTTCAGCCTTTATACTCGCGAAATCATCTTCATCGTCAGAAAATTCATTGTCTGAATCATCATCAGAATCATCATCAACTTTCATTGAATTTCTTAAGGATGATAATGTACTAGATAATAATTCACTGTTTGTTTGAGTACTATTTTTTGTAGTAGATAATTCTGTTATTGGTGAAACAATTGTCTTATTTACATCTAAATTTTGCTGTTCTTCAGTTGACTTATCTTGATCTTTATTAGTGCTTGTTGTAACAGATGAGTGTTTTTTTCTTGTTTCTTCAGCTAATTTCCTATTTTGATCTAACTGCGCATTTTCTTTCTGAACCTGCTGTTGTGCAATTGTATCAGAATTTTTACGGATGTCTTCAGCGTTATCATTCCATTCATCATCGTCACTATCGGAATCATTATTATCATGTGTATTGTTAGATATCTGATTATTTTGTACTTTGTCAAGTAATTTAGTATCAAACTTTATACCATTTGCCACTGCAACATCACTTACAACTAAGTTAGATAAAATTGTTGTAGTTATTAACAAAGATTTTAATTGTTTAGAATTTAATGCCATAATTACCAGACCTCGCTCAAAATGGTTAATTTATGTAAACTGTGAATTGAATTATAATATTATATTTGGTTAATGTCAAGTAACTATTTTAATAAAAATTAATATTTTGTGCGAATTAGCCCACAAGCCTTATATAAAGCAGCAGTTGTATTTAAAAAAAACCTCTAAAAAACTAAAAGATGAGGACTTAGAAATCTAAATAACCTAATTTTAATTAAAATATAAAGGAAAAATGTAACGAATGAAAAGTCTTGTAAGAAGAAGGACGATTGAGTCCGGAATATATATTATGTAAGGAATGCTAGCAAATGAGCGAAGAATTTATGCTAGCATTCCTTATATCAACTAGAGTCTTAAAATTTGACCTCTAGTTTTACAAATCCACTATGAGATTTGTAATCCTTTCTGAAATTAAGATCATAACCAACTTTAAAACTTACAGAGTCAGTCTTAGATAAATTCACAGACCCTCCTAAATTATACATATCTTTAGGAGATTTATAACTCGGAGCAAATTCATCCCTTAAGTCGTAATTAGTTGATGAAAACTTCACAGAACTTTTCTTCTGAGAAACTATATATTTCCCACCACCGTGAATAGAAGGCGTTACAGAAAGATTGCCCCTTACTTTAAAGTTAGTTGAAGCAGAAATCCCCAAATTCACAGATAAATTATTAGATTTGATATCACCATTTTTATGCTTCACTTTTACAGCATCGTAAGATGTACCAATCTTTGGAGTAATAATTAAGCTATTATCATTCAATATTATATTATGCCCAAAGAATGCAGAAGCTCTAAACAAATCACCCTTACTCTTATTGCTATTTGGAAGACCCTTAATATTTAATAATCCATAAGATATGTCACCGTTAGCAAAAATCTTATCTGTAAAGTTATATTTACCATAAACAGATGCTACATTGCTTGATACTTTTATCTTAGCACTTCCGCCAACCTTAGCATTGTTATTGCTAGTTGAAAAAGCAGCGCCTAAAACTAACTTGTTTTCTATAACATCTATATCAGCACCAATAACACTACCGTAAGATTTTGTTACAAATCTATTAGCTCCAGATTGTTTAGCACCAGATGCAAAAGCTCTAGACCAAACTCTTTTTGCCCTTACCACTTCTTCATCACCAGCTGCAACGGCAACAGTAGGAAAATCATCCGTCGGTAGAATATTTGCTATATTCTCACTAATAATTGTATTTATAGCATAAGTAATGGATCCACTATTAATAGGATTCATCCCATCTAGAGCTTTCTTCTCTTCTATTTGATTTTGCACTTGCACTTGAAGTGGAAGAGGAGCAGTATAGGCCACAGGAGCTGGTGCTGGCGCAACCTGAGCTACAGGCGCAGATGTAGACGCAGGAGCTACAGAAGTTGGAGCTGGAGCAACCGGAGCTACAGGCGCTGTATCATCTAAATTAAAGAATGTTAAAAAGTCGGCTTCATATTCCTTATTTTCATCGGTATTTTCATCAGCTATAGAAGGTTTATGCACATCAGACGCGCTACCACTTGGATCAGGTACAGTAGGAGCACTACTACTTTCAGACCTAGGAGACGCAAAAGGAGTTTTGTTTATATTCTTCTCTCTGGCTAGAGCATTACCATCACTAGAAACAAATGGCTTCATGAACTCATTTATCTTAGATGCTTCTAATGCACGACTTAAATCTATTTCTGGATACAGGGTTTGATCATTATGTTTTACATAACTAACAAGTAAATAATCATCTGCAAACATATTTTCTAAAACGTTATCCCCATGAGCTTCTTGTAGCTTTTGTTGCTCTGCCAGTATTGATGGTATAACAATATTTTCTTTATATGTATTTTGCTCTAAAAGAAATGCAGATTTTGTTATTTCTTCACTATAATTTTCGATTAAAAATTGTTTTCTATCCTCCAATAATTGTGTGATTTTTTCTTGATTTTCTATCGTAATACAATTTGAATTATTAAATTTTTCTTTAATGGATTTAGTAAGAGATTCATGTAATTTAATAAACTTTTGTGTGGACGTTTTTAGTTCTCTTAATTCTGCCTTAAATGTTCTAGAATCAAAAGAGCCGTATATCTTACTTAATGATTTATCTTTACTAAGCATACCTTGTATATTGTCAGTACTATTTAAGAGCGCTATTGTTGCATTCATACTCTTTTTACAACTATCATCTACTACCACTGGTTCAATCACTATTTCTTGTATTTGATTAGGATTAGTCTTTTCTTCAGTCTGTACTTCAGGTAGTGTTTTAGTATCATGTAAATCAAAGAATGTTAAAAAGTCTTTTTGATATTCATCATTTTCATCAGCTACAGGTGGTTTCGGCTTATAAACTTCACTTGGATGCTTCAAAGATAACTTACCAACTAATAAATTCACACGCTCTTGTAATGCTTGTTTGCTATTTTCAGTCTTTACTTCTGGCTCCTGCTTCTTAGTACTAGCATTTCTACCTATACTATTTATAATAGATTGTGGTCCAAAAAGCTCATTTTTTAACTTAACATAGTCTTCCTTTAAAGGGTCAAATACTTTTTTCTGAACAAATAATTCTTTTATTTTTAAAGATAATGTTTTTAAATCTTCTGATTTTTGAATAATTGCATCATCCTTAACAAATTCTCTTGTCATTGCTAACATATCTATCTGATATTTTAAATCCTTTTTGTTGTCCTTTTTTGCTTTGATTACTAAATCCAAAGCTGCAACACTACCATTTGAGGCTACGGCCTTATCTCTCTGATAATAAATATCTAATAGTTCTTTTGACAATTTATCATGTTTCTTTTTTAAGATATTAATTTTATTTTGATAAAAAAATTCTTGAGCTTCATATTTCATTGATTCTTTCAAATTTGTTTTGTGATCTTCTAAGACCTTAAGTCGATTAATATGCGGTAAAGAAACAGAAGAAATTTCTGATAGTTTTCGACTATTGTATAATTTAATGTCCTTCTTTAGAGTATCTAAATATTCATTATCCTTTACTGCAAGAGGAAAGTAGTCATTTATCTCCTTATCTTGCAGTTTCACTATTTCTATCAGTTTCCTGTATTCAGACAACACATAGTCTAATTTTGTCTTGAGGTCATTCACTTCAGATAATCTATCTTGCCTGATTTTATTATACAAATGCTCTAACTCTTTATTATTATTTGAAAGCACGTCTTTATAAGTTGTTACTAATTGACTATTTGCATTTTGACTGCTAGTAATTTCTTTTAGTTGTTGGTTTAATCTATCTATATTAAATTCAGATTTAATATTAGTATTTTTTAATTTGTCAGTAAGAGTATTTATTGTTTCTTTATATAACTTTACTTGCTCTTCAAAAACTTCAGCATTGACTATATTATCTTGCCGTGTATTAACCATAGATCGTGCTACATCAATTTTAATTTCTAGACCTTTTATTCGACTACTTAAATCACCTATTGTCTTAGGCCATTTAGTTTTTACATTATTTTGAAGATCCAATATTTGTTTTGATATTCTAGTAAAATTATGTGAAGTAGGTTCACATAATTTTAATTGTTCATTTAAAACATTCTCCTTAGATTCAGATTCACGAATGAGCTTTTCATATTCTTCTTTTTCACCTTTTAACTCTTGTATGATTTTTGGGCCTTGCTCAATATCCTTAAGAGATATCTCATATTTTTGTTTTTGTTGTATGATTGTTTCTAATTTCTTTTCTTGATCATTAATTGACTTTGTTTGAACATCATTATTTTTTATATACCTATTTGTTAATAACTCGATATTGTCTTTCAGATCATCTATTGCGTTAGAATAATCTTCATTAGCTATGTCTTTCTCTAATTGCTCAATCTGATCCTCATACTGTTGTTTTGTTCGTGTATATTCACTCTCTCTTGTTTTGAGTTTTTCTAGCTCTAAAGTTTTTTTAGATAAATCTGTTGTCATATTTTGAATATATGATTCTGCATCAACTAATTCTTTTTTTAGCTTTTCCGGGTCTTGGCTCGGATTTTCTTTACTAATATTTTTCTTTAATCTTTCAATACAATTTTTCTTATTATCTATTTTTCTTGTAACTTCTGAGATAGTCTTTTTCAGCTTCTCTATGTTATCGAAATAATCATTCACACTTTTTAATTTTTTAATGTTTAGTTTCAGGGTTTCATTGTTTTTATTACTTTTTTCCTCTAACTTAGTATCTTGTGTTGGAAGTACAGATAAAGAAGTTTTAAGAGGCTCCGAAGTAATGACAGGCAATGATAGCTCATTATTCTCGTAGATATGATGAGACAAACCACTAGTATTTGGTGTTATAATATCTTCAATAATGGTCTTATCTTTATTATCTGGACTAGTAGCTGATTTTACACTCATAACACTAGTTGGAGAATCTAGCAGAGATACAGGTGGT
>CAZKKY010000013.1:0-34363 GCA_964553715.1 uncultured Rickettsiaceae bacterium
ATTTTGTTCTGCTGGAATGGAAGGCTCATGTTCCTCTTCTTCATCTTGACTATCAGCAAGATTTTGTTCTGCTGGAATGGAAGGCTCATATTCCTCTTCTTCATCTTGACTATCATCAGAATCTGAACATAACATTTTATCAATAGTTTCTATGTGTTCTGAGATTTTCAGAGACGCAAGCCAATTTTTTTCAATAGGATACCAACTTTTGAATATATTATTTATGACATCTTTTATGCTATCATTTGTGTTATTATCTAATAATACAAGTCTTAGATTAATAACAAAATCTCTACAGTCTTCAAATAATTCTTCAAATTTTATTTCTATAGATTCATTAAGTACTAACTCTAAAAATAATTCAGGAGTAGAAAATAGGCTTAAATAATTCTCTATTTTTATTTTTATGCTTTCTGATAATTTATGATAATTTGCAATACCATATTGCTCCAATAAATTTTGACTGATCACTGTTTCTTCTATAAAATTGCAAAAAATTAAAAAATCTATTATCACAGAATTTATAGATTCAAAATCAATACTTCTTAAATCCTTTTCTATTGTGCTATTGAAACTGTCTAAAAATGTTAGATCTTTATAAGAAAAACATTCTGTTATATTATTCTTTTTATCTTGAGAATATTCAGTATTAGAAATTGCTTTTTTCTGCACATTTTTATCAGCAGGAATATCTAAGGATTTGTCTTCAAGAGTTTTTAAATTTGGATTCCTCAAATATTTAAGCCATTTTGCTTCAATATCAGACCAACCATTAAAGAAATTTTGTATGAGACTCTTAAAATGATCAGAAGATTGTGTTTTTAGTAGTTTTCCTATAATAAAAACTAACCCTTGAAAATGCTTAAATAATTTTTCTTGTTCTTGATTTTTATCATGATTTACTCCGTACTCTAGGAAAGGATTATTTAGAATGTTATTCACAACTTTTCGTATTTTATTTTCTTGATAATTCAACAACGATCCTAAGAACTTAAAGTCTGAAATGTATTGTTTACTATTTACTCCCCTCACTATCATCGGAACATTCTGAGCAATTACATCATAGACCTCCTCAAACTCTTTTACTAAACTTTTTATAGTAACATTACTCCTACTCTTAATACTGGTATTAGAATGAGACTTAGACGATACCAATTTTTTGTTTTCATCATATTTTTTCATCGATTTGTTAAATGCATCCCATTTTTTCAGAGATTCATTATTATTAGTATCTACACTAGAAGTTCCTGTATTTGTTGTATTGTTATTACCACTAACTTCCTGATCTACTACTAATATTTTGCGCAACTGATCATTAAGAGGACTAATAGTTTGTGGAGCTAATTCTTTATTCTTAATTTTTGATTTAATTTCTTCTAGAGTCCTTAATAACTCTTCCTCTGGAGCAGACAAAACATTGAGCGTTGTTTCTACATCACGAAAAAGTTCTATTGGCTTAAAAGCTTTATGTTGTGTAAGTTGCGAAACAGAGCTATTTAATGTACTATTTTCCTGATCTAACTTACGCTTATTAGTTTTTTTAGCTTTGTCTTCAGATTCGGGACTCTTCACTTCCTCATTATATGATAAGTTATACTGATTACTCACTTCTATAGCAATAGTTGGTGGACTTTCTAAAATTAGGCTGTTGCCACTATCAGTATAGCGTTTAGATTTCTTTTCTAAAGAATCTGACACTTTTGACTCTTCAGATGAGCCTTCATTATTTAAATTAGTAGGAGTAACTCTACCACTCAATTCCTCTTCTGACAAAACAGTATTATCGTTTTTTTGTTTTTTTGTAGGTGGAGACTTGGCAATAGTAGATGTAGTAGTAGTAGTAGTATTAAACATTCTTATCTTTTATTATGATTTATTGACTTTTTATTAATTAATAAATAGATTTATATCTAAAATGTTATTTTTTGTCAATTATTAATAATAAAATAATAATTTTTAGAAACATATGATGAACAAGGGCGGACAAGATTGATTTTTAATAAAACTACAATCAATTTACATTCTATATCTAAAAAAATCTTGCGATAGGATTGATATATTCTATAATAGCTGATAATTAATAAGCATTAAGTAGTTTTAGTTTGGGAAATATATGGGTAAAAAAATTCTAGTATTGATAAGTTCCGCTATTTTTCTCAGCGGTTGTAGTACAAAATTTAAGCAGAAGGTGGGTATCGTGACTACAGGACCTAATGAATATAAGGTTCAAACAAATAAGCCTTTAGATGTTCCTCCGCATTACGACCTTCCTATTCCTAGTGCTACAACAAAAGAAAATATAGACAAAAATCATAAAAATTCTTAGTTGATTAATATCCACAAAATCTGTGGATAACTCAGTGGAAAAGATGAGAATATAGCCTTAGGATACTCGTGCTTATTATCTCCTCCAGTCCGGTGATTAAAAAATAGGCAAGTACCTTCCAGGCCTTATGTTTCCGTTGCTACGAAATAGCGACTTCGTTAACTAAATCATAATAATATTTTAGAATCAAACCTATTATAAGTCTATTGTGTATAGTTTTTTAACCAGAGGGATAAAAATAAACCTTTAACCTAACAATAATAATAAATATTGAAGTACTTTTTCGATTAATAGTTATTTTTTATGAGGACCAAAAAATCTTCATGAATTTCTGAAAAAAACTCTTGCGTAAATGGATATATTTCGGTTTTGCTTTCTAGGTCTAATATTTCTATCAAGTCACCTGCACCAAAATTATACACTGCAACTACAGAACCTAATACATCTCCCTTTTCAGATCTGACTTCCATAGAGATTAAATCCTCAATATAATACTCTGACATTTCTAAATCAGGAAGATTATCTCTTCTCGTATATAATTTAGTTCCCTTGTAAAGTTCTGATGTATTACGGTCATTAACACCAGTAATAGAGCATATTATTTCTTTATTACCTGCTCTGATAAACTTCATATGTAATTCCTGCCCCTTTTCATCTTGCAAAGGCAGAGAAGCTATAGTTTTACTATTATTAGTGAAAGACCTTACTCTAACATGACCTTTTATTCCATGCGCACCTATTATTACGCCTAAATATATTAATTTTTCATTTTTTAACATCTTTCGTAGATTTTAGTGATTTAACAAGTTATAATAACATTTGCTTAAGGTTTCAAAAATTAAGACTTCAAAAAAGAACTACATTTGAATAAATTGATTATATACAAGTTTAAGAAATTTAGTAACATTAATTATTAAGATCATTATGAAAAAAACATTTATATTAATTGGATCATTTGTTTTAATGCTCTTATCTATATGGACTGTTGTGTTACTTATGATAGATTACAGTAAAATAGAATCTGAAATTAGAACTATTATTCAGACTGATAATTCTTCTAATAATCTTATACAAAGTATTACTATTAAAAAATTCCCATTACCTCAAATTATCTTAAAAGGCGTAGTACTAGAAGGTTTTAATATAGGAGATGTTACTTTAAAATTTAACTTAAAATCTCTCTTTTTAAATAAGCCAGAAATTGCTAAAATATCAATCATAGAACCTGGTTTTTATGTAGATTTATATGTCAATTATATAAATAACATACCTGTTTCATGCAATGCTACAGGACGTATTACTGATATATATCAACTAATTAGTAATTATGTCAATCTACCTAAACAAACAAAAGTAATTTTTTCTGATAAACCTGCAGATATAAAATTTGATCTTAACTACTCTAATTCCGTATTAAATTTTAGTAATATCAAAATCTCTTCGGATAAAACTGAAGCAAGTGGTGAAGGAGATTTGTCGTTAAAAGAAGGCGATTTAAATCATTTAAAATTAAATTTCTCACGCATAGCAATTTATGAAGATGTTCTAGAAGACACTATTATCAGTATTAGTTTTAACAATCAGAAATTATATTTAGATCAATTTTCAGGGGCGATAGGCTCTGGAGGAGAATTCTCTCTTTCTGGCAATTTCGAGACACAGGATAATATACCTATGTTTTTAGGTAATATGGATATAAAACATAATAATGTAAATGACTTGCTAGTAAAACTCAACCTACCTCATCTTGCTTCTTCGATAAGTGATGTAGGAGATTTATCTGCAAAGGTGCGTATTAATCCTATAGAGTTCAGTGCTAAAGATATTATAATGAAACTTGGCGCTATCGAAATTACTGGTGATAGTAGTATAAAGATTATAGGAAGTCAGCCTCGTATAAGCTCTAAGATCAATATATCTGGCTTTAATGATACCAAGGAAATGCCTATTTTTTCATCTATGATAAAATATTTTGTTTCTTTAAAAGACGGAATGAAAGAAGAATCATATGTTACAAAGTTTATTCCTCTTAGAGAAATAACATCTATAGGATCATTTAAAACTAGATTAGACAAGCCAATAGTACTTGGCAAAGAAGCCGATTTTATAGAGCTATCTGGGAATTTCAGCTCTGGCAAACTTTCCTTAGATTCTTTTGAATATAAAGCAGGTGATACTAATATTTTAGGGGATTTAGAACTTACTACTACTGTTTTAATGCCTAGTTTAAGGTTCAACATTACATCTGGCAATGCTAGTACCGACTTTATAAACATTCAAAATATTTTAGATTTTAGCAAAGAATTAGATAGTAATTATGATTTTAACAAAGCAAAACTTGCTATCAATATTAATATTGATAGCCTTATTAATAATAACACGGAATATCAAAATATTAAAATAACAGCTTATAATCAGGGAAATGTCTTGATTATCCCTAATGCTACTATGATGATAGGGGATTCTTCTGTAATACTAAATGGTAATATTAGCATATCTACTCTAAATTTTAACTTTGGATATGCATATAATTCTATGAATATAAGCGACGCTACAAGCCTTATAGTATCTGGCCTTGATGTAAATGGAGTTATTAGTTCAAACGGTATAATATCAAGTCATGGTACTAGTATAGAAGAATTATTATATAATCTCTCAATAAAATCCAAATTTTTAGCAGATAGCATTACTATAGGTGGGTATGACATAGATGGAGTAATAAATAAAATTAACACACCTACATATGTTTTTGATAATACAGAAGATAGTCAAAACGAAAAAGTAGAAATACTGAATCTTAGACCTCTAGAGCAAGATATGGTAAAAGCAACAAGTGCTGGACAAACAGTTATTTCAAAAGTAGGTGGACATATTAAAATGGACTTAGGTAAAATCATCATAGATAATGTGGAGTTTGCTACTACTAATGCTAAGGGAGTACTTAATATGTCTTATAATATATATAATCAAGAACTATACTTACAATCTGATTTTAACTTTCCTTTATTGTTATCTGGCAATAATAATACTCTAGGAGAATTTTCTTTGATACTAGAAAATAGAGACAACTTATTCCAAAAATTTGTTGATATATCAGGCTTATTATCATCCTTAAAAAGACGTCCATCGTTGCAGTACAAACCATTACTTAATGAGTTTGATAAAATCGATCGATAAGAAGATAATAGACTATAGATTATTGCAATATTCTAATTTATATCATATTATTTTCTAAACAACCTTATGAAAAAATCTTATGAGTAATGTTAAAGAACAAAAACATCCATATCATTTAGTAGATTTAAGCCCATGGCCTATATTTACATCTTTTTCTTTATTATTTGTAGCAGGTGGGGCTGTTATGTCTATGCATGGACATACTTTAGGCCATTTAGTCCTTTTTTTAGGCACGATATCACTTCTTGCATCCATTTTTTGCTGGTGGAGAGATGTAATAAGAGAAGGACTGGCAAACCATCATACTTCTTACGTACGACAAGGCTTAAGAATAGGAATGGCATTATTTGTTTTATCTGAAGTAATGTTCTTTTTTGCTTTCTTCTTTTCATTTTTTAAAGCAAGCCTATTTCCTGAAGGAATTCTTGATGATGCGGGGCTTTGGGTAATAGCAGAATCAACATGGCCACCTAAAAATATAGAAACTTTTGACCCCTGGGACATTCCCTTTATGAATACATTGATCTTGCTACTATCTGGTACTACTGTAACATGGGCTCATCAAGCATTGTTAGAAAACAACCAAAAAGATCTAGTTCAAGCTTTGGGATATACTATACTTTTAGGTGTTTTTTTCTCATTCATGCAAGCTGTTGAATATATGCATGCACCTTTCAAATTTACTGACGGTATATATGCTTCAAATTTCTATATGGCAACAGGATTTCACGGAGCGCATGTTATAATAGGCACTATCTTTCTAACAGTTTGCTATTTTAGAGCAAAAAGAGGTGATTTTGTAGAAGGGAAAGGCCATCTTGGACTAGAATTTGCAGCATGGTATTGGCATTTTGTAGACGTAGTATGGCTATTTTTATTTGTATTTGTCTATGTTCTTGGGTAATTAGGAACTATTATTCTCACCAGAAAGTACAATAGATGAGGTATCAATATTGAGACTACTTAGAACATCGTTAAAAGATGCGCCGCCATCTAACATGTCATTTATGCTCCGTAGCGTATCATATGATTCATTATTCACAAGAGTAGATACATTAGAAAAACATATATTCTTAGATAACATAGCATTTATTTCAGAAATCTTAAGAATATTATCAAGACCAAATATCAAGCTATTTACTTGAGTAATAGCGTTTACAATATTAGGTGATTCTCCAGACCCTTGCTGCTCTGCGATTAAAGATGCTAAAATGCTTTTCGCATCACTGATGTAGCTGTTGATTCCTACATTCCAGTAATTTTGTGTTGATAAATTTAATGCTCCTATCTTAGCTTTCTGAAGAATAGTAGTAGATAGGCTCATCAAATATTGAAGCCTTTGTGCGTCTGTTAAACTTGCTACTGAAGAATCATTATAACGAATAATATCTAATATTGTATAAAGCCTACCCGAAAAGCCTTGAGTAACAAGAGCATTTACATTAGTAAGAGCAGTTGTTAAATCAGAGCCAACAGAAAGGTATTTATTTACTAACCCCATAAAACCAGAATACACTTGACCTGATATCGTATTATGAATTTGGTTAGTTGTTACTCCATCACTTATTCCAATAGGAGAACCAGCGATTTGTGCGTTAACCATAGCTTGTTGGTAAGTTGTTATAGCAGAAGATATAGCACGTACTATATCTGGATTGCTAGGAGTCATAGAATTTATTTGCTCTATTAAAGCACTACCTGGTTCTATCTTAGCTCTTAAATCTGCTATTTGACTTTCTAATTCATCTGGATTTAACGAATTTATTTTATTAATGATATTGTTAAACACCGTGGTAAGAGTTATAACTTGTTCTGCATGATCATATTCTAATGCGGCATTAGATATTATTGATATTAAATTATTACCATTAGAATCTGTAGTTGCAGTATTTATCTCAGGATAGACAGGAGTAAAATTGCCATATTGATCTTCTATCTGTAAAAACCTATGAAGTTGTACTAGAGTAAGAAAAGCATCTATATTATGCTTACTAGTGAATTGGCAAGCAAAATCTATGTTGTTAGAATCAACATTAGTATATCCTGATGCATTATTATTATAAATCCACTCTAACATATCTGCTTGTGATAAATTAGTGAATTTATCTAAATCTTCAAATCCAACTCCTGGAATCTTTAAAGCCTTAACTTTTGCTTGGCTAAGTTCTGTAGAATCTGGACATAATGCTACTGCCTGATCTACTGTTACTAGACCTGTTGCAAATGCACTAGACTGATAATTATTAGTAATTTTAAGTGCTTGATTAAAAGCATCATTAATATCAAAGCCTGTATCCTTAGTTTCTGTATTATCATTTGCATATTGCAAGTACACACAATTAAATGCTCTTGCTTGATCTTGACCTATTAAAAATAGATAAGTAGAACCAGCAGGAGTAGTAAGAAGCCTATTAATTACATATAATGGATATGTGTTATTGAAATAAAAATACTTCACAATATTGTTAGCATTACCAAGCTGATTTAAAGATGAAACTATATTATGATTTTGAGTATTGTGAGCATTTACTAAATCCAATCTAATCATATTTTGAAATGCTGCTTCGTCATCTGGAGTCCAAGTAATATCGCTTGCTAATATGATAATATTATTTGCTGATAATCCATTTAAATATGCCATCTTCAAAAGTCCATGGGACTCTTTTAGTATATCGGCCCTCTCATCCGTTATTAAACCATTTGCAATATCAGAAGTAATTTTGTCTTGAAATTCTAGTTCGTTATCTAGAGTCCAGTGAAAAAGAAATGATGCCATTATTTTATCTCCTATTTATTTGTATCAAAAATTACCTATGATACCACCTTAATATCTACGGTGAGTATTTTTTCCTGGCATAATAATTTCAGAATAATATGTACCTTCACTCTCTAAATTATCTTCAGAAATAATGAATTTTGTTTGCAAATTTCCAAGATTTCTATGAGACACCCTAAAATTCACATAATTGTTTTTTTTATCAGCTATGCCAGGACATATAGTAATAAATGTGAATTTACCATTATTATCTGTTGTCGCTACTCCACTTCCTTGGAAAGTAGATGCATTTTTTGATATATTAATTTTTTTTCTATCTACTCTACTACGCAGAGGTTCATAAGGATATTTACCATCACAGCCTACTTGCCATAAATATACTTTAGCGTCAGAAACAGGTACACAATTACTGTCTAAAACTCTTCCTTTTATAACAATTTTTTCTCCACAAAATACTGGATTTTGACCATTTCTACGTAGCAAATTATTGCTTGATTCAAATATTCTTGGCTCATAGTCATTGATACTAGATTTAGTCACTTCACATTTATCAAATTTATTATGGCTTAAAATTTTCTTATAATCAGTCTGCTCATCAGAGCATCCTGGTTTTACAATAAAAATCGGATTACTTTCTGCTAGAGCAATATTACCGAAAAAAATACTATAACAAAATAATAGTAATATCTTAAGTGATTTTGGGTAACCAAACATAGGTATAAATTGATCTGAATTAAATTATTAGTATGAATTAAAAATATACTAACAGAATTTGTAAAACCACCTAAACCAATTTCACTTTTTTACAATTTAAACTAGTAATTTCTACTCTCTGGTGGGAAAAACCCCACATCAGAGTCTATAAACCTAACATCTCGCTTTGAATAAGATAAATTATCACCAGATTTAGAAACCAAACTATGATATAAAAAATCATTATCATTTCTATCTGGATAGTCTTCTCTGTAATGAGCTCCACGACTTTCACATCTGATTGATGCAGCGAAAATACTTGCCCTAGCAGAAATTAGTAAATTCTCTAAATCTAGATATTCTAATAACTCATTATTCCATTTTAGATCTCTAGAAAAAACCTTGTGATCTTTCATCTCATTAGTAATATTTTCTATTTCAATAATTCCTTGCTTTAAGAGTTCACCACTACGGAATACGCCAGCATATTTATTCAGAATATTTTTTAGCCTAGATTTTATCTTTGATGTAGTTGTTAAACCAATTTCTGATGAAGAACTCACTGTATATTTATTATCCATAAATTTGCCCTCAAATCTATCAAGTAATTCACCATTTATTTTAAGATCAATGTTAGAGCTCTCTATATTTTTCGTCAAATTTTCTACTGCAATAGATGCAAAAACTATAAGATCTAGAAGGGAGTTGCATCCTAACCTATTAGCTCCGTGAACAGAGATACATGCAGCTTCTCCTATAGCATAAAGACCATTTATTATAGAAAGATCATTGTGTACAACCTGACAATATTTATTAGTTGGGATTCCTCCCATAGTATAATGGCAAGCAGGCGCAACTGGTATTTTGCTAGTAGTAGGATCTATTTTTAAAAAGCTCTCACAATTTTCAAGTAATCCTGGTAAATTTTTTTGTATATATTCTTTATCAATATGGGTAATATCTAACAAAATGTGATTCTTAAAATCACCACATCCTCTTCCTTCTGATATTTCCCTAGAAATCGCTCTTGACACTACATCTCTTGAAGCAAGTTCTAAAGAATCGGTTGCGTAATTCTGCATGAATCTTTCGCCCATAGCATTTAGCAGAATTCCTCCTGCTGCTCTTGCTGCTTCACTAATCAATACTCCTATTCCACTAATGGCTGTTGGATGAAATTGCACAAATTCCATATCTTGCAATGGTATTCCTGCCCTGAATGCTAGGCCATTACCATCACCCGTACAAAGGCTTGAAGATGTTGCAGTTTCATATATTTGTGTGTAACCACCTGTCGCTATTATTACATTTTTAGAATATAGCATTTTTAAATTACCCATACTCATATCCCATACAAATATCCCTTCGCATTTGTTATTATGAAATATTAAATCCATAGCATAATGATAATCTAAAAATTCTGCTCCATCATCTTTAGCTTTTGTATATAAAGCTTCTAGAATAGCACTACCGGTTTTATCAGCTACAGAACAAGCCCTTTTTGCCATTTTACCTTTACCGAAATTAGTTCTTTGACCACCATATATCTTTTGTTCTATAAGCCCATCAGCAGTTCTATCAAAATGAACACCCCATTTTTCTAATTGATATATTGCATCTTTAGCATTACGTGCTAAAATTTCTATAGCATCCTGGTCTCCAAGCCAGTCTGATCCCTTGATTGTATCATACATATGCCATTTCCAATCATCTTCTGATAACTCTCCTAGTGCGGCATTAATACCACCTTGCGCTGCAGCAGTATGACTATGAAGTGGATGAACCTTGCTAATAACAAGCACACTTAAACCCTTAGATAAAGAATGAATACAGGCAGCAAGCCCTGCACCACCAGCGCCTATAATAATTACATCATATGTTTTTTTTTGATTAATTAGAGATGAGATCATTGCAGATAAAAAGCCAACATGTTATAAATTTTTAAAAAACACATTATATACATTATAGTCAAAATATGCAAAAAATCCTTACTCTTATAATTGCTGCAATGATAATATACAATATTGCTAGTAAAAAATTAGAACACGATAAAACTGATATTAGTAATCAAAGCTCAGTAGCTTCAGAAGATGCAGATCTCAAACATGAATCAACAAATCACTCTAATCAAAAAACAGAGATGACAGGCTCTTTGTTTGAACGAACTCTATCTACACTTATGATTAATGTTCTTAGTACTCAAGAAGGAAAAACAATTTTACAAAAAATTGTTAAACCTCAATATCCTGAGCGCCAATATAGTAGCATAAAAAACCAAATCATCACTTCTAATCAACCACTAAAAACTCCCTCTGACTTAACAGTAGAAAATATATTCCATATAGAAACTTTTGGACCAGAGAACGAAGAAGGACCGGCAATATGCGGTCATTCAGTAAGAGTAAAATATAAAATATATACAGCTGATGATCATATAATAGTAGATGAAGGAATAAAACTTTTGACTCTGGGAACTAGGGAAATACTCCTTGGACTTGATAATGTTATAGTAGGTATGTATAATGGTCAAACACGCATAGCATTGATACCTGCAGAATTTACGCAAACACAAAACTCATCAAAGAAAAAAATGGCTAATACAGCCTATAAAGTAGAAGTAAAATTATTAGATATTATTCCAAAAACATTCATTAAAAATAATGAGATTAGACTATTTCATGATAATCAAACATCTGATTCAATCCCGTATTTATGCGGCACACAAGGCAGAATCAATTTAAAAATCAGCAAGATCAATGGTGAGATTATATACAATACTGAAAACACGCAAAATACTATTAATATGCTAATCGGTGCTATGAATTACCCTATTGTAATCTCTTACGCTTTATTTAATAAAAACCCTAAAGCACGTCATGTTGCTATCGCGCAGGGAAAATATTTTCGATCCTTCGGAAATAAAAATTCTAACCAAATCTTTCCTAATGACCAACTACCTGATGATGAGTTCTTTATAATGGAAATCTCACCACCAAATAATAATTTACAATAATAAGTAAAAAAATCATGCATTGTCCATTTTGTAAAAATCAAGAAACTTACGTAAAAGACTCTAGAAACAATAAAGAAAACAACATAGTAAGACGAAGACGAATTTGCCCTAAATGTGATATGCGTTTTACAACTTTAGAAAGAATAATGCTTAAAGAGCTTTTTGTAATAAAAAGATCTGGTACAAAAAAACCTTTTGATCGAGAGAAAATATTAAAATCCATTACTACAGCTGTAAGAAAGCGTAATATCACAGAGGAGACATTAGATCAAATCACTGACGACATAGTACAGAAAATAGAAAAAACAGTTAAAGGAGAAATACATACCAGGGAAATAGGACTCATAATAATGCATCATCTAGCCGAAATAGATGAAGTAGCATATATTAGATTCGCATCAGTATATAAAGATTTTAGTTCCGCAAAAGATTTCGCAAAATTTGCCGGAAATGTCAAAAAGTAATTAGTATTCAGTTCTAAAGATCTAATAAAAATTCAAGTTTAAAAGGATCACTTAGTATCTATAGGTAGAGCAATAACAATCTGAGTATTATTTCTAACTATAAAAAATACTATATGTTTTTTATTAGTTTTTATAGAATCATCATATATCTTTTTAAACTCCTCTAAAGAGCTAACAGGAACTTTATTTACTTGCATTACAATATCACCCACTACAAGATTGTAAAAATGGCTCTTATGATTCGTAAAGCCTGTTATTACGACTCCTTTGCTAAAGTCTTTAATATTGAATTTACTTGCAAGGTCCTTAGTTAAATTACTAAAAATTATTCCATTCTTTTCAATAGATCCACTAGGAATAACAGAAGATTGCTCCTGTTTTGTAATTAAATTTTTATTATCATACTCAACTATATGACAAGTTATATTTTTTTTGTCTTTGCTGCGCAAGATAACCATTTGTGCATCTTTATTTATAGGAGCTTCTGATACCGCTATTTGTAATTTACGAGAATTTTTGGCTGGCACTCCATTAAATTCTATAATTATATCATTAGTTTTAATACCCGCTTTATCAGCAGCGCTACCTGGCTCTACATCTACTACTAAAACACCTGAATTACTTGGAGAGTCTAGACCTTCTGCTATTTCTGGGGTGACATCTTGAATCTTAATACCAAGAGTACCTCTAGCAACTTTTCCGTTTTTCTTAAGCTGAGCTATAATAGGCTGGGCTGTAGAAGAAGGAATAGCAAAACCTATCCCTATACTTGTTCCTGATGGGGAATAAATAGAGGTGTTAACTCCAATAACTTCTCCGTTCATATTAAACATTGGCCCACCACTATTTCCACTGTTTATAGCAGTATCAGTTTGTATAAAATCATCTACAAACCCATCGCTTATATCTCTTCCTTTAGAGGATATAATACCTGTAGTCACAGTTCCTCCAAGTCCGAATGGATTTCCAATAGCTATTACCCAATCTCCTACTCTTGATTTTGTAGGATCTCCAAATTTTACAAATGGCAGTGGAGATTTAGGCTCTACTTTGAGTAATGCAAGATCTGTACGCTGATCGCTACCTATTAATTTTGCTTGTAGTTCTTCATTAGTACCAAGCTTGATGAAAATCTCATCAGCAGATTCTACAACATGATGGTTAGTTACTATGTAACCAGTCTCGTCAATTATAAACCCAGAACCAAGAGAAGTAGCTTTAGGGGTTATGTACATCTCTTCTAAACCAAATGGCGCTTCAAATCTTTCAAATAAATCTTCAAACCCTGGAATTCCTTTAGGAAAAATTCTTTTATTAGAGAGTAAATTATGCCTAGTACTTTTTGAAGTATAAACATTGACTACAGCAGGAAGCAATGGCTCTACTACATCTGCAAAACCATTTGGATAGAGAGGCCCACTGCCTTCCGCATTTACATTAGTATTAACTAGTAAAAATATGACTAAGGATTTTATTAATAAGAATCTTTTTAGCATGATAAAAACCTATAATGTTATTTATTCATATTCAAAAACTTAAATAATTCACTTTTAGGAGATAATACATACGAAGTATCATCCTTCTTTAATACATTTTGATACGCTATAAGAGAGCGATAAAACTTATAAAACTCAGGATCTTTAGAAAAAGCAGAATTATATATTTTTGCTGCGATTGCATCTCCTTCACCTTTTAGCGTTTGAGCCTTGCTATAACTTTCTGATAAAGTAATCTGAGCTTCCTTATCAGCTTTAGCACGTATCCTTGCTGCTTCTTCTTCTCCTTCAGCTCTTATCTGTTTTGCTTCTTTTTCTCTCTCGGTTTGCATGCGTCTATATATGCCTTCGCTATTTTCTTTAGGTAGATCTGCCCTTAGTATACGCACATCAGTTATCTCAACTCCGAAATCTTTAGCTGCTTCGCTGGATAAAACCTGAATCTGAGACATGATATTGCTACGCTCGCTTGATAACAATGCTGTTATAGGAACAGTACCTATAACTTTTCTCATAGAAGATTCAATAATTTTATTAAGTCTTATACGTACACCATAATCATTAGCAACTGTTTTATAAAACATCACAGGATCTGTGATTTTAAATTTAGCAAATGCGTCTACGATAACCCTTTCTCCATCAGAAGATGTTACTTCTTTAGCTTCAGCATCTACATTCAAAATACGTTTATCAAAATACTCTACATTTTGTATAAAAGGAATTTTGATTGATAAACCTGGTTCTTTAACAACACGCATAGCTTCCCCAAACTGGAATACTACAGCATATTCGCGTTTATCTACTGTAAATAGAGAACTACCAAGTAAAATTATTAAAGCCGTAACTACTATTATGATAATATTTGTTTGCAATTTTTCCATTTTTTGCTCCATAACTATTTCTGGTCTATTGCCATATGCGGCAATGTATCTGTTCCTATAAGTACCTTACGGCTACCACTTAAAACTTGCTCTACAGTTTCCAGATAAAGTCTATCTTTAGTAGTTTGCTGAGAATTATTATACTCTCTTAATATAGCATTAAATCTACTAGTATCTCCTTCTGCTTTTGCAATTACACTTTGTTTGTATCCTTCAGATTCTTGTATCATTTTTTCAGCTTCTCCTCTAGCTTTTGGAAGGATATCATTACTATATGCTTGTGCTTGATTTATAGAACGTTCTTTATCTGCTTTAGAAGTTTGGACATCTCTATAAGCATCTATCACTTCTGAAGGAGGCTCTGCTTTAAGTAGCTGCACTTTATCAATTACTATACCACTACTATAGTGATCTAAAATATCTTGAGTCAGTTTTTCAATTTTATCTGCTATTTCTTGCTTTTGATTAGATAAGACAGAAGATATCGGGGTTGCACCTATTACTTCTCTTATAGCACTCTCTGCTGCAAGTTTTACAGTTTCTTCTGGACCAAAAACATTGAAGATAAAATCCTCTACATTTTTGATATGCCACATTACGTCCGTATTCAAATCCACAATATTTTCATCTCCTGTAAGCATTAGACTTTCATTAGCAATATAATAATTTGAACTCTGATTAGAAGAAGATCTGTATCCTATTTCAATACGACGAGACTTATTCACACTTTCTATAATTGCATTTTCAAAAGGTTTTGGAAGCCTGTAGTTAAGGCCTGGAGTACCTTTTCTAACAAAGTTACCAAACCGCATAATTACAGCTTCTTCGCCCTCACGAACTTTATATATTCCAGATAACATCCAAATAGCAAATAAAGCCATTACAGCAATTAAGATGCTATTTTTGTTGATATCAAAATCAAAATTGCTAAATGGACCAGGTGTTTTTGGATATTTTATTGTGCTTTTTTTTCTAAAAAGATTCTGTTCGTCATCCATATTATCCCAGGGAGATTTAAAAAATAGCTTCTTTATAGTATAAATCATAAAATCCTTAATATTGGGGTTTTAGTACTAGACGAATGTCTATATATAAAATACAATATAACACCAAACAGTTGTAATGCAAGACCATAATAAAATGAAAAGAAAAGATGCTAGCAAAAATAAAATTCTTCTAGAAGATGTATCACATGTTATTTTAGTCTCTTCTGGTAAAGGCGGAGTGGGAAAATCTACAATTGCAAAAGCATTAGCAGAACAATTGGCATCACAAGGATCAAATGTTGGAATTGTAGACGCAGATATTTACGGACCATCTATCCCTACAATGTTTGGAATTTCTGCCAAACCAGAGTTAGATGGCAATAAAATGCTGCCTATTACAAAAAATGGCATAAAAATAATGTCTATAGGCTTTCTTGTAGCTCCAGGTAGCGCAATAGCTTGGAGAGGCCCTATGGCGACAAAAGCTGTTTACCAAATTCTTTCTTTAGTAAAATGGGGTAATTTGGATTATTTAATAATAGATACCCCCCCAGGAACAGGTGATATTCATCTAAGTATTTTAGAAAATTACAAAATAGATGGTACAATCATTGTAACAACTCCACAAAAAATATCAGCTATAGATGCTATAAAAGCTATAGATTTATATAGGAAATTTGCTGTTCCCGTTATAGGCATTGTAGAAAATATGAGTGATATTTTTCTTGGAAATAACGGAGAGATATTAGCGGATTCATACTCTATTCCATTAATAGCACGGGTCCCTATGAACATAGAGGTCGCAAAAATTTGTGATAATGGAGAGCCTATAGGAGCTATGATGCCGGTTCTCATACCAAATATCAGAACCGGCTAATTTTACTTGCTTAGATTACGCAGATGTTTCTGCAGAAGTAGATTCTGCATCTGATTTACCGCCACGACCAGTGATAGATGCAACTATAAAATCTTTCTTCGCTAGAATTTGACAATTTTGTGGCAATGGTAAGCTACTAGCACGAATAGAAGCGCCAATACCCATATTCACTACATCAATAACGATATCTTTAGGAATAGAATTAACATCACATAGCAAAGTAATACTACGATGTATTATATTAAAGAAACCACCTCTTTTAATACCAAGAGAACGTTCTTTACCTTCAAACACGATAGGTACATTCACTTTTTGAACTTTATCGTTTAGATACATGAAATCCACATGCCTTACAATATCAGTAATAGGATGCAACTGTACGTCCTTAGCCATTACTTTAACTTTCTTGCCTTGAATATCTAACTCAATTACTGTAGATTTAAAACCGTGTTTACGATAAAGCTTTGTTATTTCCTTTTCTTCAACCAAAATAGACATAGCTTCTCTGCCAGGGCCATATACAGTTGCAGGAACTTTTCCATTCAAACGCACATTACGAGATGCGCCAGTACCAACAAGACCCCTATTTTCTGCGACTAAAGATGCCACATCGTTAGTGTTTGCACTCATTTTTCTCTCCCTTTTATAGACGATATAAAGAATTTAGGTCGCATAATAACAACAATATCTTAGAAATTCAAGTTTAAATTCATGATTAGTAATATTTATAAATTTTGGGATTTTACTTCAGTAAATAACTAACACATAATCTATATCATGCCATATTGAACAATTTGGAAGGAAAAATAGTATAATGACAGAGGAAGAAGAATATCAACATCATCTATTTTTAAAAAGACAGAACATTAATGAAACAAATATACAAGAAGATTATGATTATTATGATTACACTGAAGAAGATAATAATGAACCTATTATACTAGAAAATGATGATGATAACTATACAAGACATATAAATTTTCATTTAAAAAATATATCCTTGCCTTCCATAATCGAAAAAGATGATGCAATATCCCCATATCCGACTAAAAATCAATCTACAACGAGCACACAATATCAAAATAGTGAGATATGGCCCCGTATAAGACTTGCTATAAAGAACTGGGATGAGGGAAGCGCAGAGTTTTTTACAAAAATATTAAAAAATATCTCAACAAATGAATCAATAAAAGAGGATAATAATTGTGATGAAACAATCCTTCAATTTGCCCTAATTAGTTTTAAACCAGATGCTATAACTATAATTATAGAATCAGATCTGAAATATATAACCAATAAAAATAAATATAATCAGAATGCATTAGATTATGCAATACAGTGCGGAAGTGTAGTTTATAGCTTCTTTTTTGATGCTTTATCTAAATTAAACATAAGCACTCAAAATGCTGTGTTATTCTTTAACACTCAAAATAAAATGATCAATTTCAAATTAATAGGATCATTTAGCTTAGTAGAAAAATATGATCTAGCACTTGTAATAATCAATGAATGGTATAAAACTTTTCAAAATACTCATGACACGCTAAAAAAAGAGGAATATGAGAGCACTCTATCAAAGTTAAATGAGCTAGAATCCGAAATAAAAGATCAAAAAATTACAAATGTTATAGAAAATCTATACAGGAAAATTGATACTTTAAATGAGAGATATAAATCTGCTATGGAGCAGTATAAAAATCAAGAATCACTACTGGCAAAACAATGTTTTGACCATCTTTTAGGCAGTAGCGAGGATATGCCTGTTTAAAGAGCAACAAGTTAGATCTTCTGATAAATATTAATAGCGTATAAGCGCTGCTCCCCATGTAAGGCCTGCACCAATAGCTGCCATTAATATTATGTCGCCTTTTTTTAAAGAGCCTGATTCTTTTAGATCAGACAATGCAAGAGGAATTGATGCAGCTGAACAATTAGCGTGCTTTCCTACAGTCCTTACTACTTTTGATTCATCAATGCAAAGCTTTGAAGCTACGTAATCTATAATACGCAAGTTAGCTTGATGAGGAATGAAATAATGTATATCCTCAATAGTCATTGATGCATGCTCTAGCATCTTCATAGAAATATCAGTTAGTTTTTGTGTAGCATGCTTAAAAACTTCTGGGCCCACCATTTTTACGACACCTATATTACCATTGCTACCTGGCCCACCATCTGTATATAAAATATCTGTATATCTTCCATCAGAACAAATTAAGCTATCTATTACACCAGAATCAGAATCATCTTTTCTTAAGATTACTGCCCCAGCACCATCACCAAATAGAACACTTGTAGAACGATCCTTCCAGTCTAATATTGAAGACATTTTGTCTACACCAACCAGCAAAACAGTTTCGTAGTTTCCTGACTTCATCATAGAATCTACTATATGGATTCCGTAAACAAATCCTGCACAAACTGCTTGTATATCAAAGGCCACAGCAGAACTTAGACCCAAATAACCTTGAAGCTTTGTAGCTGTAGAAGGAAATGTATTATCCGGGGTAGTAGTACATACTACAATTAAGTCAATTTGATCTTTCTCTATCCCAGAATCCCTAATTGCTTCTAAACTAGCATTAAAAGCCATGTGAGAGCTATACTCGCTAGTGCCGGCGACATGTCTTTGGTTAATACCAGTACGAGAAACAATCCACTCATTGCTTGTGTTACCATCTAGCATCTGCACTAATTCTGCATTTGTGAGGATTTTCTTAGGTAAATATTGTCCGCAACCAATTATCTTGTTTGCCATAGAATTTTTATTCTGAGTCAGTACTATCGTCTTTACTTACGATAACTGTACGACCATTATATGTACCATCTCTTAAAGAAATATGATGTGGTAATTTATACTCCCCGGTTTGTGAATCCACCACCACATTTACCTTAGACAGAGCATGATGAGAACGCCTCATATCGCGCTTAGATTTAGATGTTTTTTTCTTAGGAACAGCCATTACTTTAACTCCATATAAACAAAAAGCTTGTCAAATAAGCCGGTAATATATTATATTTTCGAAATAAAAGCTATATTTTTATACAAAAAAATTTTTAAAAAGGACTTTTTATGAGAAGATTTCTACCAATTTTGCTCCTCTTAATTCTATCTGGATGCCAAACTATATATTCCAGAGGGCAATATGTTGATGACTCTCAAGTGGACTCTCTAATGAAAACAAGAATGACTAAAGAAGAAGTCGTAGAGATGCTAGGATCTCCAACTATAGTACCAGATTACACAGAAAACACATGGTATTATGCTCAAAGAAGTCTTGGATATAGAGCATTCTTTGCACCTAAAATTATATCTCAAAGAATTGTGAAAATAGATTTTGTAAAAAATACGACAGACAAAGTAGAGGTTTTTAATAATACTCATACACATGATATTCTCGTTACTGAAGAATATACAAAGTCTCCAGGTACAGAACGCAACCCTATACAGAGCTTTGTTAGGAATTTTGGTAAGTTTAATAAGAGTAAAAAAACAAAGAAAAAAACTAGACACTAAAACTTATAGATATAGATAGATATAGATGTATTATAAGGCTATAGATATAGTTGTTAGACCAATGTTGAGAATAAAATGATAGAATATTTAGAGATCCTGCAAAATATTGTGATATTATTATTCTCTCTGGTAATTCATGAAAATGCTCACTCTAGAATTGCATATTTTTTGGGAGATCCAACATCAAAATACGCAGGTCGCTTTTCTTTGAACCCTTTAGACCACATAGATTTATTCGGCCTGATTTTACCATTAATACTCGCACTAATGCATTTACCTGTAATAGCAGCAGCAAAGCCTGTAGTAGTAGATATATCAAATTTTAAACATCCAAGATTCTACAACATATTAGTTGCTCTTGCTGGCCCTCTATCTAACTTCTTATTAGCTGCTATAGCAATATTATTGTACAACAGGCTTAGCTTTTTGCCTCATGGCATATTTTTAAGTACCAATCAATTTTTGATTAATTTTACTATCATTAATTTACTCTTATTTATGTTTAATCTCTTGCCAATACCACCACTAGACGGAAGTAGGTTATATACAAGCTTTATAAGCAGAGAAAACAACCAAATTATTGAATGGTCAGGATTGATATTAATAATATTTTTATTAGGAAATACACAATTCCAAGAATATTTTCAATCATCATTAAGATATATAATTCGTATCTTAGAATATATCTCGTTATAATTTATTTTATATAGAAATGTCTTCTTGCTTTGCTTATAAAAGTGTTGAATATATTCTCGTCCAATATTGAATTATTATATTCTGGATGCCACTCTAATCCTATTAAAAAATCATGTTGTGTCGATTCTATAGATTCTATTATTCCATCTTCAGCAACTGATGATACTATAAGGTCTTTACCTAAATCCCCAACTGCTTGTGTATGAGTAGAATTGACATAATAGTTTGTTTCTTTGAATGCTATATCATATAGTTTTGTATTTTCAAGAATATTAATGGAGTGGTATGGTACATTAGTTGGTGGTAATTGCTTATGATTGTGCACATCCCTAACAAGAGTACCACCAAAAGCCACATTTATTATCTGCATACCATTGCAAATACCAATTATTGGAATATCAAGCTTAGATGCTTTTTTAAAAAGTGCAATTTCGTATTTTGCCCTTTTTTCTCCTGGATTATCAGTTGAGTTTTTTCCTCCATAAAATGATGGAGGAATATGATAATCACCACCAGATATAATAAGACCATCTATCATAGATAGTACGTCATCTATAAGATGATGTTCATATGAAATAAAAATTGGAATTCCACCAAGAGATGAAACAATATTAGAATAATCACATCTTAGAGCATACCATGGGTGACTAGAGTAAGAGAACCCATCACGATCAGTATGATAGTCTAGAGTGATAGCAATTACTGGCTTTGTAGGCATATTATTATAAACAATTAATAATCTAGCGGAAATATATCATAGTAATCATCTTAGATCCATAAAATTTTAAATGATTATTTTCTGATATAATCTATTTATGACAGTTAGTTTTTGCAAAACTATTTATTAATCATCATCTATTACAATATTAGAAATTGAATGCGTTTTTTTATAATTAGCAGGTTCTGCTTGATTTTTTTGCTGTTTTAACTTTTCCTTATCTGCCTGATCTTGAAGTGGGCAACGGTATTTTGTCATATCTTTTCTAGTATTAGCTAGAAGTTTTTTTATCTCCTGAAGCTCTTGTTTCATTTCGTGCTCAGACATACTATCTGGAGAACTAGACCTAGCCTTAGCATCCGATAACCTAGGATATCTATCATCATATTCAGATAATCTATGATCTCGTTTTGATTTGAGCTTTGCGTTTCTTCTCTCTTCTGCAATCATATCTCTGTACATAGAACGATTCAACACAGCAGAATCTACTGCCTCATCGTCTTCGTCGTCATAATCATCTTCATAATTATTGGTTTTGATGTTACGTTTTGCTTGGTCTATATATTTTTTATTATATAAGGGGCGCCTCTTACCACCAGCAAAACCTTTTGAATCAAATAATTTGTTATTTGCAGAGCGCTTAACAGACCAATCTGAACAACCAGAAGAAATAATAAAAGCCATAAAGATTAGGAAGATCTTTTTATACATAATTTCCTACATCAAGAGTTAGATCCAATCTTGTATGACATAAAACCATAAAATCTTCAAGTAGCTTTATACTTCTTGACTCATTATTTTTTCTACTGTGTCAGCTAAGATGCATGATGAATCCAGCTTCAGTTGCGATAAGTTTTTTGACGCTTCTTCTAATAGGTTTTTATTATTGTAGAGAGTAATTATTTTTTTTGCTAAAATTTCTGGTGTTACATCTTTTTGTTCAAAACACCAGCTAGCCTTTTTATTTTCTAAAAATTTTGCATTATAAAATTGATGATTATCACTAGCAGCTGGAAAAGGTATCATAATAGCAGGCTTACCAAGAGATATTAATTCTGCAATTGTAGAAGCTCCAGATCGACAAATTACAATATCACTTTCATTATATCTATCTGGCATATTATCAAAGAATTCTGCTATTTCAAATTTAACGCACAGATTGCTATTATAGGCATTCTCAAGATATTCCCAGTCTTTTTTAAGAGCCTGCTGCACAATAAAAATTTTAATCTTTTTTTCGCTTCTAGTTATTATACGTATAGCATCTGGAATTAGAGAAGAAAAAATATTAGCCGACTGGCTACCACCTACTACTAATATGTTAAAATAATCATTTCCCTTCTTCTTTTTTATTTTTCTATTAGAAATTTCTTTTCTCACAGGATTACCTGTAACAACTATTTTACTACTCACATAAGATGGGATAGCCTTAGTGTCTTCAAAATTCAACGCTATCTTATCAGCACTTTTAGCAAAGAACCTATTTACTTTACCTAAAAAACAATTCTGTTCATGAAGCATTATTGGTATTTTTAGTAATCTTGCTGCAAGTAAGCTAGGAAATGATGTATAGCCACCAAATCCTATCACCAAAGATGGTCTATAAATTAAAAATAGAAAGATCGATTTTAATAAAGCTATAGACATTTTAAAAGCCATAAATGCCTTTGAGACAATAGTAGGCCTTAAGGACCCAAGAGCAAGAATATGTGTAGGAAATCCTATGTTTTTAGGTAAATATTTCTCACATCGCGTATCTGTAATTAAATGCACAATATAATTTCTCAGCTTTAACTCCTCAGATAAAGCAAGGGCTGGAAATAAATGCCCACCTGTACCCCCACCTATTAAAAATATTTTTTTCATAATATATCTAAATTAATTTCATACTTCTTAGCATTTGTATGTCTCTTAGAAAATGCAAGAAACATTCCTATACCTATTGCTATTGCTAAAGTAGAAGAACCTCCATAACTAATGAATGGTAAAGTCATCCCCTTTGTAGGTAGCAAATTCAGAGTAACACCTATGTTAATAACTGATTGTAATCCAAATTGAGATAATATCCCTGTTATTGCAAGTAAGATATATTGATCTTCTTCATGCAAAAGACGTAAAATCCCTCTTATGACTATAAATGCAAAAATAGCTGTAATAATTAAACATATTATAATACCAAATTCCTCACCAGTAACTGCAAATATAAAATCAGTATGAGAATCCGGAATAAATTGCTTCACCGTTCCTTCGCCAGGGCCACGACCATATAATCCACCATTCTTAAAAGCCATAAGAGATTTGGTTACTTGATAATTCTCACTACTATCAGGATCTAAAAAACTATTGATTCTTTGGGCTACATGTGGCAAAAAAATATAAGAAGCAAGAGCGCCAAAAACTGTTGATATTAGTAAAATAGCTATCCATATAATTGGCATTCCTGAAACAAATAATTGTATTATCCAAACCGCTGAAACCATTATAAACATACCAAAATCTGGCTGCAGTATTAATATAAGGGCAACTAAAAGATATAAACTAAGCGAGATAAAAAAACCTGGAAAATCTGGATATTTCTTGAGAGATAAAATCCATGCAGTAACAACAGCAAAAAAAGGCTTTATGAACTCTGATGGTTGCATAGAAAAACCTAAAATACTTATCCATCTCCTTGCTCCTTTTACCTCATATCCATAGAATTTTACTAAAATCAATAAAACTAAACTAGCTAAAAACCCAACTATAGCAATTCTTCCTATCCATTTCTTATCAAAACATGAAAGACCAAATATAATAGCAGAAGCACCTAGAAGATAAAATAATTGACGCACAGCAAAATATGATTCATCAAGACCTATCCTACTAGCAACAGCAGGGCTAGAAGTAGTAACAAGCATCAAACTAAAAGAAAAAAGCACTATCAAAGCAATAATAGTTGGCTGATCTATCACTCTCCACCATAACCACACAAAATTCTTTTTCATAACTTAATCTTAAATTTAATAAATAGTGTAAGGCTTAGAACTAAAGGATATGTTCTAAAATTATAAAAAAGTAATAACATAATCTTTTTCTTTAAGAAAGAAAATTCGATTATAAAACGCTAGTTAATCAGGTCAGCTTCTTTCTTGTGATTTTCCTTTTTGTTTTATAGCACTATGAGTTTGATGAAGAGATGCAGCTTCTTTGGCACTGACGCCGTGTTTTAATATTGTTTCGTTGATTAACTGCATATTTTTTTCTAAATTAGGAGCTATATATTGCTTCTGCCTTACTTTGTTTATATTAAACTCCGGATCTAAAACACTGGGAATATGTACTCCTGTTAAAGCATGATCTGATGCAAAATATTGCCCCCTTCTGCCGCATTCCATCTGATCCTCCATTGTTAGTGGGACAAGACCTTTTTCAGGGTCAAATCCACCAGGAGATGTAAATGATAATGATGGTGGAATGTTGGTTACTATCAAATCAAGTGGAGCTCTATTATGCCCCTTACCATCTTCTGGCTCAACATTACTTTGAAATTGGTCATAAGTAAAACCTGTAAAGCTAGATGCAGAACCATAGTGATTATAACAATCTCTTGAATCATAAGCTCCATTAGTTAATGCTGTATGCACTAATCCTTCCATATGATCACCTGGTATTATGTTGCGATCTCCGGCGGAAACCCAAATATTATTACCAGCTATTTCACGAATTTTTTCTATTTCAACCTCAGCACATTTTGCTCTTGTCATGTTACCACCACTAAGCGGATAATGAGAGTTAAACATAAAAACCTTTTGTCCTGATTCTTTATGCATAAGTTCTGCCCATAATGTTGCTCTATAAGTATTCATATTACCAAAACCCTTATCAGTTGTTGCTCTATCAGTATTGATAGGGACGGTATCTGGATTTTCATTTAACCAAAATCTACCAGTGTTTACAATGTCAAAATCCTTGCTTACTAATATACCAACAAGTGGTGTACCGGCTCGTTTCCCTATCCAACTTTGAACATTATTACCATCTACTATTGCTCCAGTAGGTTTGATGTCCGATGGCGTCTGCGATAAAAATATAGCATCATATTTGTCTTTAAAATGATCCGCTAGTTCTGCTGATTGCTCTGGTGAAAGCTCTTGTAAATTTATTACATCAGCGCCAGTTTGCTCTAAATGAGCTTTCACATGTGGCGCTCTGTTAGCCCATGTATGGCGCTTGTCAGGCGTTGTATCTTTATTATCAAAAAAATCTGCCGTAACATTATATGATACAACAGACAGATCATGATCTCTACTGGTTTTTGGTGGGATGGGTGTATAATTACTGATATCCCTGTCTAATACATTATTGAAGTTTTTTTTAGTCATGATAACCTCTCCATATTTTTTGGACACATTCATAATTTTGTCATTTTTTATATGTTAGGTCAAAAAATTATATATTCTATTAAGATAAATATATAAAAATTGTAATAATTATAACGCAAAATTAATAGCATCCTATTATATATTGCTATCAATTTAATTTATAGACCATCTTTGGTGATAGGATTTGCTATTGATAGAATTTTTAAAGATGAAGAATGACCTTTGATAATTTTAAAAGCTCTTTTGGGAATTTTAAATGAAGATGATAAAAAACTAATGATCTCACGGTTTGCCTTACCATTCTCTGGCTGAGATTTGATAGATATTTTAAGATATTTTATTCCATCTACCATTATAAAATCCCCTATGGAATTTACCTTTGCCCCTGCTTTTACTTTAAGACCTATAGTCATGGGCAAAGTCAAAGGCGAAAAAAGAGAAACGAATGAAGCAGAAAATTTACTATCCATTAAATTATTAGAAGTTCTGCTATTTGCACAGCATTTAGAGCAGCACCCTTCCTTAAATTATCACAAGTTATCCACATATTTAAACTATTTGGCCTTGTATCATCATTTCTTATACGCATAACAAATATTTCATCCTCTCCTACTGTCTCAACAGGAGTTATATATTGCATTTCAGAGTCCATAGTAATTACCCTGACTCCTTCTGATTCTTGCAAGATTTCTGATGCTTCAACTGCGTCCATATCACGCTCAAATTCTACATTCACAGAAATAGAATGACCAATAAAAAGAGGAACGCGTACAGATGTAATTGTGGATTTTACATGGCTTCCCATTATTTTTGTTAATTCTGCGGAAATCTTCTGTTCTTCTTCGGTGTAATAATCATCCTCAAAATCACCAATTTTGGGAATTAAGTTAAATGCGATTTGCCTCTCAAATACTTTGCTTTTTAATTGCTCTAGCATAAACTTACTTTTTGTTTGATTATGTAGTTCGTCCATCGCCGCCCTTCCAGCACCAGATGTAGATTGATAAGTAGAAGCTACTATTCTTTTGATTTTTGATGCGTTATCCAGAGGCTTTAGCGCTACAGATATTGGAATAGCTATGCAATTAGGATTTGATATAATACAAGACTTCATAGAAGGATTTATCAAATGCCCATTTACCTCTGGCACGATTAGCAGAACATCATCTTCCATTCTAAAAAGTGAAGTTTTGTCTATAACAACTGCTCCCATTTCTGCAGCATTACGTACAAATTTTCTTGAAATATGAGACCCAGCAGAGCTAAATATTATATCTATATTTTTAAAATCGAACCCATCTAAACTTTCTATAGGTAGAACTCCTTCTTCCCCAAAACTCACTTTTTTCCCTACTGATTCTGAAGATGCTATAGCATGAATTTTATTAATAGGAAACCTTCTTTCGGATAATATAGAAATTGTCTCTCTACCAACATTACCAGTTGCCCCAACTACAGCTACATTATATTTTTTTGTCATATTATTTACCTATTAATCCACCAAATTTTGCACCGCTAAGTATGTGAGTATGAAAATGAAAAACACTTTGACCGCTTTCGTCTCCAATATTTGTACATATCCTAAAACTTTCTAAATTAAGACTTTTAGCTATCTCTTGTACTTTAGTAAAGTAATAAGAAACTTCCTCACTCGATGCTTTATCAATAAAATCTACATAGTCTATATATTCACCCTTAGGAATAACAAGTATATGTGTAGGAGCAACAGGGAAAGCATCAAAAAATGCTAGAACTAGTTTATCCTCGTAAATTTTATTAGATAGAATTTCGCCTCTGATAATTTTAGCGAAAATGTTGTTTTTATCATATTGCATTATATTTATTCCTTAGACTGTATATAGTTTTACTATTTTAGTTTAATAAAGAGTGCATAAGTTAAAGAGGTTTTATTTTAGTTTCTCTGTTGCTTATGCTTTAGACCACTATAGCACAACATTATATCAAGTGGCACTCATGCTTTTAGTAAATTTTACAATTTTTATATTGCTTTTGGTATTAGCTTTACCTATGGACATTATCTATAATTGTTTCTAAGAAATTCTAACACAAATAGTATGCATTTTCAATTTCTTAAGATTCTCACTTAAGACAATTATAGCTCTTGTACGGAATAAATTTTCATTTAAAAAAATAAAAAAGTACTTTTTGGTTGCGGGGGCAGGATTTGAACCTACGACCTTCAGGTTATGAGCCTGACGAGCTACCGAGCTGCTCCACCCCGCGTCAAGGAAGTGCTATGTGAAAAATGGCTGCAACTTATTCAATTTCGTAAATCTGCGATGCTCACGTAGAAACCTACGCTCCGCTTCTTTATTACTCATTTCGTAGTTTCGCTCACTTTTGACAAAGCATCGTGCTATGTGAAAAATGGCTGCAACTTATTCAATTTCATAATCTTCAACACTCACGTAGAAAAATCTACGCTCTGCTTCTTGATTACTAATCTCATAGCTTCGCTTATCTTTTACAAAGCATCATAATATATAAAAATGACTACTCACTTTGTCAATTTTTAAAAAACTCAAAATTCTAGACCTAAAAATATGAAAGACCTATAGCACTATATAAAAGAAATTCCTGAAAATTTCTTGTTAAAAGCACTAATATTTTGGTTAGATTCATTAGCACTAGTAACACCTTGCTTTGTCCAAGCAGGGTGTTTACGAAAATCAACGTCCATCAACAATTCTTCACCTGGATAGGTAGACATAGTATCAAATTTATCTTTGCCTATCTTAATTGTAAGAGGCTTATATTTTGGATGAATATCTTGTTTCATAACCACTGCACCTATTAATTCACTTTGTTAATAAGCTTTTTAAGCTTAGCTTTGATAGTTAAAGCATTTTTAGACAATAAAGAGTCCTTAGCTTTTAGTAAGTATCCATCAAGCCCACCGTGCATTTCTACTGTCTTGATAGCTCTTGCAGCGACTCTAAAGCTATAAGTATTAGAAAGCAAATCGCTCATCAAAGAAACCTTACGAAGATTTGGTAAAAATTTACGTCTGGTTTTACGCTCAGAGTGAGAAACATTGTTCCCGCTCATAACCCCAACACCACTTAATTCACATAGTCTAGACATTCTTGCCTCACATATTCCTATAAATTTCAATTACCAATCATATTGATTTTTCGTACTGTGTCAATTACTTTCTTACACTCTAGTAGATTGCAGAGCAGTTACTTACAATATCTTAAACAGACCTTTCAAGTAAAGAAAGGCATAATATATTGTTTAAAATTTCTTCACACTTGCTACGCATGCCTTATAAACCAAGATCTGTAAAGTTATTCTTAATATAGATTTGCATTTTACTTTAAAAAATTGTATATAGTAGTGTAGAGTGCTTGACACTTAGTTCAAACAAATGTTAATGTACTAAATCATATTTAGTACTAGTTTTTGTGTATATTTAGCTTCTGAGGATTATACAAAAACTCTGCATTTTTAATTAATAACACAAATATTTGAAGAAAATATATGATGATCAAATTTAAACCGGTACCAACTATTTTGGTAACCCTAGGCTTTGTAATTCTTATGTCTCTTGGCATTTGGCAATTAGAGCGCATGGCATTTAAAGATCGCATGATCGCCGATATAACTGAAAAAGCTTCTCAAAATAGCGTTTCTTTCCCTAAAGGATTAAAGCCAACACCTGCAGAAGAATATAAAAAATATAAGCTAAAAGGAAGATTCATAGAAGGCAAAGATATGTTTTTGTTTAGCCACAACTATCTTACTCCTCGCGGACATGGTTTGTCTATTCTTACTCCCTTTTTAACTACTGATGGAGAATACATAATAGTAAACAGAGGTTGGACCAAAGGTAAAAAACATCCTGAAACTTTACCTAAAAAAACTAATGGAGAAATAGAGATTACTACTATTATTACTCCAAGAGGGCCTCGCGGCGCGTTCTTACCTAAAAATCTGTTAGATCAAAATCTTTGGTTAGCACCTGATATAGAAGAAATGAAGATTTTTACAGGTCTTGATATCAATACTGATATGTATATGATGATGATAGAGGACAACGATCAGACAATCATAGACTATCATTTATTAATACCGCACCATTCTGATTTTACTCAAATAGACTCTATGCAGCATAAATATTATGCAATAACATGGTTTGCTCTAGCTGGCATTCTTTTATTAATGGCATATTCTGGCGCAAGAAAAGCTGCAAAAGAAGAACATCAAAATCTACTGTAATATTATAATTCATTAGATGGTTTAGATTAAGAACAGGGCATAAAAGAACAATTTCGTTGACAGGCCCTGTCTTTTTAATATAATTTGGCAAAATTTATTTATGAGTTATTCATCATGAAACGTACATTTCAACCTAGCAATTTAGTAAGAAAAAGAAGGCACGGCTTTAGGGCTCGTATGGCTACAGTTGGTGGTAGAGAAGTTATAAGAAGACGTCGTGCAAAAGGAAGAAAAAAAATCTCAGCATAAGATTAGGATAATTCCTTTAAGGGACCAATCTTCTTTTGATAAAGCAAATAAGTTAGGCAAAAAGAATCATAGTGCACATATGGTTCTTATTACTTATATTGATAAAAGCTTTAACTCTCTTGAATCTGGTCTGTCTAGCTCTCATTGTATAAATAACAATTCTGAAGATCTATTGCAGCCAATCCCTATTCATTTAGGCCTTAAAATACCTAAGAAACTCGGTAATGCTGTAACTAGAAATAAGATACGCCGGAGAATAAAGTCTGTAGTACATAATTTACATACTGCTTTTGATTTACCATTTATTAAAAACCGTGTTATTGTAATTATACCTAGAAAAAATATCGAAAATTTAAAATACCATCTTTTACAAGATGAAATCTTTAAAATGTTATCTTACTACAGAGACAAAAGCGCGAATGTAATAAAATGACTAAAAGATTATATCTTGAAAATACATATAATTTTTCTTCTGAAGGACATATTATAAAGATAGAACAAGACGAAAAGGGTGTTTTTTTAATATTGGACCAGACAATATTTTATCCTCAATCAGGAGGACAACCATCCGATATTGGTATAATTAAAAATGATCACTTCGAAACAATTGTAAAGCATGTAAGTACAATTAATAACGAAATAAGACATTATATAACATCTGGATATAATGAAATTCTTATAGATTCAAAAATATATTCTACAATTGACCAAGAAAGAAGACTACTTAACGCTCGATACCATACTGCAGCGCATCTTTTAGGTAATGTAGTAGAAATTAAAGCAATAAAAGGGCATTCATTTTCAGGAGAAGCATATGTTGAATTTCTATCAGATATAGATATAGATAAAAATAAAATTCAACTATCTATTAATGAAGCAATAATAAATAACCTTAAAACTAAAATTTTTGAGACTGACCAAGATTCTTTTGAAAAAAATTTTTATAAGTTACCTTATGATATTCCACAAAATAAAAATTTTCGCGCTATGCAAATAGGTGATATGTTTCCAGTACCTTGTGGAGGCACACACCTTAGCTCAACCAAAGAAATTGGCAACCTATCTATTAGCAAAATAAAACTTAAAAATAATATATTGCGTATTTCATATATATTATTATAAATCACTATTTTAGCATTATTTTCAATTTTTGATTGCGCCTAAAATACGCTTATTATAGAGTCTATAAATCACACTATATTTCGCGAGGAATTTTGGACAATAATAGATCAATCACTACAGTTTGCGTAATAGGATCTGGCGTTATGGGCGCCGGAATAGCTGCGCAAATAGCAAACTCCTCTACTAAAGTATTGTTATTTGATATTGCATCTAACGAAGAAGAGCGATCTTCAATTACTAAACAAGCATTAACAAAAATGCTTGTTACAAAGCCAGAACCTTTATCTCACCCATCTAAACTAGACTTAATAACACCATGTAATTTGGAAGATGATCTTGAAAAAATTAGGGAATGCGACCTTGTAATTGAAGCTATAGTAGAAAATATAAATATAAAGCAAGAACTATATAAAAAACTCTTACCCTATCTCAAAAAAAATGTCATTTTATCATCTAACACTTCTACGCTAAATCTGCATCTATTAAAGCAAGAATTACCGAAATCTATCACAACAAATTTTATTATACTGCATTTTTTTAACCCTCCAAGATATATGCCACTTCTAGAACTTGTAACAGACGATGAGACAAATCATGAAACAAAAAAACTAGCTATAGATTTTGCCTCTCGTAAATTAGGGAAAGAAGTAGTAGAATGCAGAGATACACCTGGTTTTATAGCTAACCGTATTGGTTGCTTTTTCTTAGAGCTGTCTTTAAACAAAGCTTTAGAATATAACGTAGATATAGAAATAATAGATTACATCATGCATAAATATTTATACTTACCAAATACTGGTGTATTTGGTTTGTATGATTTAATAGGTATAGATGTAATGAGGCTGATTTCTACATCTTTATTAGAATCTCTTCCTAATCATGATAAATTTCGCGAAATATATAAAAACCATCAACAAATCAGCCAAATGATAGATCAAAAATACACTGGCCGAAAAGGACTTGGAGGTTTTTACAGAATAAAAAATATAGACGGTACCAAAATAAAGGAAGTAATCAATCTTACGACCATGGAATATAGTAAATGCAAAGATGAAAAATATGATTTTGGTAGAAATATCAATGATGTTTTATCTCTAACTAATAATATAGGGATGGCAATAAAAGATATAATAATCGCATTTGGAAGCTATGTTATATCTATATCCGATGATATCTGCGATAATATATATGATATAGATAAAGTAATGCGTCTTGGATATAACTGGAAATATGGTCCATTTGAACTATTTTATAGTGTTATTAAAAATGGTTTTAAAATTATAGAAGAATCTCAACATAATCCCTATAGCTTTCTTAAAACAGAAGAGTATAAGAATATTGATAGCAAATATTTCTTATCAGAAACTAATAATTTATCAAAATATAATAAAAAATATCTACTTGAAAATGACTCATGTAAACTATCTCTTCTAAAGAATGATTCATTATGTTTTTCAATATCTACTAAAATGAATTGCCTGAATCATGAAATTTTTACTAGTCTTTCTGATGCAATATCTTACGCCCAAGAAAATAATAAAAGGCTTTATATCTATAGCGATTCTTATCATTTTTCTGCTGGTGCAAATCTGAGTATTTTTTTAGATAACATACATAATAACAATTGGCGTAATATTGAAGAATTTATAACACTTGGCCAATATACTATGCAAAAAATAAAACATTCTGGCATAGAAGTAATTTCATGCGCTTCAGGGGCAGCACTTGGCGGAGGATCAGAGCTTCTCTTACATAGCTCGCTTGTTTATGCTCACCAACAATTATCAGCTGGCCTTGTTGAATCCAATCTTGGATTAATACCAGCATTTGGGGGAACAAAAGAAATGGTTATTAGAGGTAGCAAATCAGAAACTCTCCTGGTAAAAAACCTTAAAAACATCGTTTTTGCAAATAAAACATCCTCAGCAGACCATTTCTCATATGATTATGACATAAAATTATATGTGAATATGAATAGATCTTACTTACTTGAAGAAGCATTAGAAATAACAGATCTCTACCCTATCACAATTCATGAAAAACAAATGGCTGAAAAAGTGTATATATTACCAAAATTTGATCTGGAAAAAGAGATAGATTTTAATTCTCTTGATAAACATAGGATAAAAATTGCTAATTATTTACAATTACTATCCGGAATGAAAATGAATGAAAATAATCTTTTAGATTTTGAAAGGGAGATTTTTATGGAACTTATATCTACTGAAGAAGTACGATTTCTATTAGGTAAAATAATTAAATAATACAAAAAAGTTTACTTTTGTTAACCGCGGTGAAAGTCCTAAAAACTTGAGACTAACCATACTGCACTTAATGTAGTAGTTGCAAAAAAATAACCTTTATATAAAAAAATCTTGATTTTGTAATAAAAATATAGCATAGTGTTAACTGAAAATAATAATATCGGTTCATGAATATGGAAATTTCTTCTGAGTTGCTTAAAGTTTTAGTATGCCCTCTTACCAAAGGACCTCTCAAATATGACAAAGAATCACAAGAGTTAATTAGTCAGTCAGCTGGACTAGCATATCCTATATCTTCTGATGGTATTCCTATTTTGCTAGTAGATCATGCACGAAAAATCAATAACAATGTTTTTAGATCTGCTAATCCTAGGTTAGACTACATATCTAGCTCCCAAACTAAAAAAGATGATTTTGAAGTAGCTTAATCTATAGTAAATTACTATGACGCTGGTGACGCAATAAAGAAGAATGATATAGCTTTATGCAAATCTTCCATATGAGG
>CAZKKY010000014.1:0-31786 GCA_964553715.1 uncultured Rickettsiaceae bacterium
CTCCTCGCAATGACGGCTGGGGATTACGTCATTGCGAATGTATTAGCATGAAGCAATCCAGGAAAAATAAGAAATACTAGATTGCCACGCTTCGCTCGCAATGACGGTTTGTGTTTTGATAGGCTCCTCGCAAGGACTGTTATGGGTCTTGTTATCACAAACATACCCCTGTCATCGCGAGCAAAGCGAAGCGATCCAGTTCTTCTATCCTAGATTGCCACGGAGCATACCTCCTCGCAATGACGGTTATGGGTTTTGATAGGCTACTCGCAAAGACGGTAGATTGCAAGGTCGCCATAGGCTATTCGAAACAATTGTATAAATTCATAATCACAATGAAAGGTACAAACTATCAGCTATTAATGTAATGCATAATTTTTTTAGATGACACAAAAACTAGGCAATTCAAAAAACAACATAATCAATAATCTGTTAGATGAATATCACCATCTAAATCTATGGTATTTTGTAAGTTTTATATTTGGTATTGTTATATACTTAAGCTTAGATTATGAGCCTAGCGTTAGATATATATCTTTAGTTTTTATTAGCTCTATTGCTACATTATATTTTCGGAAATATGGAGTGATAGGAGCGTTTTTTTCAGGAATAATAATATTTTTTGTTTTAGGAATAGTAGTAGCAAAATATCGTACTTTGTCTATAGATTCTAAATCTATAGATCATTCGTTTTCTGCTAAAATAGAGGGTAAAATCTCTTTAATAAAACCTGTAACAAATGGCGATCAAATAACTCTTTCGGATGTTTTTTTATATGATAAAAAAAAGGAAAAACATCAATTTAAATCTTCAGTTAGGCTTAATGTTGGTGATGAATATTTAAATGACTTTATGGTAGGCGATAAGATTAGTTTATTTGCCTTTCTAACACCTCCTCATCCTAGCTTATTACCTGGTGGCTATAATTTTGAGCTATATAATTTTTTTAGTTCCATAGGTGCTATAGGATATGCGATGACTAAGCCTGAAATAATATATAAAAAAGAAATTTCGTCTTTAGATTCTTATATTCATAAAATTCGTAGAATTATATATGCAAGACTTATTAACTCTCTAGGATCTGATAATGGAAATTTTGCTGCAGCTATTTTACTAGGAGAGGGCAAAGCCTTGGACAAAAATATAATGCAGAATATGAGATATGCTGGTATTTCACATATTTTGTGCGTCTCTGGTCTGCATCTATCTTTAGTAGCTATGTTATTTTATATATCTTCAAGATTTTTACTTAATTTATCAGATTTTATAGCCTTTAGATGTAATGTTAAAGTAATTGCATCATTTATCTCGCTAATAGGTAGTTTTTTATATTTAATGCTATCTGGCATGCAGATTGCAGCAACTAGGGCATTTATAATGACTGCTGTTTTTATTTTATCTATAATAATAGGTAGAACTCCTTATCCTTTAAGATCAATAGCTATAGCTTCTATTATCATACTTGCTATTAATCCAGAATATATTATGCACCCAAGTTTTCAGCTTTCATTTATCGCTGTACTTTCTTTAATAAGTGGTTTTGAATTTTACATGAAGCACAAATGGATGCTTGGTTATAGTAATGGAATTTTAGCTCAAATAAAGATATATCTGTTTGCAAATATATACTCAAGTCTTCTTGCGGGTTTTGCTACTATGCCAATAGTGGTATATCATTTTTATATCGCCTCTAACTATGGCGCTTTATCTAATTTACTTGCAGTACCTGTAATGTCATTTTTAATGATGCCTCTTGCTATATTGTCTGTAATTCTTATGCCTTTTAATTTAGATTATTATGTTTTAAAAATTTTAGGTTATTTTATATCCATTATAATAAAATCAGCTGATTTTATTGCATCATTGCCAGGGTCTATATGGTATTTTGGATATATTAGCCATATTAGTATAGTAATGTATATGTTTGGATTTTTTTGGCTTATTTTATGGCAAAAAGCATGGCGACATTTAGGGTGGATTATGATAGCTATCTCTATTATTTCAATGTTTTTATCTAAAAAACCAGATATAATATTTGATCCATATCATAATAATCTTGGTGTACAAAACAAAGATGGTAAGCTAGAAATTCATGCTAATAATATGTCTGGATTTATAAAGAAATATTGGTCTAATTGGTTTGGTCAAAAAGAGATTATAATTCATAAATATGATATTACAGAAACTAATAAGCAAATTATTACTAACAATGGAAGTAAAATAAATATTTGTTTTAAAAGTCTTGATTGTGACGCAGATATTATAATAAATCCTAAGAACAACCAAAAATGCGACGCAAAATTTTCTATTACTAGGTCTGATTTAAACAGTAATGGCACTATAATACTATTTTGTAGCAAAAATAATGAATGCATTATCTCCAGCCATAATGCATCAAGGTTTAAATTCTAATAATTTTTTATTTACTAAAGATATTTATAAAATGATAGTAATATTTATTTTTGGCATTCATATCCATTGTCTACAAAATCATATGGATTAATTGTTTTGTCTTTGAATATTACTTCAAAATGTAGATGAGGAGAAGTTGAATTACCACTGTTACCTTCTATTCCAATTTTTTGTCCTTTTAGAACATGCTGACCTTTGTTAACCAAAATTTTGCTTAAATGAGCGTATCTGGTTTTAAAATTATTGCCATGAGATATAGTAATAACATTACCATATCCATTCATTTTTCCTGTATCTAATACTCTTCCGTTTGCTGATGCATATATTGGCATTGAAGGTTGAGATCCTGCAAAATCAGTCCCGCAATGGAATTTTCTTTCTTTCGTAATAGGGTGTTTTCTTATTCCAAAAGGACTGGTTAGCTTAGAATGTGAATGAGGAAAGAAAATGGGTATATTGCTTGTGAGTTTGTCTAATTTGCCTAGAGTATTAAGAGATATTTTTAAGTCTGTATCTATTTTGTTAAAAATATCTATATCCTCTTCTTCATAAAAATTACGTCCTTCACAGCTATTAAATATTTTGTATTTATCATTTAAAAAAGATAATTTCTTTTTTAAATAGGTTGTTTTATCTTGCGCTCGTCTTTTTATTAAATGCTCTTTTTTTATTTTTGAAAGTATTGTGCGTATAAAGGCTTTATTATCAGAGTCGTTGTTTATAATATTTGAATAGTTCTTTAAATATAAGCATTTTTTATTAGAAGCGCCTATAAGGTCGTATCGTGCTATTATTTCTCCGTTATTAATCTGCGTTTTTTTTCCTATCTCATTGTTGATATTTTCGATAAGCTTATGACTAATATTTTTATTAGTACATGAAAATAATATAGAGAATAAAAAAAATAGGATAATTTTCATGAAAATTAGGCCTCTAATATAACATAATATTGGTATATCAGGTTGTTAACGCGAACAATTGACAAAATTATATAAGAATAAAATGGCGCGCCCTAAAGGATTCGAACCTCTGACCCACAGATTAGAAATCTGTTGCTCTATCCAGCTGAGCTAAGGGCGCATTATTGTAAAGATATAAGTTTTATTATTTATTTAAGATAGATTGCTTAAATAATAATCGTCATTCATTCAAATAATTGCATCAACGCAACTATTTTTGTAATTACATAGAGGATCTTATATTAGATTTGTCAAAAATTTGCAAGTATTTTAGAGCCAATATAATATTATCTTTTTTATAAAACCTAAAAAATGCGTAATATAACCTTATTTCTTGTGAATATTTTATTTTATACATCTGTTTTTTCAGCTAAGTATGATTATGAAATGAGGACATCACTCAAATGTCTTAAATTATTTCAGAAATATGAGTATAAATATAAAATTCCTGGTGACACATTGCATTCAATATCATTAAACGAGACTGGCAAAATACATTCAAAAAAGAAAATTAGAATGGTATGGCCTTGGACTGTAAACGTAGAAGGGAAGGGTTATTTTTTTGATAGCAGAGAAGAAGCTGTTGAATTTGTACGTAAGCAAATTATAATAGGAAAAGAAAATATAGATGTTGGATGTATGCAAATTAATTTAAAGCACCATAGAAGAGCCTTCCGGTCAATAGAAGAAGCATTCGATCCTAAGTATAATATTGACTACGCTGCATCTTTTTTAAAGTCAAAATATAATAATCTACAAGATTGGCATGAAGCAATAGCTCATTATCATTCCGCTACTAAATCTCTTGGCGAGAAATATAAGAATAACGTTATAAGAACAGCAAATAACATTGAAAAATACATTAAGCCATTTAAAAATGAAAGAAAAGACGTTCTGAAATTATCTAAATCTTCTAAATTCTATGATAGGCCAGATAATAGTAAAAATAATCCAAAATATCGTAGCAATATAATGGTAAGGGTTCCTAAAAACTCTAATACAGAAATATAATGATGACTTTTTCTAAAGGGTGTCATGCCATTAATGGATGGATTAATATATATAAACCAAGAGGCATTACTTCTGCTAGGGTTGTTTCATATGTAAAAAAAATCTTAAAAGGTTCTAAAATTGGTCATACAGGAACTTTAGACCCAGAAGCGGAAGGTGTATTACCTTTGGCTGTTGGAGAGGCTACAAAGCTTTCTCATGTTCTTATAGATGGAAGAAAAAGATATATATTTACAATCCAGTTCGGAGCAAAAACTACTACAGGTGATATAGAAGGTGATGTAGTAGAAAAAACGGACGTAATTCCATCCCAAAAAGATTGTAATGATATTACAAAAAAGTTTATTGGAAAAATAATGCAGACTCCGCCCATATATTCTGCAATCAAAGTTAATGGACAAAGAGCATATGATCTAGCGCGCAACAATAAACCATGTGTTATAAATGAGCGCGAAATTACTATTTTCTTTTTAAAAATGCTATCTTACGATGCTAGCAAGATGCAAGCAACATATGAGGTAGAATGTTCCAAAGGCACATATGTAAGAACTTTGGCTGAGGATATATCTTTATCCTTGCAAAGTTTAGGTTTTGTGATAGTATTGCGGCGCACGCAAGTATCAAATTTTTTTGCAGAAAAATCTGTGTTGTTTGATGATATTGCTGTGCTTAATGATGAAGATGCATATAATCATCTGATTCTTAATATCTCGAGGGTTGATTCAGTACTGGACGACATCCCGGTTCTTGATATTGATGACGTAACTGCTTATAAAATTCGTTGTGGTCAGAAATTGTACTTAGACGAAAAAGATTGTTCTTTTTTATGGTTGCGTTACCAGGGCAATATATTATCTATTGGCTCGTTATATCAAGGACGCTTCAATTCTGCGAGGGTTTTTAATTTATAAATTATATGGAGATTAAGATGTCGATTACAGCGTTACGCAAACAAGAATTAATTAATGAATTTGCTTGTAAATCAGGTGATACGGGTTCTGTAGAAGTGCAATGTGCAATTTTAACAGAGCGTATTAGAAATCTGACTGAGCATATGAAAGAAAATCATAAGGATTTTCACTCTAGGCGTGGTCTTTTGATGATGGTAGGTTCTCGTAAAAGGTTACTTAGCTATCTGAAGAAAAAAGATCTTAGTAGATATGTTTCTCTGATAGAGAAATTAGGTCTTCGTAAATAAGTGTAAAATGGCTCGGAGTTTTAAATTTCGAGCTATTTTTTATTGGTCTATTTTTTATATAAATTTATCTTTACAGATTAGAGTTATGTTATTGATTAGATAGAAAATAGATATTAAAAAAAGGAAAAAATAAAATATATGTTTAATGAAATTGTAAAAGAAATAAAATGGGGTAATGATACCCTTACTATAAAAACTGGTAAAGTTGCTCGTCAAGCTGATGGTGCTGTTGTTGTTTCTATGGGGAATACAATGGTATTATGTACTGCTGTATCTGCTAAGACTGTGAAGGAAGGAATTAGTTTTTTCCCTCTTACTGTGCATTATAGAGAAATGGCTTTTTCTGCAGGTAAGATACCTGGTGGATATATGAAAAGTGAAGGAAAATCTTCAAATCGTGAAATATTAGTATGTAGATTGATTGATCGCCCATTGCGCCCATTGTTTCATCCTGCATTTTTTAATGAGACGCAAGTTATTTGCACTGTATTGTCATATGATCCAGCTCATAATCCTGATATACTAGCTATGATAGGTTCATCAGCGGCTCTTGCTTTATCAGGCGTTCCTTTGATGGAATTAGTAGGTGCTGCAAGGGTTGGACATATTGATGGAAAATTTGTTCTTAATCCATCTATAACAGACCTAAAAACAAGCAGACTTGATCTTGTTGTAGCTGGTACTGATAGTTCTGTGATGATGGTAGAGTCAGAAGCTGATCAATTAAGCGAAGAAGATATGCTAGATGCTGTAAAATTTGGTCATGATGCTTTAAGGCCTGTTATCAAATTGATAGATGAACTTGTAAAGGAAGCTGGTAAACCAAAATGGTCTTTGCCTGAGCCTATTGCTCCTGCATCACTAATTGATTCCATAAAAAAATCTTCAGCGAAAAAAATTGAAGATGCTTTTGCTATCAAATCTAAACAAGATAGAGTTTCTGCTCTTCAAACAATATATGATGAAATAGTAAATAGCTTTGCAGATCAAGAAGAAATAACTACATTAAAATTAGATATGGCTTTTGATGAAGTAAAGGCTTCTATTTTAAGAACTCAAGCCCTTAAAACTGGCAAGAGAATTGATGGTCGTAATTCTAAAGAGATCAGAAATATTGAGTGTGAGACTGCGTTTTTACCTATGGTACATGGCTCTGCATTATTTACAAGAGGTGAGACTCAAGCTGTTGTAGCAAGTACCCTCGGAACTAGTCAAGACGAACAAATGATAGACGATATCACAGGGGATAATCGCGAGCATTTTATGCTACAATATATTTTTCCTCCTTATTCTGTTGGAGAAGCTACTCCTCTTAAGGCTCCTGGTAGGCGTGAAGTCGGCCATGGAAAGCTTGCATGGAGGGCTCTTAACCCTGTTCTTCCTAGCAGAGAGGAGTTTCCCTATGCTATCAGAATAGTATCAGAAATTACTGAGTCTAATGGTTCTTCGTCTATGGCTACTGTATGTGGTGGATCTTTATCTATGATGGATGCGGGTGTTCCTTTAAAAGCACCGGTTTCTGGTATTGCTATGGGCCTTATAAAAGAAGGAAAAGATTTTGTTATTTTATCTGATATTCTTGGAGATGAGGATCACTTAGGTGATATGGACTTTAAAGTTGCTGGTACTGCAAATGGAGTTACAGCATTACAAATGGATATTAAGGTTACAGGAATTACTTTTGATATTATGAGCCATGCTCTTGCACAAGCTCATGAAGGTAGAATACATATTTTAGAAAAAATGAATGCTGCTCTTAGTGCTCATCGTAATACAGTAAGTCAAAATGCTCCTGTTATTAAAAGCTTTAAAGTAAATAAAGATAAAATCAGAGAAATTATAGGCCCTGGTGGTAAGGTGATCAAAGAGATTTGTGAAAAAACAGGTGCTAAAATTGATATTAATGATGATGGTACAGTACAGGTTTCTGCTGTAGGGGCGGAGAAATTGAATGATGCTATTGCTCGTATTATGGCTATTGCTGCTGAGCCAGAGTTTGGTCAGATATATGATGGAACTGTAGTTAAAGTTCTTGAATCTGGTGCGTTTATTAATTATCTTCCAGGTCGTGATGGGTTTATTCATATAAGTGAAATTTCCGAAGATAGAGTTGAAGATATTAATCAATATCTACAGATGGACAAAATCGTTAAGGTGAAAATAATTGGTATTGATCAAAAAGGAAGGGCTAAACTTTCTTTGAGAATAGATGCAGAACATGTAAACCAAATAGATAAACCTCGTGATCGTGGTGACCGTGATCGCGGAGGCGATCGTAGAGATAATGGAGATCGTAAATTTGGTAATAGAAGAGATGGTGGTTTTGATCGTGGTAATCGCTCTTCTGAGAATAGCAATAGATCTTCAGATTTTCATGATTCTCATAATAGCTCTGATGAATCGAAATTTCATGACAAACAAAAGAGTGGAAGAAAAGCTACTCCTGCTTATGAAAAAAAATATTTCAGCTAATTGAAAAGAGTCGCTTGGAAGGAGTTGAAAGGCCTTCTAAGCTATTATATATAATGGTGATGGAGTGTCTGCTAGAGTAATCATTTACTCTAGCATTAGTGCTGTATAGTTTTAAACTTAGTATTAGGCGTAAATCTACGAATATGAGATAAGCAAACAAAAACTGTCCAAATTATTCACAGGAAACTCTATTTTGACTCTAATAAAAATGCACACATTATTTATATGCAAAGCTTTGATATATAAAGGTATGTAAATTAATATGGAACTAATACAAATTCTAACATACAATCTTTTGTCTCCTACAGTAATGTTTTTTGCGCTTGGTGTAGTTGCAGGACTTGTTAAGTCTGATCTAAAAATTCCAGACTCTATTAGCTCATATTTATCTATTTATATGATGGTTGCTATAGGTTTTAAGGGTGGGGTTGCTATATCTACGACTACTTCTATAGACTCAAAAATTTTATCTATAATTATTGCTGGTGTCTTTATAAGTTTTTTTCAACCATTTTTGTCTTATTATCTTATAAAATATACTACAAAAATTGATAGTCATACAGCCTCTACAATTGCTGCTCAATATGGTTCTATTAGTATAGTTACCTTTGTAGCTGGGGAAACATTCTTGCAAACTAATAATGTAGAATATGGTTCTTATATCATAGCTATTCTTGCATTAATGGAAGCTCCAGCTATTATTTCTGGACTTTTTATTGCTAATAAAGCTATTCCATCAATTTATAGCTCTTCACATAAAATAGGTGATATAGCAAAGGAGATCTTAGTAAATGGCACTATTTTATTACTACTTGGATCTTTTATAATAGGTTCTGTTACGGGAAATCACGGCTGGAATAAAGTAGAAGGTTTCCTTGGCGTGCCATTTCAAGGTATGCTTTGTCTTTTTATGTTAGATATGGGTCTTGTAGTTGCAAAAAATTCTTCCCATTTTAAATATTTTAGCTTGCCTCTTACATTGTTTTGTATTTATATGCCTATGATTGGTGCTTCTATAGGGATTATAGTAAGCTATCTGGTAGGTCTAGATGCTGGAAGCAGCACTCTTTTTACAATATTATGTGCAAGTGCTTCTTATATTGCAGTTCCTGCTGCTATGAGGATAGCATTGCCAGAAGCAAAAGCAGCTATTTATTTACCTATGTCTTTAGCCATTACATTCCCATTCAACGTTGTAGTTGGAGTCCCATTATATTATTCACTATGTAAGGCTATTTTTGCTATATAAAGCAATGCATTATAGATTAGGTTAGGTTGTGTATAGAAAATATTTCTACATACAACCTAATTATACCTAGAACATGCCAATATTAATCTTTACGAGTCTTTGTTTTAAATATTGAGCTCTCGTGTTTATTTTTATCTTTTTTTAAGAATATTCTAAATTTTTGTCCATTATAAAATACTGCACTTTTTAGTGTAGTTTTAGATGTATTTGTGTGATCTAGTATTCTTTTGAGTAAATAAGTATTATGACAAGTCATTTCAACTAATTTATCAATTTTTATAAGAATCTTTTTAATATCTTTTTTTATATCATCAGATATTTTACATTTCATAGGAATTCCTCTGTTATTTTGTAGTTATGTTACATTATTTTTATATATTCACTAGTAACTTATAGTCAAAATATACTAACTTTTGATTACATGCCAGAAGAATTTTTACAACTAAAACGATAAAAACTATATCTTTTAGTAATAATTTTGTATTGCCAAGATATTTACTATTTAATTTAAAAATAACTACGTTGTCCTATTTTGTAATAACGTAATCCATGTTTTTTCACTTCTTTTTCATCAAGAATATTTCGGAAGTCGAATATAATTTTTTCTTCTAAGATATTTGCTAGAAGTGCATAATCCATTTTTTTAAATTCATCCCACTCTGTTAATATTAGAATAGCTGATGCATTTTCAGCAGCATGATAGGGTGAAGAGCAAAATGAAGCTTCTAGTATATTCGAGGCATTTTTCATACCTTCTGGATCATATATATATATATTAGCGCCTTTATCTTGTAGAGATTTTGCTATTTCTACTGCAGGGCTGTGTCTTACGTCATCAGTAAATGCTTTAAATGTAATTCCTAGAATAGCAATTTTCTTTTTTTCTATTGATCCTAGAACATTAATTACTCTATTTACTATATATTCCTTACGATTTTTATTAGAAGAAATTACAGCGTCAAGTATTTCACATTTTTGATTTTTATCTGATGCTATATAAGATAGCGCTAAAATGTCTTTTGGAAAACATGATCCACCAAAACCTGGCCCAGCTTTTAAAAAGTCTGACCCTATTCTTTTATCACTGCCCATACCTTTTGAAAGAAGGTCTATATCTGCATCTAATACTTCACATAGGTTAGCCATTTCGTTGATAAATCCTATTTTCGTTGCAAGAAAAGAATTTGAAGCATATTTAATTAGTTCTGCAGTATTGGTATCTGTTTTTATTAGATCTATTCCATTATTTGTTAATGGTCTATATATCTCTTCTAGCAGATCTGATGCTTTAGTGCTAGATGTGCCTATTATTATACGATCTGGATTTAGGAAGTCTTCGATAGCACTTCCTTCGCGCAGAAATTCTGGATTTGAAGCTACTTCATTCTCATATCCATGGCTTTTTAAGAATGCTTTTAACTTATTACAGCTTCCTGGTGGTACGGTTGATTTTATCACAATCAATGTGTCTTTGCTACATGACATAGCAGCTTCTAATGTTGCATTATATACATATGATAAATCAGCTTCTCCTGAATCTAAAGAAGGAGTTCCTACTGCTATAAAAACTATATCAACATTTTGTTTGATATGGTTATTATGAAATTCTATAGTGTTTTCATCAATAGCTGTTTTAAGATATTTTTCAAGTCCAGGTTCATAAATAGGTATAATAGCATTTTTTAGATTAGTAATTTTTTTTTCATCACTATCAATCGATATAACCTTATACCCAAGATGTGAAAATAATACGGCTGATACTAGTCCTACATACCCAGCGCCAACAAAAGAAATATGCATAAATCACTCATGTTTGTAATTAAAATAAACTTATATCAAAATAAAAATAAGTAAACTATTAAATGATCTTGTCATAACTTCATAGTCGTCATATGTTGGTAAGTGAGATAAGGAAAATTCTAATGAAAAATTTTTTAAGATTTTGTTTTGTTAATTTTGCAGTATTGGTAGTGATTTTTGTTGCAGTTTTATTTGCTTCGCCAAAAATTTTAGAAAGACCTACAAAGCATTTGTTAGAACGTTTTGCTAGCAATAATACAATAACAACTAATATAGGTAATATTACAATTTTATACGATAAAATTTTAATCAAGAATTTAGTAATACATAATACTAATAGTGAGGATGATTTTGAATTAAATATTGGTAATATAACAATTGACTATGACATCTTAAAATCTATAAAAAAACTAGGCTTTTATTTTACCCTTAATATATCTGATTTTAATATTAATGATATTAAAATGAATCTCGAAGGAGTCTTTGTTATAAAAGAATCACTGACTAAAATAACAGATTTTAAAATAGACTTTGGTCAAAAATCCTATGCAAATTTTTCTCTAATTTACAAAAAATTTCTAGGCAATCCATATCATATAGAAGCAAATGGCGAAATTCTTGATATGCCATTAATGATTCATAAAGCTTTTTGGAATATTCTGCCAGATAACAAAATTGTACAATTCTTACGAAGCTTTATATTAGAAGGTAAAATCAGCGGATCGTTTTATGTAAATTTAGATAAACATTTTTTCTCAAATAAAATATTAGATCCACAAAATATAGATGGAAAATTTGATATTAAGTCTTTGTCTTTAAAATATGATGAGTCTTTTCCTGTAATTACTGACCTAAATTCTAATCTTGTGCTTAATGGCACTAATATAAATTTCAATATATCTTCTGCAAATTCGGCTGAGATTTTAATAAAAGACTCTATGGTCTCTATAGATTGGGGGAAGGGTGATTTTGCAGATGTAATATGTAAAATCAAGGGTAAAGGTTCTGCTGTAGGGCTTATAAAGTTTATTCCTCTAGCTAATGTAGAGCAAATGCAAAAATACGATATAGATCTTACCAAAATAAAAGGTCTAGCTACAATTGATGTAGCAACAGTAATACCATTAAAACCAGGTACTATAAATCAATATAATGTTGATGCTAAGATCTCTAATGTGTCTTTGAATATTTTTGACTCTAATATCATAGCTACAAATGGCATTATAACAGGAAAATTTGATGGGGAAAAAGTGATTATATCAGGTCCAATCAAAATTAATGGCTTTAATAGTGATGTAAATTATCAAATGAATCTTGATGATAGCCTAAAAAATGATTTTGAACATTCTCTTGATATAAAAATGAAACTCTTGCCCAACCATTCTGAATCAAAAAATTTGGGTATAACAATCAATCATGGCTCTGCTATTGCTAATATTAATTATAAAATAAAATCTGATAGCTCTGTACTGTTAATAAATTCTAATTTAAAAAACTTAGATTTCTTAATAGATAAAGTAGGTCTTTATAAACCTCAAGGAATAAAATCTTCAATCGAAATTTCTGGAAAGAGTGATAATTCATCCATCCCATCAAATTTGAAAATTTCTTTAGTAGGAGATGGAGGAATAAAAATTGATGGTATTGTAGATATTAGTCAAGATAGCAAAAAGATTACTCTTCAAGCCGTAAAATATGGTGACACAGATTTAAAAGCTAATTTTATATTAGGTCATAATTCTCTAAAAGCTTATGTATCTGGTAGTTCTCTTGATTTATCTAAGGCAAATATGATGAGATTTTTAGATAAAGAAGCAGATTCTAGAGAAACAGAATTAGATATTAATATCAAAACAATAAGAATGAAAAATGATATATGGTTAGATGATTTTTTACTTAATATATCATGCGATAAAGTAAGATGTTATCGTGGAATGATGGATTCTAAAATAGGTACAAGATCTTTTAAAATGAACCTTGATAGCACTGCCTCAGAAGCAGAAGAGTGGAAAATTTCTACAACTAATGCCGGGGCAATCCTAAGAGCTGTAGGTATTTATAATAAAATGCTCGCAGGGAATATGATTTTGAATATTCACACTAATAGAAAACAAGTTAAAGCAGGTGAACCAATATCTATAATAAATGGAGAATTTAATTTAAATAAGTTTGTAATAACTGATATGCCATTTCTTAGCAGAATGGTATCTTTTACTTCTCTAAAAGGAATTATGCCATTTAGAAATAATAACAGAGTAAATTTTGTCAAAATGAATGGTACTTTTGGTTATAAAGATGGTATAATATCGGTAGCTAGAAGCTTATGTGAAGGGCAGAATTTTAATTTTACAATGGAAGGCTCTATAAATAGCAACACTAAAACATATAAATTAAAAGGCTTTGTTATACCATCTATATACGGTTTTAATAGTTTGATTCGTAAAATACCAGTTATTGGTAATATAATTAGTGCACCGTATTTTATTAAAGATAGTTATTGATTCATGATGATAAATCACATTTGATATTTTCTTATAATTTAGCATAAAAAGAAAAATATATTTTGTATAAAAAAGTGCTTGCAGGGCCTTATATTCTAGTATAGAATGCTGCCTTGATTTGCTTATTGAAGTAAATCTTGGGGGTGTAGCTCAGTTGGTTAGAGCGTCTGCCTGTCACGCAGAAGGCCGCGGGTTCGAGTCCCGTCACTCCCGCCATATACAATCAAATTATCACCAATATTATTTGTAGGTTCTATATGAGTGCTATAAAATTGTGCAGATTAGATAGCTCTGCAGGTTTAGATTTACCTTTTTATGCTACACCAGGTAGCTCAGGTATGGATCTTTTAGCTGCGATAGACGTTTCTATTACAATAAAACCTGGCATGAGAGCAATTGTTCCTACAGGTATTTCTATTGCTCTTCCTCATATGTATGAAGCTCAAATTCGTCCTAGGTCTGGCCTTGCTGCAAAAAATGGAGTCACTGTTTTAAACACTCCTGGAACTATAGATAATGACTACAGAGGCGAAATAAAGGTAATTATTATAAATCATGGAGATGTAGATTTTGTAGTAGAACGCGGGATGCGTATAGCGCAAATGGTTATTACAAAATACGAACAACTTGAAATTATAGAAGTTGACTCTTTAGATTCTACTAATAGGGGAGACTCTGGCTTTGGTTCTACTGGAGTGAAATAATAATTTTTTGCTCAATATTTTTGATGTATTCAATATAAATTATTACACTAGTTTGGTTATCTTTATTTATCTTATTGTCTATATTTTTTTTATTGCTTAAGCAAATTATACAGTTACTAAGCTTATGCAAGATGATTTATAGCTTTGGCTTTAGAAATCAATAATATTGTAAGCCTTCTTTTTTAAGAAAAGTAACAGTCCTGTTCCAAAAACTGCAGATAATAATGATCCTATAATCACACTAATGCGCATAATATAATTGGGTTCAGAAGCTTCAAAAGTTAAGTCTCCAATAAATAAGCTAAGAGTAAACCCAATACCTCCAAGAATGCCAATAGCATAAAACCTTGGCCAACATACATTTTCCGGTAAAGAGCAGTAACCTAATTTTACTGCAACATAAGAAAATAAAAAGATACCAATTTGTTTGCCAATAAATAGCCCTAAAATAATACCAAAAGCAAGAGGCGTATTCAATACATCAAGAGAAAAAGTATCGAATGAAACCCCAGAGTTTATAAAAGCAAATAGTGGAAGTATAAAAAAATACACAATTGGCCTTAAAACATTTTCTAAACCATGAAAAGATGGGTTTACTTGATCGTCTTTCTCAACAGGAATTGCAAGAGCTAAAACTACACCGCATAATGTTCCATGAATTCCCGACTCGACCATAGCAATCCAAAGAAATATCCCGATGAATAGATAATAAAAACTACTAGTGACTTGCAACCGATTTAATACAAGCAATAGTCCTATTAGCATTATCGAGACTATAACCGCTACCATACTTGCCGACTTACTATAAAAAATTGCTAAAATAAGCAATGCTATGGCATCATCTATCAATGAAAATCCTATGATAAATGCACGCAACTTTGGTGATATAAAGCTTCCAAAAAATGATAATATTCCCAGCATAAATGCAGTATCTGTGGCAATTGGAATAGCCCATCCTTCAAGAGTTTCTATAGAGTCTAAATTAAACCAGAAATAAATTAAAGATGGTGCGACAATTCCACCTATCGCTGCTGCTGTAGGCAAAATCAGCGTTTGTCTGTCTTGAAATTCTCCTCGTACTAAATGATATTTTAACTCAAGGCCAATAAGTAAGAAGAATAAAGTCATCAAACCATCATTAACAATTTGAATCAAGGGGCCTTTATAGATAAAATCTCCTGATCCAAATGTAATAGGATAAAAAACAAAATTTTTATATATTTCTTGCCAAGGTCCAGTATTCGCAACTAAAATTGCAGCCACAAAACTAATAATCAGTAATATTCCTGATATCAATTCTGAATTGAACAAATGGATCAATCTTATCTTTGCCATATAAGCCATATAAGTTACTTTTTGTATTAAGAAATACTAAGTGTATACCTTATATAATGATAGTCAAGAAGTGGCTTTATTTTGCTTATCAATTTTTAGTTTAAATTATTCTTATTACTACTATATTAATTAGTATAAGGTTATAATATTGATTATATAGGTATTATGAAATATTGCCTTAATATCACAGCATGTAACAGATTTTAGGTAAAATCTCATCTAAAAGTTTTTTATCAACATGATTATAAATCTGGATATAACAAATTAGTATCCTCTATCTATAGATAATGGAATTTTGGATTATGTTATTTTGTGTATAATGCATAATCCTTTTAATATTACTTGTATGATACTATCTAAAGGGTAAAAATTATTTATTTTCTTATAATACATAAATTTAGAATTAATTTAGTAATTATTGTTTGATATTTCTATTATTTTCTTGAAAAAACATCTATAAATGATTAAACGTAAATTTTCTAGATTTTGATTTTTTTATGGTAGTATTTTTACTTTTTTTGGTTTTGTTCCTTGTTGGCATCTCTTCTTGTCTTTCAGCTATAGAGACTGCAATTACTGCAGCATCTCCTGGTCGTATGCAAAAGCTTAAATCCGAAGGCAGTATAAAAGCTATTGCGGTTCTTAAAATTTTTCGAATGAAAGATCAGGTGATTAGCAGTCTTCTTATAGTAAATAGTTTTATAAATACTTTATCTACTACTATTGCTACTACTGTTATGATTGGAATATACGGTGAAGAGAAGGGAACAATTATATCTTCTGCTGTAATGGCTGTTATAATAATTGTATTTGCTGAAGTAATGCCCAAAGCTATTGCTCTTGTAAAAGCAGATAAAATTATCCTTAGAACTATAGGGATAATAAATTATTGCATGAAGATATTAAGGCCTATTAATTATACACTTAATATACTAATCAGATTATTTTTTAGAATCTTTCATATTCATTCACAGGAAGAAATATCTGGTGCTGAAGAAGTAAGAGGCGTAATTGAACACGGCATGGAAGAGGGAAGGGTATTTAAAACTGATCGTGATATGTTAGGCGGAGTACTTGATATGGGAAATATCACTGTTTCAGAAATCATGGTACATAGATCTAACGTTATTACTATAGATGCTGATCTTGGTTTAGAAGATATTACGGCAAAAGCTTTATATTCAAGCCATACTAGAATACCTCTTTGGCAAAAAACTAAAGATAACATTATTGGTATTTTGCATATTAAAAATCTTTTGAGGGCATTATATAAAAATAATTTTGATTATAGCAAAATCACACTATCAGACTTTACAAGTGATGCTTGGTTTGTTCCAGAAAATGCTTTAGTAATAGACCAGCTTCAAGCTTTTAAGCAAAAGCGTTCCCATTTTGCAATGGTAATAGATGAATATGGAGAGCTTTGTGGAATAATAACTCTAGAAGATATATTAGAAGAAATTGTTGGTCAAATATATGATGAGCATGATAATCAAAATATTATGATTATTAAAAAAGCTGATAATAAATATATGATAGATGGATCTACATCTATTAGGGATGTAAATAGAGAATTAAATTGGAACCTTCCCTATGAAAAAGCAAATACTTTTGCTGGCCTTATAATACATGAGGTTAATAAACTTCCTAAACAAGGCGAAGTATTTGAGTTATTTAATCTAAAAATTACTATATATCAACGTGTAGCTACCCGTATTACTATGTTGATGGTAGAAATATTGCCTAGAAATGATCAGTAGTATTGCTAATATTTGTTTGATAATTAGCATATTTTTTGCTTTTATTTCTATATTTAGTTTGTTACTAGGAAAGACCATAGATAGTATAAAAAACTCTCGTTTTTACTCTGATTTTGCAACTTATTGTATAGTTCTTCATACTATATCCATTATTACTGCATTTCTTTTGCTTGTATCAGCATTTTGTTTATCAGATTTTTCAGTTAAGAATGTGTTCTTAAATTCAAGCTCTATAATGCCTATGATATTTAAAATTTCTGGTGCTTGGGCTAGTCATGAAGGATCATTACTATTATGGTTTAGCTTTGTAACTATATGCTCTAGCTTTTTAGCTGTAAAAAAAGAAGAGTTTCAGGAATACAAAATTTTTATTCTAGGTATTATATTATTTCTACTATCTTGCTTTATTTATTTTACAGCTAATCCATTCGAAGTTTTATATATTAAACCTCATCAGGGTGTTGGATTGAATCCTCTTTTACAAGATATTGCTCTATCTATTCATCCACCTATTTTATATATGGGATACGCTAGTTATATTGGTGTGTTTGTTTATTCTATTATGGCATTATTGAGACCTAATTTAGCAACTATATATTCAAAAAGCTCTCTTACATATTCTAAATTTGGTTGGATTACTATTCTTGCTGGTGTAGGTCTTGGAAGCTGGTGGGCATATAGAGAGCTTGGTTGGGGGGGATATTGGTTTTTTGATCCTGTAGAAAATATATCACTAGTACCATTAATGATGGCAATTTCTTATCATCATTGTTTGATTTTTTCGATGTCAAAACAAAATCTTATGCGTTGGACGTTGTTTTTAGGAATAAATATATTTCCATTTACTGTATTTGGCAGTTTTCTAGTACGTTCTGGTCTTCTTGTTTCTGTTCATTCATTCGCATCTGCTGTAAATATTGAATTTCTATTTTTTATATTTGCGGTTATTTTTTGTGTTAGCAACTTTTTATATGCTGTAAGATATAAATTATTTTATTGCGAGAACAAATCTTACACATTTAAAGAAAAAGGTGTTTTTTACGGAAATATCATATGGCTCGCTTCTATTATTATCATTTTATTTTCTATAATATACCCTATAATTATCGGATTTTTAGGGAATACAATATCTATAAAAATTGAATATTTTTATTATTATTTCCTTCCTCTTATTATTCCTTTAATGCTTTTAGCGGGAAGTTTTGCTTACTTTAAATATGGTATAAAATCTTTTTCACAATTTTATTTAACCGCTGTACTGTCTTTTGGTCTGTGTATCTATGTGTACTGGATTAAAAATCTAGATGGCAAGCTTTTGTTTTTAGCTATATTCTCTAGTCTTTTTTTAATAATCAGCACTATTGTAAAATTTGTAGAAAAAACTCATCTTTGTACATCGTTACCATCTAAGAAAATGACTTCTATGCTTCTTGGTCACTTTGGTTTTGGCCTTCTCGCATTTTCTGTGATAGTAAATAGCGCTTTACAAAAAGAGATAGATTTTATAGGTAAAGTAGGTGAATCTATACTTGATCCTAATTATTATATAACTCTCAAAAAAATTACTTTTGGTGATAATGATAATTACTATTACCAAAAAGCTGATTTTTTAGTTGAAGATAATAATAAGAGATTAGTAATTTTAAGCCCTGAAAATCGTTTATACAAAATAGAAAATGCACTTACAGCAGAGAGTGATATTTTTAGCGATTTTGTAAAAGATATATATATCATTCTCAATAATATAGACGGAGAAATAATTCATGCAAAAATATATCATAGACCATGTATGAAAATTTTATGGCTCTCTGTTGTTATTATATTAACATCAGGCATAATATCTTTAACTGATAGGAAAAAACATAATGCTAAATAGTGATATAAAAAAGCGTTTAACGGATTTAAGATCTTTATTTTCTATATATGGCATAGATGGATATGTCGTTCCAACTTCAGATGAGTATCAAAATTCATATCTTCCTTATTATGCCAAAAGACTTAGATATATAACTGGTTTTTCAGGGTCTAATGGTATCGCTATTATATTGAAATCTAAAATTTTATTTTTTACAGATGGTAGATATCAAGAACAAGCAAGTCTAGAGCTAAATGATCAAGAATTTGAAATTCATTCTATTTCTCATCTTAAAGATTTTATACCACAAGGTGTTATTCTTGGTATTGATGATATGCTATTTACAGAAAAGCAGATTAGAGCTTTTGATAAGGATAAAATAAAATTTATTGATGAAAATCTAATAGATAAAATATGGGGAAATAAGCCACAAAAGCCAAATACTGAGCCTTTTTTATATCCATTGGAATATTCAGGTCTTGATTATTTAACTAAAGTAGAAAATATACGTAATTCTATAAAAGATAAGGCAGATCACATATTAATTACTTCTCCAGAGTCCATTTGCTGGTTGCTTAATATTAGAGCTTATGATTTAGATTTTTGCCCCTTAATTCTTTGCTATCTTCTAATTAGCAAAGATAAAATGTTTCTCTTTACTAACACTAATAGAAAATTTAAAGTTATTAAGCAAAACATCAATGGAATAGAAATATTAGATGAATCAGAGATAAAAAGTTTCCTTAAGCTTATTGATGAAAGAGTAATGGTAGATAGTAATTATGCTTCTATAGCTATTTTAAGTATGATTCAAAATAAAGTTATATCAGAAGATCCATGCATAATGATGAGAGCTTGCAAAGAAGATGTAGAGATAGATGGTTTTAGAAATTCTCATATAAAAGATGCAATAGCACTATGCGAAGTTCTAGCTTTGTTAGAGAACCAAGAATATTCTAATCATTTATCAGAATATGATGTTTCTTTGATGCTTACAGACGCCAGGAAAAAGCAACCAAATTATATTATGGATAGTTTTCCTCCTATTGTGGGCTATAAATCTAACGGTGCGATAATACATTACGGTCCTAAGAATGAATCTTCAAAAATAATAGAAGGAGAGGGGATTCTTTTGATAGATTCAGGAGGGCATTATTTTGGTGGATCTACAGATGTTACCAGAACTATAAAAATAGGTTCTGGTGTTCCTTCGGATGAACAAAAAATAAGATATACTCAAGTATTAAAAGGCCATATAGCTCTTTCTACTTTAAAATTTAAAAAAGGCACTACAGGTGCTGAAATTAATATTCTAGCTTATATGTATTTATGGCAAGATGGAGTGGATTTTGCTCATTCACCTGGACATGGTGTTGGTAACGCTCTTTCTGTACATGAAGGGCCACAAGGAATTAGTAAAATGTCTAATATTCCATTACGTAAAAATATGGTTCTTTCTAATGAGCCAGGTTTTTATAAAACCGGAGAATATGGTATTAGAATAGAGAATCTTATTTATGTTGATGACGCAAAAGAGGAGGGGTTTTTAGAGTTTAAAACACTCACATTAGTGCCTTATTGCAAGAGTTTAATTGATATGAATATGCTATCAAAGGAAGATATAAAATATCTAAAATCATATGAAGCAATTATCATGGAAAAAATATATCCTCATTTGACTACCCGCGCAAAAATATGGATAGATAAAAATAGTATAAATTAAAAATTTAAAGGTTAAATTATGTATAAGGATATATCTAAGATTAAAGTTGGTCTAGAGCTAGAGTTTTCTAATAAAGTTGTTCAAAAACATATTGATTTATTTAAGGCAAAGGACGATAACGAGATAAAGAATATTACAAAACTATGGAAAGAAAAGCTAGAAAAGGTACGTACAGATTTTAGTATGAAAATACTAGAGCCCACAAAGCAAAATCAAAAAGATGCAGGATATACAAAACCATTTTTATTCGGGGTAGAATATAGTAAGTATATAAAAGAAGATAATATGACATACAATCTGATTTGGGATGTTACTTTAGATATTTCAGTAATTGAAATAATTATACAAAAATGTGAATTTAAAAATTATGAAGTTTTTCAAGAGGAGTTACAAAAGCATATTTATGGATTTGCTAAAGATTTAGGTTTAGAAGTACAAAAAGAAGGTCCATATATTTCTATGACTCATATAAATATAGATTTTGAAACGGGTTTTGATAATAGCTTTAAAAAAGTTCTGGGATTTATATTAGAGCAAGAAGAACATTATAAAGAATCAGAAGCTAGACACAAAATATCAGAAGCTACACAAAAAAAATCAGCACAACAACAAACATCAGAACTTGTCAATTCACATTATATAAAAGATGTTTTCATATTATTAAATCAAAATAAAAAATTTGCCACCTGGAAAAAGAATGCTGAAGCTTTGTTAAAAAAAAGTGATTCAGATATAAAATATGATGATATTAAAGATCTGATTGCGGCGATAGAAAACAAAAATTCAGGTGCTTTCCTAACACCTCTTAAATTAAATAAAGAAACTATCCAAAATATAAAAATGAATCCTCTACATTATTACGCTGTTAATATAGAGCACCTTTCTAATCAAGAGAAAGTCGAGTTTAAACGCGTTGAGTTTAGAAGAAATGAAGGTAAAGATAAATTTTATGATACCTATTATCAAGTTGAGTCAGTACTACATAGCCTTGCACAAGAACAAGAAACTGTTTGTCTTGGTAATGTTACTAATCATGAGAATAGCGATAGTTGAATGTAAGACTTATTTTCCATAATAACGATTATAGAATTTGTACGGTGTTATTGTCAGAGCCCATTGAATCTGACCTGCTCTATTAATTACTTGCTCATATTCTCGATTCATAGAATATGATATAGGTTTAATTAATAAATCTTCTGGTTGCAATGAAACTTTCATATTTGATCAATGTGCTGCTAAAGCTGATAACTTCTAGTAAGTAAGACATGCTTTAAGTTTTCTTTTTAAAACAACTGGCTAAAATGGTATTTATCCTTTACAGAAGATTTTAAATGATTTAGAACTATAAATGCTCTGTAAGACAAGCTCTTGGCAAATTTTGAACTTTATAATTTAAATCTAAATGAGCATCTTTTATATTGTTTTCTTAAAAATTATATCGGTTTTGCTCAATGTAGTAATAGGTTTTTGCGCAGGTAGGTTTGCAAAAGTTGATAGAAACAGTATATTTACTCTATTATTTTACTTTATTTCTCCTATAGTTTTTTTTAGCATTCCTGCAAGTACTAATGTTACATTGGGAGACCTTGGAATAACATTAATAGTATTTATAATATCAAGTCTATTATGCGTAGTGACATATTATGTTTTTTACAAATACTGGTCTGATGGAACAGTAAATTTGCTAGCAATGTCAGCAGGTACTGCAAATTGCGGATATTTTATGTTACCTATTGCAACCGCATTATTTGATGATAACATTTTGAATATCTACATGATGTCCATAATGGGAATAAACATGTATGAATCTTCTGTAGGATATTACGTATGTGCTAGAGGTTCAGATTCTGACATAAATAGTTTAAGACGAGTTTTAAAATTACCAATATTCAATGCTTTTATATTAGGATGGCTTTTTAGCTTTGCAGGTTTTACTTTGCCAGATTTTTTAGATGATTTTACATACAGTATGCGCAGTGCATATTCTATTCTTGGTATGATAATGATAGGCCTGGGTCTTTCTACGATAAAAAATCTTCAAATAGATTTAAAATTTACGGCTGCATCATTTGTTTCAAAATTCATCTTTTTCCCTGTGGCTATAAATATTTTTATTATTTTAGATAAAGTATTTTTTGGATGGTATGATGGGAATTATTATGATGCGCTCAGGTTACTCTCTTTGGCCCCTACTGCTGCTAATACTATTATATTTGCCTCTATGTGGAACTTTAATACTGAAAGAGCATCAACAACTGTAATTTTATCATCTCTTTTTTCTTTGTTATATATACCAGTTATGGCTGGTTTATTATTAAATGACTTAGGACTAGATTAAAAAATGATAAGCATAGAAACTATTGGGCCTTATTTTAACTTCTTAAAGCTACAATTCATTCCTAAGCATAATCTATCTTATATTCAGTGGGGAGATCCTAATAATACTGATGTAGTTATTTGTGTTCATGGGCTTACAAGGAATGCTAAAGATTTTGAATATTTGGGCAAAGAGCTTGCAAAAGACTTTAAGGTTATTGCTATAGATTTACCTGGAAGAGGAAATAGTAGCTGGCTTGCAAATAAAAATCACTATAATTACAATACATATGTTAAAGACATAATGTTATTTTTAAAACAAATGAAATTTAGATCTGTCCATTTCATAGGAACCTCTATGGGGGGAATAATAGGTATGGCTCTTGCTACATATTATTCTAAATATATAAGATCTCTTGTTATAAATGATATTGGGCCAGAACTACCTAGAAAAACAGTAAAACGTATAGAAAAATATGTAAATCTTGACATAAGCTTTCCTACAAAAGATATTGCAAAAGATCATATAAAGAAAATTTTTAAGAATTTTGGCATAAGAGAAGAAAAAGATTGGGATCATATTACAGAAAATTCAATAAGATTATGCCAAGATAACAAATATAGATTAAGTTACGACCCTAATATATTAGAGGGTACATCTTTAAGGAAAACAGAGTCTGAATCAAAAAATTCTGAAGAATTTGTAAATTTATGGTATCTATGGAAGAATGTAAAATGCCCTTCCCTATTGATACATGGAACAGAATCGGATATTTTACTTAAAAAGACTATAGATAAAATGTATGTTTATCGCAACTTTGATCTACATGAGATTGAAAATACTGGTCATGCTCCGGCTTTGATATATAAAAAAGATATAGACATAATACATAATTGGTTAATTAGTAACTCGTAATAAAATAATATTTGGTAAGGAAAATATGAAAGAAGTAAAAACTAAAGTTTTAATTATAGGTTCTGGTCCTGCTGGATGTAGCGCTGCGATATACTCAGCAAGGGCATCTAGAGATCCTGTAATGGTTATGGGAATGTCTCCAGGCGGACAGCTTACAGTAACAACTGATGTTGAAAATTATCCAGGCTTTGCTGATGTAGTACAAGGACCATGGCTTATGGAGCAAATGATGAAACAAGCTGAGCATGTTGGTACTAAAATAATATATGACTATATAGAAAAAGTTGATTTTGCATCAAAACCATTTAAAGCTTATGGCTCATCTACAGTGTATGTCTCAGATTCTGTGATAATATCCACAGGCGCAGAGGCAAAATGGCTTGGCCTTGAGTCTGAGAAAAAATTTCAAGGATTCGGTGTTTCTGGATGTGCTACATGTGATGGATTTTTCTTTAAAAATAAACAAGTACTTGTAGTTGGTGGTGGTAATACTGCTGTAGAAGAGGCTTTGTATCTTACAAATCATGCATCTAAGGTAACTGTAATACATAGAAGAGACTCTTTTAGAGCAGAAAAAATATTACAAGAACGCTTATTTAAAAACCCTAAAATTTCTGTTGTATGGGATCATGAGCTTGAAGAGGTACTTGGCACTGAATCTCCCACAAAATCTGTTACTGGTGCGCGAATTAAAAATACCAAAACAGGTGATATTTCTACAATATTAGCCGAAGGTATTTTTATCGCGATTGGACATAAACCAAACACGGATATATTTAAGGGGCAATTAGATTTAGACTCTGAAGGATATATAATAACAAATCCTAATTCAATTCCTCATGGTTCTACCACCACTTCTATTCCTGGGATATTTGCAGCGGGAGATGTTCAGGACAAGGTATTCCGCCAAGCAGTAACAGCAGCTGGCACCGGATGTATGGCAGCTTTAGAAGTAGAAAAATATTTAGGGAATCAAGAGTAAAAATATAGATTATATGAGTAAGAAAAAACCACAAACTCTTGAGAATAAAGCATTGCAAAGAGAAGTACCTGCAAATATAGAGGCAGAGCAAATGCTTCTTGGATCTATAATGATCAATAACGACATCTTAAACAGAGTAAACGAATTTCTTCTTCCAGAGCATTTTTACCAGCCTATTCATCAAAAGATATACTCAGCAATACATGCAATTATTGAAAAAGGGATGAGTGCATCTCCTGTTTCTTTGAAAAGTATGCTTGCAAATGATGAGCAGTTCCAGCAATTAGATGGGCCTTCTTATTTAAGCTCTCTTGCCGCTATTGCTATTACTGTAATCAATTCTTATGATTATGGTTTAATTATTTATGATCTTGCTTTAAAACGTAACTTAATAGCGATAGGCGAAGAAATAGTAAATACAGCATATGATTCTAACCTTGACCATAGCGCTATGGATCAAATAGAAGAAGCTGAGGAATATTTATTTAAACTTTCAGCTGAAGGTGTTTCTGATCGTGGATTTATGGACATTAAAGACTCTATAAATATGTCTTTAAGCCAGATTAGCAATGCTATGAAAAATGACGACCATGTAACAGGAATTCCAACTTGTTATAATGATTTAGATAAAAAGCTTGCAGGGTTTCATAATTCAGACTTATTAATATTAGCTGGCCGTCCTTCTATGGGCAAAACTGCTTTTGCAATAAATCTTGCTATTAATGCGGCCAGAATTTTGCAAGAAAAGCATAACAAAACAGGCGGAGTGCCACCTTCAGTAGGATTTTTCTCGCTTGAGATGTCTTCAGAGCAACTAACTACGCGTATCTTGTCTATGCAAACTAGTATAGACTCTTCTTCACTAAAATCTGGTAGGGTTAATGAAGAAAATTATAACAAACTTAGAAAAGAGGCCATAACCCTCTCAGGCTTGCCATTTTTTATAGATGACACCCCTGCTCTATCTATTTCTGCTATTAGAACAAGGGCTAGAAGATTAAAACGAAAACATAATCTTGGTATTTTATTTATAGATTATTTACAGTTAATACGTTCTAGTGGGTTAAGGTCTAATAACGATAGTAGAGTTCTTGAAATTTCAGAAATTACGCAAGGTCTTAAAGCGCTTGCTAAAGAGTTAGGAATTCCTATAATCGCCTTATCGCAGTTATCAAGAGCGGTAGAGCAAAGAGAAGATAAAAGGCCTATGCTTTCTGACCTTAGGGAGTCTGGTGCTATAGAACAAGACGCAGATATTGTTATGTTTATCTATAGAGAGGAATATTATCTTACAAGGAAAGAACCAGCAGCAGGAACGCCTGAGTATAGTGCATGGCTAGATAAGTTAAATCAAGTTCATAATATTGCAGAAATAATAATTGCAAAGCATCGTAATGGTCCTATTGGTATAATTCAGCTATTTTATGATGCTAGCTACTCTAGGTTTGGTAATCTTGAGCAAAAATATTCATAAAGGACACATAATATGAAACCATTAATTTTTGGATTAGAGGGAATCAGCCTTTCAGATAAGGAAAAAGAGTTTTTTAAAACTCATCAACCTTATGGATTTATACTATTCAAAAGAAATTGCGAAACTAGAGAGCAAATTTTAAGTCTTACTAGTCAGTTGAGGGATTTATTTCCAAACAGAGAAGAAGTGAAAATTTTTATAGATCAAGAAGGAGGAAGAGTCGCTCGTATAAAACCTCCTATTGCTTCTACAGAATATCCTACTGCAAGTAGCTTTGGTAAGATAGAAAATCTAGAAGAAGCAAAGCATGCTGTATTTAATAATTATGCCAGCCTAATGAGAGAACTTGTAGATCTTGGAATTAACGCAACATGCGCTCCTGTTGTTGATTTATTCTTTGAAGACGCAAGTGATGTGATTGGAGATAGAAGTTTTGGGTCTGACCCTGCAAGGGTGGCAGAGCTTGCAATCTCATCTCTTGAGGGTATAGAATCTGCGGGTGGAGATGGAGTCATTAAACATATACCTGGACATGGACGGGCAATGTGTGACAGTCACCTTGATCTTCCTGTAGTTACAAATAGCCTTGATGAATTAGAAGCAACTGATTTTAAAGCCTTCCGTATGATGGCTGATACCGCAACTTATGCAATGACTGCTCATATTATATATCAAGCTTTAGATAAAGAAAATCCAGCGACTTTATCTAAAATAGTTATAGATTATATAAGGCATGAAATAGGATTTTTAGGCTCTATTATGACAGACGACCTATCAATGAAAGCTCTTAAGATGACTCTATCTGAATCTACAAAGCTAGCTTTAAATGCAGGTTGTAATTTAATATTGCATTGTAATGGAAATATGGAAGAAATGAAAGAAATAGCAAATTCCTGTGATGAATATTATGCTAGCAAAATATTAGGTAGAGATAATGCAGAAATCGTTTAGTTCTATATCTGTTTATGGCGCTGGAAGCTGGGGAACAGCTCTTGCTTGTCAAATAGCAAGAAATTACCATAATGTAGGTTTATTTGGACGTAATATTAATATCACAGAAGAAATATCATCGCGCAATAGGAATTCTAAATATTTAGGTGAAGATATAATACTACCTTCAAATATTTCTCCATGTAGCAATATAGAGCATATAATAAAAAGCGATGTAATAATAATTGCTGTACCCTCTTATGCTTTTATCGATACAATTAACATCCTTAAACAAAATGGATTACAAAAAGATACTGTAATTCTTATAGCAACGAAAGGGGTAGATTCTTCCCCTACTGCTTTGTTTTCTCAGAAAATTCAAGAAATTATACCAAATCAATTCGCTTTTATTTCTGGTCCCAATTTTGCAAAAGAAGTAGCTAATGATATGCTAACACCTGCAACTATTGCATCTACAGATTTGGCCTTAGCTAAAGAATTGAAAAAATCTATAGAATCAGAGAATTTTATCATTACTACTACAGACGATATAATCACTATTCAAATTGCTGGTGCTGTAAAAAACATTATAGCTATAAAAAGCGGTATCTACCAAGCTATTGGGCATGGAGAGAATGCAAAAGCTGGACTTGTTACAGATGGCATAAAAGAAGTGATGATATTATCTGAATATTTTGGTGGTAAAAGCGATAGTATAATGCTTCCAGCAGTTATGGGAGACCTTATGCTCACATGCTATTCTAGAACTTCTCGTAATACAAGATTTGGATATGAGTTTGCTTTAAGTAAAAATAAACAAGAATTTTTACAAAATTATCCTTACTTAGTAGAAGGAGCAGAGTCAGTGAAGCTTGTGATGGAATGGGTTAAAAAATATTCCCTTGATCTTCCGATTATATCATCTGTATATAATAAGCTATTAGAAACTGAGTAAATGACTACAATATTAAACATAATGCTTAGCAGATCACTAGGAGGTATAGAGCAATCATTCCTGGATTATAGCCTATGCTTAAAAGATCAAAACTACAATGTAATAAATATTGTAAGCCTAGGCGCTAGTGTTAATATAAATTCTTCCTATAAACTATTAAATCTTGGGGTTTGGGATTATATATCTATACTTCAACTTAAATTAATTATATTAAAACATAGGCCAGATATTATTATAGCACATGGTAATAGAGCTATAAATTTTGCAGATAAAGCTAGAATTGCTGGAGTAAAATTAGTTGGTATATCACATAATTACAATTTAAAACATATAAAAAAATGTGATTATATATTTGCTCTAACAAATCACTTGATGAATTACATATCTTTACAAGATTTTCCGCCTCATAAGATAAAACTAATTCCAAATATGATTCAATTAACTTCAGCAAAAGAATCAAAGAGTGATTTTCATCATCCTGTAATAATAGGAACTATGGGAAGATTTGTTAAGAAAAAGGGATTTGATAATTTTCTACATGCTTTATCTTTGTTAAAAGCTAAAGGAATGAGTTTTAAGGCAATAATAGGGGGAAGTGGAGAAGAGAAATCTTATTTAGAATCCTTATGCTTAGAGCTAGGCCTAAACAAAGATGTAGAATTTATAGGATGGGTATATGACAAAAAAAGTTTTTTTGATAATATCGATATTTTTTGCCTTCCATCTTTGCATGAACCGTTTGGTATTATCCTACTTGAGGCAATGAATTACAGAAAAGTTATCGTCTCTACTGCTTCTGAAGGTCCTAGCGAAATAATTACTAATATGGAAAATGGGATTCTATGCAGCATAGGAGATCCAGCAAAAATGGCTGAGGCATTTGAATATTTAATACAGAATCAATCGCTTTCTAAGCTCCTTGTTGAAAATGCGTACTTGAACCTAAAGCAAAACTATGATATGAAGGTCGCAGGTAAAATTTTACATAAATCTATAGAGCAAATCTTACATGGCTTTTAAATGCACTAAACTAAATAACGGATTTCATATTTTAACATATTCTATGCCTGGCGCTCAATCTGTAGCTTTAAATTTAATAGCACGCGTTGGCAGCAGATATGAATCTGAAAACCAGAGTGGTATTTCCCATTTTTTAGAGCATATGGCATTTAAAGGAACAAAGACTCGTAGTGCTAAAAAAATAGCTGAGGAGTTTGACTCTATAGGCGGCCATTTTAATGCCTATACATCAAGGGAGCAAACTGTATATTATGCAAAAGTCTTGCCAGAAAACACTCATATAGCTTTAGATATTATTGCAGATATTATACAAAATTCTGTTTTTGATCAGGAAGATATAACCAAAGAATATAGCGTTATATGTCAAGAGATAGCCCAAACTTTAGATAGTCCGGATGATTTAGCATATGAAAAATTAAGCCAAGTAGCCTTTGAAAATCAGGCCATAGGTAGGTCTATTTTAGGGACAGAAGAAACTATTGCGCGTTTTACAACAGAAGATTTCCATAGTTACATAAAAAAACACTATCATGCCGATAATATGTTTCTTTCAGTAGCTGGGAAGGTAAATCATGAAGAAGTTGTATCTATGGCAAAACAGATGTTTGATTTTGAAAAATCAGATGGCGCTAACATAGAGAGCGCAACTTATACATCAGGGATTTCTCTAATTAGTAAACAATTGGAGCAAAGCAATATAATAATAGGTTTTAATAGCATAGCTTATACTGAAATTGTTCCATTTTATCACGCTCAGATTTTATCATTAATTTTAGGTGGAGGAATTTCTTCTAGATTATTTCAAAATATCAGGGAAGATTTAGGACTTGCTTATTCTGTTGGCGCTTTTAATTCATCTTACTCGGATACTGGATTATTCAGTCTTTATGCAGGAACAAGCCATGAAAATTTAGTAAAAACTTCTGAAAGCCTAGTAGATGAGATTCTAAAAATTTGCGACAATGTAACAAAGGAAGAGCTTGACAGAGCAAAAGCACAAATTAGAGCAAGCATCATAATGGCAGAAGAAAAATCTTCTTACAAATCAGAAGAAATAGGCCGAACCTTCTCAATTTTTGGTAAATACGAAGGTAAAGAAGTTCTTATGAATTATATTAATAACACAACAGAGAATGATATTATTGCTGTAGCAAGAAGGATTTTTTCAAGCGCGCCTTCCCTTTCAGTAGTGGGCCTTGATGCAAATTCTGTAGATTACGCAAAAATAAGAAATCGTATTGATTTATAAAATTTTAGAACCAATTGATATATGAGAACTATATGAAAGAAGATGCTAGTATTATTAGTACTGTTAGTATTCAAATTAATAATGGTGTATTGTCAGGAAGAATACCAGGATACCCAAAAGATGAAAGCACATACCATCAAGGAGTCTTATTATCAGATTTCCAAACAGTTAATACCTTTTATATTCTTAAATATCATGAATGCATAATCGATCTTCAAGATAGAGAAAAGAACCAACTCATTATTAGGGGTGATAGAAATTTTGATAATCTAGAAAAAGACACCTGTTTTAATAGAACTGTTTCTGGAATTGATCCAAATCATTCAGAAAATACCTTCCCTTCTTATGCTAAGTTATTCTTAATTACAAAATATGAGTCATTTTTTTATACGCAACATTTCTATAAAATTAATACAGAATTCGCATATGAAAAAAATGGTAATATTAGACGCGTTGATGTATCTGTTGAATACGCAATATCATGGCCGTGGTCTAAAAATGAACCTTCTAAGTTCGTAAAATATGAAATCTTAGAAGAATACCCTAATAGCCCAGAATATATTAGAGGAAAATACATTCATACAAATCAAATCAACTATCAATGTAGCTTTTTAGATAAGCTTATTAAAAAAATAGTTACTCCAGGTTCTGACGGTAGTCGGTACACAGTTGATTATGACAAACTACAAGATCTATTTGCTGAGTCTGTAATTTTTGATGATCATGGAATGCCAAGTTTTAAAAACAAGGTCCAGGAAGTAGAAAAAGATGAATCAAAGCAAGAAATAACTCATAATAATAATAATGATGTTGTAACATCTGTAGTTGATCCTTCTATTTATGAATCAACCCTAGCAGGTGATATAGAAGATTTCGTAATAGCATGTACAATAGCTTAATGCATATACAGAACAAAATAAGTTGAACTCATATAACTTTTTTGTCTAATTTATGGGCGCATTATA
>CAZKKY010000015.1:0-29295 GCA_964553715.1 uncultured Rickettsiaceae bacterium
AACAGATTTAGTTGGCAACTATCCAGATAATACAGACTCACTATAACAATATTTTTCTAGGATTAAGCTATTAATATGTTTAATCCTATATAAATCCCATCCCTTTCTTTAATATATCGTTAATTTCTCCAACTTAATTTTGTATTGTTTTTTAGAAAACTATACATTTTTTAATAAATATTGACAATTATTAATGATAATTGTATTTTAGCCACATACAATCTTTTAAAAATGTAATTATATGACTGAAGAGCTAAACAAATTATTCGATTTTATAGAAAATAATAATATATCTGAAATGAAGGAGTTATTATTGACAAATCACCATTTAGTAAATACTAAATTTAATAATGACTTTACTCCTTTACATTTGGCTCTCAAAAACGATAATCTAGAAATAGCATCATTTCTTCTGAAGAATGGGGCAAAACCTGATATTCCAGATAATTATGGTTATACACCTTTACATTTGGCTTTTATAAATCATTTTATAATGGACATGTCTAGTATTGAAGTAATAACATTGCTTCTTGAGAATAGAGCTAACCCAAATGTGACATATCATAATCAATTCAAACCTTTAACTATAGCTCTCATAAACAATAATCTAGAAATAACATCATTGCTTCTTAATGCTGGCGCAACATTTGAAGATAATTCCACATTAAATCTAGTTTATAGAATGTGTTTGGACAATCTTTATTCCCAACAAGGTCAAAATTTTGTTAATTCTGTATTTAGCAGATCTGATATTAATGATCTAAACAAAATTTTAAACGTTTTTGATAACAATCCTTATGATTCATCTGATAAAAAACATGATTTATTGAAAGTGTTTTTTAATAATTTTAATTTAGATTTTCCATCATATGATGAATTGCAAGATGTCTTAAACAAACCCGAGCACTTAGGTCATGTTAAGGAAGCCCTCAAAGATCTAGACCATAATGTTGCTAAAGCTTTTTTATATGAATTCGATAATGGATTCTATAATACTTGCAACCTAACAAGGGAGCAATTCATTAATAGCTTTGCTTCTTATAACCTCTCTAAAATTATTAAATTCAACCTTAATCCAATACAAGAGAGCGTTAAAGTAACGGATGTTTCTCCTTTAAAAAATCTAGATTTGATAACTAAAATATTCTCATATCTTAATTTTGAAGATTTTAGTAAAATAATAGATGGTTATTATATTGAAACAGAAAATGTTAAATCTGATTCAATCAACGAAGAACCTTCAGATCCATATAATGAAGAAACAAAAACAGATTTAGTTGGCAACTATCCAGATAATACAGACTCACTATAACAATATTTTCCTAGGATTAAGCTATTAAGATGTTTAATCCTAGGAATCTTTACGCATTTCTAGCCTATCTTTAATTTTTACAGCTATCTGCTTTGCATTTATACCAAAAAAATTATAAAGATCTTTATAAGGCGCAGATTTTCCAAATTCATCTATACAAAAAAACATTCCATTTCTTCCAATCATTTTGTACCAGCTTAAAGATGATCCTGCCTCTATCGCTACCTTAATTTCATTGCCTTCAAGAAGGCTATTAACATATTCATCATTGTTACTAAAAAATAGTTCAAAAGATGGAACTGAAACAACTCTAATATCATATTCTTCTAAAATATTAGATACTTCTAGTGCTATATGCACTTCGGAACCTGAAGCAAAAATAGTAACATCTGGTTTTGGAGAATTTTTTAATATATAAGCCCCTAATTTTGTTAAATTTATGCTTCTAGCTTCATTAATTTTAGGCAAATTTTGCCTTGTCAGAGAGATTACGCTAGGAATATTAGAGGCAGTAGCAATATCAAGTGATTCTAAAGTTTCTACGAAATCTGCTGGGCGAAAAACTTGCAAATCTGGAATAGCTCTTAAGGATGATAAATGCTCTATAGGCTGATGAGTAGGACCATCCTCACCAACTCCTATAGAATCGTGAGTCATAATATATATTACCTTTAGCTTCATAATAGCGCTTAGCCTTATGCTTGGCCGCATATAGTCGCTAAAAACTAAAAATGTTCCTCCTATGGGAAGAAAACCTTCAAGAGCAAGGCCGTTCATAATAGCAGCCATCGCATGTTCCCTTATTCCGTAATGAATAAAATTTCCTGAAAAATCATCTTTTGTTATCATCTTGCAATTTTCAGACTTTAGATTGTTAGAAATTGATAAATCTGCTGATCCTGCTATGATTTTTGGATTATATTTTAATAACTCAGAAATTATCCTACCAGCAGCGCCCCTAGTAGATTCATCATTTGCTAAAGACTGCACGTTAAGTTTATATATATTAACTGCCTTTTCCATAGCAGTATCACTGTTTTGATAGGGAGTTTTTCCTCTTGTAGAATCTATATTACGCCATAAATCAATTATTTCTTTTGGAATAGAGAAAGGTTCTTTATTCCACTCTAAATATTCTTTTAGATATTCTATTTCATCACTCCCTAGAGGCGAGCCATGAGACTTTTCTGACCCCCTTTTATTATTAGCTCCATATCCTATAATAGTTCTGCAAGATATAAAATATGGCTTAGTCGAAGATTGCGCCCTAGTAAGTGCAGCGTTAATTTTATCAAAATCATTTCCATCTATTTCTTCTACATTCCACCCCAAAGACTGAAATTTTTTTAAATGATCTTCCGATACAGCAAGGTTTGTAGCACCATCAATGGTAATATTATTATTATCAAACAACACTATGATATTATCTAATGATAGATGCCCAGCTAATGATGCCGCTTCGTAGGATATTCCTTCCATAAGGCACCCATCACCTACTATGGTATATATCTTGTTATCCCTTAAAGATTTTTTTGCAGCTACAGCCATTCCAACACTTGTAGCAAAACCTTGACCTAAAGGCCCTGTTGTGGTTTCTATAAATTCATATATCCCATATTCTGGATGACCTGGTGTTTTAGATTCAAACTGCCTGAAGAATTTGATATCTTCTAGAGTAAAATCCTTAAATCCAGCTAAATAATAAAAAGCATAAAGCAACATAGACCCATGCCCTGCTGATAAGACTAGCCTATCTCGTTCAGGCCATTTAGGCATAGATCTATCAAATCTTAAGAAATTAAATGCAAGAACAGTGAAAATAGAAGCAAAGCCAAGTGGCATACCAGGATGCCCCGACGAGGCCTTTTCTACAGCATCAGCTGCAAGAATTCTAATAGAATTACTCAATTTGTGAAGTAGATGTTTGTTATCTTGATTCATTTCCATTATAATAGCGCTTTATTAATTAAAGAATTCTAGAGTAAAAATAGATTTATGACAACAAACCTTTTGAAATTAAAAGCATATCTTCAAACCATATATACAATATTACTTCTATCTATCAGCTCTGTTGATTTCTATAAAGATGTTAGAACAAAATATAAAGGTTATGGAATAAAATATATATTCACCATATGTATGCTAGCTTCAATATTATTTAGCATTAAACTAATCAATCAAATATATTACTTTAAGGATGCTTTAACACATAAAAATAATCCTTATATTGAAAATATTTTAATGCAAGTACCAGAGATAAAATACGATGGTAAAACCATAGAAACATTAATAGAGACGCCTTATTTTATAGAAGATTCTTTGAGTCACAAAATTATTGCAATAGACCCAAATGGAAATTTATCTTTTAGCCAAAGATCTAAAATACCTGTAATCTTAAATAAGACAAAGATAGGATTCTTTGTATTGTATAATAATGAAAAAAGTGAAGAATTCTCTATAAACTATAGTAATGTTTTAGGCACTAGTGCTATGTCCATTAATCCTGAATCTTTAAGAGAATATATCTTAAGTTCTCTTGATATCAATGGCACTATATGGCTTTATAGCTTGCCTATAATGTCTATAATTTATTTTATAAAGATATGCGCAAAAATCATCATACCATCCTTACTATTATATTTCCTTGCCAATTTATATGGAATAAATATGATATTTAAGACTTCTGCTCGTCTTGTTATGTTCTCGTCTGGAGTATTTCTACTGAGCCAAAGCTTAATTAGCTTCTTTTTACCATCCCTTATTTTTATCGCTGACATTATACATATAATTTCTGCATCTTTATTAGTAATGAGTTTAGCAAAAAAGAATCAGAGCATCTATACTATAAATTAGATTATAGAAACACTATTTACAATTGCTGTAATATTGACCTGCTTTGCTTTAAAGAGATAATAATAGCATCAATAGATGTAAGAAGTTTTTTATCTAGATCTTTATCAGTATTTTGGTGGCTTAGCAATTCTTTGATAGATTCTATATTTTCTAAGCTATAATATCTTCTTCCTCTTATTCTAGTAAGAGAAGAACCTAGAATCTTATCCATATATCGTAGAGAATGCTGAGGAATGTTCAGCATCACAGAAACATCTTTTATATTATAATATTTTTGTATCTTCATTATTCAGTCTTGCTTTTAGACCTCTACTTGGCACAAATTTTATCACTTTTCTGGCGGGAATTGATACTTTTTCTTTTGTATGGAGGTTCATACCCGGTCTTGTATTTTTCTGACTTACAGAAAAACTCCCGAAATTTTTAATCTTCAAAGAATTATCGGTAGATAAAATATGTACTATATTATCAAATATATTAGTTACAAGAGAATTACAAACCAGCATTGAAAGACCTGTTTTATCTTTTAATACCTCGCTCAATTTCTCTTTATTTATAGTTTCCATCTCATGCCTTTATCAATGATTTTTCTGCTTTATAAAACTCAAAAATCATACTCTGATTGTATTTGATGTCAACTGTACCACCTTTTTTTAATTTTCCAAATAAAATTTCATCAGCTATTTTCTCTTTTATTTCTATATCTATCACCCTACCTAACATACGAGCACCATTTTTACGATCAAAAGCATTGTTGGCAAGATGCTCATATACAGTTTTATCTACTATTATTTTTACACCCTTGTCTGCTAACTGAGATGCAATTTCTTCAAATTTTTTGCCGATAATTTTTCTAACAATATTATCATCTAGAGAATTAAATATAATGATATTATCTAGCCTACTACGAAACTCAGGATTAAATGTAGTATTTATAGCATCCATAGATATTTGAGCTTTTTCAACATCTTTCTTATCTCTACCAAAACCCAAAGGAGAGTTATTATTAGTCACACCACAATTTGTAGTAAAAATAATGATAGTATGAGAAAAATTAACAGATTTTCCTGCGCTATCAGTTAGCCTACCATGGTCCATCACCTGTAATAATATACTATATATATCACTATGTGCTTTTTCTATTTCATCAAATAAAATTACTGAATATGGAGCTTTATCTACAGCTTCTGTAAGAAGTCCACCTTGATCAAACCCTACATAACCTGGCGGAGTACCTATCAAACGAGATACACTATGAGATTCAGAATATTCTGACATATCAAATCTTATTAGGTTCATACTACAGCACTGAGCAAGCTGCTTTGCAAGCTCGGTCTTACCAACCCCAGTAGATCCTGCAAATAGATAGCAGCCCGTAGGCCTGCCAAGCTCCCTTAGCCCCGCTATTGCCAGTTTAATACTAGAAGATAGCTCTGAAATTGCATGATCCTGACCAAAAATTACTTTCTTAAGCTTAGGCTCAAGAGTTTTTAACTTACGAGCATCGTCTATGGCAACTATCATAACTGGTAAATTTGCAATCATAGCTACTATTTCTTCTACATCTTTTTCTGTAATTATATTAGATTTTGTATCCATGATTTTTTTTCTTGCCCCTACTTCATCTAATATATCAACAGCTTTATCAGGAAGATTACGGTCTGTTATATAGCGCTCTGATAAATTCACAGAAGCATTAATGGCATCATCGTTATAGACAACACCGTGATGTTTTTCATAATATGGTTTAAGACCGTTTAAGATCTGGATAGTTTCTTCAATTGTAGGTTCATTAATTATTACTTGCTGGAATCTTCTAACTAATGCCATATCTTTTTCAAAATGATTACGGAATTCTTTGAAAGTAGTAGATCCTATGCATCTTATCTCTCCCCTAGCAAGAGCAGGTTTTAGCAAATTACTAGCATCCATAGAACCACCACTAGTAGCGCCAGCGCCTATCATAGTATGTATTTCATCTATAAATAATATCGCATCTTCCATAATTTTTATTTCTTCTATAAGATTCTTTATCCTTTCTTCAAAATCACCCCTATATCTTGTTCCAGCAACAATCGACCCTAAATCCAGAGCATATATTACAGATTTTTCTAAAATTTTTGGGACATTTTTTTGAACTATTCTAACCGCTAACCCTTCAGCAATTGCTGTTTTTCCAACCCCTGGATCTCCTACCAAAATTACATTGTTTTTTTGACGTCTCGATAAGATTTCTATAGTCCTTTGTATCTCTTCTTCTCTACCTATTAGAACATCTATATTACCATTTAATGCTTTCTGATTCAAATTCACACAATATGTAGATATTGCTTTTTTAGGACTAGGACCTCCTATTGTAACGGATTTAGAATCATTATCATCTACATAATCTACGGAAGAAGCTTGCCCTGAAATACCCGATTCAAAGTCATTTTCACCCAGATTATCTGATTTTAAAGTTTGCCTAGAAGAAGATGTTTGGGCAATATAAGACATTATATTCATTCTAGTAACTCCATATTTTTTTAAACAAGTAACAGCATAGGAATCATTCTCTAAAAAAAATTCTGCTAGTATATTATTTGCAGTTATAATTCTAGATCCGCTAGCGTTTGCATGGACGGCTGCTCTGTGTACAATTCTTTGGAAGCCTGCTGTAGCTTTAGCTTCAACAATATTATGATCTACAAGGGAATGTAAGTCATTTGTAATATAATTAAAAACATCTAAACGTAAATTTGCTATATCGATGTTTAATGTTTGAAGCATAACAATGACTTCCTTGTCATCTAATAAAGAAAATAGAAAATGTTCTAAAGTTGCATATTCATGATGCTGGCTTTTGGCTATAGATAAAGCTCTATGAAAGCAAGATTCAAGATGTTTTGATAACATATATCTATACCAAAAAATTAATCTGTATAGATAGTAGTAGCTATTATTAAAAGAGAAAACTAATTTTACCTATTAATTAGAAAAATAAGAAAAACTGTTGCATGTGAGCATTCGTCTTTTTTAGCGAAATAACATCAGTAGATATTTATACAAAATTTTAAAAATATATTTAAAAACGCCATGTTGCCTAATAGTTTTTGCTACTGTAGTATTAGAATAATTATTCTAGGATGTTTATGAAAATAAAAGATACGGCTATTATTATTTCTAAAAAAATACTCAAGGAAAATAGTGCTATCATAAATTTTTTTACAAAACATCATGGTATTTATGCAGGTGTTGTAAGCAATATTAATTCTAAAAAGTCTCATATCTATCAAATAGGTAATATTGTAGATTTTTTTTGGAATGCACGGCTTGAAGAACATATAGGTAGCGCAAAATGTGAGCTTCTATTTTCATGCCATAATCTTATGAATAACAAAACAAAGCTATATGCATTAAATAGTTTATTTTCTGTAATAACATATTCTTTTCAAGAAAGAGTTATTTGCAAAGATTTTTATATATATCTAGAAAAATATTTGCAATCTAATGAACTGAATTTTAGTATTATGGATTACTTTTTGTTAGAAGAAAAAATTTTAGAAGAAGCAGGATACGGATTAGATCTTAGCAAATGTGTTGTAACTGACTCTACTACAAACCTTGCTTATGTATCTCCAAAATCAGGAAGAGCAGTATCACTAGAGGCGGGCATGCCTTATAAAAACCTTTTGCTTAAACTACCAGAGTGCATAATAACAGGAAAAGAGCCGCAAAGTCTAAATGAGCTTGATGATCTTTTAAATTTATTCTCTTATTTTTTTCGCCGCTATATTTTTAAAAATAAAGAACCGGACGCTAGAAAATTATTCATCGAAATGCTACGGTCTTCTTTCATTTAATTTTTCTAAAAATTAGTAAGATAAAGTGTTAAATTATTGACTAATTATTACTGCCCTACTTTATCCAGTCTTGGTATGATGAGCTGGCCAGACTGGAAACCTTCCTTGTCAAAAATATATATAACTGTGTAAGTTTTATCCTCATAGTTTCTACTAAGTTTGTCGCAGTATAGTTCACCACGTAATTGACTTATATTATTATATAATTTCCAATTCTCATCCTCATTTGGCATATCTTTAATGTAATGACATGGCTTTTCAGCTATTTTAATTATGTTTCTTAAAACTTTTGGATATTTTAAGATTCATCACCTATTTTTAATGCTGCTATAAATGCAGATTGAGGAATCTCTACATTCCCTATATTACGCATACGCTTTTTACCAGCTTTTTGTTTTTCTAGCAATTTACGCTTACGGCTTATATCTCCCCCGTAGCATTTAGCAAGCACGTCTTTACGAAGGGCCTTAACTGTTTCTCTAGCTATAATTCTGCTTCCAATGGACGCTTGAATGGCTATTTGGAACAATTGCCTTGGTATAAGATCTTGAAGGCGTTTACATAGTTCGCGCCCTCGAAATTCTGCTCTTGATTTATGAACTATAGTAGATAAAGCATCCACATTTTCTGAATTTACCAGAATTTTAAGCCTTACAAGATCACTTTCTGAATAATCATCCATATGCCAGTCAAAACTAGCATATCCTTTAGAGCAAGATTTTAACCTATCATAAAAATCAAAAACTATTTCATTAAGAGGAAGCTTATATATCAGCATTGCTCTAGTTCCAACATATGTAAGATCTATCTGAATACCACGTTTATCTGTACATAGAGCAAGTACTGCGCCTAAAAATTCATCTGGCACCATTATAGTAGCTCTAATCCATGGTTCTTCTATAAATGCAATATTTTGTACCTCTGGCAAGTCGCACGGATTATGTATTTCAATCATATCTCCGCTATTTAGATGAACTTTATATACAACGCTTGGCGCTGTTGTTATCATATCTAGATCAAACTCACGCTCTAATCTTTCCTGAATAATTTCAAGATGAAGCAATCCTAAAAAGCCACATCTAAAACCAAATCCAAGTGCTGTTGAAGTTTCGGTTTCGAATTCAAAACTTGCATCATTCAACCTTAATTTTGCTAAAGAGTCTTTTAAATGCTCGAATTGAGATGCATCAGATGGATATAGACCGCAAAAAACAACCGGAAGATGTGGCTTAAATCCTGCAAGAGGTGCAGAACATGGATTTTTTTCTTCTGTTATAGTGTCCCCTACCTTACAATCAGAAACCTGTTTAATAGATGCTGTAAAAAACCCTATTTCTCCTGAATCTAAAATACCAGACACATGCTTTTTAGGAGAGAAGTAGCCAACATTTTCTGCTAAATAACTGGAATTTGTAGAAAGCATTTTTATCTTCATACCTTTGCGCAAGGCACCTTGCATAACCCGAACTAGAATCACAACGCCAAGATAAGGGTCATACCAGCTATCAACAAGCAGAGCCTGAAGTGGTAAATTCTCTTCCTGATTTTTAGGAGCAGGAAGGCGAGTAACAATAGCTTCTAACACATCTTCAATGCCTATCCCGCTTTTAGCTGAAATCATAACAGCATTTGATGCATCAATACCTATTACTTCTTCTATTTGAGTTTTTACTCTATCTGGTTCTGCAGCCGCTAGATCTATTTTGTTAAGAACGGGAACTATCTCATGATTATTATCAATTGCCTGATATACATTAGCAAGAGTTTGTGCTTCTACGCCTTGACTTGCATCTACTACAAGAAGCGAGCCTTCGCATGCAGCAAGAGATCTACTAACCTCATAAGCGAAATCCACATGTCCAGGTGTATCCATCAAATTTAGCTGATATGTTTTTGAATCTTTCGCTTTATAAAGCAACTTAACAGTTTGAGCCTTTATTGTAATGCCACGTTCTTTTTCAATATCCATAGAATCAAGAACCTGAGAACTCATTTCTCTTGCATTAAGACCTCCACAAAACTCTATTAACCTATCTGCTAGAGTTGACTTTCCATGGTCTATGTGGGCTATAATAGCAAAATTTCTAATGTGAGATAAATCTTTCATATAATCTATTTATTGCTTTTTTATGTGATTTTTGATATTTTTCGCATTATTCCACAAGTTCTTAGATAAGTATAGGGCAAAATGCGTTCACAAATAGAAAACTACAAACGATCAATAGAATCATCGCTAGAATTGCTTGCGAGGTATCTTTGACCTTGACTCCTCATATAAGAAACTTGATGAGTTAAATCAGAAGTCAGAAGACCCTAATCTCTGGAATAATTCAAGCAATGCGCAGCTTATTCTAAAAGCAAAAAGCTTGCTTGAATCTAGCCTTAACAATTATCAAAAATTAAAAAAAACTCTTGATGAAAATTTAGATCTAGCACTTCTGGCAGACTCTGAAGAAGACGAAGCGATGCTAGATGATGTAGAGTCATCTTTGAAAGATTTGTGTTTAATATGTCAGAAATTTGAAACAGAATGTCTATTTTCTGGAGAAGCTGATGCAAATAACTGTTTTTTAGAAATTAATGCTGGTGCTGGAGGAACTGAAAGCCACGACTGGGCTTCCATAATGATGCGCATGTATTTAAGATTTGCAGAAAGATTAAAATTCAAATCTGAGATAATTAATATGATATCCGGAGAAGAAGCAGGTATCAAATCTTGCGTACTAAAAATTAGTGGCCATCAAGCTTATGGATGGTTTAAAACTGAATCTGGAGTTCATCGCTTAGTTAGAATCTCCCCATTTAATGCTGCAGGCAAAAGAATGACGAGCTTCGCAAGCGCATGGGTTTATCCTGAAATTGATGATAATATCGATATTGTAATAGAAGAAAAAGATTTACGCATAGATACCTATAGATCATCTGGTGCAGGAGGCCAGCACGTCAATACTACAGATTCAGCAGTTAGGATAACTCATATACCTACAAATATCGCAGTTGCTTGTCAGAGCGGAAGATCTCAGCATAAAAACAAGGCCGAAGCTATGACTATGCTTAAAGCAAGATTGTATGATCTAGAACTGAAAAAAAGAGAAGCTGAAGCCCAAAGCGTAAATGATAGCAAAACAGATAATGGATGGGGACATCAAATTCGTTCTTACGTTCTACAACCCTATCAGATGGTAAAAGATTTACGTACTAATGTTGAAACATCAGATAGTAACGGAGTTCTTGATGGCGATTTAGAAAAATTTGTTGCAGCAAGTCTTGCTATGAGAGTATGTAGTAAAGAAGAATAGTCTATGCAAAAAGTAAGAATAATAGCTCCATCTTCTATAATTGCTAATCCCTATAAAAAATTAGAAGAAGCAGCTGTACTTCTTAAATCTTATGGATTTGATGTATCTTATAACTCTAATTTGTTTGGTGATCCTACTATTTGTAGATTCTATGCGAATACTAAAAAATTCAGGCAAGAAGATCTAAAAGATGCTATTTTAGATGATGGGGCTGATATCATTTGGGCCTTTAGAGGCGGTTATGGCGCTGGTGAAATTGTGGAAGAAATGATAGCTCTACGGCCTAATAAAAAGAAAATCCTTATAGGATTTAGCGATATTACTCCAATAGGTGCTTTATTTACACAAATTTTTGATATGCCTTTCCTACATGCTTCTGGTTTAACAAGTCTAATTGGTGCTCAGCAAAATCATATTCATGATATAAAAGAAATTTTAGATGGAAAAAAATATTCTACATCCATAGAAACCCTAAATGAAGCTGCTAAATTTGGTATAACAGGTAAAATTACTGGGGGTAACCTATGTCTAATACAGACTATGATAGGCACTAAATTACCGTTAGATGCAAGTGGCAAAATTCTATTTTTAGAAGATGTAGGAGAGCCAGGATATAAAGTTGCCCGAATGTTAAACCATCTTGAAAAAGCATTGGTTCTTTCAGGAATTGAGGGATGTATTTTAGGTGATTTTTCAAATAGTGATCAGCATATAGAGTATGTTTTATCTGAATTTATCAATCGTCATAATAATATACCTTTTTATAGAATAAAATCAGGACATAATCCTATCAATTATCCTATTATAATGGGTATTTCTGTTGATATACCTAAAGGCGGAAATACTATAGAGTATAATATTCACCCAGAATAAACTGTGCATAGTATCAGACTATATATGTACAGCTCTAGAGTAAGCGTTAAGCACAGACTCATGCATAGCTTCTGAAATAGTAGGATGTGCAAAAATTGTTTGGATAAAGTCTAACTCTGTAGCCTCCAAGTTTTTACCTATCACATACCCTGATATTAGCTCAGTTACTTCGCTACCTATCATATGAGCACCAAGCAATTCCCCAGTTTTATTATCAAAAATTGTTTTCACAAGACCAGATTCTTCTCCCATAGCTATGGCCTTACCATTTCCAAGAAATGGGAAACGACCAATTTTTATATCAAAACCAGCAGATCTTGCAGCATCTTCTGTTAGCCCTACGCTAGCAATTTGAGGCATAGAATAAGTGCATCCTGGAATGTTATGCTTGTTAATAGGATGAGCCTTGAGACCAGCAATAGATTCAGCGGCGATAATTCCTTCATGGCTTGCTTTATGTGCCAGCCATGGACCGCCTGCTACATCCCCAATTGCATAAATACCTTCATCGTCAGTTTGCATATTATCTTTAGTAACTATATGGCCTTTATCTATTTTTACTTTTGTATTTTCAAGGCCTATATTTTCTATATTAGCACTAATACCAACAGCCATAATAATTTTATCTGCCTTGATTATAGAATCTTTACCAGAAGCAGAAACAGCAAGTTCAACACTGTCTTTATGCTTTTTAAGAGACCCAATTGTTGCAGATGTCACAAAAGAGATCCCTTGTTTTTCAAAACTCTTTTTTGCAAGTTCTGAAATTTCTTTATCTTCAACAGAAAGAATTCTATCACGAGCTTCTACAACAGTAACATTAGTGCCAAAAGCGCTATAGAAACTAGCAAATTCTATGCCTATCGCGCCGGAACCTACTATAATTAAAGATTGTGGAATAGATTCTGGAACCATAGCTTCTTTATATGTTAGGACTAACCTACCATCTGGCTGATACCCATCAAGTACTCTAGCTCTAGCTCCGGTCGCTATAATAATATTCCTTGCTTTGATCTCTTCTTTTGTACCATCAAGATCAATAGTTACGATCTTATTATGACCTATCATTCCTCTACCACGAAACACTGTAACTTTATGCTTTTTCATCAAAGACTCTATTCCAGAAGATAACTTAGCAGATACAGATCGTGAGCGATCTACTATCTTTTTAATATCAAATTTTACACCACTTACCTCTATTCCGAATTCAGACATATGATTAGCAAATCTATACATTTCTGCAGACCTAAGAAGAGCTTTCGTTGGAATACACCCCCAGTTAAGACATATACCGCCGAGATGAGAACCTTCAACAAGTGCCACATTTTTACCGAGCTGAGATGCACGAATAGCTGCAACATAACCACCAGGACCGCCACCAATAATTACTACATCAAACTGTTTCATCATGACATCTCCTTCATAATCATTTTAATAGGATGTTCTATATATTCCTTAAAAGCTTTTAAAAAAGTAGCCCCGATAGCGCCATCTACAACTCTATGATCACAAGATAAAGTAACGTCCATAATAGTCGCAATAACCATTTTATCGTCTTTATTTACTATCACTCTTTTACTTCCCTCTCCTACAGCTAAAATACAGCTTTGTGGAGGATTAATTATAGCACTGAAATTTTTAATGCCAAACATTCCAAGATTCGATATTGTAAATCCCCCACCTTGAAATTCTTCTGGCCTTAATTTATTTTCTCTAGCCTTAGATGCAAGTGTCTTCATTTCAGATGATAAAGAAACCATATTTTTGAAATTTGCATTCTTTATTACAGGCGTAACAAGACCAGACTTTGAGGCAACAGCAACAGATATATCTATATTATTATAAGCTATCATCCCAGAATCAGACCAGGAAGCATTTACTTCTGGAACATCTTCCATAGCAAGAGCTGAAGCCTTGATTATAAAATCATTAACAGATAATTTATAGCCTTCTGCAGATGCATTATTAATTTCCTGGCGTAAATCTAGTAATTTATCAAGAAAGCATTCTATAGAAAGGTAAAAATGAGGAACATTTTGTTTAGATTCAACTAACCGTTTTGCAATAATCTTACGCACATTATTATGAGGAATAATTTTAAATTCTTCATCACTACGAGACAAAATCTTATTCGCAATTACTCCTGACGAAGCTTGATAATTAATAATATCAGATTGGATAATTCTTCCATGCGGGCCAGACCCTATAATGCTAGCTAAATCAATATTACGATCTTTTGCAATGCGTTTTGCTAGAGGTGATACAAAAATTTTATTAGGCTTCTTAGAAACATCGGTTTTAGAATCCTGATTAGAACGATCAATAACGGCGCTCTCTTTATGGGTTGCAGTCTGATTATTTGTTGCAACGGAAGAAGAAGATACATTACTTGTTAGATCTATATTTGATAGGCTATCTTCTGTTTCACCCTCTTCTAAAATCACAGCAATAATATTATTTACTGGTACATTTTCTGTTCCTGCAGGGATAATAATTTTGGCTAAAATTCCTTCATCTACAGCTTCCATTTCCATAGTTGCTTTATCTGTTTCTATTTCCGCAATTACTTCTCCAGCTTTTATAGAATCACCTTCTTTTTTAAGCCATTTGGATAAATTGCCCTCTGTCATAGTTGGTGATAAAGCTGGCATTAAAATTTTTACTGGCATAATCTTTCTCTAGAATTATATTTTATATGTAACTTTTTTAGCTGCATCTACTATTTCATCTATAGAAGGAAGAGCGAGTTTTTCTAAATTAGCAGCATATGGTAGAGGAACTTCTTTGCCGCATACAAACTCTACCGGAGCGTCTAAATAATCAAATGCTTTTTGCATAACAATAGATGATATCGTAGCACCTATGCCGGCAAAAAACCAACCTTCTTCCACAACGACTAATCTTCCTGTTTTCTTTACAGACTCTATAATTGCTTCTTCATCTAAGGGCTTTATTGTTCTAAGGTCTATTACTTCCGCAGATATTCCTACCTTTTCTAATTCCTCTGCTGCAGCCATAGCAAGTTTTACCTGAATAGAAAATGTTACTATCGTAACGCTCTCTCCTTCCCTAACTATTTTAGCTTTACCTATTTCTATTGGAAGAACATGATCCGGTATTTCAAAACTCTGACCATATAATAGCTCATTTTCTAAAAATATCACAGGATTTGGATCTAATATCGCGCTAATTAAAAGCCCTTTAGCATCTTCTGCTGAATATGGCGCAATCACTTTAAGACCAGGTATATGGCTATAAGTAGCAGCGTAATTCTGACTATGCTGAGCCCCTACTCTTGCAGCAGCACCATTAGGCCCCCTAAAAACTATAGGAGAAGACAGCTGGCCTCCAGACATATAATTGGTCTTAGCAGCAGAATTAACTATTTGATCCATGGCCTGCATAGCAAAATTGAAAGTCATAAATTCTACAATAGGCTTTAAGCCAGCAAAAGCAGCACCAATAGCAAGACCAGCAAAACCATGTTCTGTAATTGGAGAATCAATAACACGCTTTGGCCCAAATTCATCAAGCAACCCTTGTGTTACCTTGTATGCTCCCTGATACTGACCTACTTCTTCACCAATAATAAAGATTCTTTCATCCTTACGCATTTCTTCCGCCATAGCATCCCGCAAGGCTTCTCTAACAGTTATCATGGTCATAAAACATCCTTGTTATAATTTGTATAGATATCTGTATATAGCTCACTTTCATCTGGCAAATTAGAATCTGTAGCAAAAGAAGCTGCCTGACCTACAATATCTTTTACTGATTTTTCGATAGATTTTATCTCTTCCTCAGATGCATAATTATGTTGTATAATTATATCTCTCACATTATTTATAGGATCTCTTGTTTCTTTAAAAAGCTCCACTTCTTCTTTAGAACGATATTTTGCAGGGTCAGACATAGAATGTCCACGATAACGATATGTTTTCATCTCTAAAATAATAGGACCATTTCCTTTCCTAACATAATCGCTTGCTTCAATAGATGCCTTATATACTTCATCTAAATTCATACCATCAACTTCTATACCTTTTATACCAAAAGATTCTCCTCTTTTGTATAGATCTAGTGTAGAACTACACCTTGCTACAGACGTACCCATAGAATATTGATTATTTTCTATAATATATACTACTGGCAGGTTCCATAATTTAGCCATATTAAAAGATTCGTACACTTGTCCCTGATGAATTGCACCATCACCAAAAAATGTATAGCAGATATTATCTGTATTATTATATTTTTCTGCAAAAGCTAGACCCGTTCCTATTGGCACCTGGGCACCAACTATGCCATGCCCTCCGTAAAACTTACCTGGAATATCAAACATATGCATAGACCCTCCCTTACCTTTAGAGCACCCAGTTTCTCTTCCGGTAAGCTCTGCAAGGACAAATTTAGGATCTATACCAGACAAAATAATATGAGCATGGTCGCGATAGCTTGTAATCATACTATCACCTTTCTTCTTTGCCATATGCACACCTGTTGCTACAGCTTCTTGACCTATGTAAAGATGACAAAAACCTGCAATCAAACCCATGCCATAAAGCTGTCCACATTTTTCTTCAAATCTACGGATTAAGAGCATATCATAATAAGATTGCAGATATTGCTCTTGTGAAATGACATCATTTTTTTTATTCATTGATCTCTTCTTTAATAACGAATGTCTAAACAAAATATTATGTTATGGTACCTATTGTCAATCATCTCTTTATATTTATCTAGAAAATCGTTATAGTTGGCAAAATTAAGGTAAAATATAATGGCTATATTATATGATAATAATTTCTTGTACTAGTAGTATTGATCTCTCAACGAAAATCTCTAAGCTAGCCAATGCCGAATTATTGATTCCAAAAGTAAAATTTTTCAGCGCCTCTGAAATGCTGATAGAAATTCCAAAAAGCTGTAAAGATAGAGAAGTATACATAGTGCAGTCCTTATCTTATTCTGCTAATAATCAGATCATGGAATTAATGCTTACGGTAAATGCCGCAAGACGCTCTGGCGCTAGAAAAATTCACTTAATATTACCCTATCTTGCCTATAGCAGGCAAGATAAAGAATCTAGCTATTATTCATCTGTAGGAATGGAAGTAATATCTACTATATTAAATACGTCAGGAATATCTAGTCTAATAACCATAGATATACATAATAAAAACTCTATTAGCCTTTTTAATATAGAGATAAAAAATATAAACACATCACATTTAGTGGCATCCCAACCAAATAAGCTTATAGTTATGCCAGATAACGGTAGTAAGAAGCGTAGCAATTTAGAGCAAAATTTCATTTCTTTAGAGAAAATGAGGCATAATGATAATATATCATTCAAAATTTCACATGATATCTCAGGAATGGATTGTCTAATAATAGATGATATAATAGATAGCGGTAAGACTTTGTGTATTGCAGCAGAGTTTTTGATTGCTCAAGGCGCAAAAAGTGTTGACGCATATGTAACGCACGCACTTTTTTCCGAAAAAACAGTAAGCATGATTGATGAATCTGTGATCTCAAATCTTACTATCAGCAATAGCATAAAGCAAAAAATTATACCGAAAAATACAAAAATAATTGATATCTCAAACCTCATATATCAAGCAATGAATAATTAACCATGATACAAAAAATCTTCATAATGATTATAAGACTTTATCAGATCTCCATTTCTCCTATGATAGGGAAAAATTGTAGATTCTATCCAACATGTTCAGAATATGGAATAATGGCTATTAAGAAGTTTGGTGTAGTAAGGGGGATATTTTTAATAGTAAAACGTATTTTAAAATGCCACCCATTTCATAAAGGTGGTATAGATATTCCATAATAGAAAAGATGGTGACCCCTACGGGAATCGAACCCGTGTTACCACCGTGAAAGGGTGATGTCCTAACCGCTAGACGAAGGGGCCATAAAGAGTATTGCATCATAACATAGAAATATGTTTTTTATTAACACTCTTAAAGTGGTAGAGGTACTTATATACAATATCGTAGTATTTTGCAAGAAATAATAAATGATATTAGGAAGTTTTTTCCTCAGACACTTTAGTGCATTTGAGTAAAATTTAACATTATGTAATAAAGCGAATGTATATTTATGAATGAATGATGAATGGCTTTTTTATATACTAAGCAAACTTCCTTTTCTTAGTAAGAACAAGAATATTACCTAGCACTACAAATATAAGGCCAAAAATATCAGCTATAGACCAGATATATCCCTCCTTAACAGATGATATCACAAGAGCTATTAAAGGAGCTACAACCGTTGTATAACCAGCGAGTTCTGGACCTATATTTTGTACAATTTTAAAATAGCAAATGAATGATATTATAGAAGCAAAAACTGCTAAATAAATAACAGCGCCCCAATAAGCTATATTATTTGGCAAGATAAATTCTATCTTCTTTATAAATAAAGTATAGATTATCATTACTATAGCACCGTATATAGATGCTATAGCTGCAGATGGTATAATAGGAAGCCCCATATTAGTATTGCGCTTGCTTATAGTACCACCAAGAGAGAAAATCAACACTCCAATAGATGATAAAGCAATGCCCTCTATTACTTGTTCCTGAGTAGAAATATTAGATAACTCATGCCAAAAAAATAAAGATAGACCCGATATTCCCACAAGAGCACCAAAAATAGTGTATATGCTAGGCCTTACATTAAAGAATATCCAATTATTCAAAATACTACAGAATCCGACAGATGAGAATATAACAGCTACCACACCTGAAACCATATAGTGAGATGCATTATATATGAAAAGGTAATGTAAAGAAAACATCGAAAGCCCCAGCAAGAACAAATAAATATGATCTAAAGCATTAAAACGAAGACTCAACTTTTTTATCTTACACCATAACACTAGGCCTGTAGCGCCTATAATACCTCTATATACTATTGCAAGCTCATCAGGCGCTACACCTACTTGCATCTTAATTGCAAACCATGTTGTTCCCCAAATAAGCACAGTAGATACATAAAGAACTATGTTTTGCATATAATTTTCTTTTTTTAAGTATTTAAATAGATGTTTCTAGAAAAAATAATCAGTAAATTAGTACTTACTTATCACACATAATATAGCTTAAAAAAATCTTATCAATTAGATACTTTACATAAACAAAGATTATAGCTACTATATTTTCTATAATAATAAACAGTCCAGCCAATTACCTCCAATTTGCTATAGAAACCTACTATGCCAAAATCAGTTTCATCTAAATTATCAAAAATGCTGATTGATGCCTTTTATAAGGAACCCCAGCTAGACTCAATGAAATTTTTTATCGTTAAAGTAACTAATTATGAATTATTATCTATTATGTTAGATAGAAATATACTAGAGTCTATTATAATGGAGTGTAGAACAGTTATATGTAATACTTTAGTGACACTTGATGAAAATTATCATTATGACACAATAGTTTGTGACCAATACATAGTATTTTCTTCTGGTCATAAAATATCTCAAGCAGCTGAAAAATTAGCTTTTCTATTGTATAACTCCCTACAACTTCATATATTTTCTGCAAATCCCTCGAGTATTTTAGAGTACAAAATCTCTAGTTTTAAAATTTCTGGTAATATCTTAGAGGATAACAAAACAATCCAGAATATACTTACTGAACTTGTTTTAAAAGATCATAACGGGTTTTACGTACCTTTTAACTCTTGGTCTATTGAAAAGCTAGAAACTGACTCTAACAATATAATAAGGTTTAAAAAAGCCCTGATAGACAATTCAATTTCTTTCGCATATCAGCCTATAATTGATAGGATAACAGGAGAAGTACCATATTACGAATGTCTTTTACGTATCCCTGAACATAAAATAGACAGGGCATCTGCAGGACCTTATATCATACTCTCTGAAAATATTGGACTAAATAACATATTAGACCAAATAGTCCTAAAAATGGCGATAACAGAACTTGAGGCCGCAAAAGACATACACCTTGCTATTAATATCTCAAACTCTGGTATTTTAGATAATAATTTAAAAGAACTTGCTTTATCTATGCTTTCAGATAGAAGCATAGCTGAGAGACTAATAATAGAAGTTACAGAAACATCATTAAACATTGATTTCGATAAAACGAAAGACTTTTTAGATGCAATACGTCTTTGTGGATGTAAGATAGCATTAGATGATTTTGGAGCTGGATTTACATCTTTTAAGCAACTTCAAAAACTTCCTCTTGATATAATAAAAATTGATGGTAGCTTCATCAAGAGTATAATATTAAACGATAGCAGCAAATTTTTAGTCAAAGCTTTGATAGAGCTGGCAATGAAACTAGGAGCCAAAACAGTTGCAGAATTTGTAGAAAATGCAGAAATAGCAAAATTTTTACTTGATGTAGAAATAGATTATATGCAAGGAAATTTCTTTTCTCCTGCAATGAACCAAAGGTTATGGAATAAGTAAAGAGCCCGGTATCAAATTATGTTAATTAGTATTTTATGGTGGTATTTTGAATTCTAAATATGATTATTTAAGAAAAAAATTGCTGTATCAAAGCAATCATCGTGGATGCAAAGAAACTGACCTATTGCTAGGTAAATTTGCAAGTGTCTATCTTAATGAAATGAGCTACCAAGAATTAGAGGCTTATGATATAGTCTTAAGCCAAACAGATGCTGACATCGTATCTTGGGTTATGGGCCATAGCCCTATACCTCAAGATCTGGAAAGCGATATAATGACTAAATTGTTAAATCTCTCAAAGATATGAATAAAATTTCTATCCCTTTATGTGCTGCAGCACATTATATATGTAATAAAATTAAATCACATAATGGCGATATACTATTTGCTCTTCATAATGAAGAAACCGCTTTATTATACTACCAGCAAATTAAATTCTTTAGTCCGGAAATTCCTATTTACTATTTTCCATCCTGGGATAGTTTACCATATGATAGAGTTTCACCATCTGCAGACGTACTTGCTTCAAGAGCTAGGATTCTTTCTATACTGTCAAAAGGCGGACAAAATAAGATAGTTATTACAAGTAGTACTAATCTGGTACAAAAATTACCACGTAAAGATATTTTCTTAGATAGTACAATTCAAATTACTAAAGGACAAAATATATCACAAGATCACATATCTATGCTACTAATAAAAAATGGATTTATTAGGGCTGGTGCAGCAGATGATCCTGGTGAATTCTCTATAAAAGGTGAAATAATAGATATAGTAACTGCAACGAATACAGGATATAGAATCAATTTCTCTTGGGATAAAATAGAAAGGATAAAGTTATTCGATCCATTAACTCAGATCTCTAGCGATGAAATAAATGAATTTCACATATATCCTGCTAGCGAATTTATATTAAATGAACATACAATTGCAAATTTTAAATCTGGATTTTTGAAAAACTTTGGAGTAAATCACTCTAGAAACCCATTATATTTAAGTGTTTCTGAAGCAAGAATCTCTTCATCTGTAGAACATCTTTTGCCTTTATTATATGACGAAATGGTATTTTTAGGAGAGTATCTAAATAACCCATATATTATTTTAGACCCATTATCTAATCAGGCTATTTTAGAAAAAGAAAATGAAATTGCAGATTTTTATAGATCCCGTCTAGAAGTAAATAAAACACAAATCACCAGTTTTTACCCTGCTCTTCCATCTAATTATCTTTATTTGAAAGCAACGGAAGTAGAAAATATTATAAGCAATGGATATGTAATTAAAAATGAAGATTCCTCAGAGTATAAAATACTACCAAATTTTTACCTCTCTAGCATCCAAAATAAGCGCCCTGTAATAGATTTACTTACAGAAACTTTAGCAAAACATATGGATAAAAAAATCATGTTTTGTGCTGCAAGTTTAAGTAGTTCAGAAAGGATTAAAAGCATTTTATCCACAGAAGGATTTAAAGATTTCGATATTCAGATATTACCTTTAGAATCAAGCTTTGCTACTTCTAATAATCTATTTTTAAGTCAATATGATATTTTAGGAGCTAAATACTCCAATCAGAATAAATCTAAGAGAAATGAAAGAAAGTTAAAAAACATATTTACAGAGCTTGAAAATCTTACTGAGGGCGAGTTCATCTCTCATAATGAACATGGTATAGGTATGTTTATGGGAATAGAGACCTTATTCATATCTGGCTATCCTCATGATTGTGTTAAAATATTATACGCAAATAATAACAAGTTATATATACCTATAGAAAATTTAGATGAAATTAAAAGATATGGAAGTGACGATGCAAAGCTTGATAGCCTAGGTAGCACTTCATGGCAGAAGAGAAAAGCCAAAATCAAAGAACGTATTAGTGCTTTAACAGAGCAATTAATGAAGCTTGCTGCTATTAGGAAAGTCAAAAAAAGTGACCCAGTCATTATTACTGAAGAATATGAAAAATTTGCATCAGAATTTCCATATAACGAAACAGATGATCAGTTAAATGCTATTGAAAACATAAAAGAGGATCTTCTTTCTTGCCATCCAATGGATAGGTTAATTTGTGGAGACGTAGGATTTGGTAAAACAGAAATAGCTATGAGGGGCGCCTTCCTTGTTGCAAACCACGGCAAACAAGTTGCTGTGATTGCTCCTACAACAATTCTATGCAGGCAGCATTATATAAGCTTCATGGAAAGATTTCGTAACACTGGGCTTAAAATTAGACAATTATCACGCCTTACGCGCTCATCTGAAATTAAAAAAATAAAACAAGAGATAGAATCTGGAGATATAGATATAATAATTGGTACACATGCATTACTTGCAAATGATATCAAATTCAATAATCTTGGAATGGTAATTGTAGATGAGGAACAAAGATTTGGTGTTGCTCAGAAAGAAAAACTGAAAGAACTAAAAGCTGGCGTTCATATACTCACTCTGTCTGCAACTCCTATTCCTAGAACATTACAGATGTCTTTGATAGGTTTAAAAGATTTAAGTTTTATTACCACACCACCTGTTGATAGGCTTGCAGTGCGTACATCTGTTATTTCTTATGATCCTCTCATTATAAGAGATGCATTGCTCCGTGAACATTTTAGAGGTGGGAGGAGTTTTTACGTATCTCCTAAAATAAAAGATCTGGAAGAGATAGAATCTAATCTAAAATCTCTTGTGCCAGAGCTTACTTACCGTATAGCACATGGGAAAATGCCCCCTTCTGCAATAGATGAAATAATGGGAGATTTTTATGATGGTAAGTTTGATATCCTGCTTTGTACTACAATTATTGAATCTGGCATAGATATTCCTGCTGCTGGTACAATTATAATAAATAAAGCTGAATATCTTGGACTTAGCCAGCTATATCAGCTAAGAGGTAGAGTTGGCCGTAGCAAATCTAGAGGATATGCTTATCTTTCTGTATCAAGTATTAAAAATAGTACTAAAAACGCACTCAAGCGACTTCATATTATGCAAAATGTAGATTCATTAGGCGCAGGTTTTGCAATAGCAAGCCATGATATGGATATTAGAGGCTTTGGAAATTTAATAGGTGATGAACAATCAGGACATGTAAAAGAGGTTGGGGTTGAATTATATCAAGATATGCTAAGCGAGGCTATAAATAAAATAAAATCTGAAGAGCCTATCGAAGATGATGTAAACCCTTCTATTAATATTGGACTTTCTATATCTATCCCTGAATCATATATAGGAGATAAATCTCTTAGAATAGGTTTATATCGCAGAATAAGTGCTTTATCTTCGAAAGATGAGTTAGAACTGTTTAGAGATGAGCTAATAGACCGTTTCGGCCCTATTCCTTTAGAAGTAGAAAATCTTATATCTATTATTGAGATAAAGCAACTTTGTAAAAAACTACATATACAAACTTTAGATTCTGGACCTAATGGATTTGTAATAAAATTTAGAGATGGGCATGACCCTCGCGATTTAGTTATGAACTTTGTTTTAAACAATCCAAAACACGCAAAAATTAGACCAGATAATAAATTTGTAGTTTTTAAAAAACTTAGTAATGATAATATAGTATTTGAAACTATCAATTTATTTAAAGCATTAGAAGTCAATTAAGGCAATTAAAAATGAAAAATAAATCTATAGGAATATTCGGCCTTGCAAAAACTGGAACATCCGCTTACGAATATTTAACGGACTCAAATAAAGTAGTTTGTTTTGATGATTCTGCGAAGAATATAGATTCATTTATTACAAAATTTGGCTCATCTGCTATTAAAGATATAGATAATCCTTGCTGGACTAATCTTGATTATATAATCCTCAGTCCGGGCGTACCAATATCTTTTCCAAAACCACATAAGATAGTTGAAATAGCATCCTCACACAATATTCCTTTGATCTCTGATATAGACGTATTATATCTAACAAATAGAGAAAGTTTTTATATAGCAATTACAGGTACTAATGGAAAAAGTACTACTACCTCTCTTATAGGCCATATATTATCTGATGCTAATTATGCAGTTGCTGGCAATATCGGGATCCCTGCCCTTTCTGTTAGAGGGAGGCCAGGATATATATTAGAGCTTTCATCCTACCAATTAGATATAACAACATTTTTTAAGCCTAATATAGCAGTTCTACTAAACATCACTAAAGACCATATAGATAGACATGGTTCTTTTGAAAAATATATAGAAGCAAAAAAGAAAATTTTTGGCAATCTTGGTCCTAATGACTTTCTTGTAATAGCTATTGATAACCCTATTTCTAATCATATTTATAATGAAATTAAATTAGATGCTCCATTCCAAATCCGTAGTGTTTCTACTAAGGAACATCATTTAAATATTCCATATAATATATATCTACAAGGAAAGCATAATTTAGAAAATATTTTAGTCTCAGTAGAGGTAGCCAAAATATTAGGTTACAAGGAAGAATATATACTAAAAAAAATTGAAAGCTTTGTAGGATTAAAACATAGAATGGAATTTGTTAGAACATATCAAAATATAGATTTCTATAATGACAGCAAAGCAACAAATGCAGATTCAGCATCTAAATCTTTATCAGCACTTGAAAATATATATTGGATAGCTGGAGGAGTTAGTAAAGAAGGAGGAATAAACTCTTTAGATAAATCATTATTTCAAAAAATTAAAAAAGCATATTTAATAGGTGAATCTAAGGAAGAATTTGCTAATACTTTAAAAACACATGGTGTGGATTTTATTTTATGCAATAATCTTGAAGATGCATTACAAAAATCTTTCCTAGATGCTAAAAATGATAGCGCAAATAAAGTAAATTTATTACTAGCACCAGCTGCCGCATCTTTTGATCAGTTTAAAGACTTCGAAGAGCGAGGAGAAATATTTACTAAGCTTGTGATGGATATTATATAAAACTAGCATAATAATTGTTGATATTTTTAGCAGGTAGTATAAAGAGTAAATGGTCTTTGATAGAAGAATAAGACAATGATATATATCAGCTCGAAGTAAGTAGATATAAAAATATCTTTAAAACTCAATAAACTGTGTTATGGCAAGTGCTGAGCTGAGCAGGCAACAATACTGTTTAAAGCTTTCCAAATTATTTTGTCAGAAATTCTTCTCAATTGATGATTTTTGATTTAAAGGACTGAGTTCAACATAAACTTTTCTAGGGATTGTAAATATTATTTACTTCAAGCTGGGGTTAAATATTTGTATAATTCAAAAATTCTTTTAATTGATCAAGACATTCCGGCATATTTTTGCGACCAAACCCTATACGAAAATAGTTACTCTCATAATCATAGACAGATGAAGGCATCAGAAGTACATTTTGCTTGCGTACCAATCTATCGCAAAAGGAATCAACAGAATCTTTGCATTTATATTTCACGAACCCAACGCATCCTCCTTGTGGGCGTACCCATTCAAAAAGATGGCTGTATTCTGTGAAAAATTGATCTAGAAGCTGAAGATTATCAGCAACAATTTTATTGTTCCGTTCCAGAATCGCATCCTTATTACGCAAAGCAATTAGAGTTAAAACTTCGGAAGGTGCGCTATTGCAGATAGAAGTATAGTGCTTTATTTGCTCTATCTTTTTGAGTATAGATTTATCTTGGCATGCAACCCACCCAATCCTAAGGCCTACCATACCGAAAGCTTTGCTCATCACACCAAGGGATAATGCTTTATCTGAGAGGCATGCAGCAGGAGATGCCCATGGTTGCTCTGGTTTTCCAAGGAGCCTATAAACTTCATCAGAGAACAGCCAAATACCATTTGACTCACAGATCTCTATCAGAGCTTGTAGCTTATCTTCTTCAATAACCTGACCGGTAGGATTATGAGGGAAATTAATGACAATACATTTTGTATTGGGCTTTATTGCGCTGGTAATGGCGCCTAAATCAATCCGCCAATTATTTTCTTCTTTTAGCTCTATCTCGGTTACTTCTGCGCCTTTGGACTTTGGAATTTCAAGGAGTGATTGATAGCACGGAGTTACCACAACCACGTGGTCATGCTCTTCAATTAAAGTGCTAAGAGCGCAAAATATTCCTTCTTCAGCACCAGCAAACATCAATATATTTTCCGCTTCAAGCCCAGGATATAACTCCTCTGCTACCGTTTCGCGCAGGAGTGGCAACCCAGATGCTTCAGTATAGCCAAGACGCAAATTATTCCACAGATCTCTTTCTTGCTCATCTGCCATACTCATAATCTCTGACATAGCAAAGCTCTCAGCATCCGAGCAGCATAATAAATACTTCGCTGAAAACTCATAACGAGCCAGGTATTCCTCTAATTTAAAAATGTTCACCCATTCCTCCATTCTTTTAAATATTTAAAAACAGTCGCTCTGCCTAACCCTAAGACTTTTGCTACATAATCTGCCGCATTTTTCTCATGAAATGCTCCAAGATCAAATAAATGCTTGGCCAAAATTTTCTTGTCATTTTGGGACAAATGATCGAATGACAGATTATGATTTTGCAAATAAGAATGGATACTGACATGCAATTTTTCCTGCCAGTCATTAGTAAAAAGCGACTGAGGCTGATTGCCCATTTGAAGCAAAGCGCTGCTTAAATCCTGCATCTTATTGAATATCGAGATATCGCAATTGATGCACAGAAGATATTTGTCCTCAAGTATTACTGAGACAGACTTGACAAGCCTGCCATCAAAGTTAACCTTTGGATAGACTATTTGGTCTATGCTACCTAGCCCTTCTGGATCTAGCAAGCTCGCATCACCTACTTTGCGCTTAGAAAGCTTACCATTAATATAAATTATGATGTCTTGAGCAATATCATGAATGACAATCTCTACTAAAGGATCCATCAACCTAACAATAGCATCGCATATTGGAATGTAATTGGATAACATTATTTGTACCTCATAGTCTATATGATAAATAATCATATACTATTTAGTATTGTTAGTCAAGATGGATGAGACTAAAAAGTCTATATAAGAAAAGTGAGACTAAGTTTATGCCGTATAATGAATCATATCGTGGAACAAGACCGATTGATCAGAAAGATTGCGATACCCATGTGGAAGAGACGCGTCAAAGCGCAAGCCCTCATGTTGATTAACCTGGCGCCACTGGCCTTGCACCAATACTTCAATAGATCCAGTCACTGGAATCACATGCTCGATCACTCCTTTTTGATGGGGAGGCGATAGATGCATACAACCTGGTAACAACTCTATAATAAACACTTCAAACCCAAGATTCTCATCAAATGGGAAAATAGGCATGACGTTGATCTTATCATCTTGTTTATGTAGCTGCTGCAGTTCAGGCTTTCTATGCACAAAGCCTTGTTGATACGGCTCTACATCCTCTACAAATGATGAAAATGAAACATCAAATCCACTTGCAATCTTCCAAAGCGTTGCAATTGTAGGGCTGGACTCTCCACGCTCGATTTGTCCAAGCATGGCTTTGCTTACGCTGGTTTTCTGCGACGTCACATCTAAACTCCAACCCCTTTGACTTCTGAGTTCTTTTAAGGTTGACGCTATTTTAGCGGTTAAATGATTCAAGCCTACCTCATAAAAAAATACTTGTGCGTTATAACGTACGGTGTTATATTGTAGTTATTGTGCGCTATAACGCATAAAATGTAAAGTAGCAAAATTCTATAAATGAGGTAATGATGCCACCAAAACTCCCTAAAAGTGCTGCTTCTGTTCAAGAAGCTCTTGATAAACTAGGGCTAGAATGCAAAGTTCTAGAACTGCCAAATAGCACTAGGACTGCTCTAGACGCGGCCTCAGCTATTGGGTGCGATATTGGGCAAATTGTAAAGTCTCTAGTCTTTAGAACAAAGAAAACAGGCAAACCTGTTCTGGTATTGGCATCTGGCCCTAACCAGGTAGATATTAAAACAATAGAAGACTCAGTTGGCGAAAGAATAACTAAAGCAGACGCAGATTTTGTTAGAGAGGTGACGGGGTTTGCTATTGGAGGCATCCCTCCAGTAGGCCATAAGAACGTCATAGATTTGATTTACATAGATCGAGATTTAATGGCGCTTGATGAAATATGGGCTGCAGCTGGAACACCTAATGCTGTGTTTTGTATCAAAAGCCAAGATTTACTCAAGGCTACAGATGGAAAATTAATAAATATTAAGGAGATAAAATGACATTTGAAAATAAATTGGTCATCATTGTAAATAAAGATATTGATGCAGGTGTTGCTATGAATGCCGTTGCCCACGCATCCTTTGCTGTTGGGGCTTTACTTGGACCAGATACGGCTTTTTTGCAATCCAATATTGACGCAAGCGGCAATGACTGGAAAGTATCCGGCATGCCTTATATCGTTTTGCGCGGTAAATCAAATGAGATTAAAAAAGCTGTGTTAAGTGCAAAAGAACAAGACATCATGCAGCTTGCTTTTGTTGATAGTATGACAGGCGGTACGTATTTAGAGCAGATCGATAACATTGCTAAAAAGAGTCAGGATGAGCATGTTTATTATGCTGCTGTAATTTTTGGTAAGTGGGATATTGTATCACAAATTACCAAGAAATTTTCTCTTTATAAATAGAAGGTCTATTTTATACCACCTCACAGCCAAATAATTCGCCCTGTTCACACAAGACGCCTGTAAGTACAAATCATCCTC
>CAZKKY010000016.1:0-27631 GCA_964553715.1 uncultured Rickettsiaceae bacterium
ACAAAGTAGGTCGACCTCATATAACTTTTTTGGTCTAATTTAGGGGCGCATTATAATCCAGCCTTTTCCTGGATTGCTTCCCCACTTTGTGGTTCGCAATGACGAGTGGCAGTAAACATCACATAATTTTTATCCTCTAGCAGTTCTTTGAACCATTCACCTTGGGCTTTATCACATCCTTCTCCAGCATATCGCCAAAACTGCGGCTGTGCTTTTTCATAGGATAAGCGCTTTGCTTTTGACAGCGAAACCATGGCGTCGATATCAGAGGCTTTCATGGACGCGTGATTATGTTCACCATTGCGCCTCCAAATAAGGAAGGTCATTTTCAGAAAAAATAGAATAGGTTTGTAGCTCAGCTAACTTTGCATCATATCTTGGCCAACCACCTTTTTGTATATATTCAAGCTTAAATCCCAGTTTCAATGGTACTTTTGTTGAGGCTACATTTTCAGCATCACAGTATATTTCAAGTTTTTTAGCTCCAAACACCTTGAATGCAAGTAATGACATAGCATGCGCTGCTTCTGTGGCATATCCATTACTCCTCTTGCTTTTGCATATAAAATAAGAAATACCAAACTGCGGAATCATCCAGTTAGCTTGAAATGATGGGAAGGCACATCTACCGACTATTTTGTCAGTCTCTTTTTCTATGATAAGATATCTAATAAATTCTCTTAAAATAAAATCAGCATGATGCCTTCGACACTCTTCTTCAAGCGTTTCAGGATTGGGTATATTTGGGGACCAATTTAGCCATTTTACATAGTCTTCGTAACCATCACTGATCGCTTGATGTAGCTTTTGGCCAAAACCTGCTTTTGGCATTTGTAGTTTTAAGCGTGGTGTTTGAATGAATTCTGGCAGATTGATTAGTAATTTACTCATCCTCACCTCCTAAATTTTTTGCAAGCTCAGCCTCAATCTCTTCAATCGTTGGCAATGCGGTTTTGAAATTTTCCGGCAGTGCGTCTTGAAACCTATACTCGGCAAGCCCTATGGGTTTTGACAAATGGGCGCAGTATACACTATCTCTTTCACACGGATCTTCTATAAATTTTGAGGCTGTCTTAAAATCACCACTCCCATCATCCGCAAAATAGATGAATTCTTTTTCTTCTCTTTTGATAGTTCCAGGAATAATTGTTCTTTCATGTGGAGAAACAAGCGTTTTTAGAAAATCTTCAAATGTATTATACTTTCTCATTATTATTACCTTATTTGTTTTTAATTACAGGAGTGATCATAAATTCAATATTTTATAGAACATTCTGGATTATTTATAGATCTATTCCAATCCTTAACAAACTTAGCTTCAACCGCTACTGTTTTTTCTTCAATACCAGCAAAAGCATGATCCGCTATACCTGTTACCGTCTTTCCATCCAGTCTAGTAAAATATTTATTATCCAAAGCATTTTGAATACTATACCTGTCAACCACTGCACTTTCATAGCTTTTAGCAGTAGGTCCTGTAGCTTTCCTTGATTTTACTATTTCAACAGGGTCAGTTACAAGAAAATCATGCTTTATTTCTACATGGTTTTTATATGAATGCACACCATGCTTAGCAACATCAGCACCATAATCTTTGGACTTTAGGCCAATGCCAGTATCATCAAAAGATTACTTCAGATATTTTTTTAAGAATTTTCCTGTAACACTTCTTTCGCACTCAGATACTTCATAAGGTGTGCCGCATATTACAACTTCTCCGCCCATATTACCACCTTCAGGGCCTATATCGATTATGCTATCAGCAGTTTTTATAACATCCATATTATGTTCTATAACAACTACTGTGTTACCTAAATCCACAAGTTTATGAAGCACTTGTAATAACCTATTTATATCATCTGAGTGAAGACCTGTAGTTGGCTCATCTAGAATATAAAGAGTTTTACCTGTTGAACGTTTAGACAATTCTTTTGCAAGTTTTACTCTTTGAGCCTCACCGCCAGATAGGGTAGTAGCAGACTGACCAACTTTAATATATCCAAGCCCTACTTCATTTAAGGTATGTAGTTTTTCGTATATGGAAGGTACTTTGTCAAAAAACTTCATAGCATCTTCAGCTGTCATTTCTAAAATATCAGCTATAGATTTATCCTTATATTTTATCTCTAATGTTTCCCTATTATATCTTTTACCATCACATACATCACATTTTACATATACATCTGGTAAGAAATGCATCTCTATTTTGATTAGACCATCCCCTTGGCAAGCCTCGCATCTTCCACCTTTTACATTAAAAGAAAATCTACCAAGTTTATATCCTCTGGCTTTAGATTCCGGAAGCTCTGTAAACCAATCTCTAATTGGTGTAAAAGCCCCGATATATGTTGCAGGGTTAGATCTAGGAGTCCTTCCAATAGGAGATTGATCAATATCAATAATCTTATCTATATGATCTAAACCTGTTAGACTTTGATATTCTCCGTGAACTATAGATGTAGAACCTTCTAGCCTCTTCATAGCTGCCTTGTATAAAGTGTGTATTATAAGACTAGATTTACCACTTCCAGATACGCCTGTTATAACAGTAAAGGTTCCTAGATTAATTTTAATATCTACATTCTTTAAATTATTACTTGTAGCTCCTTTTAGTTCTATAAATTTCCCTTCATGTCCTGATCTTAATTTTTCAGGAATTGGTATTATTTTTCTTCCACTAAGATACTGGCCAGTAATGCTTTCGGTAGATTGTTTTATATCATTAATATCCCCTTCTGCAATAATATTGCCACCATGAATTCCAGCACCTATTCCAACATCTATAATGTGGTCAGCTTCCAGCATAGTTTCTTCATCATGCTCTACAACAAGTACAGTATTGCCAAGATCTCTAAGGTTTTGTAATGTTGCAATTAGTCTTTCATTATCTCTTTGATGAAGTCCTATAGAAGGCTCATCAAGAACATAAAGTACTCCGCTAAGGCCTGAGCCTATTTGCGAAGCAAGCCTTATCCTCTGACTTTCTCCTCCAGATAATGTACCAGACTCCCTAGATAAAGTAAGATAATTAAGACCAACATTGACCAAAAAACGTAATCTTTCAAATAGTTCTTTTAAAATTCTTTCTGCTATTTTTTTATCTCTCTCTGATAGATGCCTTGGTAAAGCTTCTATCCATTTTTGCGCATCAGTGATGGTCATTCGAGAGACCTCACCTATATGAATACCACCTATCTTTACACATAAAGATTCCTCTTTAAGTCTATAACCATTACAAAGAGAACAACTATGCTCAGAGCGATATTTAGATAATTCTTCACGCATCCACATAGCATCTGCCTTACGATATTTTTCTTCAAGGCTTGGTATTATTCCCCCAAAAGTTTGAGTGACTTGGTCAGACCTATCACCATCAAAATACGTGAAGTCTATTTCTTCATTAGAACCATAAAATAATATTTTTTGTATTTCAGGATTCAATGTAGAAAAAGGATCGGTAAGATTGAATTTATAATGCCTTGCTAAAGACTCTAATGTTTGTAGAAAAATCTTCGATTTAGAATTAGACCAAGGAATAATAGCTCCGTCTATAATGCTAAGATTTTTATTAGGTACTACAAGGTTAGGATCAAAGAACATTTCTTTTCCTAGTCCATCACATTTAGGGCATGCTCCAAAGGGACTATTAAATGAAAAGATTCTCGGTTCTATTTCAGTAAGTTGAAAACCCGAAACTGGGCAAGAGTATCTTTCTGAAAGAACGATTCTATCACCTTTTTTGTGTTCAGTCGTGTTGTTTTCAGGAAGGTCCACAATGTCAATATATATAATACCATTACTAGTTTTTAAAGCAAGCTCTATACTATCTGCGGTCCTATTTCCAAGATCTTCAGATACAACAAGGCGATCAATTATTACCTCAATATTATGTTTCTTCGTCTTCTCAATCTTTGGAGCATCATCAATATCATAAGTTTCTCCATCGACTATTATTCTCTGAAAACCATGCTTTTTGAGATTAACGATTTCTTTTCTAAATTCCCCCTTTTCCCCTCTTGCTATAGGTGATAGAATATAAATTTTTGATGATTCAGGCAAAGAATTTACTATATCTACCATTTCTGATATAGTTTGGCTTTTAATAGGAAGACCAGTTGCTGGAGAGTAAGGAACCCCAATTCTTGCAAATAAAAGCCTTAAATAATCATATATCTCTGTTATTGTACCAACTGTAGATCTAGGATTCTTTGATGTGGTTTTTTGGTCTATTGCAATAGCAGGTGATAACCCAGAAATAGATTCCACATCTGGCTTGTTGTTGAGTTGTAAAAACTGACGAGCATAAGATGATAGGCTCTCGACATATCTTCTTTGGCCTTCAGCATATATCGTATCAAAAGCTAGGGAAGATTTTCCTGATCCGCTAAGACCTGTTACAACAACGAATTTATTTCTTGGAACATCAACATTCACGTTTTTTAGATTATGTTCTTTTGCTCCCCTAACTTTGATATATTCTTGTGATGATACTGCCATAAACTTTTGAAGCCTGAAATTAAAGAAATCAGTAGCATTATAGTTTTTTTTCTTTTATCATTGCAATAGATTTTTTAAAAACTTACAAAGGTATAAACAATATGGCTGGTAGTCTAAATAAAGTAATTTTGATTGGCAATTTAGGAAAAGATCCTGAAATACGTTCTACTAACGATGGTAAAGAGATCGCAACTTTTTCTCTTGCTACCACAGAATCATGGCGCGACCGCATGTCTGGAGAAAAAAAAGAACGTACTGAATGGCACCGCATAGTTGTTTTTAGCGATGGCCTTGTGAATGTTATCAAAAATTATGTTAAAAAAGGTAGCAAGCTTTATATAGAAGGAGTGTTACAAACAAGAAAATGGACAGATAATTCTGGAATAGAAAAATATTCAACCGAAATAGTACTACAGAACTTTAATTCTACATTAATTATGCTAGATAACAAAGGATCTGATAGTTATGACCATAGTTCTGGCAAATCATCCTCAGAGGCACCAAGCTTTGATCACAGCGATCTAGATGATGAAATTCCTTTTTAATATTCTGATATTACTTATAGTATTTAGTCTGAGCTCTTGTGGCTCTCAGTCTATTATGAAAAGAAAGGACGATGCTGATTCTATAGCATATTCAGCTGGGTTTACTAGTAAGCTAGTCCAGGGTGGTAAGTTTTTGATATATACATATCAAAAGATTACAAACCCTACAAAGCCATATGTGATTTACATAGAAGGAGATGGGTCTATAATTAGTAGGGGCATTATTTCTTCTGACCCTACACCTCGTAATCATATGTTGCTTGAGCTCGCTACCATAGATAATCGTCCTAATGTTATATACGTAGCCCGTCCATGCCAGTATAGCATAGATAGTAATTTACAAGTGTGTAATTCTAGTTATTGGACAAGTAAACGATTATCTGATGATTCTGTAGAATCAATTAATGAAGTTATAAATAAAATCGCTAAAACAAGTGATGTAGATATCGTAGGATTTTCAGGGGGAGGAGGAATTGCTATTTTAGTATCTGCACGTAATACTAAGGTAAAAAGTGTTATTACAATAGCTGGTAATTTAGACCATGTATTGTTTAATAAATTACACAATACATCTCCTATGCGAGATTCTCTTAATCCAATAGATTATGTTCATAAAATCAGTAATATCCCTCAATTACATTTATCTGGTGGATCTGATAATATAGTTCCTCCCATTATAGCAAAAACTTTTGTAGAAAAAAGTAATTCTAGATGCTCTCACATCAAGATAATCTCTAATTTTACTCATACCAAAGGATGGAATACTGTTTGGAAGGACATAACAAGTACTCCTGTAGTTTGCTATTAAATTATTCATGGACTATATAATAACTAAATAGGCGTAATTGTTACCCCCGTGTAAACCTGGATCTACTGGATTTGCGCATACGTGGGAATAACACGATGGGATAAAATTTAAAATTATATGTTCTTTGTTATAGAATCATATTGTTTTATTCTGCTTAAGATAGATTCAAGATCCTGAAGTTTTAACATAGATGGACCATCACTTGGAGCATTGTCAGGGTCTTGGTGAACTTCCAGAAATAGCCCTGCAATACCTACTGATGCTGCTGCTCTTGATAAAATCTCTACATATTTACGGTCTCCACCACTTGAGCTTCCAAGCGCACTGGGTTGCTGAACCGAATGAGTAGCATCAAAAATAACTGGAGCACCAGTTTCAGCCATTACAACTAAAGATCGCATATCAGAAACTAAAGTATTATAACCAAAACTAGCACCTCTTTCTGTAAGCATTACATCATTACATCCAAAATGCTGTAATTTTTGAAAAACATTTTTCATATCCCATGGAGCAAGGAATTGACCCTTTTTCACATTCACTACCTTTCCTGTATGTGCTGCGCTTTTTAAAAGATCGGTTTGGCGGCATAAAAAAGCTGGTATTTGTAATATATCAGCTACATTAGCTACACTAGAGCATTGGTCTGCACTATGAACATCCGTAATAATAGGACAACCAAATTCACTTTTTACTTTAGATAAAATTTCTAGACCATTTTCAATTCCTACCCCTCTTGCACTTGAAGCAGATGTCCTATTTGCTTTATCAAAAGAAGATTTATATATAAAAGGAATATTTAAACGATTTGTAATATCCGATAGATGCTTTGCCATGAACAATGCATGGTCAAGACTTTCTATTTGGCATGGTCCAGCAATAAGAACAAACGGTAAATTATTTGCTATTTCAATACGATCTATTTTAATTAACTGTGATTTATTCATAATTTACTTAGCTATAGGTACTTTTGGTTCACTTTCTTGAGTTTCTTCTGTTAAAGGAAGATTAGTATGCATTTTTTTCTTAGTTGAAAGATTTGCAAGAACTATAGAATTTATCATAAAACACACGCCTAATACCATAGTAGTTTTTACGAAAAAATTTGCCGCAGATTGCGCAGTCATTATGCTTCCACCTGCCCCTCCGCCAGTTCCTAAAAGACCGTCAGAGTTAGACCTTTGGAGCAAAATAACAACAACAAGTAATATGGCGATAACAATCTGCACTACTAATAATATGTCTAACATTACCAATTCTCTATAATTTGTTTTAGTTCTAAGCTATTTAAAGATGCCTTGCCAAGAAGCAATCCATCTATTTGATTCACATTTTTTATAAGATCTATATTTTGTGAATTCACTGATCCACCATACAGCAATGTAACATGTTTTGCAATTATGTTTTCTATAAGAGAAAATACTTCTTTTAATTGCAATATTGTAGGAAGGTTACCTGTGCCTATAGACCATATAGGCTCATAAGCTAAAATAAAAGAAGAACTAGTTGGTATAGATTCTTGCAATTGCTTTTCTATATACTGAAGGTGCATATTGTTTTTGCGCACAGATTCTGGCTCTCCTACACATATTATGGGGGTAATATTATTATTTATGCAGTTTTCTGCTTTTATTTTTACTATTTCGTTTGTTTCATTATGGTATATTCTTCTATAAGAATGTCCAATTATTGAGTATTTTACTCCTAAATCATATATCATTTTAGCTGATATTTCGCCTGTAGCTTCGCCATAATTATATCTGCTCTTTGTTACATCTTGTGATGCAAAGATAAGATCTTTAAAGTGACCTTGTAAATATGATAAATATATTGAAGGACATGCAATAATGGTCCTAGATTTAGATGGACTAATAATTGATTTACTAATATTTTTACAGCAATCTATTGCATCAGTTAAAGAAAAGTTCATCTTCCAATTAGCAACAACTAGTCTCTTCATAAAAAATCACTTGCAGAGAGTTTGATAGAGATATATTTTAAACCAATTATATAAAAAAGAACAAGAACAATGTTAAATCAAATAAGAAAAACTGCTGATAACATAATTTTTAGAGTGATTTTAGGAATTATAGTAATAGCATTTTGTGTTTGGGGCATAAAAGACATAACAGGAAATAGTAAAAATTTTACTTTAGTTTCTTTTAAAAATGCAGAGCCTATAAAAAACGATGAATTTTTAATTGAACAGGCAAAAGAAGTAATGCAAATACAAAAAGCAAACAATACAGTTTTGTCAGAAGATCAGATTCGCGAATATGGCATAAGTAATATGATATTAAGCAATATGATCACCCAAAGATTGATGGATATTTTAATAGAAGAATATGATATGAATTTTAGCATAAATACCTTGTCTTCTATTATACGCAACATTGATGGATTTAAAAATAACGACGGAAAATTTGATATTGAATTTTTTAAATCTTACCTAGCAAGTTCTGGAATGACAGAAGATGAATATCTAGGTGATGTAAAAAAGAAATTAGCAAAGAATATATTATTTAGAGAATTTTCTCACAGTTATTATGTACCTAAAATCATAACAAATAATATAATAGATTTTTTATCAGAAGAAAGAGTTATAGATGTAGCATATATAGATCTAAATAGCACTAAATATGTTACACTTCAAGATCCTAAAGAAGAAGAGATAGAAGAATTTTATAAATCAAATAACCCTCTATTCGCTGTGCCAGAAAAGCGTAGTTTTTCTTATGTTATAATAGGAATAGACAAAGTAAAGCATCTAGCAAAAGTTAGTGAGGATGAGGCAAAAGCATTTTTGCATGAAAATAAAGACGAAATAAAAAATGTAGCTCAAGCAAAAGAGATACTTATATTAAAAAAATCACAAGATTTGATGTCTGAACTAGTAAAAAATCTAGAAGATGAAATTTCAGCTGGAAGCTCAATAGATGAATTATCAACAAAATTCGATCTAAATAAACAGCAAATTCAAGAAATCAGTGCATCTGAATTAATGAATAGATCTCAAGATAATATAGGATCTTTATCTTCAAATATTTTTTCTATGGAAGATAGTGAGATATCTTATCCTTTAGAGCTTGAAGGACAGAACAAAATAGCAATTATTGCTATTGAAAAAATTATTCCAGAATCTATACCCGATTTAAAAAATATAAAATCCGATGTGATAAATGAATTAAAAAATAATCAGTATAGATCTATGAATTTGAAAATCATGGAAGATTTTGTATCAAAAACTCATTCTGAAAATTTTAAATCTACTAGCATTGAATATAATATTTCATTTAAAGGGGATATAAAAATAAAAAGGACAGAAATTGACGATAATGCTCCTTTCACAGAAGATATGCTACAAGGCATTTTCAAAGCAAAAAAAGGGGATGTGCTAGGAATTTATCAAGATGAAAATAATTGTTATGCTGTAATGGTAAAATCTGTTCATAAAAATGCTAATACGAAAAATGATATTACAAAGAAATCTTTAGAGAATATCAAAAACAAAATTAAAGAAGGTGTAATAGAAGAGATAATACTACATTTAAGAAAGCAAGAGTCTCCTGATATTAAGCAACCTAATCAATAGTAACTTATTGAGTTTAATCTTGCAGATTTTTAAGAATCCTTAAATGACTAACCTTGCACCTTTCATATCTATTACCACTGATCGTCTAAATAGTTAGATACTGAGTAATATAGAATTGTCTATCTAATGTTCTAAAAATAACACTGTCTTTTTTTTAAATAGTGATTATTATCTCCTATACTTTAATATATTTACGAGTAAGCATGAATCCTAACAGCATACGTGTGCAAGAAAAATTAGAGAAGAAACGCCAAGAAGCAAGACTTGGTGGTGGTTTTGAAAGAATAAAACAGCAACATGCGAAGGGGAAGCTTACAGCTAGAGAAAGGGTTGAAATTTTACTTGATCCAGATTCTTTTGAAGAAACGGGAATGTTTGTAGAACATCGTTGTTCTAACTTTGGAATGAATGAAAAAAAATTCCCTGGAGATGGCGTTATCACTGGTCATGGCACAATAAATGGTAGATTAGTGTTCGTATATAGCCAGGACTTTACTGTTCTTGGTGGCTCTCTTGGTGAACATCATGCAAAAAAAATATGTCAATTAATAGACATGGCAATGAACGCTGGCGCTCCTATAATAGGCATTAATGATTCTGGCGGAGCTAGAATACAAGAAGGTGTTGACTCTCTTGGAGGATATGGAGAAATTTTTCAGCGTAATGTTCTTGCTTCCGGTGTTATTCCACAAATATCTTTGATAATGGGCCCTTGCGCTGGTGGAGCTGTATATTCCCCTGCCCTTACAGACTTCATATTCATGGTTAAAGATAGTTCTTACATGTTTGTTACTGGTCCTGATGTTGTAAAGACAGTCACTGGGGAATCTGTAACTCAGGAAAAATTAGGTGGCGCTAAAGTACATAGTACTAAAAGCGGAGTTGTAGATCTTGCTTTTAAAAATGATGTAGAAGCTCTACTTCAAATGAGGGAATTTCTTAATTTCCTTCCTCTTTCTAATAGGCATGACACCCCTAAAAGACAAACTCAGGATCCTGCTGATAGAATAAATATGTCGTTAAACACCCTTGTTCCTATCAATCCAAACAAACCATATGATATGAAGGAACTTATCGAATCAATAGTAGACGAAGGTTATTTCTTTGAATTACAAAAAGAATATGCCAAAAATATTATTATAGGTTTTGGATATATGGAAGGTATGTCTGTTGGTATAGTTGCCAATCAACCTATGCATCTTGCCGGATGCCTTGATATTAACGCATCAAGAAAAGCTGCTAGATTTATAAGATTTTGTGATGCATTTAATATTCCTATCGTTACTCTTGTTGATGTACCAGGGTTTTTACCAGGTGTAGACCAAGAATATAACGGGATAATAAAACACGGAGCAAAACTTTTGTATGCTTACGCTGAAGCGACAGTTCCTAAAATAACTGTAATTACTAGGAAAGCATACGGCGGTGCTTATATAGTGATGAACTCTAAACATCTAAGAGGCGATGTGAATTATGCATGGGCTAATGCAGAAATAGCTGTAATGGGTGCTGAAGGAGCTGTGTCAATATTGTTTAAAGAAGAATCCAAAAATGCTGATTTAAAGCAGGAAAAAATAATTGAATATAAAAACACAGTTACTTCTCCCTTTGTTGCTGCATCTAGAGGTTATTTAGATGATATAATAAGGCCTCAGAACACTAGGTGGCGTATCTGTAAAGCTTTAAATTTTTTACGTCATAAGAAAGTCCAAACTCCTTGGAAAAAACATGATAATTTGCCTTTGTAGGAGATATTTATGACAAAACCCTTATTTGAAAAAGTATTAGTTGCAAACCGAGGAGAAATAGCACTGCGCATTATGCGTACTTTGCGTAAAATGGGCATAAAATCTGTTGCAGTATATTCTGAAGCAGATACTAACTCCTTGCATGTACAATATGCTGATGAAGCATATTTTATAGGAAATTCACCTGCTTCTGAAAGTTATCTATCTACTGATCATATAATATCTGCAATAAGAGCTACTGGTTCTAACGCGGTTCACCCAGGATATGGTTTTTTATCAGAAAATCCTAGCTTCGCACTTGCCCTAAAAAAAGAAGGATGCATTTTAATTGGACCTAGTCCTGAGGCTATAGGCCTTATGGGAGATAAAATAGAAGCTAAAAAAATAGCCATTGAAGCTGGCGTAAGTACAGTACCTGGATATATGGGAATTATTAAAGACTCCGCTCAGGCAATATCTATTGCAGAAGAAATAGGATTTCCTGTGATAGTTAAAGCTGCGGCTGGTGGTGGTGGTAGAGGAATGAGAGTCGTATATAATGCAGACGATATGCGAAATGCTTTTGAATCTGCAAGCCGTGAAGCTGCTAGCCATTTTAGCGACGGCAGAGTGTTTATTGAAAAATTTATTCAAAAACCTCGCCATATTGAAATACAGCTATTATCTGACCAATTCGGAAATGCTATATGTTTAGGTGAACGAGAATGTTCTATTCAAAGACGCCATCAAAAAGTTATAGAAGAAGCCCCTAGCCCATTTATTGATGAAGCTACAAGAAATCTGATGTATAAGCAAGTTGTATCGCTTGCAAAAAAGGTACAATATTATTCGGCTGGTACTGTTGAATTTATAGTAGATGAGAAAAAGAATTTTTATTTCTTAGAAATGAATACCAGACTGCAAGTAGAGCATCCTGTTACCGAGCTTATTACAGGCATTGACCTGGTTGAAGAAATGGTTAAAATAGCTGCCATGCAACCTCTTAGCTTAAGGCAAGAAGACATCAAACTTAACGGATGGGCTATAGAATGTAGAATTCAAGCTGAGGATCCTTTACGAGGATTTTTACCATCTAGCGGTAGAGTAACTGAATATACAGAGCCCCCAAAAAATTCTAATGTACGTGTTGATAGTGGTGTAGCTGCTGGCGCTGAAGTTAGCATGTTTTATGATTCCATGATTGCAAAACTCTGTACAGTACATGAAACAAGAAACAAAGCTATTGAGGAAATGAAAAATGCGTTAGGTACTTTTGTGATAAGGGGTATTGCTCATAATATAAGTTTCCTAGAAGCTGTAATTACAAATCAAAGATTCATAGATGGAGATATTAACACTGCATTTATATCTGATGAATATCCTGATGGTTTTAGTGGCTCTAACCTAACTTTAGAAATGACTGAAGTGTTCTTAGCAAGCGCTATTCATATTTTTCTATCAGAACAAAAACGCTCTAGTGATGTTAGAGACCAGATAGTAGATCAAAGAAGTAAAATAGGAACCAGATGGGTTGTTAATATTGACAATCAAATATTTCCTGTAGTGATAAAATTTGTTCAAGATGGACATAATATTCGCTACACAAATGGTAGAATAAACATAAGGACTAATTGGAGTTTAGGAAGCCCTTTATTCGTAGCATTAGTAAATAACAGGAAAATTCACGTAAAAATAGATAGAATAGACACTGGGTATTTATTAACACATGCCGGTATTGCTGTAAAAGTTTTTGTACGTTCACCTAGAATTTCTGAACTTGAATCTATCATGATCTCTTCTGACCAAGGGGACTCTAGTAAAGAAGTTGTAGCGCCACTTACAGGCCAGATTATTTCTGTAAGAGTCAAAGATGGAGATAGTGTAGAAATAGGAACAGAACTTGCTGTTTTAACTGCTATGAAAATGGAAAATATTATCATTTCAGAAGTAGCAGGAACAATTTCTAAAGTATTTGTAAAAGAAGGTGATCATATTACATCTGGGGAAATCATTGTAGAGATAGAGTAATATTAATATATAGTGATTCTTATAGATTATATTATTTTATAAAATGTCTGTATAAATATTGAAACTGTGTAATCTATAGTTATTTTACAAGAACTTCATGGTTATTATTGGTTGACATTAAAATCAAAAAAAATTATAAAGAAATAAACAATATAATGTGTGGGTTAGAATGACTAAATATTATTTAAATAACTTCTTTAAAACAAGCGTTGTAGCTTCAATATTTGCTGGATTAGGCTTCTCTTATCCTTATTATAAATATGTAACACAGTCTAAATTTGAAATTGCATCCAGTAAATTATCTTTCAATGGTTATGTAAAAAATAATAAGACTGTAAGTGCTACAGAACATCAGGAAGCTTTATTAAAACAACTTCAGATAGCTGGCTATTTAAAACCCGAATATATATGGAATGCTATAAAAGGCTTAAAGATAGAAAATCCTGAACAAAATTTTAAAGCCATATATAGCGCTATAAAACAATCTAATGGTGATCAAAATAGCCCTAGTAAATTCAAATCTAATATACTTATAAAAACTTTTGCTGAAGGTAGTAATTTATCAAATGACGATGTAAAAGATTTTATTTTATATCTTTCCCAAAATGCTTTTGGACGCAACACAGGGCAAGAACGTAACGAGCTATCTAGTAAGGACTGGATGCATGATTATGCAAAAGAATATTTCGAGAATGCCAAAATACTTGGTTTGATAGATAGAGGAACACCAGAACGTAATGATTATGATGAAGTATGGATTGCAGGCGCTTCACGCGTTGGAGTACTTGCGCGTATTATAGACTATTATAATACAGAGTCAAAATATGGTATTCAGGTAAAAAGACCTATAAAAATTCTAGCAGGTGAGAGAGAATTATGGTCTAATATTGATGGTATTAATCCTAAGACATTAGAGCAATTAATAAAATCTTATAAGGAAAAGATAGATATAGATGACCTAAATATTTTAGTTACTACTGGTCCTGACCAAGATGCTATTAATGAAGGTAAGCAATATTTGATAAATCTTGCAAGTTGGGCAAATATTAGATTAAATCAATCATCTCCTTTAATTTCTTACGAAACAAATTCTGATATCCCTAATGGAAGATTTCCTGGTAGAATTTATGCTAATTATTCTAAAGAAGAAAAAGCTAAATTAACAGAAACCTTGATGTCTCAGCACTTACTTTATAGTTATTTTCCGAAAGATTTTAATAATATTAATATAATAGACACATTATCAGATGAGAATAATAACAGACCCACTACATCTACTACAGCAACAGATGCTGCAGAATCATTCATTGCGAATGTAGTTAAAAAAAATCCAGACCAAAAAGAATTCCATATTTTGTTTCAAACTAATAATCCATATATTGAACGTCAGACTATTGCAACACAAACAGCTGTTAATAAATCATTAAATTCACATAAATTAAATGATATAACTATCAAAGTTGATGGCATAGGGTTTAAATGTAAGCAAGATGTACCTACAGTGCATTCAGAATTTGCAGCTTTAATTACTGAACAATGGAAATTAAGTACACAAAATATTGAAACAAAGCGTGATATTAAAAATTTATTATATCAGACTCGAGATTATTATGAATCTGAAAATGATTTCCCAGATCTAGAATATATAGACTATTTTACTGCGAATTATTTATTAGGTGAATTATATCAATTATTTGATAATGTTATCCCATAAGTTCTAGTGTATCAGAAATAATACTGTTAATTTATACACAGCATTTAGTATGACTCATATACCAAAATGCTGTGTTATGATAAGATAACCTATCCTAATTTCTTATTATTATAAATTTTCTAATATACAGCTTCTGCTAGTTTTTTTGCTTCATCTTCTGAAATAAGTGCTTCTATGAAGTTGTCTAAATTACCCATCATAACTTCTTCTATTTTGTAAAGAGTTAGGTTAATTCTGTGATCACTTACCCTACCTTGTGGAAAATTATATGTACGAATTCTTTCGCTTCTATCACCTGAACCAACTTGTCCTTTACGGGCCGCTGACCTATCGTTTTCTAGTTTTTGACGCTCTGATTCATATATCCTTGAACGTAAAATTTTTAAAGCCTTAGCTTTATTTTTATGTTGAGATTTTTCGTCTTGCTGGGTAACTACTATTCCTGTTGGAATATGGGTAATGCGAACTGCAGAGTCTGTAGTGTTAACATGCTGACCACCAGCTCCTGAAGCTCTATAAGTATCAATCCTAATATCTTTTTCTTCAATTTTTACATCTACTTCCTCAGCTTCTGGAAGAACTGCTACAGTTGCAGCTGATGTATGAATACGCCCGCTAGATTCAGTATCTGGGACTCTTTGTACTCTATGTACCCCAGATTCAAATTTTAGCCTCATAAAAGCTCCGCTTCCTGTAATTAAAGCAGATGCTTCTTTATAACCACCTATTCCTGTATCTGATATAGATAGAATTTCGAATTTCCAACCTTTTAACTCTGAATATCTCTGATACATATTAAACAAAGAGGATGCAAATAAAGCAGCTTCTTCTCCACCTGTTCCCGCTCTAACCTCTATTATAGCATTTTTCATGTCTGCCTCATCTTTAGGTAAAAGAGCAATCTTGATTGCATGTTCATATTCTGGAATCTTGTCTGTTAAAATGCGAATTTCATCTTCTGCCATTTCAACAATTTCAGAATCTGATGATTTATCAGAAGCTACTATTTTAAGATTCGCTATTTCACTTTTAATATCATTATAACTATGGATCTTTTTTGCTACTTCGTCTATTTCAGCAAATTCTTTAGAGATTTTTACAAACTCTTCACCCATAATCCCAGTAGAAAGCTTATCCGACAATTCTCTATGCCTTACTAAAATTTTTTCTAAATTAGTTTCAAAACTCATAATTTTTTATCTCTGATTTTTTTTAAACTAGCCTGCGCTGATGCAAGCTTCGCAACTGGTACTCTATAAGGTGAACAAGAAACATAATCCATGCCTAATTTATAAAAGAATTCAATAGATTTTGGATCTCCTGCATGTTCACCACATACACCTAATTTTATATCTGGTTTAGACTTTCTTCCTCTTTCTATTGCTATCTCTATTAATTCCCCAACGCCTTCCTGGTCTATACTCACGAAAGGATCAGTATCTAATATTTTGTTTTTTAAATAAAATGGAATGAAAGAGCTTACATCATCTCTTGAAATACCATATGTGGTTTGGGTTAGGTCATTTGTCCCAAAGCTAAAATAATCAGCCAATGGTGCTATTGACTGGGCTTGAAGTGCTGCCCTTGGAAGTTCTATCATGGTTCCAATTTTATATTTCACAAAACCACCCATCTTTTCTTCTATAGTAGAAATGACATTATTAGCTAGGTTTTTTAGCATCTCAAGCTCTGAAGAATTAGATATGAGTGGCATCATAATTTCAAGATCTGTGTCAATAGATTCTTCTTGCTTTAACTCTAAAATAGCTTCAGATATTGCCTCTAGCTGCATAGCATAAATTTGCGGATATGTAATTCCAAGACGACAACCTCTATGGCCAAGCATTGGGTTAACTTCATGAAGTGCATGTAAGCGTTGCTCTATAACAGAAAGATCAATATTTAAAGATTTTGCAAGAGCTATCTTTTCATTCTGTCCATGAGGTAAAAATTCATGTAGCGGTGGATCTATTAAGCGCACATTGATAGGAAGGCCATTTATAGCACGAAAAATATCTTTAAAATCTTTTTTATGCAAAGGTAGTAATTTATCCAGAGCTATTTGCCTATAAGATTCATCTGGTGCTACTATCATCTGACGCATCAGCAAGATCTTATTTGCATCAAAGAACATATGCTCCGTGCGGCAAAGACCTATACCTTCTGCACCAAGTTTTATAGCATTTAAAGCATCTTGTACTGTTTCCGCATTTGCCCTTACAGAAATATCTTGAAAATTTTCTACCCAAGACATAAAAACTATAAAATTTTCTGAAAAATCTGGTGTAACCGTACTGATTTCTCCGACAAATACTCGGCCACTATCACCATCAATAGTTATAGTGTCTCCTTTTTTAATAATATGACCATCTATATGAAGTAAGGACTCTTTTTCATCTATTCTAATACCATGAACGCCGCATATGCAAGGCCTCCCCATTCCCCTTGCAACTACAGCAGCATGAGATGTCATCCCCCCTCTTGCTGTAAGAATTCCACTAGATACATTCATACCATTAATATCTTCCGGGCTCGTATCATTTCTTACCAAAATTACTCTATGATGATGAGACAACTCTTCAGCGTCATATGGAGAAAATACTACTATCCCGCTTACAGCTCCAGGAGAAGCCGGAAGACCCATTGCTATATGTTTTACTTGGTTTTGTTCATCTATTCTTGCATGGAGCATTTGGTTAAGAGATTCAGGAGAAATGCGAAGAACCGCTTCTTCTTTTGTAATTCTTCCTTCACTTACCATGTCTACCGCTATGTTTATTGCAGATCGAGCAGTTCTTTTCCCGCTACGAGTTTGTAATATATACAATTTATCATTTTCTATAGTAAATTCTATATCTTGCATATCTAGGTAGTGCTTTTCTAATATCATAGCAATATCAGAAAGCTCTTTATAGATACCCGGCATAATGTTATTCAAAGATTCAATAGGTAAAGGAGTATGAGTGCCAGATACTAGATCTTCTCCTTGTGCATTTTGCAAAAACTCTCCATATAAACAATTTTCTCCTGAAGATGGATTACGAGTAAATAATACGCCAGTACCAGAATTTTTACCCATATTACCAAATACCATAGATTGAATAGTAACAGCTGTTCCATGTTCTTCTGGGATATTATGAATTTTCCTATATGATATAGCTCTATCACTCATCCAGGAATTTAAAACAGCCTTTATGGATGAAATTAGCTGAATTTTTATATCAGCAGAAAAATCACCTACAAGCCTTTTATAGCTTTCTTTTAAACGACTATAGCTATCATTTACAAAATCATTGTTATTTGTAAAATTATTTAAAATCTTTACTATTTCATCATTCATTCCAAGATTTAATATAGTATCCATCATCCCTGGCATAGAATAAGCAGATCCAGATCTAACCGAAAGAAGTAATGGGATATCCGAATTAGAAGATGCTCCAAATTTTTTCTTTGTCTTTTTCTCTAAACGACTTATTGCAGAATCAATCTCTGATATAAAACTATCTGGTAATTTACCATTATTATCATAATAATATTTACATATATCTGTTGTAATTACAAATCCTTGTGGAACCATAAGTCCTAAAGAATACATCTCCATAAGAGATGCTCCCTTATTTCCAACAAGAAGGCGCAATTCATGAGGTGATTTTGATAAAACATCATCAAAATCGTAAATATATTTCTTATCAATCATTGTTTGTCTTTTGTTTTTCTATTGAATTTTTCATAGCCTTAAGAGTATTTGAAAGAAGAAATGCTATAGTCATGGGCCCAACTCCATTAGGAACAGGCGTTATATATGAAACCTTATCTATAACTTCGTTAAAATTTACATCCCCTACTAATATTTTTTTATCATCAGAATCAATTCTATTCATACCTACATCTATCACAACAGAATTTTCTTTAAAATGCTTAGCGCTAAAAAATCTGGACTTGCCAATAGCGCATACTACAATATCCGCAGTACTTGTTATAGATTCCAAGTTTTTACTATGAGAATGAGCAATAGTAACAGTACAGTTTTTCTGAAGCAATAATGTCGCTGTGGGCTTACCAACTATCTGAGACCTTCCAACAACTACAACATGTTTTCCGTCTAAATTATCAATTGTTCTTTCTAATATATGTAATATTCCAAGAGCAGTACATGGAAAAAGTCCAGAAACATCACCTATATTTAATTTTCCTACATTGATAGGGTGGAATCCATCTACGTCCTTATCAGGAGATATCATAGATAATACCTTTTGAGTATTAATGTTACTAGGAAGAGGAAGCTGAACAATGATACCATGTACTGAATTATCATTATTTAGCCTATTAATACACTCAGATAGCTCGGCCTGACTCACATTATAGTCTAGATTAATTACCTCAGATAACATACCTATCTCTTTAGCCTTTGCAACCTTGTTACGTACATATATCATGCTAGCATCATTTTGCCCTACCATAACAACTACAAGCTTTACAAAAATATTTAACTTTCTAAGTTGATCTAATTCTTTAGATATGCCCCCTAGTATTTCATCACTATAAGCCTTACCATTTATTATCTTTGCATTCATCAGACTATACTTTAATTGGCATTATAACAAATTTAGCACCTTTATAATCTTCTGATCTAATAAGAGCAGGAGAGGAAGAATTTTTAAGCTCAATAGATACTATGCTTTGTCCTAGAGCGTTCAAAGCATCTAGTATATATCTAGGATTAAAGCCTATATATATTTCATCACCATTATAAGAAGTAGTATCATCCATCATTATAACTTCATGACCTATTCCTCTATTATCACCATGAGCATGAATTTCTAATTTATCTTTATCACAAATTAACTTAACAGCACGGAATTTATCTATTGTTACTGTTGATATTCTATCAATAGCGCTAGATAAAACATCAGCCCTAACAATTAATTTATAAGGATTATCTTCTGGAATAAATGCATCATACTCTGGAAATGAACCATCTATTAATTTAGATATAAGAGTAGTGTTATGACACAAAAATTTCACCTTACTTTGACCAATATATATATCAAGATTTTTATCTGAAAAGTTAGAGTCTTTTAATATTTTTAGCAACTCTCCTACTGTTTTACGAGGCAATATTATACCAAAAGCTCCAGGAGATTTTTCTAAAGATAAATGTGATACCGATAATCTATGGATATCAGTTGCAGCAGCAATCAAAATATTAGGTTCATTAGCATTAATATGAATATATATTCCATTTAGATTATATCTTGTCTCTTCATTAGACATAGCAAATTTAGTATGATCTAAAATTTCAAGAAAAGATTTGGCGCTTAAAGAAATAGAACTCGATAATCCTATTTCTTCCATAGCAGGAAATTCGTTAACAGGCAAAGTAAATAAAGAAAACTGACAATTTTGACTTGAAATAGATAACTGCTCAGTATCGTCTATGAATGTAAGGGCTATCTCAGGGTCAGAAATTTTACGAACAATCTCGCTGAAAGTTTGCGCAGGTACTGTTATTGCACCTTCTTCCTTTACCTGTACTGGCAAGGTTTGCTGTATAGATAATTCCATATCAGTTGCTGTTATGGTAAGAATATTATTCTTAGCTTCAAGTTTGATGTTGCTTAGAATCGCTATTACATTTCTCTTTTCTACTATTGCACTAGAAAATCCTAGAACCCTAACTAAATCTCGAGTATTTACGATGATATCAAGCGGCATAGCTTCTTCCCCTTTTTTAATTTTGTAAGATACGGATTAGTAAATCTATTTCTTCTCTAAATTCTACATCCGATTGATTCAATTCTTCAACTTTTTTTATGGCATGCATAACAGTTGTGTGATCTTTATTTCCAAATTTTTTGCCTATATCAGCAAGGCTTCGTGGTGTTAAGCTTTTAGCTAAATACATTGCAATCTGACGGGGCCTTGCAACGTTGCGATGCCTTCTAGAAGAAGACATCTCAGATACTTTGATATTATAGCGCTCTGCAACTTTTTTCTGTATATCTTCAACTGTAATGATTCTTTCATTAGACCTTAGCAGATCTCTTAATGTCTCTTGAGTGCTAGATATCGTAATTTCTCTACCTATTAAAGTAGAATGGGCTATAACTTTATTTAATGCCCCCTCTAGCTCTCTTACATTAGAAGTTATTTTTGATGCAAGAAATTCTATCACATTTTGAGGAATTGTAGTTTTAAGTTGCTCTAATTTTGAATGCAAAATCCCAAGACGGAGCTCATATGTAGTACTGTGGACATCAGCTACAAGACCCCATCCAAGACGAGACTTAATTCTATCTTCAATATTATCTAGATTAGATGGAGACCTATCACAAGAAATCACCATTTGCCTATTGTTGTCTATTAAAGCATTAAATGTATGAAAGAACTCCTCCTGAGTGCTATCCTTGCCACATATAAATTGTATATCATCTATCATAAGAACATCTACAGAGCGGAATTTTTCTTTAAAAGACATTACATCCTTATTCCGCAAAGCACTTACAAATTGATACATGAATTTCTCAGCAGACATATAAATAACTTTACGATCAGGATTTTCCTGCTTTATACTCCAAGCTATAGCATGCATTAGATGGGTTTTACCAAGACCAACTCCGCCATATAAAAATAAAGGGTTAGATTCTGGGATAGCAGTTTTGGACTCAGCTACAGCTTTTGCAGCAGCATAGGCAAGCTCATTTGGTGTACCAACTACAAAATTATCAAATGTAAATCTATTATCTAATGTAGAACCAAATATTGTGCTGCTAGAAGTATCTTCTATATCATTATCAGTAATACAAGAAATATCTGACCTGTTATTAGAGCTATTTTCAGTATCTAAGATTGTAACTATCTCAATATTTTTTAACGTTGTATCATAATGTGAGAATAAATGAGTCATCACATCAAGATAGTTAGTTTTTATCCAATCTTTCATAAAATTGGTAGGAACTCCTAAAGTAACTGTATATTGATTTGAACTTACAATTTTTATTTTACTAAACCAACTTAAAAACACCCCTTCCCCATAGCGATTCATGAGATCGTTTTTTACACGTTCCCATAAATCGTCTCTAGGTTTTATTTGCTGAGCAGAAATAACATCTAACATTTAGATCCCAGTTTTATAAGGTAAATTAGCACTTTTCCATCCTTCAAAGCCACCAGCAATATTAAAACAATTCGTATATCCACACATAGATACAAGGCTTGCCGCTTCAGAAGAACGACCACCTGATTTACATATGAAGAATATTTTTATATTTTTATCTTGGCATAAAAGTGTAAAATCATCAAGAAAGCTTTCGTTAAAAATTCTATTTTTTCCTTCATAAATGCTAATAGTTAAAAATTTATCCTTGTCTTCTATATAAGGCAGAGCCTCTTCCCATTCATCCCTTGTTCTTACATCAACAAGTAATGTATGTTCTTCTTGTTTTAGCATCTCAAATGCTTCATCAGGACTTATGTTGTGCATAGTTTATTGTAAAAATATATCAAAAAAAATAGAGAATACTCTTGTTTTTACAAAACAGCAATTAATAGATAGAATTAATTACTATGTTGTATAATAATTCATTAGAATATACAAAAATAGTTTAATATCAACCGTTTCTAATCATAATATTTAAAATATGTTTTGCATATTATTTTTAATTTAAATCTATACTTCAAAACAGGCATATGGGAAATTTATATCATCTTTTATACAAACTCCCAGCATATAGATATGAAGACATGCTACAAGAATATGAAGAGCTAGCAGTAGACCTATATAAATCAGGAAGAGTAAGGATAGATACTGATGATAAATGTAATTTTGTGAGGTTACTTGACCATTCAAAAAACATTAACTTAACCTTTAGCTCTCAAGAATTAGAAGAGCCCTTGCTTCAAAAAACTAAAAGCATTCTTATAAAACAATATGGCGAAAAAAGTAACCAAGTAGACTCATCTTTATCTAACCTAAGAGATCAACTTAAAAAACTTCAGCCTGTAAGTAAAGAGCTATCAATGTCACTTATAAGACTTTTAGTACAATCTGCTCATCCAATAGTAATAAAATGGCTAATCATAGATAGTGTAGAAGTGTTCATTTGCTATTCTCATTCTATTGGAGATGTAATGGATATAAGAAACTGGAAAGTTTCAGGCAGTAACAGCGGCATGCAAAGCACAGATGGAAAAAATGTAGCTGTATTTGTTTCTTGCGGAGGGAATCCTTTTGGCAAAACGGAAGATCCAAATGCGACATTCGGAGACGGTATGCCAGCTCTAGCAAGATTGCAAATCATAGCAGGCCAAGAACTTGGGCATTATGCGGATATTAAAAGAGATTATTCTGGAAAACAAATAGGGAGACATTCAGCAAATTTTTCATGCACTAGAGCTACCTATCATGTAAGATTAGGACGAATCTCCGATATAGAAAATTGTCAAACAATATTATCTAAACTTGATGCCTATGGCATAAATAATTTATATAAATATGAAAATAATTTGCTTTTTTATAGAAAAAATAAAATTTATAATTTTGATTTTTTATATTATTTTTTGTTAGCAACTTTTCAAAAATATTCGATCATATTGAAGTCATCTGATAAAAATTTACATTTTGTAAGATTTTTTGCTAATAAAAAATATATGGCGACAGATATCCTTGCCCTCATTAGTGATATGGCCTTTAACTTAGCACCGCAAGCAGATGTATACAGTCATCCAAACCCTGAAATAGAAGAAGCCATAGCATGCGTAGAGGCTCTTGCTAGAATTCCTCAACAAGTAATGAAATGGGGATATGTGACCACAAAATCTATGATGCCTAGTCTATACAAAATATACTATGGTGAAGTAATACCATCTCTAATAGATTGTTATAACATTATATATAAAACATCATACAAAAGAAATTACAAGAAGGTTCATATACCTATCACTCAAAAAATATTACGCTCAATAAAGAATATATTTTCTGCAAAAGAAAATAATGAACCCTAAATTTATACCATATTTCTAGCTACTACATATCTATCAAATTCTTCAGCTGTGAGAATACCAAGACTTATAGCGGCTTCTTTTAATGTGGAACCATCTTTATGAGCCTTCTTGGCAATAGATGCCGCATTGTCATATCCTATATGAGGGTTTAAAGCAGTAACAAGCATTAAAGATTTTGAAGTAAGTTCTTCAATTCTCGTAATATTTGCTTCCATGCCATCTATACAATTATCAACAAAACTACTTACAGCATCCGCAAGTAACATAGCTGATTGTAAGATATTATATATAATAACTGGTTTAAATACATTGAGCTCAAAATGACCGTTTGATCCAGCTATAGTAATAGTTGTATGATTTCCCATTACTTGTGCGCAAACCATAGTTAAAGCTTCGCATTGCGTTGGATTTACCTTACCTGGCATAATAGAAGATCCTGGTTCATTTTCTGGCAAATGAAGCTCGCCAAAACCGCATCTAGGACCAGAACCAAGAAGCCTTATATCGTTTGCTATTTTCATCAAACTCACAGCAATTACATTCATAGCGCCAGAAAATTCTACAAGTGAGTCATTAGATGCTAAAGCTTCAAATTTATTGGGAGCAGTAACAAATGGCAAAGATGTAGATTTTGCTATCTCTTCTGCAAATTTTTCCGCAAAACCTATTTTACAATTTAGACCAGTACCTACTGCAGTTCCACCTTGTGCTAGGTAATATATCCTAGTAAGGCTAGATTCAATTCTTTCTATACCATATTGCACTTGGGTTTTATAACCAGAAAATTCCTGTCCTAAAGTAAGTGGAGTTGCATCTTGTAAATGCGTTCTCCCTATTTTTACAATATCATTCCACTCGGTTACTTTTTTATCAAGAGCATCATAAAGCTTTTTTAGACTAGGAATTAGATTATCTTTTGCATATATCACTGTAGATATATTCATAGCTGTAGGAAAAGAATCATTAGATGATTGCCCCATGTTAACATGATCGTTAGGATGAATCGGAGATTTAGAACCCCTTTTACTTCCCAAAGCTTCATTTGCAATATTTGCAAGAACTTCGTTCATATTCATATTCGTCTGAGTGCCAGAGCCAGTCTGCCATACGACTAATGGAAAATGTTCATCAAACTCACCAGACATTACTCTATCTGCAGCACTTACAATAGCATCACAAAATTCTTCCTTTAATAGACCTAAAGAACAATTTGCTATTGCAGCGGATTTCTTTAATAATGCAAGCGCCCTAATTAGAGCTCTAGGCATTTTTTCTGATCCTATCTTAAAATTTTGAAGCGATCTTTGTGTTTGAGCTCCAAAATAATAATGATCCTCAACTTCTATCTCTCCAAAAGAATCTGTTTCAATACGATACATATTTACCCCTCCAAGTAGTTTAAAAGTTAATATAACAAAAATACCTAAAAATACTATATTTTAATAATTATTTTAGACTAATAGATTGCAAATAGTCTAATACATTACTTAGTATATAATTAACAAATAGTTACCCCTTACTAATATAAAATTGTAAATATATCACTATCACTGGGTTCTTATTTAAAAAACCTATATTTTCTTCTTGCAAAATTACAATTTGAAGTTTAGTGTTTTCATCATATATTGTTTGAGGCCTAAAGTTAGGACTTCAAATATTTTACTATAGTTTAATACAAGAGGTTAAAAATGAAAAAAATACTACTTGCTGCTTTGCTATGCGGCGCTTCTTCTTCTGCTTTTGCTGATAATAGCGGAATGAATACAAAAATAGAAGGTTTGTTTAATTTTGAAAGCGGAAGCAGGCTTTCTCAAAGTCATGTTCCTTCTGATAGTAAAAAGATATCTTCTTATAGAGATAAATTCGCTTTCGATACAGAGGCATGTCTTGCTATTACTGCATCTAACACTGTAAATGATATGACATATGGAGCAAGGCTTGGAATACAAACATCAAATCAACCAAGAACTTCTGTAAGCTATGCTGGTTCTCATATTTTCTTAACTAATGATAATTATGGTAAGCTAGAGCTTGGCGCTGCGCGTAGTGCAAATGATACTATGGCTATTAGTGCTTTTGATATTGTAGCGGGTAGCGGAGACCACTGGGATCGTTATGTATATACACCTACAGGAGAACGTTTTGAATCTAGCCCAGTTTCTGATAATGCAGGTTCTGATAGTGATATAATATATGGACCTGAAAGCTCAAGAAAAATTACTTACTATACCCCTCATATAAAAGAGACTTTCAGGTTTGGTATTTCTTATATACCAGATCTATCTAATGTAAGCGTAAATGGTTTCGGTACTGATTCTACATCTTCTAATAAAAAGAGAAATATTTATGTTCCTATAGCTGGCGGAACAAATTCCACTCTTTATCAAGACCAAGAAACTGCTAAAGATGTATTATCTTACGCTCTTACAATGGATCATAGCTTTGGAGATAACTTTGATGTTAAGGCTTCTATTTCTGGAGAAAATAGTAATAGTTCACCTAAATCAGGTACTATAAAAACTGTAGATGCCAAAGGTGATGTTGTATCAGGCACTAGCACATCATCTTACAAGCTTAAAAAATACAGCGCTTATTTGGCAGGTCTTGCTATTGATATAGGAAAAATTTCTGTTGCTGGTGGTTATGAGAAGAGATTTGGATTTACTAGCCCTATCATCGATGGTAATAAAAAGTTTAGTGAATTTTATAATGGTGCAATAGCTTATAAACAAGGCCCTGCTACTGTAAGCCTTTTATATTCCGTAGGTAATGATAAAGGAAACAGACTTACATCTTATACTTTCGGTACAGAATATAAGTTAGCACCTGGTTTCGTTCCTTATTTTGAAATCACACGTTTTTCTGGTAAAGGTAAAAAATTATTTGTTACTGGAAACACAGATGTATTCAAAAGCCAAGGCACTGTTGCTTTAATTGGCGCTACTGTTAAGTTCTAATTCCTGACTATAGATAATAGATTCTATTAGCGCTTTATGCTCTAATAGAATCTGTCTATTACATTTATCACTCTATCTTCAACTTCCACTTTCGCAAAGCTTTACCACTTAATCATTTTCATCATTACAAGATAAACCTCTTGCTTCTTGATAGCTTCATGTAACCTTATCTAACAGGATCATAAAAATAAATTTTTCAAGTTTAACCCATATATTATGCAAAAATATAAATAATGTTATGTTTTTATGCACTAATATCTATAAGGCTCTTGACTATAGGCTAAATAATCTTATAATACCTCCAAATTGTATATCTATAGAAAAGGTTTGTTATGAAAGTAGTAAGTTCTTTAAAATCATTAAAAAAACGCGATAAAAATTGCCAAGTAGTAAAAAGGCGCGGTAAAATTTTTGTTATCAATAAAAAAATCAAAAGATTTAAAGCAAGACAGGGCTAATAATTTAATTGTGCAATGCATAGCGCATAATATAATACTAAATGCCAAAAAAATCTTCTGCAAACCTACTTTATTAACGCTCTATTTAGAGTAAAGTAGCAAAGTCAATAATTAAAATATCTAAGATAGCGACAGTTTTTGTAGTATTACGGATAACTTTTAAATGGGCGGTTAGCTCAGCTGGTTAGAGCACTACGTTGACATCGTAGAGGTCGGTGGTTCGAGCCCACTACCGCCCACCACCACTTCTCTCTTTATATTAATCTTGAATATAACAATTTAAAACCTTCTTTTTATGATGAAAG
>CAZKKY010000017.1:0-24745 GCA_964553715.1 uncultured Rickettsiaceae bacterium
AAGCTGAGTCTTATAACCCCTAATCTTTCACTATTGTTGTCCAATTTAGCATAGCTAAGCATTATTTCTCCATATCATCCAACCATCTTGGCAAGGAGCCTATGGGACTGCTCTACTCATCGTCATTGCGAGGAGCTCTGTGCTCCGTGGAAATCTAGTCTTGCTGGATCACTTCGCGTGCGCTCGTGATGACCGGGGGTGAGCTCGTGATGACCCGGGACTGGACAAGTGATGACGGACGGAGGAGATGAGCTCAATGATTACGTAATTCTTATTATTTTCAAAGCCCTTGAACCGTCTTTATTGTATAAGTTGCATATTAGATTTTCTTTTCTAATATGCAACTAAAATCCTTATATTAAAACTTCACTTCTAATTTTACAAAACCACTATGAGCTTTATAGCTTTTTCTGAAGTGGAAGTCATAACCTAATCCTAAAGTTAGGGCATTGTGTTTGCTAATTTCAATAGATGAACCTATATTATACATATCTTTAGGAGATTTATCCGTAGGTGATAAATCGGTTCTTCCATTATAAGATGTAGCAGATAGCTTAATCTTAGTCTTTTTTTGGTTAAAGACATGCTTGACTTGCGCATGGATAGATGGCGCGACCATAACATCGTCAGATACTACTAAGCTTCTAGATATTGCAAGCCCTAAATTACCAGCAAAATTACTAGAGTTAATAGAGCCGCCACTATGCTTAACGCTTAGGGCATCATAAGCTACCCCAACCTTTGGAGTAAACAAAATATTCGCGCTATTTAAACGAGTATTATTACTTAGAGTAAGGTCACCCTTAAATAAGCCACCCCTATTGCTTTTCTTCCCTTTTTCTAGTCCTTTTATTTTTAGTAATCCGTATGATATATCACCAGATAAAGCAAGGCTATCTGTTATATAATATCTGGAATATATAGTACCTAAATTAGCATCGGAATTCATATTGTAAGATCCCATAATCTTGGTCTTAGCATCAGCATGAGTAAATGCAGCACCAAGAATTAACTTATTCTCTATAATGTCTATGTCAGCACCAATAATCCCACCAAAAGAATTTGTTTTAAAAGAGTTGGACCCTTTTTGTTTTGCAGTAGATATAAAAGCTTTTGTCCATAATCTTTTTGCTTGCGCTTCAGAATCTTCATCACCTGCTGCTGCGGCAGCAGCTGTGCTTCCAGTATCTGGCACGTCAACTGGAATATCAATATTCGGTAGCACGGCTGATGGCGGCATAATGTAGCTTGCACTACTAATCATTGCAGAATCAATAGCATCGCTAATAGGGTCTGTAGTATGACGGATTATGTTAGTTGCATTTACACCCTTAGCTGCAAGCACTTCTGTTAATGGGGCCTTGCTAGATATATACTCTTCTAGCCTTTCTTTTTCTTGAACAAGCTCTACTTTTTCTTCCTCTTGCTTTAGTCTGCGTATTTGATCTTCCGAAAGATTTTGTAATACTCTAACAACGTCTCCTAAGTCTTTTAGTTTTTTACCCTGCCAAATAGCTTGTCGCAACTTCTCCCATTTACTCTCTTCATCCTTTTCAGAAGATGTAAAACCCTGCTGCTGAGCCTGATAAACAATATTTTGAAGTTGGAGTTTCTGATTATTATTATGTGCTAGTTTTTGCTTAGCCTTGCGATTTTTCCAGCAATGCTGAATCTTTTGAGCTTCATCATTTTCAGGCAAATCAAACAATCTTGAGATACCTTCAAGATTCTCATCTTCTAGTTTATCATCCTTGTTATGAGTATCAGATTTTTTTAGAGCATCTTTTTGGCGTATCAGATCATCCGGACTAAACGAAACCTTCTTAAGTTGTTCTGAGTGTTTGGTTTCATTATATTCTTCCTGCAAAGATGTATTTTTTTCCTCTGTTAGGTCTGATGTATCACTCTCGCTTCCTCCAGACAAAGATACATCTATCTCACTTTCACTTTTGCTTCCTTCAGAAATGGACTCACTAACTATACTACTTGATTTACTCGTAACCGATTGACTATGGATAGAAAGATTCTCACCTTCTAGTTTATTAAGGTTTTCCTCTGTTAGGTCTGATGTATCACTCTCGCTTCCTCCAGACAAAGATACATCTATCTCACTTTCACTTTTGCTTCCTTCAGAAATGGACTCACTAACTATACTACTTGATTTACTCGTAACCGATTGACTATGGATAGAAAGATTCTCACCTTCTAGTTTATTAAGGTTTTCCTCTGTTAGGTCTGATGTATCACTCTCGCTTCCTCCAGACAAAGATACATCTATCTCACTTTCACTTTTGCTTCCTTCAGAAATGGACTCACTAACTATACTACTTGATTTACTCGTAACCGATTGATTATGGGCAGACAGATTCTCATGTGTTAGAGGAGAATCATTATTTTCTATTTCTTGTTTATACTTTCTAAGATTATAACCCCTAGCTATCTTCTGTATTTGGGTGGCAGATTCGTTATAACTCTCAAGCAATGCAGTAAGTGATGGATTATTAAAATATGAAATATATTCAATATTTTCTTCTGTAAGATAGTCCCAATTTTTATTCTTCAATGTATCAGTTAACTTTTGTACATAGTCTTTATCATTTACAAGTTGTTTTTGTAATTCTTCAGCGAACACCTGATAATTTGGATCTTGAGCCAAATCTATCTCTTCACCTGAAAATACTCTTGTACGTAAATATTTATATTTTACAATCTTATTTAAAGATTCTTGAGATTGACCGAAAGAAGTATTTAATTTTTCTTTTTCTTCTGCCAACAAATCAACATCTATTAATTTTATTGTTCCTGTAACGCCTGTTATAAACTCATTGGCCTTCTCTTGCACCTCAGAATAAGGAACATCAATCCAGTTCGCAAGTTGTAAGAAATCTTTTTCACTTTTTGTGAAATAATCTGGAATTTTATTAACCGCATCTTTTTGTAAGCTTCTTAGAAGTGGTATATAAATTTCATTGTGATTAATTAATTTTTCATTTTTTGTCTTACTATCTTTTGACAAAGAACTAAAAGTATCTTCATATTCATAATATTTACTACTCTTGTCATTTATATTAGTTACACCTTTTATTAAACTAATATCGTCTTTACTTGTTGAATCAGAATTTAGATTATTATCTATAGACAAATTAGCTATTTTAGCCGAAATATCTTGAATAGCTTCTATAGGATTACTATTAGTATTTACCCAAGCATGCCTTATGTCTCTAATAATATCATCTCTTAACTCATCACTTATTGCCTTACCTTCAGTAAACTTCTCCATGTAGTTAGTAGCAGATTCTTTTTGAGCTTTTAATTCATTCCTCGCATTATAACCCCTAGCTATCTTCTGTATTTGGGTGGCAGAAGCATTTTGAAGTTGATCATCAGATAATTCATTTTCACTTCTATCTGAACCTGAAAGACTAGTATTAATAGAGCTAGAATCATCACATGAAGAGCTTTTTACAATAGACTGATCAAAACTCACATCTACGTCTTTCCTCGCACTATAACCCCTAAACACACTCTGTATCTTAATGGCCGATTCTTTTTGAAGATCTAATTCTTTCCTCGCATTATAACCTCTAAATACCTTCTGTATCTTAGTAGACGATTCTTTTTGAAGGTTCATTAAATAGAGACGAGCAGTTTTAAGTGGTTGCATCAAATTTTTATTTAATTTTCTAAACTCTCCCAAATAATCATGATCATCTCCGAGTTTTTGTGGATCTTCTGATAACACTCTGCTGTATAGCCTACTCAAAGTCTCAATTTGTTCATTTGAATTATGTGTGTTTTTCAAATCCTCTAAATATTTTGCATAATTTTGCAATTTATTAATAGAATCATTAATAGCATCTTTTGATAAATCAAGCTTATCTAGTTTTATTTCTTCTATCTGATCAGAAACTTTACTTTTGACGTCCATAAATTCTACCCCAGAAGCCTCTACAGTAGAGGAACAAACAAAACTAGATAACACAGCAGTTGCAAGCATTGCTTTTAGAAAATTTTCTTTATTACCCATAGAATACCTAACAAAAAGGTTAATTTTTATAAAACTTAAGTGTAATTATAGAACAAAAAACAGGTAAAATCAACCAAAAATTAATTGTTTATCTTATTGGTTATATTTAAGTAATAAAAGTATCCTTCAGATGTAACTGAAAGAATGCGTCAAAGCCTACCCAAATTTAGCATAAAAACTAAGCCTCACTTACCCATAATATTAATTTTTAGAGAAATAAATGATTGATTGTTAGATTTATTTAGGTTATCTTACTATCTGTTAAATATATGAATTTTATAGAGGAAATTTATGGCAAGAGTCACTGTCGAAGATTGTATGCAAGAAGCCAAAGACAAGTTCGAACTTGTAGTGCTAACTGCGGAAAGGGCCAAGAGAATAAGCTCTGGCGCTGCTATTACTGTAGATAGAGATAATGATAAAGACTCTGTAATAGCGTTAAGAGAAATTGCCAAAGGGACTGTTTCTATTGAATCTCTGAGAGAATCTCTAACTGCTAGATTGCAGAGAATGAGTAAAATTGATGATATTGAAAACGATGATGAGATTTTAGATTCTAGTGATGATATGTCCGATGAGTTTGAATATATTTTAGGCGGGGCTGACTTATTTGAAAATTCTGAAGACCTAACTGACGAAGACCTAAATGATGGAACCTATGACAGCGATGTAGCAGACGATAAATAGGTGATAAGATGGATAAAGAGCGTAAGGACATCATAAAAGAATTGAAGTCCTATAACTCTGGCCTATCAGAGGAGCTCTTTAATAAAGCGCTAGACTTTGCCATTAAGTGGCACGGAGACCAAAAAAGAGAATCCGGAGAGTTATATTTCTATCATCCATTAGAAGTATGTAAAATTGTAATAGCTATGAAGCTAGACAAGGCCTCTATAATAACAGCATTACTGCACGATACTGTAGAAGACACAGAACTTACCTTAGATGAAATAGAGAAAAATTTTGGATCTGAAGTTTCAAAATTAGTTGACGGCGTAACGAAACTCACCAAAATCTCCTTCCAGCCAGACCATGTTCGACAAGCAGAAAATTTTAGAAAATTATTACTCGCAATGAGTAATGATATAAGAGTTTTGCTTATAAAATTAGCCGACAGGCTACATAACATGCGCACTATAGACCATGTCAAATCTCCTGAAAAAAGGCTACGCATAGCTATAGAAACTATGGAGATTTATGGCCCACTTGCAGAACGCATGGGTATGCAAGAATTAAAGCTAGAACTTCAAGATATAGCTTTTAAAGTAATACATCCAAAAATCCGAGATTCTATTTTATCGCGCCTGAAAAAAATGGCTAGTAATGGCGAAAAAATAGTAGAAGATATAGTAAAAGAGATTCGCAATACTCTAGACGCATCAGGAATGAAGTCGGAAGTGTATGGTCGCCAAAAAACACCATTTTCTATATGGATGAAAATGAAGCAAAAGAATGTTAGTTTCGAGCAGCTATCTGACATCATTGCTTTTAGGATAATTGTAAATACATTACCTGAGTGCTATCAGGCTTTAGGGGTTATTCATTCGGCTTATAAAATGGTGCCAGAAAGTTTTCAAGATTTTATTAGCACACCAAAAAACAATGGATATCAGTCCTTACATACACTTGTTGTAGGGCCTATGCAACAAAGAATTGAGGTACAAATTCGTACCCATGAAATGCACGAAATAGCAGAGCTAGGTGTTGCTGCGCACTGGAGGTATAAGCAAAAATACAGTTCCTCTGATGGAAATCAATATCGCTGGCTGAGAGACCTTCTTAATATATTAGACCAAGCCAAAGATTCCGAAGAATTCTTACGACATACAAAACTTGCTATGTATTATGACCAAGTTTTTTGTTTTACTCCTAAAGGCGCTTTAATAGGCCTTCCTAAAGGCTCTACAACAATTGACTTTGCTTATGCTGTGCATTCCGATGTTGGATATCATTGTATTGGAGCAAAGGTAAATGGACGTATGGTTCCTCTTAGTACTGAACTTGAAAATGGTGATCAGATAGAAATCATTACTTCTAAGAACCAAATTCCTGCTCCATCTTGGGAAAAATTCGTTGTTACTGGTAAGGCAAAACTTGAAATAAGAAGATTTATTCGTCTGCAGAAACGCCAGCAATATATCAAGCTTGGTAAAGTAATTTTAGAAAAGGCATTTAAGGCGAATAATTTAGAATATAGCGATAAGATATTAAATGAAATAGCCCCATCTTTTAAGAAATCTAATGCTGATGATATAATATTTGCAGTTGGTGAAGGGTCTATATCTAGAGAAGCTGTAATAGAGCATCTTAAACCATCTTCTAATAATAAAATTCGTTCTACATTTTCCTTCTTTAATTTTAGAAAAAATAAGCCTTCATCCCAGCAATCGCAAGACCCTGTTCCTATACATGGCCTAATTCCTGGCATGGCTCTTCATTTTGCGGGTTGTTGCCACCCTCTCCCTGGGGATCAAATAGTAGGCGTAATACATACTGGTAAAGGTGTTACAATTCATAGGTCTGATTGCGAAATGCTCAATAATTTCATAGGTACTCCTGATAGAATTATCGATTTAAGCTGGGATTCTGACTCTAGTAATGTACCATATATATGCAGGCTCAAAGTTATACTGCTTAACGAACCTGGAAGCCTTGCTGTCCTATCATCTGAAATCGCAAAAAATAATGCTAATATCACTAATCTTAGAGTAGTTACTAGAAATAGAGATTTCTTTGAATTCACATTTGATGTACAGGTAACAGGTTTAGAGCATTTAAATAACATTATTCTTTCTCTTCAAGCTAAAGATGGTATTCATTCTGTAGAAAGGTGCAAAGTATGATTTATGGCATTGGAAGCGATATAGTAAATATAAAACGCATTGAAAGATTATTAATCGCATATGGCAATAGGTTTATTAACAGAATTCTAAGCCCTTATGAAATAAGCCAATTTAAGAAGAAAAACTCCCCTTCTTATTTAGCAAAAAGATTCGCCGGAAAAGAAGCATTTTCTAAAGCAATAGGTACTGGAATAGGTAAGCCGCTAAGATTTAATGACATCACCATCTTTAACAACGATTTAGGCAAGCCTGAAATTCGTATAGAAGATATGACTAAAATGCACATCTTAAAGAAATATCAAAACATCCATATTTCATTATCTGATGACTATCCTATGGCTATTGCATTTGTTCTTATTTCATAATATATTCTACCCTAATAAATTAAATAGGTTACAAAAATGAATATAGAAAAAATTTCTTACGGTAATAACGCGCCAGATGAAATCAACGTTATTATTGAAATACCAATGAATAACGACCCTGTGAAATATGAATTCGACAAAGACTCTGGCGCATTAATGGTAGATAGATTCATACAAGTTGCTATGCATTATCCCTGTAACTATGGTTTCGTTCCCCACACTTTATCTGACGATGGAGACCCAATTGATATAATGGTTGTAAGTAACCATCCGGTCGTTCCTGGCGCTGTTATGAAATGCAGGCCAATAGCTGTTCTTATAATGGAAGATGAATCTGGCGGGGATGAAAAAATAATAGCAGTACCTACTTCTAAACTAGATATAAGCTTTGATTCTATAAAATCTATAGAGGATTTAAACCCTATGTTAAAAACTAGAATAATCCATTTTTTTGAACATTACAAAGATCTTGAAAAAGGTAAATGGGTGAAAATCAAAGGATTTGAAGATGCTTCTACAGCAAAAGACCTAATCCGCCAAGCGGTTGAAAGAGTTAAAAAGTAGCGAATATTTATGTTGTGCTAAAGTATAAAAATATAGAGTATTTTAATTTTTTTTCATAAATATGCATATTTCTGTTTGACGTTTGTTATGTTTATGATATACATCTGACGGTTGCCTTTATATGGTTTTTCTACAAAGGTATTTACATATAATGTTAATAAATATTTAGGGATATATTATGAAAAAAATATTACTAGCTGCAGCAGTTACAGCTGCTTTTTCATCTTCAGCATTTGCAAATAATGACTTCTACGTAAGGGGTGATGTTGCATATAACAAATTCAATAATAATAAAATTGATGGCGTAAAACTAAAAGGAAAATATAATCCATCTATGGAAATTGGTGTTGGTTACGGCGTAATGGATAATCTAAGAGCTGAAATAGTTTATGGATATCAATTCAATCCAACTAAAAAATACAATACAGTTGACCAAGATGCTGGAATAACATATTCTGGTAAATTAAAAGCGCAAATTCAAACCGTTATGGTTAAAGGGTATTTCGATGCTGCAGATCTAGGAATGGCTAAGATTTTCGTTGGCGCTGGTGTTGGTATGTCTCGGATTAAATCAAAAATTAACAGCTCAGTTACTGAAATCACTACTGGTGATACTGAAACGGAATCATTCAAAGAAAAAGCTAAAAATAACTTCACATATTCTCTAGCTTTAGGTTCATCTTTTGATGTTACTGATGCTGTGAAAGTTGACCTACAATATAATTTCCAAGATTTTGGTAAATCATCTGGTAAATTCAAAGACGGTACTTCAATGCCAAAAGTTTCATATCGTTCACACGCTATCAAACTTGGTGCAAGATTCGCTATATAATTTGATACTACTTTAGTATTTTAGGGGGTGATTTCTCGCCCCCTATTCTTCCATTCTCTATCTTTCCCATCTCGTTTATCACACAATAATATTAAATAAGTTTTCGTTATCTAATCAAAATTGTGACAAAAATATCGCGCACAACCTCTCTTTTATCTTTTTTATGATAAAAATACACAAAAAGGTTACAATATTTCGGCTTCTTTGTGATATAACAGGCCTTGGTTTGCTTTAGAGATGTATTCTGAGGCATTAGATTACAACTTATTAAAATTTAAATAGGAAAATAATATTATGAAAAAAATATTACTAGCTGCAGCAGCTACAGCTGCTTTTTCATCTTCAGCATTTGCTGAAAACGATTTCTACCTAAGAGGTGATGTTGCATACAATAAATTCGACAAAACTAAAATAGGTAACGATAACCTTAAAGGAAAATACAATCCATCTATGGAATTTGGTGTTGGTTACGGTGTAATGGACAATCTAAGAGCTGAGTTAGTTTATGGATATCAATTCAACCCAACTAAGAAAAATACTAACGCAAAAACTAAAGCTACTATCCAAACTCTTATGGCTAAAGGATATTTTGACGTTGCTGACCTAGGTATGGCTCAAGTTTTCGTTGGTGCTGGTGTTGGTATGTCTCAAATTAGCACAGTAAAACACACATTCTCTGATGCAAAAACTCCTTCTTTCAAAGAGAAAAAGAAAAATGGATTCACATATTCTGTAGCTCTTGGTTCAGCATTTGATGTTACTGACGCTGTAAAAGTTGACCTTCAATATAACTTCCAAGATTTCGGTAAGTCATCTGGTAAAGTAAAAGGCGATTCAACTACTACAACCAAATCAGCATATCGTTCACACGCTATCAAACTTGGTGCAAGATTCGCTATATAATCTGAAAATATTTTCGGTATATACGAAAGGGAGCTTTTTAGCTCCCTTTTTTATTTGCATAATTGGTGCTGATTTTTTAAATACTATAAATTCTACATCAGATAAAAAGTTATGCCTTTTTATCGCTTGTCGTCACTAGACTAACAAAGTGATCAAGCGCTTCTTATCCTTGGTGGATTGGCTGACCTGCCCCTAGGACTTGTATCTCCGCTGCTCTCATCGCAAGGTTATTTAGAACCCTGACAAATATTATTAAGTTCTTCTAATATCATTATCGCGCTTACCTTCGGATCTAGGTCTAATTCTTTTGTTTTGGATATTATCTTAAGTATCTTATCGTATTTTGATATAATAGATTGATTGAAACTCGCTTTATCAAAAGATTTAAAATAAAACATTACAGAATCAGAAAATCTTTGAAAATCAGTTTTATTAAAATTTCCTGATAGTTTCTTTAGAAATAATTTTTTATCCTTAAGATAAGATAAAAATTCCTGATATTCTGCATCATTTGCAAAGTTACTATCTAAAGAATCATTTATATAAACTTTAGCACAGCGCGATATGATTGTTGGCATCAACAAGTAAGGTGAAGATGTAATAAGAAATATAAAGCTGCTTTTTGGAGTCTCTTCTAGCACCTTCAAACAACAATTGCTTGCACTTAAATTCATTAGATGAGCTTGATATATTACAACAACTTTATATGAATTTAGACTAGTAGTTTTATTTAGGAAATTTTGCATCTCCCTTATTTGATCTATAACTATAAATTTTACATCCTCTAATTGAGCATTTTTCTCTCTTCTTATTATTCGGAAATCAGGATTATTTTCTACTGGCAAATTGTGATTGTTTGATAGAATCTTGGAGGCAAATTTAGTAACTTCGATTAAAGAACTTTCCTCATCTTTTGCACCTATAATCCATGAAGAAGCAAATTTATTAGACTCCCACGCTTTAGATAAATTTTCAAATATCACATCAAAACCTTTTTAAACGTTCTATAGAATGTTTTTTGCCTATTATAGATATTATCTCAAAAACACTAGGAGATGATACTTGGCCTGTTATCATCGCCCTTACAGGCTTCATTACATCAGCTATTTTCATCATTTTGTCTTTAGCGAAGTTCTTAAATTGATCCGCAATCAATGAATGGTCCATATTGCTTAAATTATTTATTAAATCTATTATTTCATTAATAAATGACCGATCAATAGATTTTATGATTTCCATAGCATCATCTGATATTTCTAATTCTTTATTAACTATATAAATTTTTGCAAGATTTGTTAAATCAGATATCACCTCTGCTCTTGTTTTTAAACTACTTATGGCAGCTCTAATATAAGCAACGGATTCTTCATCGCATTCTAAATCGTCTATAATAATATTACTTAGGGAATCATCATCTTTTATTTTAATGTAATGAGAATTTACACTGCGCATCTTGTTAAAATCCAATCTGGATGGAGATTTGCCAATATGGGAAACATCAAACCATTTTATTGCATCTTCCCTTGAAATTATTTCATCATTACCGTGACTCCATCCTAATCTTAATAAATAATTACATATTGCTTCTGGTAGGTACCCAGAATCTTTATACCATTCTACTCCTACAGCGCCATGTCTTTTGGATAATTTTGCCCCATCAGGCCCATGAATAAGAGGTATATGAGCAAAATAAGGTATCTCCCATCCAAGAGCCTTGTAAATAAGAATTTGTTTAGGGGTATTAGTGAGATGATCATCACCTCTTATAATGTGCGTTACGTTCATGTCGTGATCATCTACTACTGCAGCTAGCATATAGGTTGGTGTTCCGTCTTTTCTTAACAATATAATGTCATCAATATGAATATTATCCGTTTTTACTTCTCCTTGAACCAAATCTTTAACTATAGTAACCTCATTATGAGGAACCTTCAATCTGATAGCTGGAGATATATCTTTTGGATATGTACTAGAAGGTGCATCCCGCCATGGGCTTTTAAAAATAAAAGATAGATTACTTGCTATAGATTGATCTCGCGCTTTGTTTATTTCCTCTTGGGAAGAAAAACAATAATAGGCCTTACCCATTTCTACAAGTTTATGGGCTATTTCTCTATGCCGAGATTCTTTTTCTGATTGATAATATACTTCATCATCCCATTTTAGATCAAGCCACTTAAGGCTACTCAATATCGCATCTTTAGCTTCCTTTGTGGATCTTACCTTGTCTGTATCTTCAATACGAAGTAAGAATTTACCATTATTATATTTGGCAAATAAATAGTTGAATAAAGCAGTGCGGGCCCCACCAATGTGCAAAAATCCAGTAGGAGATGGAGCAAATCTAGTAATTATCATTTTAAGCCTTTAATGTAATCTGAAATATGAGGGAATTTTATTGCTATATACCAATAAATAATAGTTAGTACAAAGGATATAATAAAGCTAATTAGCAACTTCATTCCAATATATGATTTTATTGGAGAACTATCAGCATGTCCAGTACCATGTTTTTGAGGGAACTTTATTCCTATGGGCAAAAAAGTAAAGATCAGAATGATCCAAAATACCGTTAGTACCAAGGTAAAATTAACTATATTCATAATTGTTGCACTAATATCTAAAATAATGTTTTTCTTAAACGATTTATTAACTAATTAGTGATAGAAAATCTTAGTATCGTAAATAAGATACTAAAAAATATAAACAATAACAAATTAAAACAACCAATTAAGGATACAAAGTCTATGACGAATCTAAATAAATTGCAAGCACCGTTCGAGCGTTTAAAGCACTATGATATTTACCCAGATATTGCTTTAAGAAAAGCTATTATCATGCAAGCAATTTTTGATGCTTGTAGCACGTCTAAAGACCGTAAAGCCAAGAGAAATAGACAAGAAGCTATTACTTGGCTTTTAGGAAATAGCAAATATTTCAAGCAAATATGTTTTGAAGCAGATCTCTGCCACAATATGGTAAGAAAAATAGCAAAAAATGAAATATCTAGATCAATCTTAGTTGCAAGAAAAAACTTTACTAAGGAGCTTTACAAAGATAATCTAAAGATTTATGATCTTAACAAAGCAAATATAAGAGGCTAGCTATGAGTATTTCTAAAGAAGCAGACCAACAAAATTATCCTTTTTCTTTACCAAATTTGCCTTATGCAAAAGAAGATCTAGGAAGACACTATTCCCTAAAGGCATTTGACTGCCATTACGGCGTGCATCATCAGAAATATGTAGACAATTTAAACCTTATACTTAAAGATAATATTGCGCTGCATGGAAAGTCTCTTGAAGAGATTATTAAAATTTCTTATGCAGATTCTACTATGAAATCTATTTTTAATAATGCTGCCCAAATATGGAATCATAGCTTTTATTGGCACTGCTTCTCCCCTACTGGCGGAGGTGTTCCTACCGGCAAGATATTAAATAAAATTGAAGAAGACTTTGGTAGCTTTGAAGATTTTGTAAATGCTTTTAAAGCTGCTGGAACTGCTCATTTTGGGAGCGGATGGGCCTTTTTAGTTCTGCAAGATGGTAAATTGAAAATCGTTACTACTTCAAATGCAGATACTCCTGTTACAACAGACCAGATACCAATTTTTACAGTAGATTTATGGGAACATGCATATTATGTAGATTATTATTACAACAGGGCACAATATCTCTCTGTATTTTTTGAAAGCATTATAAATTGGAATTTCGCAGAGAAAAATTTGATGACAAACTAGCATGGTGAAAAAATCCTCTGTAATTAGTATAATAGGTAAACCAAATGCTGGTAAGTCCACGCTTCTTAATCGCTTGATTAATCATAAAATCTCTATAGTAACACCAAAAGTGCAAACTACTAGATCTATGATCAAAGGAATAGTAACAAAAGATAATACTCAATTCGTTTTTATAGATACTCCAGGAATTTTCGAACCCAAAAAAAATCTAGAAAAAGTAATGGTAAGATGCGCATGGTCTAGCATTATAGGTGCAGATGTTGTAATGCTTCTTGTTGATAGCAGAGATGAATTATCTGATTTCCAGCTAAAAATGATAAATAGACTAAAAGACAGCAATGTAGATTTAATAATATTGCTTAATAAAATAGATCTTACATCACTAAAAAAAGAGCAATTAAAAGAGTATTTTGTAGAAATTTTACCTAATACAAAAATATTTGAAATCTCTGCTATGAATGGCGATGGAGTAGATAATCTTATAGAGTTTTTGATTCAAAAAAGCCCAGAGCGTGAGTGGTTTTACGAAGAAGATGATATTACAACACTTCCAATGCGATTTTTAGCATCTGAAATCACTAGGGAAAAATTATTTTTAGAATTACAGGACGAGCTTCCATATAATCTAACGGTAGATACAGAAACCTGGGAAGAATTTCAAGATGGATCCGTAAAAATACGTCAGGTAATAATTGTTGCCAGAGATTCTCATAAAGCTATAGTTCTAGGAAAACATGGCTCTATGATTAAAAAAATAGGACAGATGTCTCGCGTTAGCATAACAGAGGTTTTAGATATAAAAGTTCATCTATTCTTATTCGTAAAGGTAAGAGAAAATTGGGACCATGATTTATCTAGAAATATCGCACTACATATCTAAAATCATTTCTACATAAATTCTTATATTCTAAAATAACAACAGAAGATCTTAAACAGCTAATTTACGAATGATCAAGAGCATCTATAGCGGCATCAATGCATCCCATCATAGCCTTATGAATTGGTTCCACGGGGTTTTCATTATAATTAGGGTGTAAATGAGAAATCATCATATCTCTCTTTTCAGCAATAATTTCTATAGAGTCTCTGTCAAGCGCAGTAATTTTAAAAAGGTCGTATACATCTCCAAGTATATTAGAATTTTTTAATATCTCATCGCCATTCGGCCTTATTCCTAATAGATTGCAAAAAGCGGTTTTGATAACTTGAGAATTCCAACCTACATGAGGATTCTTAAATTCATTAAGGAAATCTTTTATTTGATTATTACCAAGATTTTTGGATTGTAACTGAGTAATCAAAGAATTAATGATCTGATTCTCTACTTCTTTATATCGCTCTATTGGGATTTCCTTATCATCAAATACTTTAATCATATTATCGTGTCACGTTTTTAGAATTTTTAGACTTACTAGGAGAAGACTTACTAGGCACCACGCTAGTAAAACTATCTATATCATTACTCTTTTTATCAAAAAAAGAATTCATAACTTTTCCTATGTCTTTCATTTTATCATAGAAATTCCTTTTTTTCAATAATTTTTCTATTTTGCTAGGCTCAGTAGCATCAGATGGGCTTCTAGAAAAGGTTTCTTTTTGTTGAGGATATATCTCTGAATAAGTAACGAATGGTTCCAAATCATTTTCTCTTTTATAACTTTGAATTTTTTCATCTAAATTATTTTGTAGCTCATTTAGCTTTTCCTCACTCTCATTTGCAGATAATTGTTGGTTTGGATTAATAGCAAAAAGCCCTAGCTGTAGCCTAGCATCTAATATATCCTCTATTTCTTTTGTACGTGGTTTCATCATTAATTTATCAACAAATTCATTTTTTTCCTTTAAATCCTTATCAATTTGAAAATTACCTTCTGAATCAAGCTTCCAACCCCAATTAGGATTTGGTGGCATACTATTTCCTGACATTTTTACTTGATTAAATACATTTAGGAGCTCCTGCTCTCCTTGAATTATCTCTGTCTCACCTTTGGTATTAATATATACCCATTCTGAATCTAGTGGCTGAGGAAAAGTATAATTAAACTGCTCGGACCCATGCGATATCTCAACATTAGTAAAATCAGCACGCATAGCACCAGTTATATCTAGCACAGGCCTAACTCCTTCACCCATACCTTTTAGATGCTCAAGATTTACCTCAGACTCCCTAAGACTTGCAAGCAAATCATGAAATCCCGAGTCGTCATTACCACGACTATTAGATAATAGATATTCAAGGCTACTGAGGCGCATTAATTCTTTAGATGATGTATAATCAATACTATTTGTACGCTTTAATTTATTTTGGGTTTTTTCAGATAATGTGATACCTGATGATGAAATAATCTTATCCTTTTCAGATTCTAGAAGTGTTTTATGATTTTCTACATCTCCATATAAATTAAGCTTAGCACCATAAGCGAGTACATCTATATCAGCAGTAATAGGCTTTACTGCTGTAATTGCAATAGAGCCATCAGTTTCTATTTTGATTTCTGGCTTACCTATAACCTTTACTTCTTCTGGTTTAGTACCTTGAATTTCTGAAAATTTTTCTCCTATAAATTCATGGTTATTATCTATTCTTTGGAATTGTCCGTCTTGAAGCTTTATAGCATATATATGGCCATTTGGATCATCTGCAGGGTTCTTAGCTAAACCATCATTATCAGTAAAGATATAAATTTGATTTTTATTTTTATCTACCAGATTTACAGTACTAATTAATTGATCAAACGCCTCTGCCGCAATTCCTGCATCATGTAATAAAAGTTCTGATGTTATATTAGTTTCACCAGATTGCTGGAATTTTTGAGCAGATTTCGCTAGCATATTTTCTATTTTTTTAAATTCCTGATTTGAATGTTCTACAGAATGATTATTTTCTCTTTGAAAGGTTTGAATTTTATTGATATCTTTATTCTTTCCAGCCTTACTTATAGAGGATTTTAGGGGAATTAAACCATCAACTAGACCTTTATCTGCAGATTTGCCATGCACAAACATATTTTTCCCAACAGCACCTTTCTTCATTAAAGGAAAAGCAGTAGGATTTACTGGTCTAAGTATAATATCTACCTCATTAGCTCTACTAAATTCCTTTAATAGAGCTAAATTCTCTTCACTTATATTAGTATTTATTTCTTCTCTAGTTCTTGTACTATTAATTTCTGATATTTGTGAGGATGTTAATGCTTGAAAAGTATAATTTGTATGCATAAAGATCAACATATTAGTTTGGCCTACTAATATTTAACCATATATATAGGCAAAAGAAACAAAATATTACTGTAGCAAATATCATACTATTTTTAAACGAGGCTATGTGTTATATAAAACACTACAATAAAAGCTAAACAACTGAAACTGAATGAATATTAGAGCATTTATCTAGCATTTCATGTATTTTTATTTCCTAAGATAGCTATTCAAACTAAAGTTCAAGAGGATAATATATGGGCAACAAGAATGATAATAAGAAAACATCAGATCAAAAATCAAAAAAAGTACAAAATTTATTAAATGAAGGCAATACATGGAGTACTGATACAAGTGATATTGAAGAAGAGCAGCTATCCTCAATAAAAAATATTAAAAATAATAGAACACAAGTTCCAATAGACGAAGAGAAAGTCCATAATACTGCATCTAAAGTAGAACAGAAACTGTATGAGAGCACCTTAAACCACAGCATTAGCACAAAAGAACATACAGAAACAAAACTTACACAGGATCAAGAACTAGAAAAAGAAAACAAAGTATTAAAAAAATTAGATGATAAACTTGAGCAAATAAGGAATGATCCGCCTGTCCAACCTCAAGAAAAGCCTAGTATTATAAGTCCTATCCAGTCGCAAGAAAAGCCTAGTATTATAAGTAAAATATGGAAATCTATGAAGAAAATATGGAACGTAATAACTGGCAACACAGATACTTATATACAAAACACCTATCAAAGCACATCATCTAAAGTGGACAAAACAGTAGAAAATAAGAAAACAGGAAATGAAAAAAAGAGTTTAAAACAAAGAGACAAAGAACTAAAACAATATATGCTTAAGAAGCAAAGTATTAATATTGCTAGTAGTGTAAAGGATATAAGCAAAGCGTCTGATGTAACAAAAGATTCTATTTCTAAAGATAATTCATTACAGACCCAATATAAAAAGAATGGAGCATTCAAATCTATGTAGTTGAATATGAATATATAACCTAGTATTATTTTCTTTACTGCTAGCTAGCAAACGGTACTATATGTGGTGCCTTGATAAACTAAATATAAAAGTAAAAGTGACGTATTTAATCCCAAGCCAGGCAAGAAAGACATTATATACACTAATTGATGAAGTTGCTCAAAATCATGAACCAACCCTAATCAAGGGCAAAAGAAATACAGCTGTTTTAGTATCGTCAGAAGATTTGGAAGATACTCAAGAAACGCTACTTATAATATAAAATAAAAAACTAAGTAGTTCTTTAATAAAAGGCAAAAATACCCTCTATGAAACATGCAGTACTAAATTAGACTGATAATGTATACTTTATATTATACAAATGACGCAAAAAAGATTATCAAAAAATCACCAAATCTAACCTTAAGAAATCTTGCTTGCAGTTACTTAACATTATTGAATAAAATCCTTGTCAAAACTCTCCACCATATAAAAAACTAAAAGGAATTTTTGCTGGAATATACTCACGTAGAATTAACTTACAGAATAGATTGTTTTATGAAATTGATGAAAACAATAAACGCATCAAAAGACTAAGAATCTGGAGGCATTATGGTGATAACTAATAAAAATATTCAAAAATAACGGATATAATTATTATTTTTACTATACCCTGATTAGATTGACCATGATTTAATATGCCCTAAATTAGCCCAAGTAAGAATTTTTTGGTCTCTAGTAAGTAATGTTGCACCGTAACATTTTGCTGTAGCAACAATAATCCTATCGGCTGGATCACCGTGAAAATTATCCATAAGTAAAACACTTTCAGAAGCAATTTCTGGAGAAATATCTTTGATAGATACTCCGGGAATATTAGTTATTGATTCAAGGAAGTCTTTGATTGGCTCATAAATATTAATTCGTTTTTTAAATTTAAGCATAGCTATTTCCCACAATGAAATAGAGCTTAGAAATAATTGTGAATTGTCCTGGGCTAAATCTATTTGATGTTTCACATTTTCTGACAACTCTTCTGGCTTTAATAACGCCCAAAGCAAAACATGTGTGTCTAACACTATAGGATTATTCATACTCAGCATCCCATTTCTCATCTACCTGTTCTAGTATATCAGCTTTGATTTCAGCCTTATTTTTAAGCATACCAAATAAAGAAACCTTTGTCCTATCCAAAGGCACTACTTTAGCTATTGGTTTATCTCTTTTAGTAATTATTACTGACTCTTCGCTGATTTGTAATTTCTTAATTATTTCAAGACAATGAGACTTAAACTGACTGATTGCTATTTTAGTAGACATATTTTTGATGTTTGTTAAATTATAACTCAATAATACAATAGTCATTTTTAATAGTCAATTGCAATAATAATGTCTATTTAATATTTTAAGTCGGAACTAAGAACTATAACCTAAAAAATTTAAAACAAGTCTAAACCATTGAATATGGATCTATATCTATTTTAATACTAATGCTAGATGGAGCTTTATATTTGCTAAAAACGCTAGCTATATAGGACTGTATATCTATTTTTTTATCCGCTATATATAATATGCGATATCGGTATCTATTTTGTAATTTTGATAACAAGCTTGGTGCAGGCCCTAAAATTCTAACAGAGTCATGCCTGATACTCATACGCACTATTTTTTGCGCTTCACTCATTACAATATTTTCACTACTACCGGAAACTAAAACGGCAACCATTCTAGTAATAGGAGGCATTTTGCTATCTAGCCTTGTTTGAAGCTCGTAGTTTGTAAATTCATCAAAATTATGTTCTTGTAGAAAATTGATAATCTTACTTTCAGGATTAAAACTTTGTAAATATACAGTTCCTTTTGCCTCTTCTCTTCCTGCTCTACCACTAACTTGATATAACAGCTGAAAAGACCTTTCAGAGGCTTTCAAATCTCCTCCACTAATACCTATATCAGAATCTATTACCCCAACTACACTAATTTTAGGAAAATGATATCCTTTTGTTATAACCTGGGTACCAATTAATATGTCTATTTCATGATTTGCTATTTTCTTTAATATATTTTCTATATCATGTTCAGATTTCATCTCGTCTTTTGTAGCTATTTGTATACGGCTTTGAGGAAAAAGCATTTGCATTTCTTCTGCTACTCTCTCTACGCCAGGCCCGCAAGCTATAAAACTATCTTCCTGTCCACATTCAGAGCAGATATTTGGTAAGCTTCTTTTATAACCACAATGATGGCATTCAAGACGTTCTTTAGATTTATGCATTACAAGCCAGCTGGAACATGATGTACATGTAATTCTATGCCCGCAAGATCTACAAAGCATCATAGGTGCATATCCCCTACGATTTAGAAACACTATAGATTGCTCCTTCCTATCAAGCGCATTACGGATGGCTTCTTTAAGATCATTAGAGATAAAAGAAGATTTTGGTATTTTCTGCAGTCTCATGTCTATCACTTTAACTTCTGGCAATATTGCTATGCCAAATCTATTATGCAAAAGAGAAAGATGGTATTTTCCTAGTTTGACATTGTATATAGTTTCAATAGAAGGAGTAGCGGAAGATAATAAAACCTTGCATCCTGTTATCATAGATCTCATTACGGCCATATCTCTTGCATTATAAAGCACTCCCTCTTCTTGCTTATATGAGCTATCATGTTCCTCATCTACTACTATCAGATTAAGATTTTTATAAGGAAGAAATAGAGCGCTTCTTGTACCGATAATTACCTTTGCATTACCAGATATAATCTCTTTTAAAAGATTACGCTTTTTGGCTTTAGTAATAGTAGAATTCCAAACAACAGGAGAAATACCAAATCTGCTTTTAAAGCGTTCTATTATTTGGGCGCTAAGAGCTATTTCTGGTAACATCAAAAGAGCTTGATGCCCTGATTTTATTACCTTTTCTATCATATGAAAATAGACTTCCGTTTTGCCCGAGCCAGTTATTCCCTTTAAAACAGATGGAATATTGGTAGATTTTATTTCTTCAAATGCTCTTTTTTGTTCCTCAGATAATGGTGCTAAATTACAAGTTTCTAAGTTACTATTTGCAATATTTTCTATAAGGGACTTATTTTCTCTACCACCTACAATTTCAATAGGTAATACAAGCTTTGTAATAGAACCTAAGCTTGCCATGTAATATTTTGCAGCTCTATAAATAAAATCTATAATTAATGATGGGATTTTGTAATCTAGCTTTGCAGTAATAATACGCAGATTTTTTATATTACTTACTATATGAGTATCAACAACAATGCCTGTTATTTCTTTGTTTCTAAATGGCACTACTACAAGATCGCCAGCAGAGCATAATATATCATCCGGAGCATTGTAATCTAGCTCTGGAATATTTAGCTTAGGGATGATGACTTTTAAACTATACATTATTGCTTGAGATATAAAAACTTTGATAGTATAACATGATCATGAAAAAAGATAATCGAAATATGACGCAAAATAAATACTATTATATTACTACACCTATTTATTATGTTAATGATATACCTCATATAGGCCACCTTTATACCACTCTTGCTTGCGATGTGCTAGCTAGATTCATGCGTTTAATGGGAAGAGAAGTAAAATTTCTTACAGGAACAGACGAACACGGGCAAAAAGTAGAAAAAGCTGCCTATCTTGCTAATATGACGCCTCAAGATTTTACGGATAAACTATCACTTCATTTTCGCAATCTTACTAAAGTAATTAACTGCTCTAATGATGATTTTATTAGAACTACAGAAAAACGCCATATAAAAGCAGTACATCATCTTTGGAATAAATTGGTAGAAAATGGCTATATATATCTTGGAAAATATTCTGGCTGGTATTCTGTAAGGGACGAAGCTTTTTATAGCGAGTCCGAGATAAAAGACGGCCTTGCTCCTACTGGCGCACCAGTTGAATGGGTAGAAGAGCCAAGTTATTTCTTCTCATTGTCTAAATTTGGCGATAAGCTTTTAGAATTTTACGAAAAGAATCCTGATTTTATAAAACCAGAATCTAGAAGGAACGAAATAATAAGTTTTGTTAAATCTGGCCTTACAGATTTATCTATCTCTAGAACTAGTTTTAAATGGGGAGTTCCAGTACCTGGGGATGAGAATCATGTAATTTATGTATGGCTAGATGCTTTAACTAATTACATCTCTGCTATAGGATATCCTGATACCGACCGAGAATATACAAAATTTTGGCCTGCATCTGTACATGTTGTAGGAAAGGATATAATAAGATTCCATGCTATATACTGGCCGGCCTTTTTAATGGGCGCAGATTTAGATATTCCTCACACTATAATGTCTCACGGATGGTGGCTAAATGATGGAGCAAAAATGTCTAAATCTCTTGGAAATGTGATAAACCCACTGTCTCTTATAGAGGAATTCGGACTTGATCCTGTTAGGTATTTTTTGATGAGAGAAATAATTTTTGGTAATGATGGCAATTTTTCAAACAAAAATCTAATAAGTAGAATAAATACTGACTTATCAAATAAAATAGGGAACCTTGCCCAAAGGACTTTATCATTTGTATTCAAAAATTGTAACGGCGTAATTCCAGAATCTTTTCAAGCTTACCAGAGCCCTTTACTTAATCATTGTCTTTCTTTAAGAGACAAAATAGTAAATCATGTAGAGAAACAAGAAATAAGCCAGATTCTTGAAGAAATTATCAAGCTTGCAGATCAGGCTAATATTTTTATTGATCATATGTCCCCTTGGAGCTTGAAAAATACAGATCCAGAAAAAATGATGGAAGTACTATATACCATATTAGAATCTATTAGATATATCGCAATATTACTGATACCATTTATTCCTGACTCTGCTAATAAATTGCTTTCGCAGCTTGGAGTAAAGGAAGAAATGCGTAATTTTATGTTCTTAGATCAAAGCGGCGCATTAATTCCTGGATCTAAAATTGAGTTACCTACCCCACTATTTCCAAGATTTATAGAAAAAAACGAAGTATTAAAATGATAGTAGACTCACATTGCCATCTTAATATGAAGGAGTTTAGCGAAGATTTAGATATTGTAATAGCAAATGCTGTTAAATCTGATGTAAGATATATGCAAACTATATGTACGAAGCTTGAAGATTTTCCATCTATTCTAGAGATTGCAGAAAAATATGATAATATTTTTGCATCTACCGGTATTCATCCTCATTATGCTGACGATAATATGCATATTGATAGCAATAAGCTAATTAAGCTAGCAGATCACCCTAAAGTTATAGGCCTTGGAGAAACTGGTCTTGACTATTATTATGCACATTCTAACAAAGAGAATCAGAAGACTTTATTCGTGGAGCATATAAATAGCTCTAAGGAAACAGGTATTCCTATAATTGTACATACAAGAGATGCCGATAGCGATACGATAGACATATTAACATCAGAGATGAAGGACAAACCGTTTCCTGGTTTAATTCATTGTTTTTCTGGCTCTGAAGAGCTTGCATTTAAATCGTTAGATTTAGGGCTTTATATCTCAATTTCAGGCATTATCACATTTAAAAATGCAGAATCTATAAGGTCTATAGTAGAAAAAATCCCTCTGGATAGGATATTAGTTGAAACAGATTCTCCATATCTAGCTCCAGTACCTATGAGAGGTAAAAGAGCAGAACCTGCATTTACTAGATTTGTTGCAGAAAAAATAGCAGAAATAAAAAATATAAACCAATCAGAAGTATTTCAAACTACGACAGAAAATTTCTTCAAATTATTTACAAAAGCAAAAAAATGACTCTATTTCTTTATAATACTCTGACAAGAAAGAAAGAACAATTCATACCAATTAACCAAGATAGGATAGGCATGTATGTTTGCGGCCCTACAGTATATGGGCCACCTCATATAGGAAATGCAAGGTCTGCTGTAATATATGACGTTCTATATAGATTGCTACAAAATATTTATGGCGAAAGTAATGTTTTATATGTACGCAATATTACAGACGTAGATGATAAAATAAATGAAAGAGCAAAAGAACTAGGAATTTCTATAAAGGAACTTACCAAAACCACTACTGCAATATTTCATGATCATATGGAATATGTAAAATGCTTAAGACCTAATATTGAACCAAGAGCAACAGAACATATTGATGATATGATCGATATCATCAGCAAATTAATAAAGCTCAGACATGCTTATCTAGCAAATGATCATGTGTATTTTGATATAACAAGTTACAAGGAATATGAAAAACTCACTGGTAGAAAAATCGAAGAAATGATCGCTGGCGCAAGGATAGATATAGCAGAGGCCAAAAAACATCCTGGAGATTTTGTTTTGTGGAAACCATCTAGCAAGAATGACGACAAATCTTCTGTTTTTACAAGCCCTTGGGGTGATGGAAGGCCTGGCTGGCATATAGAATGTTCTGCGATGAGTCATAGATTCTTAGGTGAAAATTTTGACATACATGGCGGAGGTGTTGATCTTATTTTTCCTCATCATACAAATGAAATTGCACAAAGCTGCTGCGCATTTAAAAAATCAAAATTTGCAAATTACTGGGTACATAATGGCTTTCTAACGGTCAATGGTGAAAAAATGAGCAAATCATTAAACAATTTTATCACCATAGAAGATTTAAGAACTAAAAAAATCAAAGGTGAAATAATAAGATATTTTCTTCTAAGCACGCATTACAGCAAACCTCTAGATTTTAACGACAAAGCTATTTACGATGCAACCGAATCAGTAAATTATCTATATAGGGCTATAGCGCAATATAATGATGGCTCAATGAAGGAATTATTAAACGAAGACTTCGTAGCTATATTATCTAATGATTTAAATATATCAGAAGCATTTAGATATCTTCATGAAAAAGCTAAAGATCTATATAAAGAAACAAATCCTACTAAAAAAGAAGATATTGCTAGCATCATAAAATCATGCGCTAATTTGCTTGGATTACTTAATCATACAAATGATGAATGGTTTTTATCTGGAGTGGATTCAACATTAATAGAAAAATTAATAGCCGAAAGGCAAAAAGCAAAAGAAAATCAAAACTGGCAAGAAGCTGATAGAATAAGGTCTGAGTTACTTTCTATGAATGTCACTATAGAAGATACCAAAGCAGGTACTAAATGGACTAATACTTCTAAATAGCTCTAAAATCAATCCAAATCTGGAATAGAAACAAGAATTCTTTACAAAAATTAATAGTTGTTGACAATTGTTAACAATTACTGTATAATTAGTCACATAATTTAAAAAGGTATAATTATATGACTGAAGAGCAAAAGC
>CAZKKY010000018.1:0-21827 GCA_964553715.1 uncultured Rickettsiaceae bacterium
TAGCTAAAGAGGTTTTTTCTCTTCTTAGTCCTCTTCTTTCAGATGAGGATGAGTATGTTAGGCATTCTGCTACTGCGATGTTAGGGAAGGTTGTGGCGGCTGCTCCTGAGCTAGCTAAAGAGGTTTTTTCTCTTCTTAGTCCTCTTCTTTCAGATAAGGATGTCAGGATGTATGCTACTGAAAGTTTAGGGAAGGTTGTGGCGGCTGCTCCTGAGCTAGCTAAAGAGGTTTTTTCTCTTCTTAGTCCTCTTCTTTCAGATGAGGATGAGTACGTCAGGAAATCCGCTACTGAAAGTTTAGGGAAGGTTGTGGCGGCTGCTCCTGAGCTAGCTCAAGAGACTTTTACTCTACTTAGACCTCTTCTCGCAGATAGTGATTGCAAGTATGCTGCTGTTTACAGTTTAGGGAAGGTTGTAGCGGCTGCTCCTGAGCTAGCTCAAGAGACTTTTACTCTACTTAGACCTCTTTTTTCAGATATTAGACCTTTTTTTTCAGATAGTGATATTGGTGATGAAAGTTTAGGGAAGGTTGTGAATGCTTTGCAGGCTCTTTCTTTTAGAGAAGCGTTGGCTCTTCTTAGTCCTCTTCTTTCAGATGAGAATTGGGATGTCAGAAGCTCTGCTGCTGAAGGTTTAGGGAAGGTTGTAGAGGCCGCTCCTGAGATATCTAGAGATGCTTTATTTATGCTTACACCTCTTCTTTCATATGAGCATAGGTATGTCAGAAGATCTGCTGCTGAACGTTTAGGGAAGGTTGTGGAGACCGCTCCTGAAATAGCTGGTGAGGCGTTTACTCTTCTTAGTCCTCTTCTTTCAGATAGTGATAGTAATGTCAGAAGCTCTGCTGCTGAAGGTTTAGGGAAGGTTGTAGAGGCCGCTCCTGAGATATCTAGAGATGCTTTATGTATGCTTATCCCCCTTCTTTCAAATGAATATGGGTATGTCAGGTCTGCTGCTATTGGAAATTTAGAGAAAGTTGTAGAGGTGGCTCCTGAGATAGCTAAAGAGGTTTTTCCTCTTCTTAGTCCTCTTCTTTCAGATAGTGAGTGTAATGTCAGGTCTGCTGCTACTGAAATTTTAGGGACGGTTGTAGAAGCCGCTCCTGAGATAGCTAAAGAGGTTTTTCCTCTTCTTAGTCCTCTTCTTTCAGATGAAGACGTCAGGTATGCTGCTGCTGCGAGTTTCGAAAAGGTTGTGCAGACTCTTGGTGCTAGAGATGCTTTTACTCTTCTTATACCCCTTCTTTCAGATAAGAATAAGTATGTCAGAGAAGCTGCTGCTGAAAATTTTAAGAAGATTGTGGAGGCAGCTCCTGATCTAGTTAAAGAAGTTGTATCGATGCTTATCCCCCTTCGTTCAAATGAAGATTGGCATGTCAGGGAACTTGTTGCTGCGAGTTTAGGGAAGGTTGTAGAGGCCGCTCCTGAGCTAGCTAAAGATATTTTTCCTCTTCTTAGTCCTCTTCTTTCAGATGAGGATTGTGATGTCAGCAGATCTGCTGCTGAAGGTTTAAGGAAAGTTGTGCAGACTCTTGGCGCGAGAGAGGCTTTTACTCTTCTTATACCTCTTCTTTCAGATGAGAGTGATAATGTCAGAGAAGTTACTGCTAAAAGTTTAGGGGAGGTTGTGGCGGCCTTGCCTTTAGACAAAATAGCTAGCCTAAATCTGCTAAAAGACCGTACTCCTGAAATAAGAAATCCTGCATATAAAGCAATTCCTGCTAAATTAGCTGAATTGACAGAAATTCCAAATGCTGAATTTATAAAGACTTTACTTCAGTTAATTGGTTTTGAGGCTAAAGATGCAGAAGAACATGTTAAGGAAGCCATTAATGCTTCTAAAGCAACTCTTCACAGATTAGTTGTAGAAAATATTACAGAAAATTATATTGCCTGGCTTAATGAAGAAAGTAATTTTAGTGATTTACTACGTACTTCTAGTGAAACACCACTTTTTTTTAGGGCTGTTTATCACAAAGCTTTAAGTGATGGTCATATAAGCGTAACAGATGCTCAGTTTATTATTAACTGTATTAAAGAAGGTTTTACTTCTGTTATTACTAGAGATGGGCGTATCATTTTTGATGGTAAAACATATAAATTAGCTGGAGATTCTAATTACAAAGCTTTATCTGATATTGTAAAAACTGCTATAGATCAGGAGAATGACTTGCTTGCAGCGCAGTATAGAAGTCATGAACCCATATTTGCTAGTAGCAATAAGAATGATGGTAGTATTAAAATTGCAGCAAGTGATATTTTATCTGTTAGAAGTATAGTGGATAGACAAAATATTTTAGATTCTAATTACTGGCAACTGTCATTGATGCATCTCTCAGACCATAAACATAGTAATCCTACTAGTAGTATATTATTACTAGAAAGACGTAATGAATTTGGCGATAGGGAGGTATATAGGATTGTTGTGAATAAGGAAGATAATGTTACTAAGTCTTTTCATGATTTACTCTATCCTGCTGATGTTCCTAGCACATATCTGGAGCAAATATTTGCTAAGATGGAATATACAGATAGTATAAAGCCGAGATATTATAGCAGTTATGGTAAATTAGAGTTGGATACTGGAAATAAATTTGTAGATAATTTACCAAAGATGCAAGAAATAGGTGAAAGCAACAGTTACGATATTTTTAGAAGCTTAATTAACAATACTTTTAGCAGTACTGAGTTATCAGACTCATTACTTACTAAATTATCATGGAAAGAATATTCTAGTAGAGCACAAGAACTTAAAAAAACTGATTTGTTAGAAATAACAGATCCTGTTATGAGTAAATTAATTAGACAAGATAGTTTTAATGTTGACCATAAAGATTTTCAAACTGATATTAGTAGTAAATTAGGCAGGATTAATTTTGACCTTATGGAAAGAGTTGTTTCAAGGGAAGAATTACTTCATTGCCAAGAACAAGAATTACAAAGAATAGCTAGTAATGAATTTCAATATAGTTTTTATAAGGCATTGAAGTTACAGTTAAATGCTACTTATATTGCATGTAGTGCAATTAATACTGAGATGGTTAGTAATCAGTCACAAGGCACTATTGGTAATATAGGAGGATTTTTGACTAATATTTCTGCACATGTGCCTTTAGTTGGTGTTGGTGTGCAGCTTATAGGAGATATTTTACAAGGGGTTGATCAAAATGATCAAGCTATTGCTGCTAGAAATTATGCATCAGTAGTTACAGATAGTACGGAGATGAGTAAACTGGCTGAAAGTTTAGCGCGCGGTCTTGCTATTTATTCAGAGAAGATTAATATAGAGAGTAAAGAGACTGCTTTGTCAGTGAGTGATAAAGTTGTAGGCACTATTTCTGATGTAATGTCAATTAATATAGCCGGACTTGCGGCTAGTGCTATTAGTGGTATAAAAGCAAGATTAGAGGATATTAATAGTTATAAGGATAATGGAGGAGAAATAAACAGCGCTACGGATTATGCTAATAAGTTTTTGTTTGGTGTGCCTGCAAGCGAGGAAGATAAGGTTAAGAGATTAGCTGAAGATAAAGCCTCTGAAGTTGGTCAGTTTATTATTCAAAGGATCTTTGAGGGTAAGTTAAGTGATTTAAATCTAGTGAATGATAATATTTTAAGTAACCAAATTAGAGATATTATAATATCTCCTATTTTAATATTGTCTGGTATTGCAGAAGAAGTAGTTCAGACATCATCTATATCAGTTTTAGCTGAACCCGGAATGAATGATTCTATTAAGAAATTCTCTTCTGATGATGTAGAGATAGAGGAGAGGATAGTTACAGATGCTCTAGAACGTTGCAAGACTGCTTTAAATATAGATATAAATAATCCTTGTGAAAAGTTAGAGAAAGTTCTTATAAAGGATCTTGTAGATTCGCTCAAATGTGATCACAAAAATCTAGTTAGCAGAGCTAACGCCGATAAGGGATTTAGTAATAAGCTAGTAAAGCAAATAGCCTCACAGATTCAAAAGAAAAATCTAGTGTATGAAAAAAATGGTAAATTAGTAATAGATAAGAATTTTATAAATGATGATGATATTATATCTGGATTATTAAATGAAATAGAAGAGAAATTGTTGCAACCAGGACCTCAGAATTCTTTAGGTGATAGTACGACAAAAGAGATAGAGCATTTTGTAGAGGTCAAACCAGAAAAAAGTTGTACTATAGCTTTAGTTAAAGAAATAGTATATGATAATCCATTACTAAATAATAATAGACTATTGAATAAAGCATTAGATGAGTATGATTTTTCTAAGGTTTTAGATTTAAGCACTAATGTTAGTGCTGAGTTAATGGATAGTATTATTAACACAGGTGATGGTCAGCTGCTCCTTGGTGCTTTAATGAGTGTTGATGAGTTATAATAGTTGGTTAATGAGCTCTGTTTAAGTTACGTGCTATATTAATGAGTAGTCCTAAAACAGACGTTGTATCTTTTACTTACAGGAGATCTGTGATATAATGAAGTGCGATAAATCAAGAATTATATGTACAAATGACAGATCAGAAACAGCAATATTCATTTAGAGAACTTGGTGCTAGCAGCTTCGAGAAATTTGTAACTAACAAGCAAGCTTTGTTAGTTGATAAAACTCTACTCATAAAAGACATCGTTGAAGGAGCTTCAGTAACCCTTATAACGCGTCCTCGGAGGTGGGGTAAGACGCTTAATATGAGTATGCTAGAGTATTTCTTTGGCATTCCAGTAGATAGAGATGGAAAGATCGATGAGCACGAAATTGCTAAAAGGCGTGGCATCTTTTTAAAGATGAAGATAGGCATGGAATATCCTGAAATAGTAGAAGAACATTGCTGTAAATATCCTGTTATCTCTGTTAGTTTTAGTGAGATCAAGTCTCTAAATTATGAAGGAATAGAGTCCGGGGTAAAGGAACGAATTTTTGCCTTATGTGTCACTCATAGTTACTTGCTCAGGAGTAATGTAGTAAGTATAGAAGATAAAGACCTATTATCTCCTTTATGCAAAAGGGGTTTTAGCACAGAGGAGCTAAAAAACAGCTTAAACTATTTGGCAAGAGCGATGCATTCTCATTTTGGCCGAAACGTTATATTGCTGATTGATGAATATGATTCGCCAATGAATTATTGGTATGGCAAGCAGCTTGATAGCAACAAAATAGATGACCCTGAAGCACAAAAAGGAATGGAAAACATCCTAAGTTTATTCAGTGGAATTTTTGGGAAAGGTATGAAAGACAATCCATTCCTCCATCAAGCTGTGGTTACAGGGATTCTTCGTATAGCAAAGGCCAACCTTTTTTCAGGAGTGAATAATTTGGTAGAAGCGTCTCTTTTTAATAAGGAATATGCAGAGCACTTTGGATTTACAGAAGGAGAGGTATCTGAGTTACTTAGTCACTACGGATTTGATTATGGTAAAACCTCTTTAGAAGACATAAGGTCTTGGTATAATGGATATAACATTGGAGGTGTTACTATTTATAATCCCTGGTCTATAATGAATTACCTAAGAACGGAAGAATTAAGAGCATACTGGGTGATGACTGGTTCTACCTCTTTAATTGAGAATGCTTTTGTACTGGATGAGTTTCAGGAAGAGATACAGGAACTCATAGAGGGTAAATCTGTAGAGATGACTGCTGATTCCAGCATGGTATTTGCTGATATTTACAGCTGCCCAGATGCATTTTATAATTTATTATTGTTTTCGGGATATTTGACACCATCTAAGATAGAGTTTGGAGATGACGGTGGTTACTTATGTAATGTAAGGATACCTAATCGTGAAATAAGAACATTATTTAACGGTTTCTTGAAGAGATGGTTAAATAAGAAGTTCAAGATAGAATCGCATGAATATAATGCATTTATTACGAATTTAATCTCAGGCAATATTGAATTGTTCGTTGAAAAATTAAAACAATATTTAGAGATTTCCTCTAGTTACTATTTATCATCGAAAAAGAATTCAGAAGTATTTTATAATGGATTTATATTAGGTTTAATTTCGAGTCTTTCTACAAGATATTTTATTGAGAGTGAGAAGGAATCTGGTTTGGGTAGGGCTGATTTAATGATAATACCTAAATCTGGTAGCAGATTTAAGACAGCATTTGTAATTGAGTTTAAGTTTGCCATTGATTCTTCTAATTTACAATCTTTAGCAAAATCTGCTTTAGATCAGATTAATGGCAGGAATTACACATCAAAGATTGTAGAACATTTGCATGTAGAAGGTATTATCAAGGTAGGTTTAGCCTTTGGAGGTAAAGATGTAGAGGCTGTATGGGGATGAGGTTTTTGGCTGTTTCTTTTCCATAAGATAGATTATGAAATCATAAGTCATCATACCCATTTATTGACTGTTAAACTAAATGCCGTCTTCTGCTACGACACCTTCTCCAGATAATGTTATGTATGAATCTTCTAGCTTTAATAAGCCTGTGCATTCTGGTACATCAATTTTATACCAATCAAACATTAAATCTTTGATAATATCTATAGGGAATTTTTTAATTCCTATAACTTGAAAATCTTTATTTATTAGTTCATTTGAATCAATTTTCTCTAGAATAAAACAATACTTACCATTCTCACTATCATATTGCTTTTGCCTACAATTTTCATCAAATACAATTACTTTATTACATATTTCACTTTTAAATAAAATATAGTCAAATAGTAAAATTTTGTTTTTATAATCAAGAATAGCTCCTTTTTTATGATCTTGTATAGCTCTATAGTCATATGGTAAATCGTATGGCAATAAACCTGATAATGCATTATTCAAAAATATCGACGCAGATACTGCTCCCTCCATTGCTACAGGCATTTGAACATCAATTTCTATAAAATTATATTTATACCCATCACATCTTATACTATGAAAACCAACAGATGCTAATTCAAAAAACATTGGAAGCGTAATTAAGGTTGAAGCATTGCGTATAGATTCAACCTGATGCAGTGTTTTAAATACAATTTCTCTTTCAGTTGCTGTGACTCCTGGTGTAGAAAAATAATTCTTATAATTTTCAAGAGTAACTGTGTATGTGTTGCCAATATCTTTGTATGACCCCAATTCACCGACAAAAACTGTTGCACTACCAGACGCTGTAATTTTAAGAGTTGAATTGAATCCGGGTGGAATAGAAATTTGATCTATATTACCCTCTACTAACAATGTTTTTTGTAAATCTCTACTAATTTGTCTGTGTACCATCACTTGAGTTAAAAATGGTTGGTCTCGTATATAGTCTAAATACTCACTATTTAACATATATTTTGCAATATTAGTCATTGTATCAACAATCTTTCCTGCATTATTATCAATATAACTATTTACGTGGTTTATAATAACTTCATTAGTTTCATTTTGAAATTCAGGGTGGATTGTTTTATAGAATTTTATTTGTTCTTCATTTGCCTCTTCTCCTATTAATTTTGATATTTGAGTTTGCAAACTCTTAATAGTAGAAACAAGATATTTTTGTTTATTGATACTATACTTAATATCTATTTCAAAAAAGTGCATTAATCGTGTGATTTCATCATTTACTTCTTTGTGTAAGCGTAAGTGATGTTGTATTTCTCTTAATTTTTTTGTAATGTTTTGCTGTGATAGAGAAGAAAATTCTGAGATATTTTTGATGCTACTTATAAATGTACTGCACAAATTTCTCTTTGCAAATGGAAATGCTCCCTTGAGTTCTTTGTTTAAAGAGGCTTCATCGAAAATTAATTGATTTACGCATTCAAGCTCAGCTTGTAAGTCAGATAATCGGGATTTAAATCTATTATTAGCATATAAGTCATCTTCTTCAGTAGTTTCGCTATAATTTTTTGCAAATTCATACATTTTTAAAGTAAAGTTATCTTCTTCTATTTTTTCTACGAGTTTTTTACTACGAAAGGCTAATGGAGTATCAATTTCTTGCCCATGAACAGTATAAGACTCCAGTAACAAAAAATGACTTATGTAAGTTAAAAAAAAAGACGTAAAATATGTAGTACTCACACCAGTAAACACATCTATATAAGAGTCTTGAGCTGATTTTAATACAAATTCTCTTGGAGGTGTTTGATATATAGTGGCGCTAGCAAACGGAAATTTTAAGCGATGAGGAGATGCAAGAGGTGTATCACGAACATCCTGTATCTGTGGTACTTTTAACATATTCGCAATCTACAACTCTAAGTCGTAAATTTCACCTAATACGCTCGCAACATTACTAATTTCTTCATCACTAAAACCCTGCAATCCACATATTAAATTAGATAATATTTGATCAGTCACAATTTCTCTAGAAGTGAATTTATCTGCTTGAATTTCATATATTATTTCTGTAATCGTAGCCAGTTTCTCTTCACATGGATAGTCATTTATTTTTCTGTATTCCTCACGTCCATATGATACATTCTCTGCTTCACTTACCACAAATGCCAAAAAATCAGAGGATTTGTTGAATCTTGAAATAATTCCATTTTGAATATATTGATTTTGATCTAATTTTTGACGTATATTCTGAGCTTCTGTAGTTCTAAACATAATAACCAAATAATTAAATTAACATGTCCACCAGATAGATGGTTTTAGTAGCGTAACCGCGATTATTATTCTAGCATAATAAATATATTAGTCAAGAATACATAGAAATTGCTGAACAATAACCATAACAAACATTATGAAATCAGAGCATACATAGAGGGAATAACTACAACCCTCCGTCTCCAAGTAAATCCGTAGTACCAATCAAACCATCAGCATTACCCAGCTTACTGAGATTTGCATCCGTAAGAGGCAAAAATGAGGAACCCTCATCCGTAGATATACTGCTATCTCTAAATTCTTCTATTTCATGCTCAAGATTGTTTTTCTCAGTAACACTGTCAAGATCTATAGATGTTACATCGGACATGCTATCCCTACTACCCATAGGTATATAGTTCTTTAGTACTTTCTGCATTTCATAAGAGAGGTCTGCAAAAGCTGTTTCTTGTTCCAGTATATCTTTTAATCTTTCTTTATCCCCCTCGCTAGGATTTTGTTTGTTTTCAAAAAAATCCAAAAGTGCACCGCAAATTTCATAGTTATTGTTTGAAAGAGCTAGCTTAAATAATATACCATCTCCTGCAAGCACATCAATTGTATCAAAGCATTTTAGTGTTACTTTGATTCCATCAGTATTATTTTGAGAACAAAAAATATATAAAGCTTGGTCATATGTGTCGTCTTTTGTCATGATATATCACCTTCATTAATATAATCATTGTACTGTCCTAAAAGGTCCGTAATGTGTTTTTCGTGTTCAATTTTAATATCTTCTAGAGAATTCTTATATTCAGCATTAATTTCTGCAGTCTTTCTTTGCAAAAGTGCTAGTGCTTCTTGAGCTTTTTTATTTTCAACTTCCGAAATTTCTTGCATTTGTGTATTACAATTTATAATTTTTTCTATATCAGAAGATTGTTTTAATCTGACTAAATCTTGAGGTTTAAATGTTATTCCATCTATCATGTAGTTATTTGTAATCAACTTCACAGCATCAGAATTCATAATCTCATCTATAGTTTGGTAGGAGTTCTGATCTTGATTTAATAAAAACGATAATTTTGCAGCAATATCGCTGCAGTCTCTGAACTTCCTAATATCAAAACCTGTGTCAGATTTTTCAGGGCGAGAATATATTTTATATCTTGGCTCCGTACTGCATAGAGTTTCAATTTTTCTACCTTCATCATACTCATATTGATTAATATGGCTGCTAAACATTGGGCTATTAGGATCTATAACAAATATTCGACCCTCAGTAGTTCTATATAAGAGTACAGTATGAGTATCTAGATCATTTACATTAATTCCACCAATTACAATTCCATTCTTAGTACTGAATTCTCTAGGAAATATGTCGACCAACACTGTTTTGTTTCCGTTGTGATTCATATACCCGATGGATTCTGCAAGAGCCATATTTTCATATTCTGTTAACTTTATATATTTAGGACAAAATTCTTGATATTTACTTGCTCCAGAAATATTAGAACTTCTCTCATTGGCTTCTGATAATTTATTTTGAAGAGCTTTATTGTGATCTGTCAAATTTGTGATCAATTGTTCTCTAAAAGTTGAATTAGATATATTGATTCCAAAACGTACTGTAGAATTTTCTTTATATTCATAATGCTCAGTAAAAATTGGATCTGCAGTACTCTGAAAAAATGTCCTATTCTTTATAGTAGTGGGAGTTATAGAACCTTGACTTATATCTGACAAAATGCCTAGTAAAGGGCCATTCATATCAGACAACCCTACTTCCTTTTCTTCTTCATTCTCTATAACTTTAAAATTGGATACAGGAATATTATTCTCTGTTATTATTGGTATGATTTTAACTTGCATAGTTTTATCTGATTGTTAATTTATTGTGGCAGAACATACACGCATTCTACCATAAATTATATAATTCAACAATCAATTTATTAAAATTTGTATAACACCATAACCATAATTATGAAATTACTCCTTCGTTACAAAAAGCCACTACAAACCATCTTCCCCAAGTAAATTAGTCTGTTCTAAATAATTGCCTTTATAGAAACCAAGTTCACTACCATCTTCTTCTCTTATAATTGAATCTTCTTCACTAGATGTTTGTGCTTCTAGGTCATCATCCATAAAACATTCTTCATATTCAGTATCTTCATAAATCATGGGTAGAGTTTCAATAGATAAAATACTACTATCCCTGGAATCAGATGAACTAGAGGCTGTGCTTAATATTTCCTTGAGCTTAGTATCTTGTATTACAATCTTTGCATCGAAAAAACCAAATTTTTCTATTAGCTGCTCTATCGCTAAATAGACGGAGTTATATTGAAGTTTTTCTGTCTTATATTCAATAGCTTTCGCATAAGCATCAAATGCTTTGTTTGCTAACTCATTGGCATTATCTGAATCATGCTCACTACAAATTTGATATAGCATCCCAAGCTTTTTATATGCACATGTATATTTAGGTAAGGCTGATATTACATATTCATAATGTGTTTTTGCCACTTCTGCTATCGAAGAATCAAAATTGGTGTCATCACAATATTGTTTCTGTAAATAATTTGCGTAGTGCAAATGAGCAATAAAGTATTTAGGTAACAATTCAATAGAACTCTCATACAGTTTTATGGTGTTTTCTGCATTAGAATAATCGCTAGATATATCCGCTGCGTTACATAAAATCTTAGCAGCATCTTTAGGATTAATTGCCATACTTACTAATGTATCGATAATCTCAAATTTGTCTTCTTTAATTGCCGCTTTCAATATATCTTTCGTAGATTCTGGGAAATAAGGATATAGTTCTTTAACAATAGTAGTATTACCGCTTTCAACAGCTTCTAATAATGCTTTTTCTATAATAATAGGTAAAAAGTGATAAATTACTTTGATGATTTCAGGAGAGAGATCTTCTAAATCAATATATTCATCAAATATATCAACCATTACTTGCATAGCAGCAGCATGCTCACTCGATTGTTTATTTTGTGGCAAAGACTTTACAAAGTAGTGCAGTAACGTTTCTAATATCTCAGGAGAATTATTAGATATTGCTAAACGAATACAGACTCCATCCTCTTCAGTAACCAAAAGCCCAAAATTTTGAGATAAGTACTCTTGAACCTGATCGCTCATATTCCATCTACAATAATCACGCAATTTATCAAACATACTACCCCCTATTATGGTGTCTGGCCAGCTAATTCAGTACAATAATCAGTATTTGCTGTTTCTAATTGTTGATGAGCTTGATCTAATGAACTTAACAAGTCTATATTGTACTGTTCATCTAAATCTAGCAAGCTCTTTAAAACACCTGAAGGAGTATCAGGTGAATTAATAATATTGTTATACACAGTTTTGTATTTTTGATTTAAACTTGCATAAGTTTGTGTAGTCATTTTGAGTTTTTGGTCTATTGATAACTGCATCATAGAGAACGCTTCCTGAGCTTTGATGCTTGATGATTGCTTTATACGTGCTACTAATTTTTCTTCGAAAATAGATTTATCTAGAGTACTAATATTTGAAAGTCTTACTACAACAGGATGTTCTTCAATACTTTTCTTATCAAATTTTACTAATCGATTCTTATCGAAACCAAATGCTAATTTAACCGCTAGGTCACTACAGTCTCTATACTCATGAAAATCAGGTCCTACAAAACAGCCTTTTTCAGGCTTATATATTTGAATTTTCTTATGTATAGTTTCAATAATAGGTATTTTGTGGGGTATCAGTAGATTTGTGTAAGTATGACTAGTGATTAGTGTTAATTTTCTCCCATTAAGTCCATTTCATCATCTAAAATTGTTAGTTCCCACTCTCTATCATAAAGTTTCTCAACTAGTGTTAGACACTCCTGTCCCCAGTATTCTTCTTGTGACTCTAAATAATCAATATCGATGCTGGTGTGTTCTATTCCATGTTCTCTATATACTGCTTTTATTCTTTCAATTATTCGGTTCATCAAATGATCAAAAAATGATTCCATAGGACTTAATAATACAGAATATACGTAATTATCTCCGCAATACTTTGATTTTATAACAAAATATAAAACCATGTTAGCCTCTTTGGATTGATTAATGAAATTAGGACTTATGTTAATAGCGGCTGCAGATAATCCATTTTCTGTTATAGTTTTTTCTATAAATTTTTCTAAAGATCCATCTACATTTGATGGGAGATAACAATGCACAGCTTTGGTAAAGTTTAATTGCTTACCGTTATTTAGAGCCTCAATGATTTTCGTGATTTGATCACTACTAAACAAATGAGTAACTTTTATTTGTGTTGGTTTTGTTGTTTCCAATAAATTATCTAAAGTTACTAATCTTTGTTTAAAGCAAGGAATAATAAATTCATGCAGTAATTCCCATTTTTTAAGTTGCGTCAAATCTTTTTGTATTTTTTTTGATGGTTTTGTACTACATTTTAATAACGTGTCAATCATATCATAATTTGGAATTACTAGAGGAGTAATATCAGCGCTTTCAGCTTTGCAATTTAGTCCTTCTCCTTGTAATATCTTAGATAGCCAATGGATTATAATACTTCCTTCTTTTTGTCTCACAGGTGTTAAATTCTGATTATTGCCTAAAGTAACATTACTATCTTTTACTGAACCACCATGAACCATTGGATGACTTCCATGAAATTTTCCAAGACCATCCCCATCTTTTCCTGTCTTAAAATCTCCGTCTTTACTAACTTTAGCTAATTCATTTCCATATAAATCTTTAAATTTTAACGGTTTTTCACGCTCTTTAGGGAGTTTATCTGGATGAGTTAATGTATATTGCCAATCATATAAATTTCTTCCTTTAGAATCAAGCAATTGTATATTGCTTTCAATCAGGTCTAATAGCATTAATCCAGTTAAAGTACTCATACTATTTCTTATAGGTTCTCCAAGAAACCATGCTGCAACAAGATTAGGTAAAAAATTAAGCTCATCTTCTTCCAATGCTCCTCCAGATAAAATACAGCGTATATCGTATGCAATTTTTGATGCTGAATGAGAAGTATTTCGTTCAAAGTAATTTTTAAAAGTCAGAGCAAATTTTCTATATGTCTCTGCACTCAATTCACCAAAAGAATTAACTGTGCGTAATATACCTAATCTACCTCCATAATTTGTATCCTTAGTAATTTCTATCATTATTCTTTCTCGTACATACTGAAGATAATCATCTATAAAATCATCTGTATAAATATCAAGAATAAATCCTTCCTGTTTGCTAAATTCTATACAGTATTTTAAGGAGTTTAGTGAAATTTCTATATCGGTACTTTCTAAAGGAAATACTCTAAATTTGTCTGGAGATTCTGCAACTAAACTTATCCATTCTTCCTGCTGTTGTTTGAACGTGCTAGTGAGATCTATCTATAATGACCCCCGAAAACTGGACCAAAAAAAGTATGTGAGATAGATGCTACAAATATGCAACAGTATGTATCTTGATATTAGAATTGTAGTTACAATATAAGGGTTCGTATATGGGTAAAATTAAAAAACAATACAGCGAAGATTTTAAATTTAAAGTTGCCATGGAAGCTATGAAAGGCGCCAAAACGATGGCGCAATTATGCTCAGAATATAGCGTTCATGAGACGCAAATAAAGCAATGGAAGCAGGTTTTAAAGGATAGTGGGGCATCATTATTTGGCAAGGCAAGTGACAAGAGAGATAATGAAAAAATAAGCAATTTAAATAAGCAAATATCGCAATTAAATGAGCATATAGGTGAATTATCGGTTGAGAACAGATTTCTAAAAAAAAGCTTGGAGGGGTAATGTTAAAAAATCGTGAAGCATTTATAGATCCGACTTTTATCGATTTAAGTGTTCGTCAGCAATGTGAATTGTTGCAAGTTCCAAGAAGCAATTATTATTAGCAATCTTGCTATAATAATGACTTAAATCAAGATTTAGCTAATATAATACATGAATTATGGCTGCAACGACCGGCTTGTGGTTATAGAAGAATAACGGCAAAATTGCGTCTTATGGGCTATATAGTGAATCATAAGCGAGTACAGAAAATAATGCAGGAAATGGAATTATTTGCAATATATCCTAAGCCGAAGTTATCAATAAGCAACAATCAGCATAAAAAATATCCATATTTATTGCGCGATATAAAAATAGATCAAGTTAATCAAGTATGGGCTACAGATATTACTTATATCAGGCTTTCAGAAGGATTTGTATATTTGATGGCAATTATGGATTTATATAGCAGATATATATTGGATTTTGAGATATCTACTACTATGGAAGCTGAGTTTTGTGTTTCTACTTTGGCAAGAGCTTTGCAGAAATATGATAAACCGCAGATATTTAATACTGATCAGGGCTCGCAGTTTACTTGTAATGATTGGATTGATATTTTGGCTAGTAATGGAGTAAAAATCAGTATGGATGGTAAAGGCAGATGTTTTGATAACATACTTGTGGAGCGTTTGTGGCGCACTATAAAATATGAGGAAGTATACATAAAATCATATGATTCTGTGCAACAAGCAAAGCAAATGCTTGCAGAATTTGTGCATTATTACAATGAACAAAGACCACATCAATCGCTTGCATATGCAACACCAGGTATGGTTTATAATGCCGCTGCAGGAGTGTAATATATGAAAGCATTTTATAGGTACATTTTTGCTACAATCCCACCTTGACCAGCTCTTTCTTTTGTGATAAAAATGGTCCAAGCCAAGGGGGTCACTTCAATCATCTTTAGAAGATTCTGATTACCTAACTCATCTTTATCTTTATATCCAAACACTACTTTTCTCTGATTTATAATATCATTTTCACTAGCGTTGGGCAATTGACCTGTTCTTGCCAAACTATCTAGATTAAGCACTGTCCACGCACCACAGTCATAACCATTGTATTGTTGTTGAGTTTGCAAATCAGTGATTCTGCTTTCTGGAATCCCATTGTTAATTAATATTTGTTTTAATGCTGGTAGTGAATCACACATAGAATTTCCTAGTGAGTCATTATAAAGAGCTTCTAAATCATTAGTTTCTAGATTACGTCTTATAACTAACCCAACCCAGTGGCGTCCTTGGTATACATTATCTACTCTACGACCTAAGTTAATTGGGACAACAACCGATTGAATCATTGGTTTGTTCAGCATCATTGTATATGCCTGATTAATTTTTTGTACAAGATGTAGATCATCTTGACTCGCCGCTTCAATCAACCTGTAGTTTTGGTTATCATTACTTGTGCTCTTTAGTAGATTGTTTATATAGACATAATCATACCAGTAGTCTCTGCTATTTTTTGACATATTGCTTTCTATATTATTTTATTTATAGGATTAAATTCTTATTTAAATTGCTTATAAAATTTATTGATATTTAACTTTCATCAGTGATATGAGACTGCTCGCCCAACGTCTCCGTACCGTCACCATCTTCTGTGATAGTCATATCAAAATTATTGAGCATATATTGTAAACCAAAAACCATTTTTGCAGACTCCTCTTCTACAGTGAGTTCATATTGCTCAGGTCCTACCAACCAATAACGTCCACTTACATAGGCAATATTAACACTACTAGACCCTTCGATATTTAAATTTATAGGATTAAGGCCAATCTTATATAACGTTATATTAATTTTCAGAGCATCTATTATATCTTGAAAAATCCCAGAGGATAAATCTCCTTGTTGCAGTGTAGATTTTAAACGTTCTTGAGAATCAGACTTATATTTAGCATTCATATGATTGAATACTGTTTGTCTTATATCACTAGCTTCTTGATGTAATACTTTTGCTAAAACACGAAAAAATCCGTGCCCTTCCCCTGGAATATCAATGATACACATGCCTTCAGGCAACTTTAACCCAACCTTGTGCAGATCACGCTCAGCTTTTATTATGTTTATAAAATTTAAATCCAAATCATGATTAGAAGTATCGATAGATGAGTCTTCTATTCCAGAAATTTTTTTCGGTACTCTGATAACAGATTTTTTATCTACTGGACAGTCCTTAGCCAAAACCATATTTGATTCTAGAAGAGTATTAAAAATCTGATATTTTGTTTCTATCCCTTCATCATTGGGTTTTATAGCATCAAATAGATTTATACAATTTTCTACCCAACTATCATGCCATTTCTTTACAAAATCACTTGTTTTTTCTTCATTCGAACATAAAGATTCATCATCTTGAGAATTGTAATCTTCTTCACTATCATCCGATTTACCATCTCGATAATGTGCTATCATTTTTTCTACTAAACCATCTAATGCTAAAATTTTATTATGTTCTATATGTTCTTGTAATAAATACTTACTTGGTAGATACACATAATCTTTTTCAGGTAGTGCTTTTAACTGAGGTAGTAGCCAATAATCTAAATTTTTAGTCCATTGATTCCTTAATTCCTGTATTGTTAAAGGTATAAAATCATCAAACCCACTATCAGAATGTGGAAACTTATAATACCAAAATTTGCTATTTCCATCACATAAATGAGATGTGATATTTAATACAAAATTTTGATCCCTAATTAAAGATTCTACATGACAGAATACTGGTTCAAACCTAACAGCTTCAGATACTACATGCGCAATAACATCCATAGTGTCTCTATCAGCACAAATCGTCCCAAAATTAAACTGTGTTTGCTGTGTATAAGTTAACTTCTCAAATCTCTTTTGAATACCATTTGTTGAATCCTGATATCCAACAATATATGCAGACCAATCCATAAAAAATACAGGACAGATTTTATGCGTGTAATTTTGTGCTTCATAAGAATGAATTCTTAACTCTATCAGATTAGAAGTTTCTATTTTCTTCTCTTGCGCACCTAATAAAATAGCACGTAATTGATCGATCCCAGTCTTATATTGAGAAGTATCATATAAATTTATGTCAACTATACTATATAGCTTTAAATCAATTTTAGTATTAGTAGATACGTGTTGTTTCTTTTTTACTGGCATAACTAATACTCTATATTCAAAAAGTTTAAAAAATTAAACAAATCTATACATGCAATCATCCTAAAGTAACTCAAAAGAATAACTCAATCTAGCAACTGTTTAACGATTAAGTATATCATATCTCACAATATTTCTAAAATCAACCATAAGTTATATCAAAATCTATTTATTCATACAATCACGAGCGTAAGAGAAGTGGTCCAAAAATACTAGATTGAGAGGGCGTTCCGCTCCTCGCCTCGCAATAGATGAATTTTTCTGATGAGTGTAGAAAAATATTAGTTAAACAATCTTCACTACATACTCATTCTAAAGTATTTTTTATGAGTTGGGTATGAAACTTATGCTTTTTGCTTAAATCGAATTTAGGCCCTCAATCCTGTTACTAAGGCAAGAAAGAAAAAACTTCTCCAATTTTTGGAATTTTGAAAGAATAAGGCTTAATCTTTTCTAAAATCTTTGGCGCTTCTCCGAATCCTTCATCACCTAAAGGGAAAACATCAAAATGTGAAGCTATTGAATGATGGGTTTTTAAGTCTTGATGCACAAGAACAGCATCTTCTGGATTAAGATGAACACTTTTCATAAACCACCTAGGTGCATAAGCTCCTATAGGAATCAAACTCATAAAAATATCATGCTTATTGCCTATATCTTTAAACAACTCTGAATCGTATCCAGAATCACCAATAAAACAGATTTTTTTATCTTGAATTTCAATAATAAAAGTTCCCCAAAGAGATTTATTTTTATCAAAAATTCCTCTTCTAGACCAATGCTGAGCAGGTTCTAAATGAATTCTGCATTCTGAATTAAAATTATAAAACTGACCCCAATCAAGTGTGATACAAGGTTTAAAATATCTATCATTTTTAAGAGGCATAATAATTTTAGGAAAATCTTTTTTATACAAAGTATTTAGAGTGCCAATATCCATATGATCGTAGTGATTATGACTTACAAGTATGATATCAATTTTAGGCAGATTTTCTAAAAGAATCCCTACATCTGTAGCGCGCTTTGGACCCATCCAACCAGCCCTTTCCGAAAACACAGGATCTGTTAAAATATTAATACCTTGATATTGAATCAAAAAAGTGACATGTCCAATATAGGTTATCCTTAAATGTTCAGATCTTTCTTGCGGAATATCCTGTTTGATTGGGATTTTTTTAGATGGCCACACACCTCTTTTTGAAGTTAAAAACCATCTAATAACATGAAACAAACCTTGAGGTTTCGCTAAAGGATTGAGATTTTGAAACATATAAGTGCCTTTTACAAAAAATGAAATATTATTTATTATTGATATAATTTTTTTGGAAAAATAAACACTCAATTACTCCCATAACGCTTCTACTCCCTTACCTCCAAATGCAAGTCCTAGTTTTATAGTTTGATCTACATGCGAATGCTCTACAATCTTTGATGTGTAATTCCTGGCATTAATCTGATCAAGAGCTTCCCTAGCTAATGATTTTAGGTCAGTCACATCAGGACCGAACTTAAACTCAATTACAAATGCTGTCTTAAATCTAGCATTAATCCTAGGTATTATCATTAAATCAGCCCTACCCGAACCAGATTCCTTCTCACTCTCAATAAAATATCTTGTAGAAAGACTCGAAATTAAACCTAATATAAATCCATTATAAAATACTTCTGAATTCTTTTTCGATGATAAATAGTAACTAGAGGAAATCTCTAAATATTGTTTTAATTTTTCAACGAACAATTCAATATTGCCTGAGATTAAATTCGTAATAAATGCATTATATTCATGCGATTCTATCTTGAACTTCTTATTTAACCATCTCTTCAAGAAACCGTTAAATAATGTTCTTATTTCACGATTAGGTATCCTTACATTACATAAGTAACCACCGTCATCTCCAAACTCTATCTTAGATGGTGTCAAATATCCCGAAAACAATAATAAATTATAAAATGCATCTGGGCAGCTGTAAATATCAGCAAATACCATGCTGGAATCAGCAGTCATCTCTACAGATTTACCCTCTATGAGTTCCTGTATCTCTTCCTGAAACTCATCCAGTACAAAAGCATTCTCAATTAAAGAGGTAGAACCAGTCATCACCCAGTATGCTCTTAATTCTTCCGTTCTTAGGTAATTCATTATAGACCAGGGATTATAAATAGTAACACCTCCAATGTTATATCCATTATACCAAGACCTTATGTCTTCTAAAGAGGTTTTACCATAATCAAATCCGTAGTGACTAAGTAACTCAGATACCTCTCCTTCTGTAAATCCAAAGTGCTCTGCATATTCCTTATTAAAAAGAGACGCTTCTACCAAATTATTCACTCCTGAAAAAAGGTTGGCCTTTGCTATACGAAGAATCCCTGTAACCACAGCTTGATGGAGGAATGGATTGTCTTTCATACCTTTCCCAAAAATTCCACTGAATAAACTTAGGATGTTTTCCATTCCTTTTTGTGCTTCAGGGTCATCTATTTTGTTGCTATCAAGCTGCTTGCCATACCAATAATTCATTGGCGAATCATATTCATCAATCAGCAATATAACGTTTCGGCCAAAATGCTTATACATTACCTTGCTAAGGAAGCCAAGACCGAGCCCAATATCACTATCTTCTATTCCTCTAGATGAATATTTAGAAAAAATAGCTCTCTCTTCTTCATAAATTTTCGTACTATTTTTTAAATACACATGATTAATGTAGAGTTCTTGGAGTAATAATACTACTTTCCTAGAAATGCCCTCATAATTAATGTCTTTGATATCTTTAAAACTGACGAAAATAACAGGATATTTACAGCAATGTTCTTCTACTATTTCAGGATATTCTATGCCTATCTTCATTTTAGAAAATATGCTACGTCTTTTGGCAATTTCTTTCTCATTGATATTTCCATGCATATCTACTGGAATACCAAAAAAATACTCTAGCATACTCATATTAAGAGTCTTCCCCCACCTACGAGGACGAGTAATAAGGGTTACTTTGTTGCCTCTTAGTATTTCTTCTATAAGAAGAGTTTTATCTACAAATACTTCGTTTTCTTTAGTAACAAAATCCTCAAAATTACTACAACCAAGCTCTGTAAATGAATAAGAAGGTTTCTGATCTATCATATCTATAATTATTTATCTGTTGACACTGATAGTATCATATATTTTGCTTAAGTTAAAGAAGCAACTTTGATAGAACCACAATGCTAGCTGGCAGCATCAATTTAGGACTCAGCAAGAAGATTAATAATAATATTAATTTTTGGCTTCATTTTATGCCTCATAAATTGTTTCTCTGATACAGGGATAGTTCGCATTTTTATTACTTTCGTGCCCCTCTTTTTACTGACCTACTTTATCCAGTCTTGGTATGATGAGCTGGCCAGACTGGAAACCTTCCTTGTCAAAAATATATATAACTGTGTAAGTTTTATCCTCATAGTTTCTACTAAGTTTGTCGCAGTATAGTTCACCACGTAATTGACTTATATTATTATATAATTTCCAATTCTCATCCTCATTTGGCATATCTTTAATGTAATGACATGGCTTTTCAGCTATTTTAATTATGTTTCTTAAAACTTTTGGATATTTTAATATATAATCCTGTATGTAAATTGACAATGAGTTACAATTAAACATGCTAGTACAATGCTTAGGCATCTTGTTTTTGGGTTGTTTTCGCGAATAAGACCAACCAGTAGATAAACACCTTAGATGCTGTACTTCATCTTTGCTAAGTTTTTGTAATTCGCCATTCACTCCACTAACTCAGATTGTATTATTAATTTCAGGACACTCACATTCCATGCTCATCCATTCTTCATATGATATAGGTTCAAGATCCTGCCAACCTTCTTTCAGAGAGTTACTTATGTATCCTCCACCACTATAAGGGATTTGAAGTAATTGTGCAAAAACACTTCTTGTGCCTCCTAGACTACTAGTCTGCCATTGTACAAAATATAGCCATGCCCAAAACAGTAAAAATCCTTTAATAATGAACGTAAATACTATAATGATACCCACTGTCCATTTTAATAAGTAAACCCATCTCTCTTTCTTTGTTTTCATTCTGTTTTGCATTTATTAATTCTGCTCACTTAGTCCATTAAAAGGTTTAATATAAAACATTATTTCCTCTGTATGAGGATTAATACCTACAAGTACCACTCTATCTAGCGATACGTTATATGTTTGAGCTATTGTTTCAGCATTAAAACCATATACTACCTTGTGCTGTCTAATCAGAGAACGTGCTAGAGTAAATCTATCATTAGAATCAAACTTTATCATATCGTGAGTTCTA
>CAZKKY010000019.1:0-19482 GCA_964553715.1 uncultured Rickettsiaceae bacterium
CAGCCAAATAATTCGCCCTGTTCACACAAGACGCCTGTAAGTACAAATCATCCTCAATTCTCTTTAGAACGAACTTACCTTAACTACTGACTTTCATTTTTTGTTTCAGTAGATTCATCCGTACTTTCATTATTATTTCTATTACGTGGGTTATAAGGCTCTTGTGTTGGGACAAATGTAGGTGGCAGCAGCCTTTTTTTGAAGAATGAATCCTCAAAATATTTAATTTTTTTCGATTTAATAGGAGGGAAGGACTCTATCAGAATTATTTGCTCATCCCTAGGAAGTTGTATAACTTCTTGTGGTAGAAGTAGTGCTCTCTGTACCACAGAAGTATTAACAGTCCTAGTTGCAGTATTAAGATCAAAAAATCTAGGACTATTATATGAAGTATTTTTGACAGTTTTATTTCCGCATAATTGGGAAATTAAATTTGCTGTCTCATAGTTATTAGCAGCAAATGTAATACGAAAATAAGAGTTAGATAAAAATGAATTCATCCCGGCTTCTTCATATATGGCTTTTAGCTGCTGAGTATCTTGTACAATTAAAAATAGACGTACTCTATATCCTCTAAAATATGCTATTCCAGATCTAAATTGCTCCATTTTGCCAAGAGTTGGAAACTCGTCCATTAAGAATAACACACCAAAAGGCTCTTCTTTTAAATCAGGCATTTTACGACTTAGAAATTCTGTAGATTGCTGATAAAATACTTGCATCAGTTTCTGGAGACGATTTATGTTATCAGGAGTGATACCTACATATACAGTCACTTTCTTTTTTTTAAGTTCTTGCATATTAAAATCAGAAGAAGCTGTAGCTGTGTCTATAAGAGGATTAGCCCATAGTTCTAAAGAAGAGTTCATAGTTGAAACCACACCAGAACGTTCTTTATCAGCTTTTTGTAAAAATGCTGTGATATTCATAAAAGCCACAGGGTGCATTACCTCTCCTAAAGTATCAAGAACTACCGAGAGATTGTATGTTACATCGTCGCTTCTCATAGTACGGACTACTTCACCAAAAGACTTAGGTTTAGTAGGATGTGCTATTAGATAAAGAACTACAGCCATAAAAAGACTTCTAGCTTCGTTATTCCAAAAATCTTTTTCTGGCATAATTAAGTTTGCTATTTTTTGTACATCGTCTACCATTTGTCCTGGTTTTGAACTTACCCAGTCTATAGGGTTATAACAATGAGTTAATCCATCAGGATTTGATGGCTCCCACACGAATACATCTTGTCCACGTTTTGCTCTCCATCCACTAGTAAAATCGTAATTTTCAAGCTTGATATCATGGACTACTACAGAATCTTCCCAAAATAAGAGATTCGGAATTACGAAACCAACGCCTTTACCAGAACCCGTAGGAGCAAACAGTAATGCGTGCGCAAATCCATCTGCTACAAAATAACCACCACTATCTATTCCTAATAACATACCTTTTTTGGCCCTAAGATTAGCATCTTCAATTTCATCATCTGTTGCCCATCTTGCATCCCCATATATTTTTTCTTTGACAGAACTAGATGGCTTCCATTTTTTTATTGATTTAAAGAAAATAAGATACAAAATGATAGAAACAGTAGATGGACCAAACAAAGTAAAGCAAAGTTTTACTTTTAAGTAATTATAAGCCTCTGGCGGCAACATATTCCAATTTTTTATAAGCCATATAGACCATTGCTTGAATATCAAAACTGGTGTCATATTAGCATTGATAAAAGTGACTTGATTTGTAAATAATGCGGTCAAAGCTCCGCTAATCCATAAAATGGAAAAAATTCCCATAATATGCAGCATGAATTTTGATATCTTATCCCCAATTCTTGTCATAGTAGACATATTATATTTTACTCCGCATTTTTAAAATAAACTTCTGATACATAACGCTTACCACCACTACCTCTCTTTAATTGTACAACTATATCTACAACAGCAAGTATATATTTTTTAATTTCATCCGGAGGCATTCCAAGACCTGCCTGCATAACCATAAGCTTAAGCTGCTCTAGAGCCATTGCTGGTTCGTCCGCATGTAATGTTGAAATAGATCCAGGATGGCCAGTATTAATAGCTCTTAAGAAGCTAAATGCCTCAGCGCCACGTAGCTCCCCTACTATTATACGGTCAGGCCTTAAGCGCAGACAAGCTTCTATAAGATCTTGAGTAGATACTTTCGCTCTTCCCTGCCCCCCCTTAGAAGCAAGTAAATGGACTCTATTTTTATGATGAGGCAGACTTATTTCTCTAGCATCTTCAACAGTTATTAATCTTTCATCTTCTGGAATAGCAAGCAATGCAGCATTCGTAAAAGTTGTTTTTCCTGTAGATGTTCCTCCACTAATAATAATATTTTTTTTCGATTTAATAGCATGTTTAAGAAATTCTCCTATATCCTTATCTTTGAGATATTTTTGTAAAATAGCAGTATTTGGGTCAACAATTTTTTCTGTAGAAGTATTATCGAAAGCTCCTCTTTTCTTGTAATCATCCAGAGTCAGTACAAGACCACTACCTTTTCTTATAGCCATAGCAACTGTTCTCAGCTCGCAAGCTGGAGGAAATACTATTTGTATACGATAACCATTAGGAAGTGTTGCTGAAAGAAGAGGGCGTTCTTCCGAAATAGTTTGTTCAGTCGACTGCGCAACAAGGCGCCCTAGTCCCATAAGATGTTCCAGATCCATTTGCTCTATATGCTCTAATCTTAAATCACCAGACTTTTCAACCCATGCTTCGCATGGTTTATTAATCATTATTTCATTTACTCCATCTTCTGCAAAAAGATTGTTAAGAGGTGTCAGATAAGATTCTAAAGCAGCATATCTCATTGTATTAATCTAGATTGATTTAAAGCTTGCGGAGGAAAATTGTAATCTCTGTTTACATAAATCTTTATACGTTCTCCTTGATTTAATGTTGTAGTAGGCTTTAATGAATCATCCTTTGTTAACATATTTTTTACTTGATCTGTTAGGTCTTTAAATGCATCTTGAGAGGCCTTTTGTTGCTGAGATGGAGTAGAAGCATTAGCAGCACTAACACTTAGATTACCAGCAGAAGATGTTATTGCTGAAAGCAATGTAGAAACAGTAGCATCTGTTGCACTTGATCCGACTCCTATTGCAGTAGCACAAGCTGATTGTATAGAGGCATATCCAGGAGAGGAAATCACACCAGGCAGTGTCTGAACAGCATTACATATAGCACTAATCTGAGCTGGGGCTCCTGCACTGCTATTTGAACTATAAGCATTAGTAGCTGCAGTAGTTATACTAGATGATAATGCATTTTGTGTAGCCGTAGTAGTAGAGGTCGCTGGTGGAGGAACAACTTTATCAAGGCCAGCTGCTATTAATATACTTATACTAGAAGATAATACAGCATTAGTTATACGTTCCTTATATTTATTGTCTACTCTTCCTTGAATACCTTTTCTGCTTAAGCCATCAACGGTAGTACCGTCTAAATTTAATGAATATCCCGATGGTAAATCTATACGATTCCATACTATATCGATTCTACCATAATCTGCTCCACCTAGAGATGCACTAGAAGAACTGCCAAAAATTCTAGAGCCTTTAGGAATGAGAATCACTTTTCCGTTTTCAGAATAAATATCGCGTGAAACTAACGCTATCACTTCTCCTGGAAAGTCGGTATTTACAGCACTTTCCATTACAGCATCAATAATTTTCCCCTTTCCGAGAACGTAAGATAAAGACCCTCTATAGGTAAAATCATTTTTCATTTTGGCTTCTGCTAAATTTTCTTGAGTTTGTACACCACTTCCTCCAACTAATAAAACATTCGATTTTCTCTTTGCATCAAGTCTTTTTTGCTCATCAACACTAGAAGATGGAATCACACTAGGTAGAGATGGGGAAGGTAAACTACTTACTGAAGGAGCAATAGGTTGCAATGGTATATCAATAGTAGGAGGAGGAGCTGGCTGATCCTCAGTAGGAGTTGATGAAGATTTTGAAGTATTATCTGAGCTCTTATCTTTTGTTGATTTTCTAGGAGATTCAATTTTCGGAAGTTCAGGCAAAGGAGGTATATAAGAATCTTGGTCTAATACAGGCTTTATTACATTGTCTGGCCTTGCTAGAGGTGCATCCATGCTAGAGATAGAAGGCTCAGTAGCAGTTGATGTAAAGATTTGATATGCAATATAACCAAGTATTACAACAACCACAGCAAGAATAGCTATATTACGTTTAGGATTTGTTGCAAGTTTTGATAATTCAGTATTAACTTCTACTTTATCTACTTGATCTTGCTCCGCATCTAAAGGAGTCTCTATATTTGGATCCTGATTTAAATCTTTTGACATATCTACCTAAGGCTTTTTTTCGGATAATAGAATCTAATTACATATACTAAGTCTTTTTCATCATCACCATCTTCAACTTCTTTTGCTACAAGATCAAACTGATAGGTCTTTTTACTAGTGATAATAGTCATATTAGTTCTAATATTTTTTTCTAAAGGCTTGATAAATAATCTGTTACCAAGAGGAGTAATCTTCCAGGCATAAGAATCCCCTAAAGAAATGGTATTAATTTCTTCGTTATTACTAAATTCGATATAAGATTGAAATCCATAGTGCAATACTAAAAGATATACTTCATTAGGATTATATATATAAGTTTTTATCCTATTGTCTGTTGTAATTGATATATCATCATCGCTATTAGCCATAGATATGCTAACAGAAAATAATAATAAAAATGCTATAATGAATCTAACTATCATCATCATCTACCCTATATCCTACTATTTGAAGACCTATTGGATTAATCTCACGCTGATCTTCTGTTAACTCCATAGAAACATAATCTATTTGTACTATGGCAATTTTGTTGTATATATTCATCGCCCCACCTGTCTCACGTATAGAAAATCTTACTACATATTTTTTTTCCTCTAACTTAGACCAAGATTTTATTGTTATATAAGTACTATTGTTCTGACCATACTTTGCGACAGGATCATTATCTTTACTATTAATGTATGATCTATATTCCCAAAATACCTGAGTGCTAGAAAATAATTTAACAGTTTTTTGTGCAATAGAACTAAAATCTACAAAATTATAACTCTCTCTAGCAGAAAGATACCTTTTTATAAAATATCTAGTTAAAGAATCATCTCTAGATAATACATCTTCTGTCAGAGGTGTAACAATTTTAGCAGAACCTGTTGTGTCATCTATCTGAATTACAAAGGGATCAAATTTTTTGGATGTAGAAATTTTGGTAACAGCAATTACAGAAATAATAATCCCTATTAGGGTAATACAAAGAAAAATTGCGAGTAAGTTACGTTGGACTAATGTAGACTCATACCTCTCTTCATACCAATTACGTATCGAGACTACTTTCTGCCTATTGGCGTTGTCTGGAGCCTGGTTTTCATCTTTATTTTTGTTAAATAAAGTCTTTATATAGCTTTTTATATCAACCACTTCTAGTGTACCACAAATTCAGATATTTTGCTCAATTATGACAATGAATTACCGGACAATAAACAAAAGATATATCTTTCTATAGATTATTAGGCAAAAAAAATTTAAAGAGTGGCTTTTCTAACGCGTAGTTCTTATAAGCCTTATGAATAAAAGGTTTTTAACGTGAAAAATATTCTTATTAGGTTTAATATAACAAACATACTTACGCCTTACTCTTCTATAGGACTATCCCTTAAAACACCATCAACTTGAGTATTCCATAGATATTTATATAAACCATCAGATCTTAGTAACTCCTCATGAGTACCATCTTGCACGATTTGCCCTTTATCAAATACCAAAATTCTATCCATATTTAATAATGTTGATAGTCGGTGAGCTATAACTATAGTAGTCTTCTTATGCATAAGAGATACCAAACTACTTTGAATATTCTTTTCTGTAATAGAGTCTAACTGAGAAGTAGCTTCATCTAGAATTAATATAGGAGCATTTTGTAATATTGCTCTTGCAATGGCTATTCTTTGGCGCTGACCACCTGATAGCTTAACACCTCTTTCACCCACAAGAGAATCATAACCATCTGGCAATTCTATAATAAATTCGTGAGCACATGCTTTCTCTGCAGCTTCCATTACTTCTGTATCTGTTGCATCTAACTTACCATATCTTATATTTTCCATCAAAGTTCTATGAAAAAGCATTGGTTCTTGCGGAATAGTAGATATGTTTCTTCTAAGAGATTCTTGAGTACAATTTGCTATATTTTGCCCATCTATTAGGATTTTGCCACTATTGATATCATACATACGTAAAATTAAATTTACAAAACTAGATTTACCACTGCCAGAATACCCTACAAGACCAACTTTCTGATAAGATAAAATTTCTACTGATTTATTATAAAACAACCCTATCGCACCTTTGTAGTGAAAAGATACTTTGTCAAATAAAATAGATGGGTTTTTTATATTTAGGTCTTTTGCACCTTTTTTATCTACAATTTCTAATGGCGTAAGAACAACGCTAAGACCTTGAGAAATATTACCATGATATTCAACTACTTTTGATACATCTGTAGAAAGAGACCATAAAACGTCTATCACATGATTATTAATAGTAAATATTAAAACAAAATCACCCGCCGTAATACCACCTGTTTTAAATTTTTGAATGATGAAATATATAGATATTGACTGATAAATTAAAAAAGATAGCCCTTGAAAGATAAAAATTTTTATAAAACATAAATCTCTTTTGCGATCATCTATTCCCCATAAATCTAAGTGTTTTCTAAAATTTGTTGCTTCAAATAATCTGTTGCTAAACAATCTTATACTCGAGATATTACTAAATATATCAACTAAAAGCCCTGTGATTTTAGACCTAGATTCTGATGCAATATGGCTTAAGTCTCTTGCACTTTTTGATAAAATCATAGATCCTGAAGAGAAAATTATTATCCAAAGAGCCAAATATATAGCAAATTCTATGCCCGCCTTACTTATAACTATAACAGAAAAAACAACACCAAGAAAATGAGCCAGCATTCTCTCTATTAAAAGCTGGATCAAATCTGGAGTATTTGATCCAACATCTTTTATCTTATTTGCAATAGCACCAGCAAAATTATTACTAAAAAAACTATGAGAATGTAAAAGAGTTTTTTGGGTTAGAACGTCTATTATATGCCTCTTAAGAGGTGAATTAAAATATACAATAGTTAAATCCCATATTCTATATAAAGCAACCATAACGATTGCCATGCATATATAAATAGAACAAAAAAATGTAATATCTTCAAAATTTCCATCATAAAATTGTACAGAATCTACTATTTTTTTGAAAATATATGGCCTTACACTGGTGTCAATAGACCAAGCAAAAGCAACTATTATTTGTATTAATATTGTATATTTAAATAATTTGGCATTGTCTAAAACAAATCGCCATATAGAATTCTGAGACACTGAATTACAATTTTATATATTAGTATAAAGAAAATTTTATCAGCTTTTTACAAAATGGTAAAGTTATTCAAAACAAAGCAACGCCCTATTTATCTCATCACAAGCATTTAAATATGCATGATATATAACCAAAGTTTTAATATAGATGCAAGAACGAATAATTATTGTAACTCTACAGATATTGGTTTTCAGAGCAATAAAAATAAAGTGAAGATGCTAGGACATAAAAGAATATTTATTATAAAATTCTTTTTAATATTCCTAGCATTTTATAGTGATAATCTACGTACTATATACTATTGATCGTTTACCTGTGTAGATTCCTTATTTTCAGCAACAGATCTAACATTTTGTCTGAAACGATTCATATAAAAACCAGTACCAGCAGGTATTAACCTACCTACAATCACATTTTCCTTTAATCCACGTAATTTATCAACTTTACCAGCAACAGCTGCTTCAGTTAATACTCTAGTAGTTTCTTGGAAAGATGCAGCAGAAATAAATGATCTAGTCTGTAGTGATGCCTTAGTAATACCTTGAAGCACAGGAGAAGCTTCAGCAACTCTAAGGCCAGCTTCTGCAGCTTTAGAATTAATCTCAACTAAATCACGACGGTCAATTTTGTCGCCCTGTAACAATGTAGTATCACCAGGATTTGTTACTTCTACTTTTTGAAGCATCTGACGAATAATGACTTCTATATGTTTATCATCAATTTTCACACCCTGCAAACGGTAAACAGCTTGAATCTCGCTAACCATATAACTAGCAAGCGCTTCAACGCCCATTACCTTTAAGATATCTTGTAAAACAGGATTCCCATCAATCAACATATCTCCTTTTTTGACGAAATCTCCTTCGTTGACTACAACATGCTTACCCTTAGGAAGGACATATTCTACAGGCTCTGAGCCATCAGTAGGATGAACAATAATACGGCGCTTAGACTTGTAATCTTTACCAAATTCAACTCTCCCATCAACTTCTGCAATTACTGCATGATCTTTAGGTCTACGAGCCTCAACAAGCTCAGTTACTCTAGGTAAACCACCTGTAATATCCTTGGTTTTACTAGATTCTCTAGGGATACGAGATAAAATATCACCTGCATTTACAGAAGAACCATCTTCTACACTTAGAACCGCATTAACAGGTAAATAATATCTTGCTTCTAAACCATTAGATAAAATAATAGTCTCTCCTGCCTCATCAACAAGCTGAATACGAGGACGAAGTTCAACACCTCTAGAAAGCTGTTTCGATTCAATAATAACTTTGTTCGAAATACCCGTAGCTTCGTCAGTAATATCTCGTATAGATACACCGTCTACCATATCTTTAAACACTACTTTCCCTGTTTTTTCAGTAATGATAGGAATAGTATATGGATCCCACTCAGCCATTTTTTGACCTTTAGTAACCCTATCACCATCATCTACAATTAAAACCGCTCCGTAAGGAACTTTGTAACTAGATTTGTCATTGCCTTTCTCGTCCATTAGAACAATTTCACAAGAACGACTCATAACTATCTTACGACCATCAGAGTTGACTACTATATTACGGTTTACAATTTTAATTTTTGCATCGGTTGACGATTCTACAGAAGATACCTCAGCACCTTTAGTAGCAGCACCACCAATGTGGAATGTTCTCATTGTTAATTGTGTTCCAGGTTCTCCAATCGATTGAGCAGCAATAACACCTACTGCTTCACCAACAGACACCAAAGCACCTGTAGCAAGATCTCTACCATAACATCTAGCACATATACCATCTTCAACAGCACAAGTAAGAACAGATCTGACTTTAATAGAATCAAGGCCAGCGCTTTCGATATTATCAAGATCAGCCTCAGAAATTAAATCTCCAGCTTTAACCAACAAATTATTTGTGATAGGATGATAAGTATCTATAGCAACAGTACGTCCAAGAATTTGCTCTGCTAAGGAAACTATTACCTCTCCTCCATCTATAACAGGACGAATTACTACTCCCTCGCTAGTACCACAATCATGCTCAGTAATTATGCAATCTAAAGCAACATCTACAAGTCTTCTAGTTAAATAACCAGAGTTAGCTGTTTTTAAAGCAGTATCTGCAAGACCTTTACGAGCACCGTGAGTAGAATTAAAATATTCAAGTACAGTAAGGCCCTCACGAAAATTAGATATAATAGGAGTTTCAATAATCTCTCCTGAAGGTGTAGCCATAAGCCCCCTCATTCCAGCAAGCTGCTTAATCTGAGCAGCCGAACCTCTAGCACCAGAAGTAGCCATCATGTAAATAGAGTTTATCTTCATATGATTTGGCTTATCGGAATCAATATTCACTCCAGCTGCAATTTCTTTCATCATATCAGAAGCTACCTTATCTGTACAATGGGTCCAAGCATCAATAACCTTATTATATTTCTCACCATAAGTGATAAGACCATCAGAATATTGAGACTCAAACTCCTTAACTTCAGCAGATGTAGCTTCAATATGTTTATCTTTTGTTTTTGGAACAACCATATCGTCCATACCAAAAGATATACCAGAAATACAAGCATATTTGAATCCTAGTTCCATCAATTTGTCTGCAAATATCACCGTTGCCTTCTGGCTACAATGACGATACACAGTATCTATAACAGACGAAATATCTTTTTTAGTCAGAACCTTATTAACTAATTTATAGCTAATATTTACATTATCTGGCAATAACTCTGCAATCATCAAACGTCCAGGAGTGGTCTCAATAATAGATTCCACGATATTACCTTCAGCATTTCTTAAAGATTTACGATATCTTATTTTGCTATGAATCGATAAAACCTTATGGTAAAGAGCATTATGAATTTCTTTCATATCTGCAAAACACATATTTTCACCTGGCTCGTTATCAAGACTTAACGACAGATAATATAGACCAAGTACGATGTCTTTATCTGGAACAATGATAGGACGACCATTTGCAGGACTTAAAATGTTATTGGTGGACATCATAAGAACCCTAGCCTCAAGCTGCGCTTCTATCGAAAGAGGGACGTGAACAGCCATCTGATCTCCATCAAAGTCAGCATTAAAAGCAGCACACACTAATGGGTGTAATTGAATAGCCTTACCTTCAATCAAAATAGGTTCAAAAGCCTGTATACCTAGACGGTGTAAGGTAGGAGCCCTATTTAATAACACAGGGTGCTCCCTAATAACTTTATCTAATATATCCCAAACTTCTGGCTTTTCTAGTTCAACCATTTTTTTTGCAGCTTTAATAGTTGCTGCAAGGCCGTACATCTCAAGACGGGAATAAACAAATGGCTTAAACAACTCTAGCGCCATCTTTTTTGGAAGACCACATTGATGTAGCTTCAGTTCTGGACCAACTACAATAACAGATCTACCAGAGAAATCCACTCTCTTACCTAAAAGATTTTGACGGAATCTACCGTTTTTACCTTTTAGCATGTCACTTAAAGACTTAAATGGACGCTTACTTGTATTTTTTACAACACGACCACGACGACCATTATCAAATAAAGCATCAACAGATTCTTGAAGCATACGCTTCTCATTACGCACAATAATATCTGGAGCTTTTAGCTCTAATAATCTTTTAAGACGGTTATTTCTATTTATAACACGACGGTAAAGTTCATTAAGATCTGAAGTAGCAAATCTACCCCCATCGAGCATCACAAGAGGTCTGATTTCTGGAGGAATCACAGGTAAAACTTCCATGATCATCCATTCTGGTCTATTTTGAGAACCGAGAAAATCTTCAACTAATTTTAAACGTTTTACAATTTTTTTACGCTTTGCATCAGATGAAATATCTATAAGCTCAGACTGTAATTGTTTTTGTAACTCACTTAGATCAATCTCTCTCAACAATCTAGAAACAGCTTCAGCACCTATCAAAGCTTCAAAATTATTCTCTCCGAACTCATCTTGAGCTTTTAGAAAAGCATCTTCACTTAAAACTTCAGCAAGTCGTAAACTAGACAAACCAGGATCAACAACAACATAAGATTCAAAATATAGAATTTTCTCAAGATCCTTGAGAGTAATATCAAGAAGAGTGCTAATACGGGAAGGTAGAGATTTTAAAAACCATATATGTGCAACAGGTGCAGCAAGTTCAATATGGCCCATACGCTCACGACGAACCCTAGAACTAGTAACTTCTACTCCGCATTTCTCGCAAGTAATACCACGATATTTCATGCGTTTATACTTTCCACACAAACACTCATAGTCTTTTACAGGACCAAAAATACGAGCGCAAAATAGACCATCTTTTTCTGGCTTAAAAGTTCTGTAGTTTATAGTTTCTGGTTTAGTTACTTCACCATAAGACCAGGAACGAATTTGATCAGGACTAGCAATATTGATGCGCATCTCATCAAATTGTTGGGTATTTTCCATATGTCCATAGAAGTTTATCATTTCTGCCATAGCAACATTTCCTCAAAAACTCTTGTATTAATTTGTAAAAAATTAATACTAATTATTAAAACAATTATCAAATAACTAGAGACTTTATCACTCTTCTATTTGTTTCTCTTCTAACTGTATATTTAGACACAAAGACCTAAGCTCTTTAATCATTACTTTAAATGACTCAGGTAAGCCAGATTCAAAATTATTATCACCACGAACGATAGATTCATAGTTTTTAATTCTTCCAACTACATCATCCGATTTGTAAGTGAGCATCTCTTGTAAAGTGTAAGAAGCACCATAAGCTTGCAATGCCCAACATTCCATCTCCCCAAGCCTTTGACCACCAAAGTGAGACTTACCGCCAAGAGGTTGCTGAGTAACAAGACTATAAGGACCTATAGAACGAGCATGAATCTTATCATCAACCAAATGATGTAATTTTAGCAAGTATTTGTATCCTACTGTTACATTACGATCAAAATATTCACCTGTTCTACCGTCAATTAATCTTACTTGGCCAGATTTATCAAGGTCTGCTAGCTCTAGCAAATTCTTAACATCCTGAACTTTCGCACCATCAAAAACTGGAGTAGCAAAATGTACACCCTTTCTTAAATTATCACATAGAGAGAAAAATTCGTCATCAGATAATGTATCAATTTTTGACTCAAAATCTGACTTTTCATAGATCTTTTTTACAAAATCTTTAATTTGACGCACATCTATATCACTTGCTTTACTTCTGTACTCATTAACCATATGTGAAACTTTTTTGCCAAGGTTCACCGCAGCCCACCCAAGGTGAGTTTCAAGGATTTGTCCTACATTCATTCTAGAAGGCAACCCAAGAGGATTTAAAACAACATCTACAACAGTACCATCTTCTAAAAATGGCATATCTTCTTCAGGCAAAATTCGTGATACGACACCTTTATTTCCGTGACGTCCCGCCATTTTATCGCCTGGCTGTAGTTTATGTTTTGTTGCAATAAACACTTTAACTACTTTAAGAGCACCTTGCGGCAAATCATCACCACTTTGAGCCTTGGCGACTTTACTAGTAAATCTCTTATTTAAACGATCTTTATTTTCATCATAATGGCGACGTATTTGTTCGATTTCGTTCATTATATCTGAATTCTCAACAACAAGCTGCCACCATTGACCTTTGGATAAAGATTTTAGCATATCAGCACTAATAATCTGACCAGATTTTACTGATTTAGGACCACTAACAATCTTTTGATTTAATAACAAAGATTCTACTTTTAAAAATACAAAATGTTCAATTATAGAAAGCTCATCATCACGGTCTTTAGCTAGCTTTTCTACTTGCTGCCTTTCAATTGCAATAGCTCTTTCATCTTTATCTACACCACGCCTAGAAAAAACTCTTACTTCCACAACAGTTCCACTTACTCCAGGAGGAACGTGCAAAGATGAATCTCTTACATCAGCGGCTTTTTCTCCAAAAATAGCACGAAGTAACTTTTCTTCAGGAGTCATAGGTGACTCGCTTTTCGGAGTAACCTTACCAACTAGTATATCACCAGCTTTAACTTCAGCACCAACATGAACAATTCCTACCTCATCTAGATGAGACAAATAATCATCATTAATGTTAGGAATATCCCGAGTAATTTCTTCAGGACCTAATCTTGTATCTCTAGCAACAATCTCAAATTCTTCAATATGTATAGAAGAAAATACATCTTTTTTAGCAATTTTCTCTGATATTAAAATTGAATCCTCAAAATTGTATCCATTCCAAGGTACAAAAGCTACAAGAACGTTTCTTCCTAAAGAAATTTCACCATTATCAGTACTAGGACCATCTGCTATAACATCACCTTTCTTTACAACATCACCAACTACTACTAGTGGTTTCTGATTAATGCACGTATTGTGATTGGATCTCTGAAACTTCATCAAATTATAAATATCAACACCCGGAGAGCCATCTCTTTTTTCTTCAGTCGTTCTAATAACAATTCTAGTAGAATCAACTTGATCAACTATTCCATCATTTAAAGCAACAACAGACGCTCCTGAATCTTTTGCAACTACACCTTCAATACCTGTGCCTACAAGAGGGGATTCACTTTTTACTAAAGGAACCGCCTGGCGTTGCATGTTTGAACCCATCAAAGCACGATTCGCATCATCATTTTCTAAAAATGGTATTAAGGATGCGGCAACAGATACAACCTGCATAGGCGTGACGTCTATGAAGTCAACTTCTTGTGGTGTAACCATAGAGAAATTACCGTCATCAACACGACAATTAATTAAATCATTAATTAATTTACCTGTTTTATCTATTTTTTCATTTGCTTGTGCAATCTTATATTTTCCTTCTTCAATAGCAGAAAGATATACAACCTCATCAGTTACTACACCTTCTTTCACAACACGATAAGGACTTTCAATAAATCCATGATCATTAATTCTAGAATAAGTAGCCAAAGAATTAATCAGACCAATATTCTGTCCTTCAGGTGTTTCAATAGGACATATTCTTCCATAATGAGTAGGATGAACGTCTCTTACCTCAAACCCAGCTCTATCACGACTCAAACCCCCAGGGCCCAAAGCAGATAAACGCCTTTTGTGAGTAATTTCTGATAATGGATTTGTTTGATCCATAAATTGTGACAACTGAGATGTACCAAAGAACTCCCTCACAACGGCAACTAACAGTTTAGAATTAACTAAATCATGAGGCATCACAGCGTCAACATCAACAGCACTCATCCTTTCTAACACAGCCTTTTCTAGACGAACAAGACCTATTCTAAATTGATTCTCTATCAACTCTCCTACGGATCTTACCCTTCTGTTACCAAGGTGATCTATATCATCGACGCTACCTCTACCATCTTTTAAATCACAAAGCACTTTAAATGCATATTTAAAATCATCAGCCATCAATGTTCTTTTGTCTAAAGGAAAATCTAGACCTAGCCTTGCATTTAATTTTATACGACCAACTTCTGAAAGGTCATATCTATCAGGATCAAAAAACAAACTATCAAAAAGAGCTTTAGCTGTATCAAATGTAGGAGGCTCTCCAGGACGCAAAACTCTAAAGATATCCATCAGAGCCTGACTTTGTTCTTGGTTTTTATCAGCAAACAATGTATTACGTATGTAACTACCGTATTGCAAATTTATATTCAAAGTCTTTACAGAATTGATATTTGCAGATACCATAGCTTCTAAATGATTCTCGGTAATTTCTTCTCCAATGTTGATTAAAACTTCTCCTGTAGATTCATCAACAACGTCTTCGGCAAGATATTTTCCTAATAAATGCTCTTTCGATACTAAAATGATATTGAGACCATCATTATGCATCTTTTTTGCTAACCTTGGGGTAATTTTTTGACCAGCCTCTAGTACAACAACTTTTTTCTCAGCATCTACTAAATCTTCGTGCAATCTATGTACTATTACAGTTTCTGGATTGAATACAGTAGACCATCCATCTTTTTCTAAACTATACTCGGTAGAAGAATAATAAAAATCTAATATTTCCTTAGTGGTCATGCCTATCGCACGCAAGAGTGTAGTAGCATACAACTTACGCTTGCGATCAATTCTAAAATAAAGCATATCTTTGGGATCAAATTCTAGATCCACCCAAGAACCACGATAAGGAATGATACGCGCGAAATATAATATTCTTCCAGAAGCATGCGTCTTACCATCATCATGATCAAAAAACACTCCAGGAGAACGATGCATTTGAGACACCACTACTCTTTCAGTACCATTAATGATAAAAGTACCATTTTTAGTCATCAATGGTATATCACCCATGTAGACTTCTTGCTCTTTTATGCCCTTAATCTCTTTACTGCCAGTATCAGAATCAATATCCCACACAATAAGACGCAAAGTAACTTTTAAAGGCGCGGCAAAACTAAGGCCTCTCTGATGACATTCCTCTACATCATATTTTGGTTGATCAAATTCATACTTGACGAACTCTAAAGTTGCAGCACCAGATGCGTCGTTTATAGGAAAAATTGATTTTAATACCGATTGCAACCCTTTATTTGAACGCTCTGAATCTGCCGTACCAAGCTGCAAAAAATCTCTATCATAAGAATTTTTTTGCACTTCTATTAAATTTGGTATAGATGCTACCAAATTCACATTACCAAAATTTTTCCTAACAGATTTTCTTAAAGAAAAGGATTGAACCATATAGTCTCCTGACTCACACTTATATTGAACATATATTATCTAGAATTATTTAAATACGTAAAAAAGTATAAGTTTATTTAATATAAATGTACATAAAAATTAATTTAGAAACAGTTGCTAGCACTTTTAAAGTTAGTGCTAGCAATATGAAACTTTTTTTAAATTTTATAATATAGAAATTTTTATTATAGTATCTTATAAAAACACTTAGTATTACGAAAGAATATTTACTAGTATTTTTTAAAAAATTATTTTGTATTTACTATAAAATAAAATCCTTTATTAATTTATTTTACTTCGACTTTAGCACCAGCAGCTTCTAGCTTTTCTTTTATGGATTGAGCATCAGCTTTAGAGACACCTTGCTTTACTGGTTGAGGAGCGCCATCAACTAAATCTTTAGCTTCTTTCAATCCAAGACTAGTAATTGTACGAACTTCTTTAATAACATTGATTTTATTATCACCAGAAGAAACTAAAATAACATCAAATTCTGTTTTCTCTTCAGCAGCAGCAGATGGACCAGAAGCAGATACTGCAGCAACAGCTACAGGAGCAGCAGCAGATACACCCCACTTCTCTTCTAATTGCTTTACAAGATCCGCAGCTTGCATAATTGTTAAAGATGACAAATCTTCTATAAGTTTATCTAAATTGGACATGATTTTTACCTCAATAATGTTTAATTAAATTGTTATTTTTTTGTATATGCACTTAATAGCCTAACTACTTGAGACGCAGGCGCATGCAAAACTCCAGCAATTTTAGTAGCAGGAGCTTGAATAAGACCAATGATTTTTGATCTCAACTCATCTAGTGAAGGCAATTTAGAGATAGCTTCCACACCAGCAGCATCAACAAACTGACTCCCTATAACCCCACAAATGATCTTTAATTTATCATTGGTTTTTGCAAAGTCAGTTACTACTTTCGCAGCAGCGACCAAATCATCAGAGTAAGCTATAGCAGTTGGCCCACTAAACATGATATCAGAATTTGGAATCCCTGCATTGCGAGCAGCAATATTAGATAAAGTGTTTTTTACCACCTTAAATCTAGCACCTTTTTCACGCAAAGCAGAACGCAAAGACGTGATTTGAGAAACATTAAGACCATGATAGTGAGTTACTATTACAGATTGAGAGTCTTTATAGACCCCTTCTAACCCAACAACAAACTCTTCTTTTTCTGAACGTAACACTTTTTAAATCTCCCTATAGTTAAGCTATATTAGCAACATCAATTTTAACAGCAGGACCCATAGTTGATGACAAATATAAACTCTTTAGATATGTCCCTTTAGCTCCAGAAGGCCTCGCTTTCAAAACAGCACCCACTAAAGCTTTGACATTACTAACTAAATCGTCTGAAGCAAATGATAACTTGCCAACACCAACATGAATTATACCAGCTTTCTCTACCCTGAACTCAACTTGACCACTTTTGGCATTTTTTACAGCAGTAGAAACATCTGTAGTAACAGTACCAAGCTTAGGATTAGGCATCAAACCTTTAGGACCAAGAATTCTTGCAACCTGACCAATAGCAGCCATCATATCTGGAGTAGCAACACATACATCAAAATCTATTTTACCAGATTTGATTTCATCAATTATTTCTACAGAACCAGCTATATCAGCTCCAGCACTTTTAGCTTCCGCTATTTTGTCATCTTTACATATAACAGCAACTCGTACATTTTTACCAGTACCAGCAGGTAAATTTGTCACCCCACGTACCATCTGATCAGAGTGACGAGGATCTACACCAAGATTCATTATAACTTCAAGTGTACTATCAAACTTTACAAAAGACACTTCTTGAAGTATAGAAACAGCTTCCGTAAAATTGTATTGGCGACTACTATCAACTTTAGATCTCATAGACCTTATATTTTTAGTTTTACCTATAGTTTTTTGTTGATTTTTGATTTGTGATTTTAACATGTTAATTAATCCTCCACCACATCAAGGCCCATAGACTCAGCAGAACCCATAATAATTTTTGTTGCAGCTTCTATATCAAAAGCGTTTAAATCAACCATTTTTATTTTTGCTATCTCTTTACATTGAGACACTGTGATTTTACCCACAGAAGCATTTTTCTTAGTAGCAGAAGACCCTTTAGCTATTTTAGCAAATTGCTTTAAATAAAACGAAGCTGGCGGAGTTTTCGTAACAAAAGTGAAACTTTTATCTTCAAAAGCCGTAATCACTACAGGAGTAGGAGTACCTGGCTCCATATTCTGAGTAGCAGCATTGAAAGCTTTACAAAACTCCATAATATTGAGACCTCTCTGCCCCAAAGCCGGACCAACAGGAGGAGATGGATTAGCTTTACCAGCTGCAATAGTCAACTTGATATAACCAGAGATTTTTTTTGCCATAACTTACTTACCTATTCAAACAAACACATTGTTAATTACTAATCTTTTTTAATTTGCGTAAAATCTAAATCTATAGGAGTTGCGCGACCAAAAATCGACACAGAAACTCTCAATCTAGATTTTTCATAATCTACATCTTCTACAATACCAGTAAAAGATTCAAATGGGCCATCTATTACTGTCACACTCTCCCCAACAGAATATGTGTTAACCGACGAAACCTCTTTTGCCCTAGACTCAATCTGATTAAAAATAATCTGAATCTCAGAGTCAGGGACAGATTTAGGCTTTACACCATTACCTAAAAATCCTGTTACACGAGGCGTACTTTTTACTAAATGCCAGGCTTCGTCTGTCATATCCATTTTTATCAAGATATACCCTGGCATAAATTTTTTTTCCACCTTTACTTCTTTCCCTCTTTTGACTTCAGGAACCTCAACAACAGGAATAACTATCTCCTGAAACGATTCAGACATGTTTTTTTTCAGAGCTTGATCAAAAATCATCTGCTTCACTCGCTTTTCGGAGCCAGACATTGTATGAATTATATACCACTGATACGACACTAGTTATTCCTCAACATTACTTACCGATATTCAACAAAAACTGAATAACAGTGTGAATACCATAATCTAAAAATAAAAACACTAAACTTGATACAAAAATAGCAATTAACACAATCGTCACAGAAGATGTCAATTCTTTTTTCGTAGGCCAAACTACTTTACGAGCTTCTTGAACAACTTGCTCATAAAATCTGTATATTTTAGTGCTTTTTAACATTTTAACTTTACATCCAAATGGCAGGAGCGACAGGAATCGAACCCGCAACCTCCGGTTTTGGAGACCGGCGCTCTACCAATTGAGCTACACTCCTATCATACTTAAGTTAATAAATCAAGAAAAAATCTTAGAATTAGTAACAAAATAAATATGACAACCTTATTATTTTATAATTTTTGCTACTACGCCAGCACCTACTGTACGGCCACCTTCA
>CAZKKY010000020.1:0-17897 GCA_964553715.1 uncultured Rickettsiaceae bacterium
ATATATTTAATCTCAAAACCATGTTGTTTTGCCGCGCTGCCTAGGTCATAGTAACGGGCATATAGTGCTGACTAAAATAGCACTAATATAGTATTTTCTCTCTATCACTTTCCTTGCCAATTAGACATATGATGTCTATTTTACAAGGAGATATAAAAGAGCAATAGATTTATATCTATAATTTATATAGAGCATTAATTTTTATTTTTTTGGTTCTTTTTAGAATCAACAAGATTAGCTAATATTTTAGTTGATTCTTCGTCCCATATATATAACTCATTATCATCAAATAGATTTTTTTGTAGAAAAAATATAGATTTTGGGCAGAAATGGAGTTGAAAAGCTCTAGTTACATAATTAGTTTGCATGTCAAATTCTGATGTAATATCAATTTTATAGCCTAATGTTTGTAAGGCTTTTTGAATGTTAGATGGATCTTTATAGTCTAAATTTTCCTTCATAGTCTTATTTATATTTTTAGGCCACATCCCTAAACCTTCTTTGCTAAGCATTTCCCAATCAAAATAGATTCCTGGATCGATTTTTCTATCAGGCGCTATGTCAGAATGGCCTAGAATATGCTCTGGCAAGATATTGTATTTTGTCATTAAGCTTTTGCAAAGATCTATGCAGCTTCTCATTTGTTTTTTTGTAAATGGTTTTCGCCCTATATTGTCTAGTTCAATGCCAATAGAATTATCATTTATTTTCTCAAATCCATCCCAGAAGCTTTTTCCTGCATGAAAAGCCCTTTTATCTTCTGGTACTATGTTAAAAATTTCTCCATCCTCTTTTATAACATAATGAGCACTAACAGATGAATTCTCATCACAAAGCCTAGTCATTGCATTTTCAAAAGTCATTTCTGTAAAATGTAATATTATGAATCTGATATTGCTATTTGGTCTATCATTATAGTTAGGCGAAGTAAAACTACGGTTTATATGCATAAAATTATAGATTTATATGATATAATGACTATTATATCTAAGATTTTAAATAATGATATTACAAAAATTTTATGTCAAATATATACAACAAAGATGGTGACTCAAATATAGTTAAAGAAGCAAAATCCATATCTATTATACTATTTTTTGCATTATTATTTAGGGTTTTTGTAATGGAGCCATATTACATACCATCTCCTTCTATGAAAGATACACTGTTAAAAGGTGATTATGTATTTGCTACAAAATATAGCTATGGATATAGTAAATATTCAATGTTATTCTTTCATCCAGATTTCATAAAAGATAGAATATTAGCTCAAAGCCCTGAAAGAGGTGATATAGTAATATTTCAGCCCCCACATGATAAAAGTCAAAAATATATCAAGCGTCTTATAGGGATGCCAGGCGATAAAGTGCAAATTAAAAACTCTGTTTTATATTTAAATGACGCACCTATTCCAAGAGAAGAAATAGATGAATATAAAGATAAAGATGGTACTTATACTAGATATATAGAAACACTTCCAAATGGTATTAAGTACCATATACTTCAGATTACGAATAGATCAGATGCTATGATACATGAAGCTAATAATACAAGAGAGTTTATTATTCCAGCGGGGCATTATTTTTTCCTTGGTGATAATAGAAACGAGTCTGGTGATAGTAGATTCCAAGTAGGATATGTTCCTTTTGAGAACTTTATCGCTAAAGCAAGGTTCTTTTATTTTTCTACATCGGAAGAGCTCTTTTCATTATCTTTTAGCTTGCTAGAGCAATTAAAGCAGCCTTATTATTGGGTTAAATCTATTAGGATAGATAGAATATTTAAAAATATATATAGTATTCAATGAAAAATATTGATCATATCCTTCTAAATGAATTCCAAGACAAAATTAACTATAGTTTTAAAGACCAATCTTTATTGATAGAAGCTTTATCCCATCCTTCTATGAAAAACATAAAAGGCACTAGCTATAAGTCTAATTACGAGAGATTAGAATTTTTTGGTGATACGGTATTAAGCCTAATCATTACAGAGTTTTTATTAAAGAAATTTCCAGACTATGATGAGGGAAAGCTTGCAAAAGCAAGATCTTTTCTTGTTATGAAAGATACTATCTCTAAAATTGCTCATTTTTTATCTATTGATGAGGTAATGATAATGACGCAAGAAGAGGAACTATCAGGAGGAAGATTGAATAAAAACAATTTAGAAAATACTATAGAGGCAATAATTGGAGCAATATATCTTGATGGTGGACTGGAGAGCGCTAGAGATTTTGTTCTAAATTTTTGGTCTGATCTTCTAGATATAGATTATGAAAATATTACAACTGACTATAAATCTAAATTGCAGGAATGGTCTCAAGGAATAGGTATGTCTATCCCTTCTTATGTTGTTGTAAAAAGATTAGGAGAGGATCATGCTCCAATATTTACCGTAAAGGTTACGATAGATGATCTAGATCCTGAATTTGGAGAAGGAAAGTCAATAAAGGAAGCCCAAAAAATTGCTGCTTTAAAACTATTATCTAGAGTAACATGATGAAATTACAAAATGTAAGTGCAAGATATATATATCTTGCCATATCATCTATTGCTCTTGCAGGAATATATTCCATATTATTAGTATTTTTACGAAGCCCAGGACTTTCTAGTTTTTTTAGCCTTGATATATTTAAAACATCTTTAGTAATACATGTAAATCTTTCTGTCCTAGTCTGGATGCTATCTATATGCGCTTCTTTATGGTTTTATAAATGTTCTATCACGGATGAATTTAAATATTATGTAAATTACAGCAATTATATTTGCTTGATAGGTGTAATACTGATGTTTATTTCTCCGATGATTGCAGAAACAACCCCTATATTAAACAACTATGTTCCCATGCTAGATAATTGGTGTTTTGTAACAGGGCTTGTAATATTTATTATTGGCATATTATTTTCAGGATTTCTAGGGTTAATTACTCAATTTAAATTATCTATTACAACAATAAAAATAGGAAATATTTGTTCTATTTTAATTCTATTACAAGCTGTTATCTCGTGTACTTTGTCTTATTTCGCTCTAGATAAGTTGCTATATCCTATGGATCTACATTTTTATTATGAGATGTTCTTTTGGAGCGCTGGGCATATCTTGCAATTCTGCTTTGTAGAAATAATGATGATAGTACAGATATTATTGCTTGAAAATATTGTATCAAGATCCTTATCTTACCACAATATATATAGAATTTTGCTTATAATTAATTGCATTCTTGCTGTTCCTGGTTTGTTCCCACGTTTATTCTATTCCATAGATAGTCCAGAGTTTCTAGAGTTTTTCAGCTTACATATGAAATATTGCGGATCTATAGCTCCTTCTTTTATGTTTATTGTATTATTAAGTGAATATTATAATGTCAAATCTTCTACTTCTAACAATTGTTTTATAATTTCGTCTATCCTATTTTTTCTAGGAGGAGTTATAGGGCTGTTAATTTCTGGGGCTAATGTAACAATACCAGCTCATTATCATGGATCTATTGTAGGAATTACAGTAGCTTTAATGGGATATATATATTTGATGCTTGGGATTAATAATAAATATTCTTTTTATCAGCCATATATATACGGTGGTGGGCAAATAATCCATATAGTTGCTTTAGCATGGTCAGGTGGTTATGGAGTGATGAGAAAGTTACCGGGAGCAGAATTATCAATTAAGGCCAAAATATCTATGGGTTTAATGGGAATAGGGGGAGGGCTTGCAATTCTAGGAGGCCTGATGTTCGTTTATATTTGTATGATGAGTATTTTTTATAAAAAATTCGAGCACTAATTTTTTAAAGATACCATCGTCTCCTTGCTATTTTTGTCTTTCTCTAGCTTTAGCAAGTCTTAAGAATCTTGCAAATGCAAAAATCATAGAATCTACAAACCCATCGAACCCAAAAACAAAATATCTTCTTATGAAGAATGCTTTGAAAAACCATAAGAAAAACTCTACAGTCACTCTCAATTTAGTTATCTTGCGACCAGAATTGATTAGGTCACTCGCTTGCTCGCTAGAATAAAAATTAGCTTTTGATACTAGCTGATCTATCGATGTGCCAGAATAATGCAAAGCTGCATATTGTAGGTCCCTTACACTATTTCTACATTCCTGAAATTCACTGTTTAAGGCAACACAGTCATGAGTGGTATAACCAGAATTATTGCTAAAACTAGCATAGGATTTATTATATAATCTAATAAATTTATTACTTGGAGCAAATAGTCTTGGTGCTGCATCAGACCTATGCATTATTATTAGATTTATTCTATATGCTTTATATAAATCTTCTATATTTTTAGAAAATTCTTCTTTGATTTCTAATTGCAAATCTTGAGTTAATTCTTCATCTGCGTCTATGTTAAGGACCCATTGATGTTTACACAATTTCTCGCCAAATATCTTCTGCTCCACGTAGCCAGGCCATTCATTAAATAAAACTTTTGCTCCAAGAGATTCTGCAATTTCTACAGTTTTATCGTGACTTCCGCTATCAACAACTATTATTTCATCAGCTATATTTTTTATGCTATTAATAGCACGAGCTATACGAGATTCCTCATTTTTAGTAATGATAAAGGCTGAAATTAATTTCATTCTAACCTTTTACGATTTCCATAAGATTTCTAACTCCAGCTGCAGATATCTCTAGCGCTTTTTTTTCTTCTTCATTTAAAGAGATTTCAACGATTTTTTCAACTCCGCTAGCTCCAATTACAACAGGCACACCAAGATAAATATCTTTCATGCCGTACTCTCCAGTTAAATAAGCAGCACATGGCAGGATACGTTTTTTATCTTTTAGATAGCTTTCTGCCATAGCAATAGCAGAAGCAGCAGGTGCATAAAATGCAGAACCAGTTTTAAGTAAATTGACTATCTCTCCGCCGCCATTACGTGTACGATCGACTATCTGATCTATCCTTTCTTTGCTAGACCATCCCATTTTAATTAAATCAGGAACTGGAATTCCAGCAACAGAAGAATATCTAACAAGAGGAACCATAGAATCACCATGGCCACCAAGGACAAATGCTGTGACATCCTCAGTAGAGACATTAAATTCTTCAGCTAAAAATGATCTAAATCTTGCAGAATCAAGAACGCCAGCCATACCTACTACCTTTTTAGGGTCTAATCCGCTTTCCTTCATCATAACAAAAACCATTGCATCTAGAGGGTTTGTTACAACTATAACAAAAGCATTAGGGGCATATTTTTTGATATTTTCAGCAACAGATTTTATAACATTACTATTTATAGAGACAAGATCATCTCTGCTCATGCCAGGCTTCCTAGGAACTCCAGCAGTTACAATAATTACGTCAGATCCACTAATGTCTTTATAGTCATTAGTTCCTTTAAGACTTATGTCTACATTTTCTAATGTAGCGCTTTGAGATAAATCTAATGTTTTGCCCTGAGGTAAGCCTTCTGCTATATCGAACATTATAACGTCACCTAGCTCTTTTATACTAGCTAGATGAGCTAAAGTTCCACCAATATTTCCACCACCTATTAAAGCTATTTTTGGACGTGTTTTCATGATTTATACTCTCCTAAATAAATGAATAATTCACTCTATTTACTGGGTTTGGGTCGTCAGTGAAATTACGAATTCATAAGATCAAAAAAGTCCGCATTGCATTTGGTGTCTTTTAATTTATCTATCAAAAATTCAATAGCGTCAACAGTTCCCATAGGATTAATAATTCTTCTAAGAACCCACATTTTTGATAAAGTGGCTTTATCTACAAGTAGATCTTCTTTTCGTGTACCAGACTTTGTAATATCAATAGCAGGATAAATTCTGCGATCAGAAATTTTACGATCTAGTACAATTTCAGCATTACCAGTTCCTTTGAATTCTTCAAAGATCACCTCATCCATTCTAGATCCAGTATCAATAAGTGATGTAGCTATTATAGTAAGACTGCCACCATTTTCAATATTACGAGCAGCTCCGAAGAATCTTTTTGGCCTTTGTAGCGCATTTGCATCAACTCCGCCTGTCAGAACTTTACCTGAAGACGGCACAACAGTGTTATAAGCTCTTGCAAGCCTTGTAATATTATCAAGCAAAATAACAACATCTCGTTTGTATTCAACAAGACGTTTTGCTTTCTCAATAACCATTTCAGCAAGTTGGACGTGACGTACTGCTGGTTCATCAAATGTAGAGCTTACTACTTCACCTTTTACAGCACGCACCATATCGGTAACTTCTTCAGGGCGTTCGTCAATTAATAAAACTATAAGGAATACTTCCGGATGATTAGTTGTAATAGCATGCGCAATATTTTGCATCAATGTAGTCTTTCCAGTACGAGGCGGAGCGACAATTAAAGCTCTTTGTCCTTTCCCCATAGGCGCAACAAGCTCTATTACTCTATTGCTTAATTCTTTACGAGTATTTTCGATCTCGAGTTTTAATTTTTCGTCAGGATAAAGAGGGGTAAGGTTATCGAAATGAACCCTGTGTAATGCTCTTGGAGTCTCATCAAAATTTACTTTATTGACTTTTAGTAATGCAAAATATCTTTCGCCTGATTTTGGAGCCCTAATTTGCCCCTCTACAGTATCACCAGTACGAAGACCAAATTTTCTTATCTGATTTGGAGAAACATATATGTCATCTGGTCCTGCAAGATAGTTTGCTTCAGGTGCCCTTAAAAAGCCAAATCCATCTGGCAAAACTTCTAAAACACCATCACCAATAATGTTTCCACCTTGCTCTACTATCTTTTTTAGAATAGCAAAGATCATTTCTTGCTTAAGCATTGCGCCAACATTCTCAATAACAAGCTCTTCAGCTTTAGTTTGTAATTGTTCTGGTGAGCTATTTTTTAAGTCTTTAAGCTGAATAGAGACCCCGTGTAAAGGCTGGGAGGATGATGAATCGTTGTTAGATGATTGCTCGTTTGAAAGATCGTTATAATCTTCCGTATTATGTGAATCTTGTGATGATTCTTTGTTAATGCGTTTTCTCATGCGATAATTACAAATTTAAATAAGGAGATAAAATCAAGATAGAAATAACAAAAACTGAGTTTTAGATTTCTATAACCCTAGAAAGATACCATAATAGATTGTATCTTTACAAAGTACGATTAATAGATATCAGAAAATTTTAATATGTCAATTCATTTTCTCAGATCACATCAAGAGTTATAAATCATATTCTAAGATAGATGATATCATTTATAATATTCATATTGATAGAGCGTAATTCTCTAACTCAAATCAATCAAAGTTATTTGACCATTCAGGATTTGATGCATTATAAGGTGTTTTTATTTCTCGTTCATTATATCCGCTTATATCTATCATATATATTCGTGATTTGGTCTGCATTCCTTTAGATACTCTATATCCTCTTTCAAATGCTAAAATTCTACCATTAGGTGCCCAGCTTGGTCCTTCTATTAAATAACCACTAGTGATAATTCTTTCGTTACTTCCATCGGTGCGCATTACTCCAACACAAAATTCATCACCGCTCATTTTTTTAACAAATGCTATATAATCTCCTCTAGGAGACCATGTAGGTGCTGCATAATAAAAGCCAGATCCAAAACTAATACGCTGAGGAGAAGAGCCGTCAGAATTCATAGTATATAACTGCCTAGAACCATTTCTATCAGAGTTAAAAACAATTTTGTCTCCATCAGGTGAATAGCTAGGTGAAGTGCTAATGTCAAAGCCACTAGTTAAACGGCTGATTTTTTTAGTAGCAAGATCAATCTCAAAGATATTAGTAGCCCCATCTTTTGCTATGGATACAAGAGCTTTCCTTCCATCAGGAGAGAATCTTGGTGTAAATGACATTCCAGGAAAATCTGCAAGTTTTGTATCTCTCCTTGTTCGTAAATCAAGCAAATGTACGTGAGCTTTTCTATTTATATAAGCAAGATATAGTATTTTGTCTCCTTCAGGAGAAAAACGCGGAGTAAGAACAAGATTTTTTCCATCTGTTAAAAACGAGTGATTAGCTCCATCTTGATCCATTATAGCAAGACGCTTTATCATAGTTTTTTTTGAACCAGGAATTTCTGCAATATAGGCTATTCTAGTATTGAAATATCCTTTGTCTCCTGTAACTCTTTCATAAATACTATCTGCAATTTTATGCGCCGCTTTTCGCCATAATTTTTGAGGCACTTCTAGAACTTCTCCTGCCATGTCTCTTTCAGCTAAAATATCCCATATTACAAAGCTTATTTCAAACTCTCCAGAAGGTAATTTTGTTATTTTACCATTAAGAAGAATAGTAGCATTGATTTGCCTCCAAGCAGCAAATAAAGGCCTGTGATCTATACCTTTTTTATTTTCAATAAATGCAGCACTAGGAACTTGTTTAAATAGACCAGAATTGCTTAAGTCATTTGTAATAACTTCTAGAATATTGTTCATAATTTTTTGCGAAGCGTCATCAGCATCAAAGCTATTTATAGCAATAGGAATAGGGTTTGCCTTCCCTTGATTGATATTAATAGTAGAGATAGCTAAAGAAGGCTTTGCCATAAGTAGACTAATAATAAATGCCAGAATCAGATTTAATAAAGCTGAAGTTAAAGAAATATTCAAAGTATTATTAGGTGATTTCATAATTTTCATAATCTAGTTATCTTTTCACATTAATTGCCGAAATTAATTGGGCTGATATTAAAAGAATTTAGTAGAAAATGCTATATAAATCATTTTTTGTATAAGAGAAAAATTGAATATATAAGATTAATATGATTAATCTTGCAAAACATAGATCGCTCAAATTACTTTTAAAATTAAATTTTTCAAATATATAAATAGAGCAGCAGAATGATATTAAAACCCTTCCTAAATATTGATTGTTATTAATAATTGATGTAATATGGCATAATATAATAAAAATAATAAAAAATTATAAAAATGATTACTATTGAACTCAGCAATAATATAGATCCTGAATTAAGAGAATTATCAGATTTTCTTAAAAAAAGCAAATTCGAGGATGCTCGAATCATACTTTCCCGGATAAGGGAAAAAATAGATGTGAATCTTATTAATGTTCCTATTACTGTCACTAAAGAAGGACAACCACATATTGGTGAGTTTGGTTGGACATATGGTTGTTTGTTCAATATACTTCTAAGTAAAGACATGGCGCTTGACTCTACTCTAGAGAAGAATATACCATTTTTTCATTGGATTACTAGTGTCGGAAGTATTGAGGCAATGAAATTCCTGTTAGACGAGGGTTTTACCCCCAATATTCTTGATAACGAAGGATATCCAGCATTGTCTCATGTTATATTTAGTTATGCTGAGAATATAGCGAGAGATAGTCAATTAAATAAAATAAACTTTTTACTAAATAATGGAGCTAATCCTAATATTTTTGGTCAAGATCATTTAGGTATGCCTGATTATCAGAAAAGTCCTATATATTTAGTGCTAGATAATCCACCTATATTAAAGTCTATACTAATCCATAACTCTAATCGTCAAGATTTTCAGAAAGACTATAGTCCTTTTTTAAAGTTGGCAATCGATCGTTTTATGTCTTATTGTCAATATTCAGAAGATTGTTTAAAATTACTATTATCACATTCAGATATTTCGGCTGTAACTGAATGCTTTTCAGATTTTTCTAATTATTTTCATCGTATACAAGATGGTTCTAAATTAATTCGAACACATAAATTTTTTAATATTGTTATTACTAGTTTTGGATTTCTTGAGAAATCATATAAGGATTTTGAAAAGGAGATTCAAACTCTAAAAGAAACAAAACTATCTTTATCTGATTATGATGTATTGAGCTATGATTTATTGCTGCATAATTATATTGGTCGAATAATTGATAAGATAGTAGGTTTTGGTAAACATCCTATATTTGAGAACCCTGATCTGCGACATCATATATTATCATACGTCACAAAGGAGGATGTTTGTATTTTACTAAAGGTTCATAACTCAAGTGGTAGTGATGAGGAACCCAAGGCTCCTGATATCGAGTTATCTGGTGATGTTTTAGAAGAGACAGGGATGTCATTTTGAAGATTATAAAATTAGCAGTTTTATAACTCTAAATATTGATTATTATTAATAATTGATGTAAGTTAGTATCTAACTAAAGTAAAAAAATTATCAAAATGAAAAGCATTGAACTTAGACAAAATATAAATCCACAATTAAAAGAATTGTTTGATTCTATAAAAGAACATAGATTTGATGATGCACAACAATTACTAAACCAGATAACACAAGAAATAGTTGATATTAATAGCATCTATGTTCCTATTACTATTACTACTACTACTCATATAATAGAAGAATTTGGATATGATAATACGTTTGTACCAGAAAATATGAGTCATACTACCGAATTAGATAAAAATATACCATTTGTCCATTGGATTAGCAGTTTTAGAGGTATTGATGCAATAAGATTTTTATTAACGGAGGGATTTGACATCAATATTATTGATGAAGAAGGATATACAGCATTATATCATGTTATAAATAATAGTTATACTAACACTAACTATAGCGATAGCTATAATACACAAAATCAAGTAAATTTTTTACTAAATAATGGAGCTAATCCTAATATTTTTGGTCCAGATCATTTAGGTATGCCTGATTATCAGAAAAGTCCTATATATTTAGGTTTATATAATCCATCTATATTAAATTCTATACTAACCCATAACTCTAATCTTCAAGATTTTCAGAAAGAATATCGTCCATTTGTAAATTACGCAATCAGTAGGTGTATATCTGATTTTAAATATTCGGAAGATAGTTTAAAATTACTATTATCACATTCTGAGATGCCTGTTATCTATGAATGTTTTTCATTTTTTTCTAAAATATTTACAGTTATACCAACTGAATCTGAATTAGCTAGATTTCATAAATTTTTTAATATTTTTATTACTAGTTTTGGACTACCTGAGAAATCATATAAGGATTTTGCAACGGATATTAAAAGCCTAAAAGAAACAAACTCAGCTGATTGTGTGAGCTATGATTTGGGGTATCACTATATTGATAAAATAATTGATCAGATAGTAGGTTTTGGTAAACATCCTATATTTGAGAACCCTGATCTGCGACACAAGGTATTATCGTACTTAATAAATAGTGAAGCTTTTATTTTCCTAAAAACTTATGTTCCTGTAGTGTTAAATAACCCTGTCTTAACAAGTGGTGGTGGTGAGGAAACCAAGACTCCTGATTTAGTTTTATCTGGGGATGTTTTAGAAGATACAGGGGTGTAATTATTTTGAATTTGTTCTCTAGGTAATTTTAGCAAGACGCAGTATATGTCTTCCACCTTCAAAAGAGGTGCTAAGAAATTTTTTTACTATAGATATATTTGTATCTACAGAATTTATTTTAGAGCCTAAGACTAATATATTTGCATCGTTATGCATGCGTGCAAGCTCTGCCATTTCTACCGAGGTACATAGTGCAGCTCTTATATCAGAAAAGCGGTTAGCGGCTATGGACATGCCAATGCCTGTAGCGCATATTAATATTCCAATATTGCCTGGATTTTCAAGAAGATATTTGCATAATGTAATGGCGTAATCGGGATAATCTACACTTTCATGGTTTCCTTTTGGCCCAAGATCGGTTACATCGCAATCTATAGAATTTAAATAGTGAATAATCTTTTCTTTTAAAGAAAAGCCAGCATGGTCAGATGCGATAGAAATATTATATATAGACATAATAATTGAATAATATAAAAGCTTTTGATACATTATATCTTGCAGAGGAGTTTTTTTGCAATAAAATAAACTATTGCTAGTAAAAAAGTAATATGAAAAAAACTATAAATAACATAATACCGACAGTATTTTTGCTTTATGCAATGCTTTTTAATATAGCATCAGCAACTAAGGGCGGAGCTATGGGTATGCAGCCATTTTATGATTCTACAATATGCTTCAACAAAGGTAGTTCTAATCCTTCTTATCTAGCAAGACCAGCTATTAATAAAGATAATGGTGGTCAAATAAAAACCACCATCCAGCAAGATATGCAATTAGCTAATAGTGAAGCAGATTCGGTGCCTAAACAGAATCAGGAAGATAGGGTTATTGAGTTTATTGTAAGCGATATAGGAAGATAGGAATAGTAGTTTTCTATACCAAACTGCGCTTTCAAAGACTATCAAAACAGCTTTTTAGGCTTGTCTTTATCCCAAAAGATGTTATAAGCTCTTCTGAATTTTATATATGATATTTAGGAGTTATAATTATGATCACGCGTGAGCATTTGGAACAATATATTACAAAACTTGAAAGGTTAGAGGAAGAAAAAGCTGCTATATCAGAGCAAATCAAAGAAGTTATGGCAGACGCCAAAGGAAATGGCTTTGATACAAAAGCGATGAAACAAATTCTCCGCATTCGCAAGCTTGATAAAAATGACCTTGAAGAGCAAGATGCAATGCTAGAGCTATATAGAAGCGTTTTAGGTATATAATCATAGGAAATTAGTATAGCAAAATGAAGCTTCGGTTTTATTTTATAGAAGATAGGTACTAATTGGTAGCTCCATTTATATCATTATTAGCTTCTCTTCTAAATTTTAAATTTGGTACGTTTAAGTAATGAACTATAAGGCGTGTAATAAATGCCCCTAATACTACTACAATTACTGCGTATTCTATTTTTTGTGGGTCGGGATCGTATGAATTATATGATAAAAATAGAGAAAATGCGAACCCCCAAATTACAGATATCTCAGGATTGATATCACCATAAATGCATGTAACAATACCTTCGCGCGTTAGCATATCACGAATTATTCCTCCAGCATTTGCTGTTAAAAAGGCAAAAAATGGTCCCCATAATTCTATAGGATCTATCCTTCCTATCATAGAAATTGCAACCCCTGTTACTATGAAGCTTGCCTGACCAAGGGCATCACATACTATAAGCAAATTCATCCAAAATTTAGACACAGCACTATCAGAGTTAGATCCGTGATTATAATTTTCTACTAAATGCATTACAGCAAAACCAAAAATGACAATTATAACTATGATATACATAGCAGATGGAGTTGTTAAAATTCCTATTTTATCACGATTGATTATTAAATCGCGCATTATTCCGCCAGCAACAGAAGGTAACATAGCAAAAATTAATGTACCAAATAATGTGGCATTTTCTTTTGCTGCAATAGCAATACCAGATATCGCGAATGCAATTGTCCCTATAAGGCTTACAATATAAAACCAATCAGCATTAATAGTCTGAAGTAGTAATAGAGAATAAAGATATGTACTGACTATGCTTTTATAATCACCAGTATCAACAAAAGATGCTATCGCGCTGTTAAATTTTTCTACTACTTCAATAGGTACGGTTTTTTTACTAAACATCATATGAATAGGTGTTTTGATATTTAATGGTACTTCTTCTACCTTTTTGTCCAGAGCATTATTAAATACTAGGGAAGAACCAACAACTCTATCACATAAAAATCCGTCAACTTCATTTCGCATCAAAGCCTTTAGACTAAATAAATCCTCAGGAAATTTTACAATAATATCATGATTTGCTTCATCTTTTATAAAATCGTTAATATCAGGAGAGGCATAAACAAATCCATCTACTACAGCTAGTCTATAATTCTGCAACCTTACTTGTGCTAAAAATTCTTTGATATTTGAAAAGGTAATCTTTTTATCACTAGAGCTTAGTCTAAATAATGAATTTTCTTCAAAACGGTAAGGAATAGAGAAATAAGCATATTTTGCTCGATCTGATGTATATGTTGCGCCAGATGCCATATCTCTATCTCCTGTTGAGAGGTCAATCTGGTGTTGTTTCCATGGGACTTCATTGTAAGAGATATCTAACTTCACTTTTGTAGCAAGATATTTTATAAGCCAAATATCCATACCTACTAGCTTTGTACCACTAGCTGTTGTTTTATTATATTGATAAGGTTCCCAAGAATACCATCCGCTTATCAAAGTATCTTTATCGGGTAATTCTCCACATGCGTTATTTTCTACCGGTATCATAGATGAACTGCTGCTATTGCTTTCAGAATTTGTAGATAGTGCATTATTAGTATCGTTGCTTGTGTCTGTAGGTGCAGGATTTACAGTTTCGCCGTCTGTAGATGATAAGGTTGCAGCATAGACAGATGTCGCTATTAAAAACGGAAGAAGTAGTCTGAAAAACTTCATAACAATAGGGTTCCTTATCGTCGAATAATTAAAATATTCTTTTGTTTTAGAATGTTCTATCATTATTCTATATAAATTTGCTATAGAAGCAAAAAATACCTTAGATATTGTAGGTATAAATAGTTAAAACGAAGATTTCATGTAACAATCTTTCAAAATATAATCAAATTAAAAAATCAACTAAAATCAAATTTAGTTATTGACACTATCAAATAAGTATGGCATCTTTAAACCCTAGGGTTTAATAAATAACAAATATACAAACCTTAAGTATAGATAGTGGCGCTATTGATTATGCGTGATTAGTCTTAATACATCTAAAAATGGTAAAAGGAGATAAATTATGGCCGATTTTGACAATACATATATTGCTTCTTGTGAAGCAATGCTAAAGATTGAAGAGAACGATAATCAAACTTTTCTCGAAAATAAGCAAAATATGCTAAAAACTGAATGGACCAGATTCAGTAATGACCAGCATTTGCCTTCTACGACAAGTAAGATTATTTTAGATATTTTGCAAACTTTAATAAATGACTCTCAAGAATATGGTCAATGCCATAAAAGTACTTTTGGTAAAATTGGAGGAGCAGGCTTTGGAAAAAGTTATAGTAAAAAATGTTAAAATAACATCGTTATTGTACTAGTGTTGTTTAAATTTTTTTGTTAAATAGTTTTAATAGAAGGTGGGACTAGTGATGAATTCTTTGAATTTGGTACTAAAAGTTACGGAACGATGCAACTTAAATTGTTCTTACTGCTATTATTTTAATGGTCTGGATCAAAGTTTTAAGGAAAGACCGGCCTATTTATCCCATTACATACTTAAAGATATAATATATTTCCTAAGTCAAGGCATTACTGAACTGGGAATAAAAAACTTGGGTATTTCGATTCATGGTGGTGAGCCACTCTTGATTCCTAAAGAGAGATTTATTTCTATATGTGAAGAGATAGAGCATGGATTATCTCCAAAATTAGATAATCTTTGTTTTTCTATCCAAACAAACGGGGTCTTAATAGATAAAGAATGGATAAAAATTTTCGAACGATTCAATATAAGTGTTGGTATCAGCTTAGATGGGCCACAAAAATATCATGACAAGTATAGAGTGTATCACAGCGGGAAAGGTAGTTATTCGAAAGTCGAAAAAGCAATTAGATTAATGCAGCAAGAAAATTATAACTTTGGGATATTATCTGTAATTGATCCAACCAATGACCCAGAATTGATTTATGATCATTTAATAACATCTCTAGGTATTACGGGATTAGATTTTTTATGGCCTGACTTTACTCATGACCGTCTTCCTCCTCATCCTGCTATCAAATATGGAGAATTTATTACAGAAATATTCAAAATCTGGTCTAAGAGAGATGAACCCAAAGTACGTATACGATTTCTTAATTCTTATCTTCAAATATTCCTTGGAGGGTCAAGCTTGATATACGGTATTGGCGCTAATAAAAATCTAGAAGAATTACACTTAATTACTATCAGAAGTAATGGGGAAATCAGTCCTACTGACGAGTTAATGTCTACAGATCCTATTACCACTACTCTTACACATCAATTAGTACAAAATACAACACTTAGAACAGTTCTTAATTTACCAATTTTTGATGAATTAACTAGGGCTTTTTCTATAGTGCCAAATGACTGTAAAAATTGTTGCTGGGAAGTATGCTGTAAGGGAGGAGGTATTACTAATAGATTTAGTAATAAAAATAGATTTGCTAATAAGTCTATTTATTGTGATGGGTTGAAGATATTTTTTTCAAACCTTTTCCAATATTTGGTAAAATCTGGTATACCTTATCAAGAAATAGAAAAAAGGTTATTAAGTTGCAAATATTAGTACTGTTAATAAGTTCTTTTTTTTTACTCTCAGATGTTTATGCACGAGAAATAGAGTATAGTTTTATAGTTAAAAAAAATTGTATAGAGGTGACTCTTTGTACAAATGGTAATATTTCTGGACACACAGAGTTTAAAGTTCCTGGCATTTTTAACCTTGATAATTCTCAGACTAAAAAAATAAAAGTGTATATAAATTCTAGAGAAGAAGAAAAAACAATCAATAATGGCTCAATTAATCTCAGTCACCCATCTTTAGCAAAAATCAAAATTGTATATGAGTTACATAAGATCCAAGATTATTATAGTGATTTATATTTCAATTTATCTTTGGGGCATTTTTTCTTTTTAGGGCAATATTGTTTGCTTACTCCGAATATTTTAAGTGAAGAATTAAATAGTATAATTTTTAAATTTCCAAATCATCACTCAAATATAATTTCTAACATCAAAAACAATGGTAACAATTTGTTATTTCTTAACTCTACTATTGATGAGTTAAAACACTCTTTTTTTGCTGGTGGTATGGTTTTTAGCCACAAAATTAATAAAACTGGATCAAGAATTTTGTTTATTGGGGAACACCAAATTAAACAAAGTGATGTAATATCATTTTTGACAAAAATACAATCTATCCATAATGACTTTTTTTTAGAAGATAAGCAAGAAAACTATTATGTTTTTTTGACAGATACAAAACATCCTAACAGTCTAGAAGGAACTGTGGTAGATAATGTTTATGCTTTTTCTTTAGGTTATAATACAAAATTTAATTATAATATAAAGCGACTTATCGCTCATGAAAACTTACATAAATGGTTTAGACCTGAATATTTTGGAACACACAATGATCAACAGGGAGCTAATTGTTGGTTTATAGAAGGCATAACTGATTATTACACAGAATATTTAAATTATAAAAATGGAATTTTAGGAATTGACGAATATTTAGAGATTTATAATAAATCTCTAGTAGAATATTATACTTCTCCTTTTAGATTTTTAAGCAATAATGAAATAGGCGAAAACCCATATAACACAGAAATATTTGATATTGCCTATTTACGCGGTAGGATTATTGCGCATGAGTTAAATGATTTGATTCAAAAATTCTCTGATAAAAAATTGAGCATAGATGATTATATGAAAAAGCTAATATCCTTAGCTAAATCAAATAATAATTTAAATTTCTCACCAAGAAAATTCAAATTAACACTTAAGCAATTTATAGGATATGACTTTGATGATTTTGTAAAAAAACATTTGATGCAAAACAATATCTTAGCTAATGCTCAATCAATTTTAGATGGGAAAGCAATACGCATTATCAAAAAATTTAAAGCAGTAAAATATGATTTTGATTTTCCAAAAAGTTGCCTAGAGTGGTCTGTATCTGGCGTTAAGTACAATAGTAATTCCTATAAATCAGGATTACGCAATAGCCAGAAAATATTAGAAGTGATTGGTTCAAAAGATGGTAGTGTAGAATTTAAAATCAAAGATACTAATGGTACAAAACTCATTAAATTGTATCAAACATATGAGGAAATTTTAGTTCCTCAGTATAAAAAATTAGAATTATGAAAATCTCTCTTCAAACTTGCCATATTCTAATCTTTTTTGTTATATGTCTTTCTAGTATGGCTTTTTGCTGGAGTCTCTATTAAGATAAAGCCAGTTTAGATGGATTGAATTTATACAAAAGTAATGTTTTTATTTGACTTATTAAACTTTAAGTGGTATACATAAAGGCGCGTGCTACTTTATAGTAATTTACCGTGACACTGGTGATGCAATAAAGAAGAAGGATATAGCTTTATGCAAATCTTCGATATAAGGC
>CAZKKY010000021.1:0-13149 GCA_964553715.1 uncultured Rickettsiaceae bacterium
CCGCTGCTTCTAAAACCAAATAAAGCCATAATAAATGGTACAGTAACTACAGGCAAATAAAAAGAATAAGCAAATAAAACATAATCAAGAAGACTTGAATTTTTTATAGATAAGGTTACAGACAATGTCCCTATCACAATAGCTGTAATTCTAGTAGATAAAAGCTCGTTTTTTGTAATTTTAATACCTAGTGGTTCAAAAAAATCATGCACAACAAGAATGGATGTAGAATTAATAAAAGAATCAACTGTGGACATTACCATTGCCATAGCTCCAACTAGAATCAGGCCTTTAAAACCTTTTATAACTGAGGCTTTCTCAATAATATATTTTAGAACTTCTCCATCATCTAAATTAGGGGTAGTAACATAAACTAATGCTGCTATAAAACAAACAAGGATAGCTATAAAACCACAAATTAGACCAGCAACCATGAATGATGAACGAACTTGGTTAGTGTCTTTTGCCATTGCGATTCTTTGAAAAATAGCAGGACTAAAACCTGGTATCCCCCAGAAAAAGAATAAGAAAAGAAATTTTAAAGAGTCCGGATTAGAGAAATCAAACACTTTTTTGTAATCATATAGCGGATTTGTTTTTAATGATTCATATACACTAAATTCTGTTTCTGTTTGAAATACAAAAAAATAAAGAATCAATGGAATAGTGATACTAAAGGTAATGAATTGTATTACATCTGTAAATGTAACAGCTTTTATTCCACCTAAAGAAGAATATACTGTTACTATTGTAGCTGCAGATATTATGCCAAGAGCTTCCGGAACATCAAAAGCATATTGAATGATTTTACCAGCAATTTTAAATTGTATTGCTACAACACCAGCAACACCAATAAAGCCACAAATTGCAGTAATAATACGTACATTCTTTCCGAATAACTTACCCATAGATTCCGCTATAGAAAGATCGCCCAAAAACTCTCCTATTCTAGGCGCAAATATAAAGCCTATAAGAGAAATACTAGCTACTTCTCCTAGCACTATGGTCCACATAAAATTCAGCCCATCTTTGTAAGCTTCTGATATTAGAGTGAATAAATAATCCCCTGTAACCCAAGTAGCAACAATAGTTGCAACAATGGTTGCAGTAGTGAAGTTTCTATCCCCCACAGCATATTCTTTTATGTTTTTTATGCCTCTGCTAGAAAGAAGGCCAAGGGCAAGATTCGCAACCAAAAACACACTAAAGACTATTGCATCAAGATTCATATTAAAAAGCATAAATATACCATTACTAAGATGTTACATAATTACAATGAGTATATTAATTATTTTATGAAAGGCAAGCCATTATTTCAACCTCTTATTTAATTTCATACCTACAATTATCTAAAATAATGAAATTATATTAATCTATACAAAGAAAATTAAGATTATTAGTATTTAATATTTAGAAGTAATTGTGTATTTAGAACGTTATAGCAGCTTTTTCTTAGATATATGGCACAAAACTAGACGTCCATAAGATATGATTAGGATTAATAGCTCTATGTCTTAGCTATAAGTTCTAAACTTCCTAGTTTATCTAAGACAGAATTGACAAAAGCTATTTCGCCCTCTTTTAACATATCGCTTGCGATATTAGTAAATTCATTTATCACTACTTTCGTTGGTGTTTTTTTTAAATAAAGCAATTCACAAATAGCTACTCTTAACAAGGCAACAAGAGTGATATGTAAACTCTCCCATTTCCAGTTTTCGTTTAAAGAACCTATAATAGTTTTATCTATAGAATCTATATTAGAAATAGTAAGATTCACAAGATCATTAAAAAGCCCCTTGTTGATTTTAACTCCCGAATAACTTGGTATTCCTAAATCTTCATTAATTTCTTTGTCTTTATAATAATGTGATATATTATCAATTAATTCTTCAGCATTTTGAGAATTATGATTTATTTGATATTGATAAAGAGCTTGCAGAGCTGCAATACGCGCAATAGTCTTAGTGTTTATCTTACTCATTTAATTTTACTTAATATAAAACATGATAGCAATATACATAGAAACTTATATAACAACAAGTATTAACTTCAACTATTAGCTTTCAAGCAAAGGGATTATAAATGTTAGAACATCAAAAATTAAACTATTCAATAGTAAAAATTTCTGGAGATGATGCAGCAAAATTTTTGCAATCCATTATTACTGCAGATATAAATAATGCAGGTAATATTTATTCTTTAATGCTAACCCCTAAAGGTAAATTTTTGTTCGATTTTTTTATTACTAAAATAAAAAATGATTATTATATAGAAATTGCTACAGCTAAATTAGATGACTTCATTGCAAAGCTTAAGATGTACATATTTCGTTCTAAAGTATCACTTGAGCATTTAGAAGAATATGGAGTAATATATTCTCACACAAGATCAAATTTAAAAACTTTCTATGAATATCAAGATCCACGTTTAAATAAATTAGGCATAAGATCTGTATTACGCGTAAGCGATATAAAAGGCCCTGAGTCAGACATATATATAAAAGACAAGTATAAATTTACTATTCCTGATGGATGCATAGAATTAATAGAGGATAAATCAATGCCTTTAGAATATGGTCTTGATGCTCTAAATGCTATAAGTTACAGTAAAGGATGCTATATAGGCCAGGAAGTTATCTCTAGAACAAAATATCAAGGCGTTATACGTAAAAAGTTATTCAGCGCATCTAGCGACTCTGATTTGTTAGACATAGAAAAAGGATCTGAAATTTTATATCAAAACTCAAAAATAGGTATAATATGCTCAAGCTATCACACCTTAGCAATTTGCCTAATAAGAATAGATAATGATTTAGCATTGCAAGATATTATGCTCTCCACAACCAATGGGAAACTATTGAAAATTGAGTAAAAATTTAACATGTTAAGGTACTTTATAATGTTTAGTTTATTATAAAGTTTTTCACTAATATTTAAGTAGTTATAATATTATTTATTTTATTTTAGCATATAAGTAATAATCCATTCTTTTTCCACTCACTATTTCATACTGCCTCAGCAAACCTTCTTGTTCAAAGTTTAATCTCTCAAGAAGTTTGGTTGATCTAGAATTTGTTGTGACAACAGTAGCTTGAATACGAGTAACATTCATTTCATTACAAGCAAAGTCTAGAATTTGATTCAAACACTTAGACATTATTCCATACCCCCAACATAATGGATCAAGATCATAACTAACTTCTACTCTATTATGGTACATATTCCAGGAATTAAAGCCGGCAGTCCCTATCAATCTTTTATCTTCTGATAATTCTAGGCCCCAATATATGCTTCTGCGAGTCTTAAACAAACTAGACCAATAACGTAAATCTGCTATAGCAGCGTCAATATTAGCAGGAATATTATCATTTGTAAGAAACTCTTTTACTTCTTTCTTGTTCATATATTGATAATAGTCATCTGCATCTGATGTTGATATTTCTCTTAGATTTATTCCGCCTAAATCAAAAACTGGAAACTTTTCAAACCTAAACATTTATATCCTCTTAAACGCCCTCGCGCTCTAGCATAGCACTTTTAATTCCCGCAATAGCTTTAGCAGGATTCAATCCTTTTGGACATGTTTGAGTACAATTCATAATAGTATGACAACGATAAAGCTTGAATGAGTCGTTAAGTTCATCCAGCCTATCACCTTTATTTTCATCTCTACTGTCTTCTATCCATCTATAGGCTTGAAGTAATGTAGCAGGACCTAAATATTTATCACCATTCCACCAATAGCTAGGGCAAGAAGTACTACAACAGGCACATAAAATACATTCATAAAGACCATCTAGCTTTGCTCTATCTTCCGGAGATTGGAGCCTTTCACCATCTGAAGGAGTGGGACTATCAGTCTTAAGCCATGGCTCAATGGACTCATACTGAGCATAGAAATTAGTAAGGTCTGGAACTAAATCTTTTACTACCTTCATATGTGGTAGTGGAAAAATATTTACATCTCCTTTTACTTCATCAATAGGTTTAGTGCAAGCAAGAGTATTAGTTCCATCTATATTCATAGAACAGCTTCCGCATATCCCCTCACGGCAAGATCTTCTAAAAGTAACAGTAGAATCTACTTCATTTTTTACTTTGATTAATGCGTCAAGAACCATAGGGCCACAATCGCTTAAATCTATTTCGTAACTATCTAATCTAGGATTTTCAGATGAGTCAGGATCGTAACGATAAATATTGAATTTTTTTACATTTTTTGCTCCAGAATCAGCTTTATATGTTTTGCCAGATTTGACCCTAGAATTCGGAGGTAATCTTAATTCAGCCATAATTTATCTCCCTTTAATATACTCTTTTCTTAGGTGGTATCGATTTTACTTCATCAGTCATGGTATTCATAACGACTGGTTTATAATCAAACTTTACTTTGCCGCCCCTCTTTAACCAAGCAAATGTGTGTTTTATCCAATTTTCATCGTCTCTTTCTGGATAATCTTCTCTAGCATGAGACCCCCTACTCTCTTTTCTATGAAGAGCAGAATGGAGAGTAAGAACAGCTTGGTCTAGCAAATTAGATAGCTCTAAAGCCTCTACAAGATCACTGTTCCATATCATAGAACGATCAGTAACTTTAACATCATCATAGCCCTTATATACTTCATCTATAAGATCAGCACCTTCTTCTAAAGTTTTTTTATCTCTAAATACAGCAGCATGAGTTTGCATTATATGCTGCATGTCAAGACGAAGCTTAGAAACAGGCGTAGTACCAGAGCTATTACGTATTTTATCAAATCTATCTAATATTGAAGTGGTAATATCTTCTGAAATAGCCTTATGAGGAGAAAATGGTTTTACTAATTCTGACGCTCTATGAGCCGCAGCCCTGCCAAATACTACAAGGTCTAGCAAGGAATTAGACCCCAAGCGGTTAGCACCATGTACAGATACACAAGCGGCTTCACCAATAGCCATCAGACCAGGAACCGGTATATTATCTTTATTTACCACCTCTGCATGATAATTTGTAGGAATACCACCCATATTATAATGTACTGTTGGAATAACTGGTATAGGTTCTTTTGTAACATCAACGCCAGCAAATATTTTAGCAGTTTCTGAAATTCCAGGGAGCCTTTCATGCAGAATTGCTGGATCTAAATGATTCAAATGAAGATATATGTGGTCCTTTCTAGGACCTACGCCTCTTCCTTCTCTTATTTCCATAGTCATGGCTCTTGAAACCACATCTCGGGAAGCCAGATCTTTAGCTGATGGGGCATAACGCTCCATAAAGCGTTCACCCTCAGAATTTACAAGATATCCCCCCTCTCCTCTTGAACCTTCTGTAATAAGACATCCAGAACCATAAATACCTGTGGGATGAAACTGTACAAATTCCATATCTTGAAGTGGAAGGCCAGCGCGAACTATCATGCCACCACCATCACCAGTGCAAGTATGGGCAGAAGTGGCAGAGAAATAAGCCCTTCCGTAACCACCAGTAGCTAATACTACGATATGAGAACGAAAGCGATGTATCGTGCCATCATCAAGGTTCCATGCTATAATACCTCTACAATTGCCATCATCCATTATTAAATCAAGTGCAAAATATTCAATGAAGAAACTAGCCTTATGCTTCAAACACTGTTGATATAAAGTATGTAAAATAGCATGACCAGTCCTATCAGCAGCAGCGCATGTACGCTGGGCAGCTTTACCTTCACCATAATTAGTAGTCATCCCACCAAAAGGCCTTTGGTATATCTTACCTTCTTTTGTCCTAGAAAATGGAACACCATAATGTTCTAGCTCTAAAATAGCATCCTTAGCATTTTTACACATATATTCGATTGCATCTTGATCTCCAAGCCAGTCCGACCCCTTTACGGTATCATACATATGCCATCTCCAATCGTCTTCTCCCATATTACCAAGAGCAGCGCTAATACCGCCTTGTGCTGCAACTGTATGGCTTCTGGTAGGAAAAACTTTAGTAATACATGCCGTTTTAAGACCACTAGCTGCCATCCCAAGCGCAGCCCTAAGGCCTGCCCCTCCAGCACCTACAATTACTACATCATATTCATGATCTATGATTTTATATTTTTCAGTCATAATTTTCCTAAAAATAATAATGCTACAATTCCAAACAACAATGTTACTATAGTAAATATTTGTAATAATATAATTATAGAATTTCTAATTCTAATGTTACTTATATAATCTTCTATTACTACCTTCATCCCAAGACTAGCATGATAAAATGCCGTTATAAGGAAAAGAATCATCAAACCAAAATTAATTGGCTTTTGTAAAGTCTCAGATACTATTACTAAATTTTTGCCAGAAACAGAATATAGAAAATAAATAAACCATATAAGCAAGGGAATCATTAATATAGAGGTAAATCTTTGGTGCCACCAATGATGCAAACCATTACCTGAAGAGCCTAAATTTCTTGCCTTAGCAAGAGGAGATTTCATTTCCTTATAATTCATCATTTTACTTCCAAACCTATAAAACAAAATTCCAAAACAATATACTAAAAATAATAGCAGATGATATGGCGCACCAACCAGTAACATGTAATGCTTTTTTAGATAAACAATAACCAGCATCCCATATCAAATGACGTAACCCTGTAGAAGCGTGATAAAAAACAAAAAAACTTACACAACAGGCAATGATTTTCATCATACAAATACATGATTTTGAAAGTACAAAATCTAAATCTACTATTCCAAATACATGAAGGATAAATATCCACGTTAGTATAGATAACGATCCAAATAACACTACACCACTTATTCTATGAAAAATGGAAAGAACAGAGCTTATTTGGGGCCTGTATATTCCAAGATGAGGTGAAGTGGGCCTCGATTCATATATATCTTGTTTAGTTTTCATATGTTACTTCTACAAATTAAATTATCTGTACAATCATAATTATTAAAGAGTCTATAGGCAAGCTTTTACTTGATAAATACTCTATTTTCTTTAACCTATCTTATCCTTGAACGCTTATTTGGGTCACTAAGAACATTATTACTTCTTTTTAGATTAGACGTGCTTTTTCTAGACTCTGGAGAAACATTACTTACTCCGCCAGATATAGGTAGATTTACAGTATTAGAGATTGCTATTTTTTCAACCTTTACTCTGCTGAGCATTTCTTTCATATTATTTATTTCTGATATTCTATTTTCATCTTTACTCTCTATGATTAACTTATTAAAATCATCTTCTGATAAATCAACATCTTTTTCCACCAAGAATTTTGTTACCCTTTCCGCGCGACAATGCAAAGCTTCCTCTAAAAGCTTCTTTTCATTCATCTGAATACTAGTTGAGTTTTCAGAAAGAGTGATATTACCTTTTTCATAAAAGAACTTAACTATATTAAATTTATCCTTATTGATAGCATAATGTAAAAAGTGCTTTTCTTCATCCTCATCCGGGTTGTTACTAGATCTTATTGTAGTCTTAGCACCAGCATTTAAAAGAGTCTCAACAATTTCAGGACTATCTGAATCTATGGCATATTCTAAAGGAGTTTTACCATTTAAATCTGGTTCATTAACATTATTTTCATTTATTAAACGTTCTATAAAATTGTCATTAGAGCTATATTGTTTTATTGCTTTTAATAATGCAAAGGGTAGTTCGTATTTTTTTGACTTATTTCTATTTCTTTTAATCTCTTGTTCTTCAGGAGTTTCACTATCTAATAGAAGTTCATAATTCCAATTTCTTGCTTTTACAACTCCTTCAAAATCATAAAGAAACGCCCTTTGAGCGTTACGAATATTATTCTTTTGATAAAAGTACAATATAGACCCTATATGAGTATTTAATTCTTCGTTATTATTGCATTTTGTAATACCAAAATTAGGATCTAAAACTTCATACCGTTCTTCATTTCCTATTTTTCTGATATTAATAATATGTGCTCCTTTAGCATTTCCATTGCGATCAAATACCCTAAAAGCAAAGCCAATAAATTTCTTATCTTTTATTTCATCTGGTAAAGAGCCAACAAAATTATCTTTTTGATAGATAATAAATCCCTTCTTAAACTCACTTGTTTTCTTATCAAGATCTACTTGTTCTGAATGGTATAAAGCGATGCGCTTAAGAAAATTCAAATCATCCTCTTTGTAGTTCATCGTATTGAATTTATCTAGTACTATATTTAACCTTTCTTCATTCTCACCTTTTGCGATATGTTTCATATACCACCGCACCGACTCCAGACATATACCAAAGCATACCCCTCTTTCCGGAAGCATCTCTGCGGAATTTATAACTAGAAAGCCTTGCTTGAAAGGCGTATCAATTCTTATCGTTTTACTTTTTAGCAAAGATGTAATTTCAATATTTTCAGTTAAATCTAATGCTGTTTGACCTAGAAGATTTTTTTCATTTGGGTCTACTCCTTTATTTATTAGTAATTGTACTATATCACTGTTCTCACTTTTACTCGCGATCATCAAAGGAGTATATTTATTATTATCAATAGACCTAACATTAGCATCAGCATTATTTTCTAGTAATATTCTAGCCATATTAATATTATTATTCTGTACAGCATAAACAAGTGGGTGATCTAAATTTTTACTTCTAGTATTAATTTCTCTTGAAGCACCATTTTCTAACAAAAGTTTTACCATTTCTGTATCGTTGCTTCTTGCCGCTAAAATTAATGGAGTATTATTATTTTTTGTAAAAACATTAACGTCAGCACCATTCTCAATCAATAATTTTACTATTTCAAAAGTACCGCTCTCGGTTGCTGTATGCAAAGGCCTATAATTATCACCACTAATCGAATTAACATTTGCACCTTTTTCTACCAACAATTTTACTAAATCTATGCTTTTAGTATAGATCGCTGTATCTAATGGCGTATAACCATAAAAATCAATAAAATTTAATTCATCTATTCCTGCATTATTAATATAAAATCTTAATTCATCACTAACAGGATTGGTTGTATCAATCATATTATTCATAGCTTTTACAAACTCTGCTCTTGTATTTATTGGCATATATACTTTAATAAGTTAGTTATTTAAAAATATTAATATACTTCTTTTATAAAATAGAATTTATTTGTGATTTGATATATTTTAGAATAGCAATAATTATTATAGTTTGTGTTTTTTGCACAAGAATCATAAGTTGATATCAATGGTTCAAAAACAGCAATAAATCAAAATTTATAAAAATCACAAATTACCTAGAATAAAAAATAGATATTTGATAAAATGATTTCTACTGTTATGGCCTAGAATGAATAAGATATTAGACTAATAAAATACAAAACATCAGATAAATAATGAATATATCATCTAAAAAAATATTAATCACGGGCGGTACAGGATTTATTGGCAATCATCTTTGCGACAGGCTTCTAAAAGACGGTCATAGATTATATATTCTTACGCGCAATCAAAAACTTAATAATATTGCTACTGGCAATAACAAATCATATTTTAACCATTTGAGTCAAATTCAAAATATTGATATTGATATAGTTATTAACCTTGCAGGGGAAACTATTGCACAAAGATGGACGAAAAGTGCTAAAAATAGAATTTATAATAGTCGTATTTCAACCTCACGAGATCTTATAAATTTTATGAAAGCGCAACAAAAACTACCAAAATTATTAATCAGTGGTTCAGCTGTAGGTTATTATGGATGCAATAATGATAAAGCATTTACAGAAGAAGATATTCCAAAAAATACTAATTTAGAATTTTCAAGCTCCCTTTGCAAAGATTGGGAAAATGAAGCTTTAGGAGCATCTAACTTAGGTGTAAGAACAGTATGTTTAAGGATAGGGCCAGTAATTGCAAAAGATGGAGGCATGTTAGCGAAACTCTTGCCTGGTTTTCTTTTGTGCATTGGTAGTCAAATTGGTTCTGGACAACAATGGTTATCTTGGATTGATAGAGACGACCTTGTCGAATTAATTATATTTATCATTCATAACAAACATATTGATGGAGCAGTCAACGCTACATCTCCATATCCTGTAACTAATAAAGAGTTCTCCTTAGCCCTTGCAGAAGCATTACATAGGCCATGTTTTTTCAAAACACCAGAATTTGTTTTTCGGTTAATTTTTGGTCAAATGGCTGAAGAAATTATGCTTAAAGGACAAAAAGTATTACCTAAAAAAGCACTTGATTGTGGTTTTGAATTTTTTTATCCCACTATTGAGCAATCTTTTTTAAAAATATTTAGATCATATTAGGCAAATATTAATGAAAAAAACACTGCGCTTGATTTTTTGTGACCAATTATCCTTTTCTATTTCTTCATTAAATGATATCAGCACTCATGACACCGTTTTAATGTGTGAATTAAGAGAAGAAGTAACTCGCGTAAAACATCATCCTAAAAAAATTGCACTCTGGTTTGCATCAATGCGCCATTTTGCTGAAGATTTAAAAAACAAAGGAATATCCGTTCGCTATGTTGATTTTGCTAACCCATTAAACAGCCATAATCTTGATGAAGAAGCCAAACGAGCAGTATATGATCTTTCGACTGAAAAAATTATTGTCACAGAACCAAGCGAATATCATTTGCACCAAAGAGTAAAGTCATGGAAGAACTATTTAAATGTAGATTTAGAAATTCGTATAGATGATCGTTTTTTATGCAGCAAAGATGAATTTCAAAAATGGGCCAGCTCTAAAAAAGAACTGAGAATGGAGTACTTTTATAGAAATATAAGACAAAAATATAATATTTTAATGGAGTCAAACAGTTCTCCTACAGGTGGTCTTTGGAACTATGACAAAGAAAATCGTAAACCTCCATCTTCTAATATTATACCAATAAAGCGTATTAGCCACAAAAAATCGGATATTTTAAAAAATGTTTTAGAGATAGTTCATAATAATTTTAACCATCATTTTGGGGATTTAGACCCATTTCACTATGCAATTACTAGAGAGCAAGCTTTAATAGAACTAGATCATTTTATTGATCATATTTTACCCAGTTTTGGGAACTATCAAGATGCAATGATGATCGGCAACGCTTATCTTTATCATTCTCTTTTATCATCCTATATTAATATTGGTCTTTTATTGCCTCTTGAAATTTGCAATAAAGCTGAGATGGCTTATCGAAATGGCAAAGTTTCTCTTAATTCTGCTGAAGGTTTTATTCGTCAAATTCTTGGATGGAGAGAATTTATCAGAGGCATTTACTGGCTTAAAATGCCAGAATATGCTAATCTTAATACCCTTAATGCAAGTAACCCTCTGCCTAATTTTTACTGGGGAGAAAAGACTAATATGACGTGCGTCTCAGAATCTGTTTCCCATACGAAAATTCATTCTTATTCTCATCATATTCAACGTCTTATGGTTACAGGAAATTTTGCTCTTCTTGCTAGTTTAGATGTAAAAGATGTACAAGAATGGTATCTAGGAGTCTATAGTGATGCATACGAATGGGTAGAAATGCCTAATACTCTTGGCATGGCTCTTTTTGGCGATGGAGGTATTGTTGCAAGTAAGCCTTATGCAGCAAGCGGTCAATATATCAACAAAATGAGTAATTTTTGTAAAAATTGTTACTATGATGTAAAAGATATAACAGGCCCCAAAGCATGCCCTTTTAATTCATTATATTGGAATTTTTTACAATATCATAAAGAGTCTTTTTCAAAAAACCCTCGCCTTTCTTTTATGTACGCAACATGGGATAAATTTCTATATGAAAAAAAACTTGCTATTATATCTCGTGCTTCTGATGTGATAAAAAAAATGAAGGATGGAACACTCTAATGCCCAGAAATATTCATAAAAAGCATCTTCCCGAGAAAATATGTATTGTTTGCGAGCGTATTTTTACATGGAGAAAAAAATGGGAAAAAGTTTGGGATAATGTTAAATATTGTTCTCATAAGTGTCAAAAAAATAAAAAATCTTCTACACAAAACCAGGGTAAAATAGGATAAATTTTTACTGTTTATAACCGTCTAGAATACTTTGTTGTTATAATAATGTACTCTATTATGTTTTATTATGTTAAAATAGTAATATGTTTTTTAATAAGTCATTTATAAAAAAACAATACTTGAAGTAGAAACAGAAGTGAAAAATATTGCAATTATGATGCAAAACTCTCTCATAACTTCCTTACAATATTACTATTATATACAGAGTTCTTGCATTGAACTAAATGTGATCGTAACCTATTAAAGTAATAATAATATTGTAGGATCACATGGAAAAACCTTTGTTTATGTGGATAGTATTCATATCTATCGTTTTAGTTTTACTTATTCTTGATCTTGGTTTTTTTCATAAAAAAGACCGTGAAATAGAATTAAAAGAGAGCTTATTAATGAGTGCTTTTTATATAATTATGGCACTTATATTCGGAGTATGGATATGGTATATAAAAGGGTTAGATGGTTTTGCAGAATATATTACAGGATTTCTTGTCGAAAAATCTCTTGCTCTTGATAATGTTTTCCTTATTTCTCTTATATTTTCATCTCTCTCAATACCTTTAAAATATCAGCATAGGGTACTATTTTATGGGATTCTAGGGGTGATTGTGTTAAGAGCAATCATGATTGGTCTAGGGGTTCAAATTCTCACTCATTTTGAGTGGATTCTCTATATTTTTGCAGCTTTTATGGTCCTTACAGGTATCAAGATGTTTTTCATTTCAAGTAAGCACGTAGAAATATCTCAAAATCCATTATTAATTTGGATGAGAAAACATTTAAATATCACAGACGAGTTGCACGATCAAAAATTTTTCGTTTATCAGAATGATCCTCTATCTAAAACAAAAAAGCTATTTACAACGCCCTTGTTTATATCTTTGGTAATGATAGAATTCATTGATTTGATTTTCGCAGTAGATAGCATTCCAGCAATTTTTGTAATTACTCAAGATCCCTATATAATATATACAAGCAATATATTTGCTATACTTGGGTTGCGTGCTCTTTATTTTGCACTCGCATCTATCATTAATCGATTCTATTACTTAAAATATGCATTAGCAGTTGTTCTTATATTTATAGGTTCCAAAATATTCATAGCAGATGCTCTAAATCTTACAAAAATTCCTCCTATGCTATCATTAACAATTACATTCAGTATTTTTGCACTTGGAGTACTTTTTTCATTTCTTA
>CAZKKY010000021.1:13249-17866 GCA_964553715.1 uncultured Rickettsiaceae bacterium
TCATTAACAATTACATTCAGTATTTTTGCACTTGGAGTACTTTTTTCATTTCTTAGAGAAAAAGCTAATAAGAAAAAACATTAGTAATTTTAGGGAGTATGCTCGGGGGCAATCTAAGTATTTTTGGATCACTTCTCTTGCGCTCGTGATGACAGGCGCTAAAGCCTTGTGGTGAGTGAGCTGAAGCTACTGATAACCAGGGCTGAAGCATTGTGATGCACCTGGGGGCTATAGTGCTGTAAAAGATAAATAACATTTTAGATCTAGCTTGACATAAATAATATGGATTAATAAAAATAAAAGAGCATAATTTAATATTTAGGTACTTATGAAAACAATGACAGCTTCAGAATTAAAAAAACGCTTGGAGACAAATGAGGTTTTGCTTATCGATGTGCGCGAACCGGCAGAGCATAGAAGTGAATATATAGAGGGATCTTGTCTAATACCACTTAATGAAATAACTATTGATAGATTGCCATCCACAGAAAAACCTATAGTGATTCATTGTAGATCTGGCAAAAGAAGTACTGATGCTTGCACAAAACTCTTAGCAATAAAACCTTCTTTAGATATCGCTTCTCTTGAAGGAGGTATTGTTGCTTGGATCCAGAATGGTTTTTATGTAAAAAAATCAGGATCCTATATTTTACCTCTTGATCGTCAAACCCAAATTGCTGCAGGATTTATCGCGTTTTCTGGAACAATTCTTGGGACATTTATTAATCCTAAGTTCTATATATTACCAGGATTTATAGGAGCAGGTCTTATTTTTGCTGGGGTAACAGGTTGGTGTGGAATGGCAAGGCTGCTAGCTAAAATGCCATGGAATAGGTAATATGGAGTTAATAGGATATATCTCGTTAGCAGCTATGGGAATTTAGGCCTTGTTGGGGCTGGTGGATCTATTCTAACAATTCCTATTATGGTTTATTTATTAAAAATACCAATAATCCTTGCAACAAGTTATTCCCTTGCAGTAGTTGGATCTACAGCACTTATAGCTACAGTTCGTTACCGTAATCACATTATTTTAAGGAATGCAATATTGTTCTTGATACCATCTGTCTTAGGAGTATTAGCAGCACGTAAATTTATTATTCCTAACCTACCTAATACTTTAGGATTAATCACACTTGATAAAGTATTAGTGATATTGCTTGTTATTTTTATGGGGCTTGCTGCTTACTTCATGATCAAAAAATATAATTTTGATGTACAAAATCATCATACAAAAAATCAAAATATCAAAGTTATTATTACAGCTTTCATATTAGGAATTCTTATGGGTCTTCTTGGTGCTGGTGGAGGTTTTTTAATTATCCCTACACTTGTTTTGCTTATGAAATTTTCTATGCAAGATGCTGTTCCTTCGTCACTTTTTATTATTACAGTTAATTCATTTATTGGGTTTGTTTCAGATAAACATCGTTTTATAGAATCAGATTGGATTAATTTAGCAAAATATTTAGCCCCATCACTTCTTGGAATGATATTAGGTCTTTATATTACAAAATTTGTGAACGGAAAATCTTTAAAAAAAGCGTTTGGATATTTTCTATGTGTTGTTGGAATAGCAATACTCATGAAAGAATTCATTTTTTAAACCACATTTAACATAAAAGAAGAGAAAAATTTATGAGCATCAATATTAAAACTTTTTTTGATTCTGATACATCAACTTTTACACATGTTGTAAGCGATCCAAGCACACAAAAATGCGCCATCATAGATTCAGTGCTTGACTATGACCAATATTCTGGCAGAACAAAAACTTGGTCTGCAGACCAAGTAATTTCTTATATCTATCAAGAAAAATTGTTAGTGGAATGGATCTTAGATACACATATTCATGCAGATCACATCACAGCATCTCATTATTTAAAAGAAAAACTAGGTGGTAAAATCGGGATTGGCTCAAAAATTAAAGATGTTCTTAAGTTATGGATTCCTATTTTTAACACAAGTAAGGATACAAACTTTGACGCTTCTCAATTTGATAAGCTATTTGAAGATGGAGAAATATTTACGCTTGGGAATGTAGAAGTAAAAGTTCTACATACTCCAGGCCACACGCCAGCATGTTCAAGTTATCTTATTGAAGATGCAATTTTTGTAGGAGATACTATTTTCATGCCAGATATCGGAACAGCAAGGACTGATTTTCCTGGTGGAAGTGCTTCAACTCTTTATGATTCTGTCAAAAAAATCTTGAGCCTACCAGATGAAACACGTATATTTATGTGCCATGATTACCCTCCTGACGGACGAGGTGTGGAATGGGTTACAACAATTAAAGAGCAAAAGGAAAAGAATATCTTACTTCACGAAGGAATATCTAAAGAAGAATATGTTATAGTGCGTAATAAACGTGACGAAGGAAAAGCGGTTCCAAAATTACTTCTTCCTTCTATACAAGCAAATTTAAGAGCTGGAACTTTTGGAAAACCAGAAGATAATAACGTAAGATATATTAAAATCCCTATAGACAAGATATAAAAAATTAAAAACTCTTTCTGTGCGTAATTAGGAGATAATCAATGAAAAAAATTCCAATACTTTCTTTAACCTTATGGATTTTGTCACTAATAGTAATAGGGTCTATTATAGGCTCTTTAACAAAGCCAGAGATTAGCACATGGTATAGAACATTAGATAGATCAAGCCTTACGCCTCCTAATTATGTATTTCCAATAGCCTGGACTATTTTATATGGTATGATTGGTGCATCTGGATGCATTATTTGGCACGCTCCTTTATTGAATAAGCTAAATATCATTAAAATCTTATACGTTGCTCAACTAATCTTAAACTGGAGCTGGACGCCTTTGTTTTTCTATTATCACTTAACAGGTTTTTCTTTAATAGTGCTTAGTGTTATGGATATCTTAGTTACCTCGCTCATTGTATTATCTTATCCTAAAATAAGGCTAGTATCTTTACTTATGACTCCTTATTTACTATGGATTTTATTTGCTACATATTTAAATTTTTACATATGGCAGCATAATTATTAATGATATCTTATATCTTATGATTACTAATATTTAGATTGAAGCTTTATAAAAAAGGATCTATTTATTATCATATAAAAACCTTAGAAAACAAGCTTATGATGAAACACAAATCATCTTTGGTATTTTGGTCTGGCATTATCGGCAATTGTTTAGACCATTACGATATAGCATTATATGCATATATGGCGCCATTTATAGCTCCTATTTTTTTTAGAGCTGGCGACCATGTAGTAGAGCTTATCATAGCTTATGGGCTGATGTCTACGGCTCTTCTTACAAGGCCTCTTGGTGGGTTTATTTTTGGAAAAATGGCTATGAATCATGGCCCCAAACCTACATTGATAATCACACTTGGTGGTGTATCAATTTGCACTTTTATTTTTGGACTTGTCCCAGGATACGACCATATTGGTGTTTATGCGCCAATTCTTCTGGTATTAATACGTATTTTTCAAGGGATTTTTGCTTCTGGAGAACATGCTGTATCTTCATTATTTATAATGCAGCATGTAGAAAATGGGAAATATGGTAGAGCAAGTAGCTATTATCTAGTTTCAACAATGTTTGGGATGACTCTAGCATCTTTTGCAGCAACCCTTGTAAGTAAATCGAGCGACCCTGGATATTACTGGCGCTATCCCTTTTTCTTTGGTATTGCAACTGGCATGATAGGTCTTTTTTTGAGATATCTATTAAATAATACTCCATTAGAAAAACCAAAAGAAAAAGTTAAAAATTTAGATTTAATAAAAGTGAATATAGGAAAGCTTACAAGAATAACTCTTGTAAGTAGCTTTAGCTATATGACATACGGGGTACCATTTGTTTTTTTTAATAACTTTATTCCATTATTGCAACCACATATTACCAAATCACAAATGCTAGAACATAATACTATGCTGCTAATGCTAGACGTAGCATTAATTCCTATATTTGGCTTCATAACAGAGAAATTTTCTTACAGCAAATGGATGTCTGTTATGTCTATATTATTATGTATTACTATCATTCCATTATTTTATCTTCTTCCTAATGCATCTATGGAAACAATAATAGCCATAAGACTATGGATTATTATTCTTGGGGTAGCTTTTGTAGCACCATTAAAAGCCTGGTTCTTTAAGATGTTATCTGGTAATGAAAAATACCTTGTACTTGGAGTAGGATACGCAATAGGTACAGAATTTTTAGGCAGAAGCACTACGGCAATTGCTTTGTCTTTGTGGCATTATTTTGACAATAGCTTAATTGCACCATCGCTATATATAGCATTTGTCAGCCTATCTACAACAATCGCATTATTATGGAAAAACAAAGAGTTACCTTGAAGAATTGATAATGCGAGGAGCCTATGGGCGATATGTCCTACTTATCGTCATTGCGAGGAGTTATGGTACGCTTCTACTTATCGTCATTGCAAGGAGCCTATGGGCGATATGTCCTACTTATCGTCATTGCGAGGAGTTATGGTACGCTTCTACTTATCGTCATTGCGAGGAGCCTATGGGCGATATGTCCTACTTATCGTCATTGCGAGGAGCGCATCGACGTGGCAATCTAGTGTTTCTGGATCACTTCGCTTCGCTCGTGATGACGGGAT
>CAZKKY010000022.1:0-9027 GCA_964553715.1 uncultured Rickettsiaceae bacterium
ATTTTTTGCGATGCTTTTTGACAAGAATAAGTAACAAACACTCGAAAATTTCTAGCAAGCCTCCCATCACTACTATTTGCAAAATCCACGGAACAATTCTGAATGAACCACTTCCTATATTTTGTTAATCTCTCTAAGCTTTCTCCTCCATGAATTCTGTCATTTTCCCAAATAGCAAAAGGCCTGCTAATATCATGAGATGCTACTATCAAAAATTGTAAATAACTATCTTCAGGCAGCTCATCGTTAAAAAACAAGGTTAAATTTTTTTCAATATCAGAATTAGAACCAACTATCGGATGAATCTCAAACCAAAAACCACATGTATCATTCTCATTAAAAGCAATACCACTACCATCATCAAAATATTGATAGGGCAGCAAAGAGCTAAGCGGAGTAGCAGAAAAAGTCTGGCTATCTAATAGTTTCTTGAATGCACTGCTAGAATCAATACTTCTCTCAGCATTTGATTTAAAACCCAAAAAATCCGCGAGTCTACTCATCATCAGCGTTTCTCCAAATCATCAGTAAACAATATATCATTTGACCTTTTATCAATTATTACAGGAGCCTCACCATTACTTAGGTTAATTGATTTAGATTTACATTTTAAACCGTGACACTTAGTATCAGTTTTCGTAACTCTTTCTATCTCTCCGCTCTTAATTAAATGATCTATTTTGTCAATAGACATACATGTGCCACCTTTAGCATCCGGACAAGAAAAAGATGAATTATAGGCGCTACAAGATGTAACAACAAAAGATAAAGAAAGTGACAATATGATTTTTCTAATATTACATATGTCTTTCATTCCTAAGTTTATTTCCATTTTCTGCCTACTTGTTCATTTTCATTGTTCATAGCTCTCTCATATTTAATTTTGGACACAGTACCAATCTCGCCAACAGAAAAGCCTTTGTTAATATGAGCCTGCACTCTAACACCAGCAGGAATAGTAAGAACTGGAGACATACTCTCAGCTTGTTTTAAGTAATATTCTACTAATTTATCACCAGCATTAGAAATACCCTCTGTAGCACCACTTTTAGCTAAATCTTTAAAATCCTGTTTTTTACTAGATAATACTCCACCTCCAACAATATGCATCGCAGGCTTCCCATTAGAAATACTACCAAAACCACTAATCATTCCTCCAATCATCGCATTCTTCAGATGTTTAGAAGAAGTAGATACTACACTTCCTTTAATACCGTTAAATCCATCAGGCCCATAAACTACTCCCGCGATTCTGCTAGTAATATATGCGCCATCTACCTCACAAATCATCTTTTCAAGGCGAATTACTGCTCTTTCAGAAGAAAGATCCCCATAAGCACTGCCCATAATATGACATTTAGAAACATCAAGCGGGTTTTTACTATTTAGGTTCCCACGTGATTCTAAACGAATGCTTACAGATGTAGAATTCTCATCAGCAGTATTAAGACCTGTAGAAACCACTATTCCGCCAAGTAAATAACCATTAAAATAAGTCCCTTCTGGAATATAGTTTTTTGTAGATTTAGGCTCATCAAACTCTATCGCAGTAGTAAAATCCACTTCATCAATCTTAGGCGCTACATGACTTGGCGCGCTATTAATACGCTTCTCCTCTTCAATTGCAACCCTCTGAAGATTTGCTCCCGCTAATTCTAATTCTTTCCTTGCCATTAATAGCTTTTCCTTGGTATCCGCTAATTCTTCTTCTACCTCCATTTTGGTACTATTTAATGCCTCCTCTTGTTTAGCCTCTAAAAGCTTTAATCTATCATTTAGATCTCTCCTATCTTGCTCTCTTTGTTCTTCATAATAATTTCTCCAATGAACTTCAGCATTTAAAGCTTTGTCAGCAAGCTCGACCTTTAAAGCAACAGGCTTCTGCGCTAATTGCTTCTTTTTATTTTTACTTTGTAAAAATAAAATAGCTAAACATGTTAGGACTAAAATCCCCATTAAAATCGTCGCTAAAAAAAGATTTTGCTTGTTTCTGATTGAAAAATTATTTTCATTCTTTAACTTAAGACCATCCCCTTCATCTTGACTAAAGAGAAAATCTTCTTCATTTATCTGATTTTTTTTACGCAAGTTAAGAAGAGATCTAAAACCATCTATTAACTCCTTCAGCTTCATAACTCTTCTCCCTCAAATACTAAAAACACCCTTGAACTACTCTTAGGCCCTAGTGCTTTTTTCTCAGATTTAATAGCAATAACGTTGTCAAAACTTTGAGAGAGCTTCTCTTCTAAAGAGTAAATATAATCTTTTTTAGATTTGTTCTTTACCTCAAAGCCAGCCCCAAAAATCTTCCCATATCTATAGCTCACATATTGTTTGATTTCTAAATCACTATGGTTCTTAAGTTTGATTCTACGTTTAATATCAGATATATAATATTTATCCTGCCTAGAATTTTGCATCGATTTGATCATCTCTAACGCTTCTGACTTATGAATATCTTTGTCTTTTGGAAAACTTTTTGGACCTTTTAAAACCACTAAAGATGGTGTCTGTTTTTCAAGAGATTTAAGATGCAAATCAAATACTTCTGAATCTATATCTATCACTGAAATATCAAGAGTCTCTCCTGCTGGAACATTCAAACTCAAAAATAAATTACTTCCATCTTGAGAAATTATGTTGCTGAATTTACTTGTATCACCTACAACTTTAGTAATTCTATTATCTTTAAAATTTAAACGATTGATTAAACTAGCACTCATCTCAATCGTTATAGGAGTTAAATAATTTAAAATCACTTCTGTATTCTTCTCATGAACATCCATTATGAGGCTCTTTTTTGACTCAGCAACTACCGAAGACATAGCAAAAATTATACATAAACAAATTGCTAATACATATTTTGATCTTTTAATTGTCATAATCGTCAACCTTCTCATCTGTTTGAGTGCCTACATCATCATTCTCATAATCACTACTTACTTCTAAATCAATTGTCTCAGATTCATATTCTCCTTTTTGGTTCTTTATCAGATGTACAAATTCTTTTAGTAATAATTTCCCACTTACCCACTCAAAATTTAATCTGTAAACAGCAGGATTAGATGTAACACCCTTCTCTCCAAATCTACTCGTTAACTGACCATGTGCCTCTACTGTTAATGTCTTCTCATTCACTTCAAATTTCTTCACTGCAAAGTGAGTGCTTAAAGAAAATTTTGCATATTTCTTTTTAGCCGAAGCAAAATATTGTGCTAATTCCTTCATGTAACGTACATCACTTTGAGATACATGCTTAAACAACCTTTCTCTCTTCCAATCAATACAGCCACTATCAAGATCTAGTAAAAACGGTATATACATACTACTTACTTCTGATAAATAACTAGCACTCACCTCATTTTCAGTAGTCCATACTTCCTGATTCAAACCAGGAACTAATACTATCCTTTCCTTGGTAGTAACTAGTTTAAGTGCTAGTAATAAACAGCAAAAAATAGTAGCGATACTAAGGATAAGAAAAACATTTCTTTGCCTAGATACCATCTCTATATTTAAAACCATGATTTCTTTATTCATTTCGCTAATTTTTTATCTTTACATGCAAGCTTCACATAATTTTACGATGATGCGATTCTGGCATATTGCTGTCTACGAGAGCCTTAACAAATGGAAGATGCCAATAAACTGACCTTTGAATATTTCCTTCATGCCAGTGCTTTGAAAGAAACCGACCCAACATAAAACCAATAGCAGATCCTCCTATCCCCCACAGAAAACCCTTGATTAAGGTAAAAATAGAGAAAAAAATACCTCCAAATAAAAGAGACCCTATGCTACAATTATAAGCCTTATGTTCCTTGTTCAAACAATTGTTAAAATCTCTTCTCGCCATAAAAATACTCTCGTCAATTTCTACCTAAATCATCTGCTCATTCAAGATGTAGGTGTACCAGCTCCAAAAGCACCCATTGCTTGAATAGCCATCATCACTCCTCCAGCTAAACTCCCTCCTATTGCAGCTTTAATCGCCTTCTGTTTTAAGTCTCCTTCCCCAAAAAATATTCCAGATGATGCAGCAGAAATACCTACCACTGTTAACCAGTAATCTCTAATAAGTGCTCTTAATGGGTTAAGAATAGCTTGTGCTCCCGCATCCAAGTTAAAAGTTGTTGCTAACGCAACCTCAGGAACAATAATGGCTCCTATTAAAAAAGCGCCCCCAATACAAATTAGAGACTTTGTCTGCTCTATTTTAATATGTTTTTTTGTATGCTTTGTTAATTTTATCTGTTTCGTCATTGGACTTTCTCCTTATTATTGTTGTTTTCTACTTTTTTGTTTAGATTTCTTATAATAACAATTCTTCTACACCTATTAGGCTAAAAATAAATTGAACATCATTAGAAATCACCGCAAATTTATTATTTTCTCAAAGACACTATTAACAGCCTAAATCGAAACACAGTGTCTGTTTAGATTCAGGATATAAATGGCCAAGAGAATTTTTATTTTTATCTATACCAGTAGGAGTAATGTCTGATATCTGTGCCTAAATAAGGCCCAAAAATGTAACTTTTGATCTAGATCATTTTTATATTGGAAAGTAAAAAATTCATTACTATTTGATTGCTTTGTATTGTAAGCAATAATTGTCGCTTGCATTAAGTTAGAAATAACTAACTCTGCAATACAAGCAAAACAGTTAATATTAATTTTTTGTAAAAACTTTCTCTTATTGCTAGAATAAGTTTTTTGATCTATAATCACAGTGTTCACACTCCTTGTAGTATTGGACAGCCCATCAGAAAGTACTCAGATCATCCAATTTCTTAGGTACTTACTGGTGGTATCGTTTGTTAATTTATAATTGCTATCATTTTATTTACTCCTTTAGTTTGAAATTTTTCTAGTAAAACATCTTTTATCGTCATTATATTCCTTCCTCTTTCAAATGCTTCAAATAAGACTGAACTTTTTGAAATACAACTTGATCAGATTGCTTTTGCCATGCTAAAAATATATATCCTATCTTTTTTGTATAAATTAACCCCTAGTTGTACAACTTTGACTAGTCAAATTAGCATTTTGCCTGTACTTACTTAACTGGGTACCAAACCCTTTTATACTAACAATAGGGCTCATAACAGAATTATTATTTCTAAAATCGGTCTCTGTGGTTAGAATATTTATCATGTGTTGTCTCACTTTTAAGACTTATTAATTAAACATTAATATTAAATTATTAGTTGTATTTTTATAACCGTTTCTAATAAACCATAAGTTATTATTTATGTCAAGCATTAAATTTAAGATTTATTTTATATGATGAAAATTGATAATAATAAAGCACAGTATCATATCACTACTTGTCTAGATAAATGCACACAAAATAACTGAAATACCAGTAGTAGTGATCTTGTAAATTCTGTCAAATTTATATCAACAATTTTAATAACCAACCTCTAATAATCACACTACGATTGCATTTAATGTAAAATTTTCTGCTTTACAAATGTTCTCTATTAAGCTGCCATATCTGTTATTTATCCAGTCCTTCATAAATTTATTAGGCGCTCTTAACGTAACTTCCCTACTCTCCTCATCTACTATCGCATCAAGCTTACTAAATAAAGATGCGTCTAATCCATGACCTGCCTTACCAAAATATCTTACCAGTTTCATCCTTATATCTCCCCAAATACCTCTAGGCATCTTTGCAAATCCTCTCCCGTCTTCAATATCTTCTCTAGTTAATTCAATATAATCAATATCTCTTCTCTCCTCTTTTATTATCTCAAAAACTAAGCATTTAATACAGACAACTTCTTCTCCATAACTCATATCATAGATAGATCTTAATTCTCCTAATATGATCTCTTCTTCCAATTCCGATAATTCAATAGATCCTTTAAGATAAATTTTAAAATTCTCCCCTTCCATATTACCATAAATGTAAGATCTTAAAAATCTATAAGCGCTATTCGGCGATAATCTAGATGATAACTTTTTCTTCAATTGCATCTCTGGTGAAATATCTAATGAATTTTCTATTTCTGATAAAAATCTCTCTTGAATCTTATGATCTTGTTCTTCTTTAGTGAGATTGTTATTTATCCTAAATCCCTGCCCAGATATCAATATAGCATTACGTTTCTCAAATCTTAAAATCTCAGACATATAACTCATAAAACCTTTTTTGATATTACAGCTCCATTCAGGCTTCTTTCTAGCTAAGTCCTTTAAAATCTCATTTATCGCATTATCTGAAAATTCTCTAGAACAAAGTCTTCTGAGTTCAGAACAATCTATTGATGATAGAGGATAAAAATCTATAAGCCTTTTTTCATTTTTATAAGAAATTTTAGGCTTTTGATCTTTTTGTTTCTGATTATTCTCTTCATAACTAGTTATTTTATCCCCTCCCCTCATAGCTTTCTCATTTAAAAAAATATTAGAAAAATTTCCTTCTTCAAAACTAGATCTCATAGATCTATCTTTATAATCTTTTATATTATTCTCTTCTTTCTTTATATAATCTCTACAATTTTGTAGAGAGGGGGTATCAAAGTTGTATAGAGGAAGAAAAAAAGTTTTTTCTTCAGAAGATTCTAAAATAGGTTCTAGATTTAAAGGTTCTATATCATCCGTTTCAAAATCACACCCTTCAGTGTTAGATTTTCCTTCTAATGTATCTAACTCATTAATGTGAATCGATTCTATAGAGTTAGAGTTATGATTATCTTCAAAACGAATTTTTGCATTATCGTCACTATTATTTTTAGTTATTTTGCTGAAACGTTTAGATCGATCTAAAAGATGTATAAATAGAACATTATTATATTTTTGTCCGTAGAGATAGATTGTTTTTAGTTCTCTTTTGATTATTCCAAGATCTTCTAATTTTACAAGAGCTCTCCGAATACGTTGCTTATTGAAACCAAATTTTTGCTCGAAGTGACAGTAAGAAGTTTGCCAAACAGAACCGTTAAACTTACTAGTACCATCCTTGCTAGGCCTATACCAATAGACTATTTCCGAAAGTATAGTAATAGCATTAAAGTCAGTATTTCCAGAATCAGAAACTATTTCACCATACCAAGAATGCGGAATAATATTTCCTGATAATGTTGAATATGAATCACTGTTTTGATGTTGTGCAAATGCAACAGAATCTACTTGTATGTTTGAAATCATATAAAATCCCTATAAATTAAGGGCTAATGAATACAAAAAGCTTGCAGAATTCCAAAAATGTTATATGATGAACTAAGTAAGGACCCGACGAAAGTTTCTTATTAGTTGTATATCTATACAACATAATTTGGTGTTAAGTGATGTATACTCTTAGCACCTTTTTTTGTTTTATTTATCAAATGTTTTTTCTTCTTCTTCTTCCTCTTCAATCTCTGCTAGTGTGATCTTTTCTTTTGCCATTTTTTCTCTAGCCGCTTCAATCAGCCACCTACCCCTATCTGTTAATGCAAAATGATCCAGGTGGTCATCTAATGCTTTAAGAAAAGACTTAGGTACAGAGAACGACACTCGTTTTATTTCACTTTTCAACACAGCCATAAATTATTGTCTCTTTGATTAAATTACGTTTTGTACTTATTGAATATAAAGAATGTTTTTAGATAGTCAATAAGATTCGCACAAAAAGTTGCATTCAGTGTGCAATTTAATGCGAATTGTAATGCGTGATTAGCTGAGCATAGTCTATATTATATTTTCAATATATAATAAATATATATTAGTTATATAAGTAATATATAATTAACATGTGCGTGATAATTTTACAACGTTGCTGTGAAATTATATGATTTGTACGAAATTTGTGTTTGAGGTGAATAAATTACGTATTACCCACCAATAAGAATGTCATGTACTCAAATCACCTGATCAACTAAGTATTGTTATAAACATTAAATGGTTAGTATTTGTTTTTATCTTTAATGTATTCTGCAACTACTCGTACAATAAAACTTGATTTATTACCTTCAGTAGGATTTTTTTTTAGATAATCATTTAATGTAGACCAAAAAGAATCTGACATTGAGATCATTCTGCCCTTATATCTTTCTTGTACTGGTACTACTTCATTTTTTACATTGTTAAATATTGTATTAGATCCATCATTAATAAACTCTAATTCTCTTTCGGAGATCTTATTTGGATTAGGAATAAGTGTCTTTTTGTTACTCATATCTTTTCTCGTAAAGTAATTTTATTTAGTTGAGGTAGTAGATTTTATTATTTGCATAATTTCTTCATAACAAGATTCTATTTCTGCAACCGCTTTGTGGTCTGTTGGAGAACTCTCTATTACCCCCTTCCCGTCTTTTATAGAGTTTTTAAATGATGCACGATCTTTGATAGAGGATTTTAATATATAAGATGGCATGATATTATTATGTTCAAAAAATATGAGAGCATCATTTAGTGCAGTTGCTGCATGTCTAGTAGGCACCTTATTAAAAATGAGTATGAGAGGAATACGCCTATCCTGTGTTAATTGCAATTTCTTAAGAATATTGAGTAATGTTTCTACTTCCCATAAATCGACAGGAGAAGGAGGACATGTGGTGATTACGTAATGACTCCTGAGTAAAGCGGAGCGCATATTACTGTCATCTACACCCGGGCTGTCAATAAGAACGAAATATCCTTGATCAGATTTATTATTGGCTATATCAAGTAACGTCTCACCTCTTGCACTTGCAACAAAGAGTTCTGATAATTTTTCTCCGGTGCTAATTACATATTCCCTTACTTTATGCCATTTGCTAACCGTATTTTGATTGTCAGCGTCTAAGATAGCAACCTTTTTTCCATGATTTAACATAACGGTTGCTAAATTTAATATAAAAGTAGACTTCCCTACTCCGCCTTTGGTACTTGCTATCGTTATTATTGCCATTGATTTTTATTTTTTAATTTAACATATTCTGCAGTTAATAATATAGCATAATAAATAAATATACAACAATTATATATTCAATATACATCTACTATACATCTACTATACATTTTCTATACAAAAGATATCTAGTTTTATTTTTTGAG
>CAZKKY010000022.1:9127-15860 GCA_964553715.1 uncultured Rickettsiaceae bacterium
TCGTATAATATACAACAGATGTACATTGAATATACAATTATTATATAATGAATATACATTCTTTATACAAAAAAGAGTTGCATAGATTTATTGTTTTGATATTGATAGTTATGAATATAGTATTAATTTTTTAAAATATGTAATATATGGCTTTTAGCGAATAGAGTTAATTTATAAATTTTATAGTGTAAATATAATCTGGCTGTTTGAGAGAATTGATTTTAAGTGAAAAGCTACGGTGAAAGTCAGATTTTATCGGTGTCAAATGAGTTTAATGGATAAAATTGCTTTTGATTTAGTGGGGTAGGGCGTGATAAGATTTTATATAATAATTCCTTTAAATGTTATTTATTAGGAATAAAATAAAAACTGGCTGTATGCCTATAAGTAGTCTATTATGTTTCTAGGAATAATCTGAAGGATAGTAGATGGCAGACAGTATAATCAGAGTTTTAGATGTATATTTAAAAGGCAATTATATTGGTAAGTTGACTAGTCAAGGATCTGTACTTGGTTTTACATATGATCCTACATATTTGCAAAGTAAATTAGCTGTGAGATTATCAATTTCTTTCCCTCTACAATATGAAGCTTTTAGCCACAAGATTACTCAGCCATTTTTTTCTGGCCTTTTACCAGATGGAATTTTAAGATTGAGAATAGCTCGATATTTTCAAGTTTCAGAAAAAAATATTTTCAGGTTACTTGAAGAAATAGGCGGTGATTGTGCAGGCGCTGTTTCTTTATATAAAGAAGGTACTTATCCAGGTTTAAAAAATAAGCAGACTTACTATATTCTTGATGAATCTAAAGCTGATAATATTTTATCATCTTTAGTAAAAAGACATCCATTTTTAGTAGGGGATCCAGATGTTAGAATGACTTGTGCCGGGGCGCAGGATAAATTAATGATTTCTTTTGTTAGTAATAACATTGCAATTCCGATAAAAGATACTTCATCTACGCATATCATTAAACCAGATATTGAAAATTTAAACTATTCAGTACAAAACGAGTTTTTTTGTATGAGGCTTGCACAAAAAATTGGATTAGATGTGCCAGAAGCAACCATATTATGGGTTAAGAACAAAGCATACTATTTGATAGAGAGATATGATAGAAAGATCATAGAGGATGTGCAAACCATTAGATTACACCAAGAAGATTTCTGTCAGGCTATGAGCATTGACCCTCAGTTAAAATATGAAAATGATGGTGGCCCTGGTATAGAAGCCTGTTTTTCATTGCTTGAGGATAGGATTAGGGCAGGGCGTATGGAAAATATAAATAGATTACTATTACTACGAGGTATTATTTTTAATTTTGTTATAGGTAATGGTGATGCTCATGGCAAAAATTTTTCTTTGCTTTACAAAGACGGAAAAGAGATTCTAGCACCTTTTTATGATATCCTTAGTACTATAGTTTATGTGAATGCTTTTAAAGCAAAAATGTCTATGAAAATTAATGGCAAATATAGATTTAAAGACATAACAATGCAAGACTTTAAGGTTTTGGGTCGAAAGCTAGGTTTTCAAGAAGATTTTGTAGAAAGTCAGGTTGTTATGCTAAGTAATACTATATTGTATTCTGCTAATGAGTTAGTTAAAGAACTAAATTCTGATATTAGAACAGCATCTGAAATTTATAAGCAAATTTATACTGTGATTATGGCTCATCATAATAAACTAGTGCTAGTGGATAAATAAATTTTTATATCACTCATGGCTCTAAGACTGCTAATTTGAGGAGAGTTATAACTCATGTTCTGCTGTGTCTGTGGTTCCTATTAACTTTTGCTGCGCTTGATGATCACTATTATAGTTGTTCCAGTCTCTCAGATTTGCTAACGTCAGAAGGGAAATAGGGTTGCTGCCATTATCTAAATCTGTTATATCAGGATCGTCAAACTGATATGAAGCTTCAGCATCATCTTTTAAGCTTTCAATATCTTCAGTACTATACTCGTCAGTTGTTACATATGGTTTAAGGATGTCTTCTATTTCGGAAGTAATAGGATATTGCTCTATAGCTTCTTCTAATATTTGTCTAAGAGCATGTTTTGCAGTCTTATATTCCATACTATCATAATTATCTTTAAGATTTGTTTTTTCATAATAATCTAGTAAGGATTTTAATATCTCTGAATTTTTATGCTTTATAGCATATATAAAGCACAATCCGTTTTTTATTGTTACATCAAGATCAGAATGCTTTTTAAGTAATTCAGCAAAGTTCCTACTATCATCCCACCTACAATAATTTGAAAGTTGTATTTCTTGGTCACGCATTTTATAACTCCTGATTAACTTCTCCTAGCAAACCGCTAATTTCTTTATCTATTGCTTCTTTCAATACCTTCGCGTTTTCACTATAACGATTCGATAAGCTATTAATACATTCATCATATTGATTTGGTAAATAGCACTGGCTAAATAGTGTGATATTGTTTTTTTGTATTTCTAATGATTCTGATTTAGAATAACAGTCTGTAGCCTTTGTGAGTTTGTCAAAACTTAATAATAACTCTTGAAATTTTGCTCTAATATTATCATCAGAAGCTTGCCTTATTCTTGCGATTGCTTCATCAGAGCTAAAAAAGAGTGACTTATTACTTTGTTCTTGATTCGTAATTTCTTGTATCACGCTAGAAGACATAATATCTTGGGTATTTATATAGCCATTCAATTTATTCAGACCAAAAGCAATTTTGGCGGATAGATCAATACAGTCTCTGTATTGATCGGGGCCTGGGCCTACATTGTCTTTGTTAAAAGGAACATATATTTTTTGTATTGGCGGAATGGTAATTTCAAAATTGCCTTCTGATTCTCTAAATAATCTTACGCTATTAGTTGCAATGTGCTTACTAAAGTCCGGATTACTAGGGTCTATTACTATGATCTTACCGATCTCTCTATTACAATAAAGAACCACAGTATGAATATCTAGCTTATTGTCTTTTATACTTATGCGTCCATCATCATTTCTAACAAATATATCAACTAATACAGATTTACTTTCTGATGTTTTTAAAAAATTTATAGCATCTTGTATTAAGAATACCTCTATAGGATGTAGTGGTTTTAAGACTTCAGAATCTTTCTGACTTTTGCTACTTTTTGTACCAGACTTAACTGATCCTTTTTTATTAACAGAAGTAGTATATATCTCAGCTAGCTCTTTAGTCTGGTGTTGATTCATAATAGCAGTATTAATTCCAAAACGAGTAACTTCATTGGCAGAGTTATTATAAATATCATAATAAGATAAATCTAAATCTTGGTTTTCTAGGACAAAATTTCTATATAGTTCTAGTTCTATCAAATAATTATCTAAAGCTGTAATTTTAGGGATGAATTTCTCGCTTAAGCCTAATAGATCTATGTTTATTTTTGTGAACTCTCCTTCTTCTATTATTCCTGTAGATATATTTTTAAGGTGAGCTAGAAGCTCTTGTTCATAGTTGATAAACCCATTCAGTCTATTTTCTAGATCTGTTTTGTTTATGGTAACTTTTTCTATAGTTTCTCTAATTCTATCTGCTGTCGATTGATTAAAAAAACTCCTTGAGTCAAAAGTTGTAGGAGTGATCGAATATTTTCTAATTTCTTCAATCTCTGCCTTTAATAAATCAGAATTCTCAATGGGAGAAAAGTGCTCAGTATCATTGCCTTGGTAAACTCTATATTCAGAATTTTCAAATCTTATTTGGGTTTTCATAACAACATCTCACGATAAGCTTACTTGCTTTATTGTAACAGATTATTAACAAATATTCAATGTAGATTTGTTGCGAAAAATCTATAAAACCTGAGTGTTTAGAAAGATTTGTTATATAGAATGAGATCTTCTTCTTTCTGGCATTGTTTTTGTAGTAGGTGTTGTAGGTGCAGTGTTACTCGTTGCTTTAGTAGATGAGAGTCTTTTTAGCATTCTATTTACTATCTCATCGACACCACTATCATCTTTAGAATACAAATGCTCTTGCGTGGAAGAAGCGCTTTTGCGAGCAGAATTTAGATCCGTCGTGGATGAAATATTTGTGCTGGAAGAGGATGAAGTATGCGAGGGTACAATGGTTGTTGTAGTAGAGTTATTATTCTCAATATAGGTTTGTTCCTCAGTGATGCGTTTTTCATCTCGGTCTTGATCATTAGGGGTAGTAGCGGGTCTTTTACGATTTTCTAGATTCATCATTGTTGATGAAGATTGACTTAATTCAGAACATTGATGTTCTAAAACTTCTATAGCTTTACCTAAAGATGACTTCAATTCTTCAGAGGAGGAATGATTCATCAATAGCGTTAAATGAGGAGTAGTAGTATCTTTGATTAGTTCAAAAGCTGCTTTTTTTATTTCAGGAGCAAAGTTATCACATGCGGATAATTGCGATCTAATGGTATTTTGGTAATTATTGGTAAACTCTTCTGGGTTATTACTATTTTCTAAAGCATTAAAAACATGTTCAATGCTAAAAGTTAGAAATTCGGTAGGTACAGATCCGCATTTTAATCCTCGATTTCCTTGCTTATCTGAGCCTACAAACACGTTTTGTTGTGTTGACGCGTTATTCATTTCTTCAACCCAATAGTTTGCCCAGTCATAAAATGTGGGTTTCCCATTATCTGTAAACCATAGATTTTTAAGATCTGAAAGATAATGGTTCGTAAACATTGATTCATGATTATCAACGATTTTAGATGCACATTCTAGGACTGCTTCTTGTTTTGCTGCATTATTATGTGCTTTGTTATGAAGGGTATTAAATAACACTTTGCATGAGTTTAAATTGGTATGTGTATCATCTATTGCATGAGTTAACTCATGAGCTAAGACTATGCAAGAATTATTATTAGTAGATAATGGGAATGGAAGATTTTGAAGGCATATGGATATTGCACACCTATAATAGCTATAGCTTTCCATTCGTGTGAGTTGTTTTGCTTTTTTATCCCAAATGCAATATGGGATAGCTTCAACAGATAATCCATGAAAATCAATGCTATCACTTTGATTGTTAGATTTATCGTGTGGTTTTTCAATAGATAAGTTAGTTGAAGTCATGAGGAATTCTTTTGCTAACTTACTACAGTTGTTATAAGTAGTATCAAAAGCTGTTAAAGATTTACAAATAACTTCATTTACATTGTTTGTATTTGATAATTGTGGTATTTGGCGGGTTTTATATTTTTTTTTGTGAATAGCATTAACATCTTCTCTATACTCAGTACTAAAAAACAGCAGTTCTCTTTCATTTAAAAGCCTGAGTACTGGATTGTTGCTAATAATCTGTGATCCTTTGTCACTGATATGTCCACTTAAGATTAACTCATTAAAAGAAGCTCTTTTTTTCTGAAACTGTTGTTCAAATCTTCCAACTGTTAAAGACTGGCTAGAAGTAGTTAGAGGCGTTTTTGTTTCTTCATTCACTAGATCACACTTTATAATTCGTTATTGGGTTCTGTGATATATAATTCACCCAAATATGGTACTTCTGGTTTAAGCGCTATACATTCTACTTGATTTTTTATTACATTCCCATCTTGTATAGTTACAAAATTTAAATTTTCGATTATTTCATCTGCTAAATCAAATATATATTCCAGAATATTGTGTTCGTCTTCACAACACTCAGATATTAACTTATGTTTGCCGTTTAGCATGTAAACTATATTAAATACATCAGTCTCTATGGATTTTTTATTTATATCAGGATGGTTTTTAAACATATTTCTGATTTCATCGTTACAAGGTGATCCGTTAATCATTTTGACTAGAGTATCTATAACTACATCAAGTTTAGAGTGATCGTCTCCAACTACTAAATTTTGATTCAAAACAGTAAAACTTTCTTCAAGAGATTTTCTGATGAGATTATGCATAAACCAACCTACTAAATTATTAATTTAAATTAATACTAACTTAGTTTCTATTTTGAGTCAATTAATATTTCAGTATTGATTATGCTAACATCGTTTTTAGTTATAGCAAAAAGATAATTTAGTAGCCTTGTTTTTTTGGATAAGAATTTTTTTGTTTATTGTTTAATTATTACTAATAATGCTTTAATTAGCCTATTTAAGACTGTGCGAAAGAGAGTAGGGGGTCTAATAATGGTTGTTATCAGCTTCGCGTAATGCTTTTATGTATCGTTTACGTATTTCACATGGTTTTATAAGATCTGAGTTATCTCCCCAAGAGAGTTTTGTTGCTGCCATATTTTGTATTAACTCTGTCTCAAGTATCTTGGTTTCTTATCTCCTACACTTGTCCTTCAAGCATCATAGTATGGGTCAACTGGATCTATCATTTCTTTCGCTTTTTTAAATGCCTGTTTTTCTAATAATAGTTCTAGAGTTTTTTCCTTTGGCATGAACCCGTAGACCTAAGCTTAAAGTCCACTTGTCTGGTTTAACGCTGGGATTTGCTATTAGTGATCACCATAATTACTCTAGATTTTTAGTATTTTTATACCTTTATTGTTTTCATCAATTTCATAAAACAGTATATGCTGTAAGTTAATTCTACGTGAGTACATTCCAACATTAATTACAAACCTATTAGTTTAATAATCTCTTATCCTAAACTGGCATTATCAATCTAATGAATTCTTCGAATTGCAAATTCAATGCCCTATAACACAACAGCATGTGTCTTGCGATTATATGAGGTATATCTTATAAGAAGTTTTACACTCTATGAATTTTCTTGGTTATTTGTCTTTAATTTT
>CAZKKY010000023.1:0-13812 GCA_964553715.1 uncultured Rickettsiaceae bacterium
TGAAGGTGGCCGTACAGTAGGTGCTGGCGTAGTAGCAAAAATTATAAAATAATAATATATTTGAGAGTTGTAAGTATCTCTTGTAACTCTCGTTGTTTTTTTAAATAGGTTAATGATGAATAATCAGAAAATTAGGATAAGGCTAAAATCTTTCGACCACAAGCTTTTAGATGTTGCTACTAGAGAGATAGTGCAAACAGTTAAGCGCACTGGTGCTAATGTTAATGGTCCTATACCTCTTCCTCGTGAAATTAAGAGTTTTACTGTAAATAGATCTCCACACGTAAACAAAAAATCTAGGGAGCAATTCGAGATTCGTACTCAAAAGAGGTTGATTATAATCAGCTATCCAACTCCTCAGACCGTTGATGCTTTAATGAAAGTTGATTTGGCTGCTGGTGTTGATGTGGAAATTAAATTAGTAGGAGTTAAGCAATGAGAACTGGTTTAATTGCAAAAAAGCTTGGAATGAGTTCTGCTTTTAATGAAAAAGGAGAAATGGTTCCTGTTACTTTACTTAGTGTTGAGGAATGCCAAGTTGTTGCTCACAAAACAAAAGAAAAAGATGGTTATATGGCTGTTGTCATAGGTTCTAAAAATGCTAAACTGTCTAAAGTTAGTAAGGCAATGCGTACTGTTTTTGCAAGCGCAAAAATAGAGCCAAAAGTTCATTTAAAAGAATTTAGAATAACAGCAGAGTCATATATTGATATAGGTTCTGAGATTAAAGCTGATCATTTTGCTGTGGGTCAATTTATTGATGTTTCTGGTACCTCTATCGGTAAAGGTTTTGCTGGTGGTATGAAAAGGCATAATTTTAGAGGTTTAGAGGCTTCGCACGGTGTTTCCGTGTCTCATAGATCTATCGGTTCTACTGGTGGGTGTCAAGACCCAGGTCGTGTTTTTAAAAACAAAAAAATGCCAGGGCATCTTGGTAACAAATCTGTTACTTTGCAAAATTTGACAGTGTTTGCTGTTGATACAGAGAAAAATGTAATAGCTGTTAAGGGTGCTATTCCTGGACATAAAGGTTCACAGGTTTATATCACTGATGCTATTAAAAAAACTATTTCTATTAGTAATTAAAGGTACTAAAAATGAAAACCACAATATATAGTCTAGCCAAAGAATCAATGGGAGAGTTAAATCTTAACGAATCTGTATTTGGTCTAGAGGTAAGGCAAGATTTAATAAAGCGTGCTATAGAATGGCAGCTTGCAAAAGCTAGATCAGGAACTCATGCCACAAAAACAATTTCTGAAGTGTCTGGTACTACTAAAAAACCTTTCAAGCAAAAAGGTACGGGGAACGCTCGCCAAGGTTCTTTAAGATCTGCTCAGATGCGTGGTGGTGGGGTGTCTCATGGTCCAGTCGTTAGAAGCCATGATATAAAATTACCTAAAAAAGTTAGAAAGCTTGCTATGTGCCATGCTCTCTCTGTTAAATTTGCAGAAGGAAAGCTTTTTGTAGTGGATAGTTTAGATCTATCGTCTTCTAAAACCTCTTCTTTAGTTAATGCTATGAAGAATTTTGGTAAGGCTAGTTTTTTTGTTGTCGATGAAATGCATGTAAGTCAAAACTTTTCTTTAGCGTCAAGAAATCTTTTTAATATAGTATCTGTTCCTCAGATCGGAGCAAATGTGTATGATATTATCAAACACGATACTGTTATATTAACTAAAAGTGCTGTTGCAGCTTTAGAATCGAGGTTAGTATTATGAATTACAATTTATATGACGTTCTTAGAAGCCCGGTTGTCACAGAAAAAACAACGATGCTTTCTGAATATAGAAAATACACTTTTAAAGTTATAAAAAAAGCTAACAAAGATTTAGTAAAAAAAGCTGTGGAACTCATTTTTGGAGTAAAAGTACAGAAAGTTAATGTTCTTAATATTCCTGGTAAAGCAAAGAGATTTAAAGGTATTTTAGGTAAAAGATCTGATCTTAAAAAAGCTATAGTTACTTTAGAGAAAGATCAATATATAGATTTATCAGGGGGTATAAAATAATGGCATTAAAATCTTTTAATCCAATCACGCCTTCTTTAAGAGAGTTAAAGCAAGTAGACAAATCTGGTTTGTGGAAAAGTGGTCCTTATAAGCCTTTAACAGAAGGTATATCAAAGACTGGTGGTCGTAACAACCGTGGTAGAATAACATCTTTCCATCGTGGTGGTGGACATAAACGACTATATAGAACTATAGATTTCAAGCGTAATAAAATTGGAATTATTGGAGTTGTTGAAAGACTAGAATACGACCCAAACAGAACTGCTTTTATCGCTTTAATTAAATATGAAGATGGTGATTTTGCTTATATTTTAGCTCCTCAAAAATTAAATGTGGGTGATAAAATTTTATCAGGTGATGATGCTGATATTAAAATTGGTAATTCTCTATCTTTAAAATCTATACCTGTTGGTACCATTATTCACAATGTAGAAATGAAACCTGGAAAAGGTGGGCAAATCGCAAGATCTGCCGGTGCTTATGTGCAGTTAGCTGGTAAAGACTCTGGTTATGCTCAGATAAAGTTACGTTCAGGAGAGCTAAGACTGGTTCCACTTGAGTGTAAAGCTACTATTGGTTCTGTTTCAAACCAGGATCATCAGAATGTGAATTATGGTAAAGCTGGTAGAATGAGGTGGCTTGGTCGCCGTCCTGTTGTTAGAGGTGTCGCTATGAATCCTATTGATCACCCACATGGTGGTGGTGAGGGTAAAACATCTGGTGGTCGTCACCCTGTGTCTCCGTGGGGTAAACCTACAAAAGGTAAGAAGACTCGTAAAAACAAGTCTACTTCGAAGTATATTATTAAGCGTAGAAAATAAGGCGTTATATGGCTCGTTCTGTTTGGAAGGGTCCGTTTGTTGACGGATTTTTGATAAAAAAAGTGCAAAAATTAATTGAATCAGGTAGTTCACAGATAGTTCAAACCTGGTCTAGAAGGTCCACTATCATTCCCATGTTTGTTGGATTTACTTTTGCTGTGCATAATGGAAATAAATTTATTCCTGTATCTGTCACTGAAGAGATGGTTGGAAGAAAGCTTGGAGAGTTTTCTCCTACTAGAACTTACCACGGTCATGGTGCTGATAAAAAAGCTAAGAGGAAATAAAATGGTGAAGATGCAAGAAGCCTCTGCCAAGGCTATAACAAAAAATATAAGAGTAAGTCCTAGAAAATTAAATCTTGTGGCTAGTTTTATTCGTAACATGAAGGTGTCCGATGCATTAATTCAGCTTACCTTTTCGAAGAAACGAATTGCTCATCAGGTAAAACAATGTTTACAATCCGCTATTGCAAATGCGGAGAACAATTTTGGTCTTGATATAGACAAACTTATTGTTTCTAATGCTACTGTTGGTAAATCATTAGTTATGAAAAGAATGATGCCAAGAGCAAGAGGCAGGTCTGCAAGGATCAATAAATTCCTTAGTAATTTATACATTACTCTAACAGAAGCGAAGGAGAAATAGAATGGGGCAAAAAGTTAATCCGCATGGTTTTAGGGTTGGTCCTACTTTGATAAAAGGTTGGGAGTCTGTTTTATATGCTGAAAAAAATTATGGTGATTTATTAATTCAGGATATAAAAATTAGAAGAATGATCTCTAAAAAACATTCTATTGCTCAAATTAGTAGAATCCTTATAGATAGACCATCTAACAAAAGTATAGTAATTAATATACATGCTAGGAAGCCTGGTGTGATAATAGGTAAAAGCGGTAGTGATATTGAAATTTTAAAGAAAGAAATTCTGAAAATCACAACCGGAGAAGTCTACATTAATATACATGAAGTAAAAAAACCTGATATTGATGCTAATTTGATCGCTCAGGGTATTGCTATGCAATTAGAAAAAAGAGTTGCATTTAGACGTGCTATGAAAAGAGCTATGCAAAGCTGCATGAAACAAGGTGCTAAAGGTATTAAAGTAAGCTGTTCTGGTCGTCTCGGCGGGGCTGAAATAGCTAGGACTGAGTGGTATAGGGAAGGTCGCGTTCCTTTGCATACTTTAAGGGCTGACATAGATTATTCTACTGCTGAAGCTATCACTACTTATGGCGTTATAGGTATTAAAGTCTGGGTTTATAAGGGTGATATTGTAGAGAATAAAAAGAAATATAATTAATTTCATAAGTAAATAAAATGTTATATCCAAAAAAGCAAAAATATCGTAAAGCTCATAAAGGGCGGGTAAAAACTAAGGCTAAAGCAGGAACAATGCTGGCATTTGGTTCATTTGGCCTTAAGTCTTTGGATGGCTGTAGAGTCACTGCTCGCCAAATCGAAGCGGCTCGTCGTGCTGCCACTAGATGTATGAAAAGGCAAGGCAAATTATGGATAAAAATATTCCCAGATTTACCAGTCTCAAAAAAGCCCGCAGAAGTTAGAATGGGTAAAGGGAAAGGTTCACCTGAATTTTTTGCTGTGAGAGTTTCTCCTGGCAGAATCATGTTTGAGGTTGATGGTGTTACCGAAGATGTTGCAATGATGGCTTTAGAATTAGCTAGTGCTAAATTACCTGTAAGAACAAAGATAGTAAGACGTTATGACTAAAAAAAAGTTAAATAAAAATCAAGACCATATTACCGATCAATCAGTTGTAAAATTGAATGAGAAACTTCTTTGGTTAAAAAAAGAACTATTTAATTTGCGTTTTCAACAAACTATGGGTGAGTTAAAAAACACCAGTAGATTTAGCGTCATACGTAAAGATATTGCGCGAATTAAAACTGAGTTAACAAATAGATTGAATTCGGGGGATAAAAAATAATGCCAAAAAGAGTATTAAAAGGTGTTGTTGTTAGTGCTAAGCCAGACAAAACTGTTATAGTTAGGGTGGAACGTAGGTTTAAACATCCTATTTATAAAAAAATTGTTAGAGTATCTAAAAAATATGCTGCACATGATGTAAATAATAAATTTAAGTCTGGAGACACTGTCTCTATAATTGAGAGCCGCCCTATTTCAAAAACTAAAACATGGGTTGTCTTTGAAGATTAAGTCTTTGACTTTTGAGTATTTTATGTGTATTTTGTCGTTTAATAAATTTTTGCTATTGGTTGTATTATGATTCAGATGCAGAGCATGCTTGAAGTTGCTGATAATTCAGGTGCTAAAAAAGTTATGTGTATTAAGGTTTTAGGTGGATCACATCATATGATTGCTAACCTTGGGGATGTTATTGTAGTCTCTATAAAAGAGGCTATTCCTAACGGAAAAATAAAAGCAGGAGAGGTTCATCGAGCTTTGATAGTAAGAACTAAAGTCGGTGTATCTCGTCCTGATGGTAGTTCTATAAAATTTGATTCTAACGCTGTAGTTCTACTTAATAAACAAGGTGAGCCTCTTGGAACTCGTGTTTTTGGTCCAGTAACTAGAGAGCTAAGAGCGAAAAACTTTATTAAAATTGTTTCTTTGGCAGAGGAAGTGCTATAATGATTAAGTTAAAAATAAAAAAAGGTGATGAGGTCGTAGTTATCACTGGCAAAGATAAAGGAAAATTTGGTAAAATAGAAAAAGTTTTTCCAGAAAATTCAAAAGTACTAGTTACAGGAATTAACTTGGTAAGTAAGCATACTAAGCCTAGTCAGTTTCGTGATGGTGGTATTATAAAAAAAGAAATGCCTATACATATCTCTAATGTTGCTCATGTTGATCCTAAAGATCGTAAAGCTACCAAAGTTGCTATCAAGACACTTGAAGATGGTGTTAAAGTTAGAGTGGCTAAAAAGTCTGGTGAAGTTATTGGAAAAGGCAAGGAAGGTAATTAATGTTGGACAGATTTCAGAAATTATATAGTGACTCTATAAGGGGCCTATTAGTCAAAGAGTTTGGGTATAAAAATCCTCATCAGGTACCGGTTTTAGAAAAAATTGTTATTAACATGGGTGTTGGAGAAGCTGTTGCTGATTCCAAAGTTATATCTAATGCGGTTAATGATCTCACTCTAATATCTGGACAAAAACCAGTGATTATTTCCGCTAGACAATCTGTTGCTTCTTTTAAATTAAGGGAAGGTATGAAAATAGGTTGTAAAGTAACTTTGCGAAACAGTAGAATGTATGATTTTTTAGAAAGGTTAGTTTTGGTATCGTTGCCCCGAGTAAAAGAATTTAAGGGTTTTTCCAAAAAAAGTTTTGATGGTAGGGGAAATTTTACTTTTGGAATAAAAGAGCAGATAGTTTTTCCAGAGATTAATTACGATAAAATAGATGTTATTAGGGGTATGGATATTACTTTTGTTACATCTGCTAAGACTGATGAAGAAGCTATGTTTTTGCTGTCTTCTTTTAATCTACCTTTTAATAATTAAGTTCTAGAGAATATTTATGGCTAAAAAAAGTTCAGTAGAAAAAAATAATAAACGAAAAAAAATGAATGACAGCTTGCGTAACAAAAGAGCTATACTAAAAGAAGAAATTTATAATAAATCTCTGTCTTTAAATGAAAGAATACGCTGTGTTATGAAGCTTGCTGCTTTGCCTCGTAATTCTGCTAGAACAAGGATTAGAAATAGATGCGAGCTTACTGGAAGGCCTCGTGGGTATTATAGAAAATTCAAACTTTCTAGAAATATGTTAAGAGATTTAGCTGGTTCAGGGGAGATTCCTGGTTTAGTGAAAGCTAGTTGGTAAAATATAGTATTTGAGAGTAATTTTATGTCAATGACAGATAACATAGCTGATATGCTTACTAGAATCAGAAATGCCCAGAAGAGCAGAATGGTAAGTATGTTTGTTCCATATTCTAAAATGAAGTGTTCCATTTTGGAGGTATTAAAAAATGAAGGATATATTGATTCTTATAAGGTAAATGACTTATCTACCAATATTAAAGAAGTAGAAGTAAGTTTAAAATATTCTGTTCGTGGTAAACCTGTTATTCAAGAGATTAAGAGGGTGTCTAAACCAGGTAAAAGATCTTATTCCTCTTCTTCTGGGATGCAGGGGTACTATAATGGTATGGGGATATATATATTGTCTACATCTAAGGGCGTGATTTCTGACAGAGAAGCTCGTAAGCTTGGTGTTGGTGGTGAAGTTATTTGTAAAGTGTTTTAGGTTGTAAAAATGTCAAGAGTTGGAAAATTACCCGTACTAATACCTGAAGGGGTCAAAGTAAATGTCTCTGACCTAAGTGTTAGCGTCGCTGGTCCTAAAGGTGTTTTAAACAAAGTGTTTCAAGGTACTATATCTATTACTGTTGTAGATAATCAAGTTGTTATCAAGCCTCTTGATCAAGCTAAGCATACTAGAGCTATGTGGGGTACTGCTCGTAGTATTATTAATGGTATGGTCAAAGGTGTTAGTGAAGGTTTTTATAAAGAGCTGGAAGTGAACGGCGTAGGTTATAGAGCTTCTGTAAAAGGTAAATATTTGAATCTTACTTTAGGGAAAAGTCATAATACTAAGATTGAAATACCAGATGAAATTAAAGTTGATGCTCCTAAGCAGAATATTATTACTTTGAATAGTATCAATAAAGAAATGTTAGGTCAATTTATGGCTGTAATCATTAAGCAAAGGCCGCCAGAGCCTTATAAAGGTAAAGGTATAAAAGCTAAAGGGCAATTTGTCCAAAGAAAAGAAGGCAAGAAAAACTAATAATTAAAGGCGTGTTATTATGCGTAGTCCAAAACGTAGATTTGAAATTAGACGAAATAGAGTTAGATCAAACATTTTTAATGTTTCTAGTAGACTAAGACTTTCTGTATTTAAGTCAGGAAGGCATGTTTATGCTCAGATAATAGATGATACTCTCTCTGTTACTCTAGCTTCTGCTTCTACCTTAGATAAATCTCTAAAACTTGAAGGTAAAAAGTCTAGTTGCAACAAGATTATGGCTCAAAAAGTTGGTGTAGAGCTGGGAAAAAGAGCTGTTGCAAAAGGTGTAACAAAGGTAGTGTTTGATAAAGGTGGATATAAGTACCATGGCGTCATAAAGGCTCTTGCTGAAGGGGCTAGAGAACAGTTAGATTTTTAAAATAGGTGTTAATTATGTCTAAAACAGACAAAACAGATAATACAATTCATGAAACTTTAGTTGGTGTTAGCAGAGTTACCAAAGTTGTGAAGGGCGGAAGAAGATTTTCTTTTGCGGCCTGTATAGTATCAGGAACTAAAGATGGTTCCGTAGGTTATGGTCATGGCAAAGCTAAAGAAGTAGCTGAGGCAAGAGTAAAAGCTTCACAAGCTGCAAAAAAAACAATGTTTAGTGTCCCATTGTACGAAAACAGAACAATTCATCATGACGTGATGGGGAGAAGTGGGGCTGCTAAAGTTTTGCTTCGTAAGGCAAGGCCAGGTACAGGAATAATAGCCGGTGGTGCTATGAGGGCTATTTTTGAATCTTTAGGTGTACATGATATTGTTGCAAAGTCTTTAGGGTCATCTAATACATATTCTATGATAGCTGCAACTTTTGATGCTTTACAAAAGTTATCGTCTCCTAATCAGATTGCTTCGAGAAGAGGAAGGGTAGTAACTGAGTTATCAACTCTTCATTCAAGAAAACCATAATAATTAATATCTTAGGTGTGTTGTGATGTCTAAAAAAGAACATTCTAAAAAAATCAAAGTTACCCAAATTGGTAGCTCTATAGGTCGTAAATCGGATCAAGAAAAAACTTTGATAGGTTTAGGGTTAAATAAGGTAAACAAATCTAGATTTTTAGATGGAACTCCCTCAGTTTATGGTATGATAAATAAGGTGCGCCATCTTGTTAGAGTCGAAATTGCAGAGTGAGGCAAAAATATGAAATTAAATGATTTTTTTAACTTAGCTGGATCTAAAAAAAAGTCTAAAAGAGTTGGTAGAGGAATAGGTAGCGGAAAAGGAAAAACCTGTGGTAGTGGTGTAAAAGGACAAAAATCCAGATCGGGTGTTGCTATTAAGGGGTTTGAAGGTGGTCAAATGCCTATGATAGCAAGATTGCCTAAAAGAGGTTTTAATTGTCCATCAAGCAAGCATTTTACACCTGTTAATTTTGTTGATATTGTTAGGTTATTAGAAGAAAATCTTATTAACTCCAGTGATACTATAGACAAAGCTGTCCTAGTAAAATGTGGAGTAATTAAAAATGATAGAGTAAAAGTAAAGTTACTTGGTAATGGATCTTTAAACACAAAAATAGATTTTCTTTTGGATGCTTATTCTGTATCGGCTAAATCTAGTATTGAGAAAATTGGTGGTAAAGCTAACTAACTATATAGGGTTGCATGTCTTCTAAATCAGAAAATGATTTGACAAGTAGAATCGTTTTTACACTTCTTGCCTTGATAGTTTGTAGAATTGGTTCTTATATACCAGTTGCTGGTATTGATTCTACAGCATTAAATGAGTTGTATGCTCAAAACCAAGGGGGTATACTTGGCATGTTTAATATGCTATCAGGTGGCTCTTTAGGTAGAATGTCCATTTTTGCTCTAGCAATTATGCCATATATTACATCTTCTATTGTGATACAGTTATGTACTATGGCTTATAAGCCATTAGAAGATTTGAAAAAAGATGGTGAAGTCGGTAGAAGAAAAATCAGTCAAATCACTAAATATTGTACTGTGTTACTTGCTGCTATGCAAGCTTACGGTGTTGCAGTGGGTCTTGATAGCATGTCTACCTCAAGTGGTCCTATAGTTGTTATATCTTCAGTTTTTTTTAGAGTAACTGCTGTTATTACTTTTACCGTTGGTACTATGTTTTTAGTATGGATTGGTGATCAAATTACCTCTAGAGGTATTGGGAATGGTTCGTCATTAATCATATTTGTTGGAATTGTTTCGGGAATTCCTAGTGCTATCATTAGTACATTTGAGCTTACTCGTAAGGGGGGTGTTTCGCCAATAGTTTCAATAGGTGTGTGCATATCTATGATAATAATGATAGCCATCATTATTTTTTTTGAAAGGGCCCAAAGACGTGTATTAGTTCAGTATCCTAAAAGACAAGTAGGTAATAAAATATATGGTGGGGATGCTACGCATATGCCATTAAAATTGAATACTGCTGGTGTTATTCCTCCCATTTTTGCTAACGCGTTGCTAGGATTCCCTGTTACTATTGCTGCTTTTTCTCAAGAAAACTCGCATTTTATGGAATCTATTTTATATTATTTAGGTCGTGGAAAACCACTGTTTATATTTATCTACATATCTTTGATTATGACTTTTGGTTTTTTTTATACAGCGGTTGTTTTTAACGCTCAGGATACTGCGAATAATTTAAGGAAATATGGAGCATATATTCCGGGTAGAAGACCAGGTAAAGATACTGCTGATTATTTTGATTACTTACTTACTAGGCTTACTGTAATTGGTTCTCTATATTTATGTGTTATATGTATTGTTCCTGAACTTTTTATGAGTAACATAGCTGTTGCTGCTAGTTTAGGAGGTACAAGTTTATTGATTGTAGTCAATGTTGTTATAGATACTTTTGCACAGATACAGACTTATATGTTTAGTGGTAGATATGAAGGATTAATGCGTAAAATGAAAATCAAAGATAGGTAAATAAGTGATAATTATTTTTATAGGCCCTCCAGGTTCTGGAAAAGGAACTCAATCGTTACTGGTTAGTAAAAAATTAGATATTCCTTTTTTATCTACAGGAGAGGTCTTGCGTTTAAAAGCCGAATCTGGTAGTGATGAAGGTAATAGTTTGAAAGAAATGATGAAGTCTGGCCAATTAATACCTTCAGAATTAATTAATGATTTTATTTTAGAGTATTTAAATAAAAATAGCGCAGGATGTATTTTAGACGGCTATCCAAGGAATTTAGAGCAAGCTAAATTTTTACGAAAAAATATAAATCGAGATGTGAAAGTATTTTATTTTGATATTTCTCATGAGGTTTTAGTAAAAAGAATTACTGGCAGATTTAGCTGTAAAAACTGTGGCAAGATATATAACAGATTTTTTAGTAGGTTAAAAAATGATGTTGAATGCGATGTTTGTCAATCTACAGAATTTGTAACGCGTGATGATGATAATGAAACGTCAATCACAAAGCGTTTAAATATTTATAAGAGAGAAACAGTACCTGTCGTTGATTACTACAGGAGGCAAGGAGTTTTAACTGTAGTTGATGCTACAAAATTTGTTGATAGAATAACAGAAGAATTGCTAGTGACATTAAAAAGTCATTGACTTTGGAGGCAATTTTACTATTATCACTGTCTAGTTTAAAAACACAAAAATTTGGAGAATATTTGTGGCAAGGATTGCGAGTGTAAATATACCTGTAAATAAAAGGGTAGTCATAGGGCTTACTTATATATATGGCATAGGTTTGACGTCTGCTGAAAAAATTTGTAAGGCAGTCGGTATTGATGAGAACAAAAGGGTAAAAGACTTAACCGATAAGGATTTAGTCAGTATTAGATCTTTGATTGAATCCGAATATAAAGTGGAAGGAGATCTAAGGCGAGATGTTAGTTTGAATATCAAAACTAAAAAAGATATTCGTTGCTATGAGGGGTTACGTCATATAAGAAAGTTGCCTGTGAGAGGACAAAATACTCACTCAAATGCTCGTACAAGAAAAGGTAAGGCTATTGCGATTGCCGGTAAGAAAAAACCTACTAAATAGGCTGTAAGATGACTGTTTCAAATAACAAAGTAAAAAAGAAAAAAAAGAACATTACCTTGGGTATTGTTCACATAAAAGCTACTTTTAACAATACTATAGTAACTTTTTCAGATGTTCAAGGTAATGTAATATCCATTTCTACGGCGGGTGCGCATGGGTTTAAAGGAGCAAAAAAAGCTACCCCTTATGCTGCCCAGGTTACTGTAGATAAGGCGGCTGATATTGCGAGAGAAAATGGTTTAAAAACTGTTTCTATAAAAATACATGGCGCTGGATCTCAGAGAGAATCTGCTCTTAGAGCTGTTTTTGGTCAGAACTTTGTTGTTACATCTATTACCGATGTTTCTCCTGTGGCTCACAATGGTGTTAGGGCCCCTAAAAGAAGAAGAGTATAATTAAAGAAACTTGAGGAAAATTATGTCGTCATTGAATAAAAATTGGAGTTCTTTAATTAAGCCTTCTAAACTAGTTGTAGGAAAAGAAGGAGACAGAATTGCAAAAATTGTTATGGACCCTTTAGAAAATGGGTTTGGCCTAACAATTGGGAATGCTTTGCGTAGAGTGTTGTTGTCTTCCTTACAAGGTGCAGCTATCACTTCTGTAAGGATTGCAGGTGTTGTTCATGAGTTCTCTGCGATACCTGGAGTAAAAGAAGATGTCGTAGATGTAGTGCTGAATTTAAAATCTGTCGTAGTTAAGATGCACGTAAATGAAAAAAAGACTGTGCGTCTTGTTGCTCATGGTCCGTGCGATGTTACTGCCGGAATGATAGAATCAAATCATGATGTTGAGATTTTGAATCCAGACCACGTTATTTGTACTTTGGCTAAAGGTGCAACTCTTGAGATGGATCTTGTGGTAGAAACAGGTAAGGGGTACGTTCCCGCTCAGCGCTCAGAGGAAGACGAAATTCCCCTTGGCACTATATTACTTGATGCATTGTTTAGTCCTGTACGTAATGTTGCTTATAAAGTTGAGAATACTCGTGTTGGGCAAGTAACAGATTATGACAAACTTACTATGACAATAGAAACAAATGGTTCTATTTCTCCTGAAATGGCTGTTGCACTTGCTTCTAGAATTATACAAGATCAATTGCAATTATTTATTACTTTTGAAGATGCTGAAGACGAAGAGGAAGAAAAAGTTGAAGAGCTTCCATTTAATCCTGTGTTGCTTAAGAAAGTTGATGAACTTGAATTGTCTGTTCGTTCTCAAAATTGTCTGAAAAATGACAATATAGTATATATAGGAGATTTAGTAAGCAAGACTGAAGGTGAAATGCTTAAGACTCCAAATTTTGGTAGGAAGTCTCTAAATGAAATAAAAGAAATATTATCAAGTTTCAACCTAAGGTTTGGTATGGATGTCGAGGGATGGCCTCCAGAAAATTTAGAAACTTTAGCAAAAAAATATGAAGATCCTTATTGATAGGAAGAGGTTAAAAATATGCGTCATAAACTAAAAGGTAGAAAGTTTAGTAGAACTAGCAGTCATCGTAAGGCTATGCTTGCCAATATGGCTGTTGCGCTAGTTATGAATGAACAAATAAAAACTACACTTCCCAAAGCAAAAGATTTAAGGCCTTATGTTGAGGTTCTTGTTACTAAAGCTAAGAAGGGAGATTTGGCATCTCGTAGAAGAATTATTTCTATAATAAAAGATCCTGCTGCGGCAGATAAGCTTATTAAAACTCTCGCTACAAGATATGATGGTAGGCCAGGTGGTTATTTAAGAATAATGAAAGCAGGTTTTCGTTATGGTGATGCTGCTCCTATGGCATATATTGAATTTGTTGATAGGGATGTATCCGCGAAGGGTTCTTTAACTCCTCCGCCAATTATAAATGTGGATCAAAATATGGTTCAAAATCAAGCAGATATTGGGTAATAAATTATGGCAAATCACGCGTCAGCTAAGAAAGCATGTAGACAAACAGAAGCGAAAACTCTTATTAATAAGAGCCGTATGAGTCGTATTAGAACTTTCATCAAAAAAGTTACTACTGCTATTGAATCTGGATCTAAAGATGAAGCTGCGGAAGCTTTTAAAGTCACTCAATCTGAAATAATGCGTGGAGTAAAATCTGGTATTATTAAATTGAATTCTGCATCACGTAAAATAAGTCGTTTAGCCAGTAAAATTAAAGCTTTAAATATTCAAGCTAACTAAACTTATCATATCTAATCTGTAATTTTATATATGGCTTTGGT
>CAZKKY010000024.1:0-13609 GCA_964553715.1 uncultured Rickettsiaceae bacterium
CTTCTTCTAGCGGTGAAGCGAGTTATAATTTAGGAAGTGGCGTGGAAGCTCAAGCGCAGCAAAATTATGAAGAAGCAGAGTCAAATAATGAATCTATACATAATTCTTTTACAGAGTCGAAGGCGAATACTATATCCAAAGCAGCTAGTTATCTAGAGCAAATAGCAGAACATACAAGGACATCCGATGGGTATAATATTGATCAGTCTACAGAAGATGGCAAGGCTGTGCATAAAGCATTAACAGAGATAGATGCTATAAATAAAACAAACAACCATGGATGGCAACAAAATGCAAGAGCATATGCGGACGCAAATTCCGGTATTAGTATCAAGTTATTAGGGCTAGAGCTGAATATAAAATCTGGCGCAGAAGTATCAGCAGCAAATATTAGTGAGCAAGGGGTTAATGAACATGGTACTATAAACAATGATGAAGGTACGAGTGAAACTTATAATAATAATGATAGTGCTCATCACTCACAAAATTTTTCTGAAGAACAAGAAAAAATGAATTCTTTAGGTAAAGAATATAGAGAATCGTTTGAAGAAACAAAGCGTCTAGAGAAATTAGAATCAATTAGTCATGATCAGTTACAAAAAGCTTCTCATGCTTTGAATTATGCCCGAAGTCAATCGGCACATACAAATCAAGATGTATATCAAGAAGTTTTAGATGGTGTAGCTAAAAAAGTGGGATCTTATAGTAATGCGAAAAAATTAGTTGATACTAGAGCGCCAGAAGCAATAAATGTATTTGAAACTATAGCTTCAAAACGACTTTCTGAAATTGAGGGCAAAATTAAGAACAGCAAAGAAGAAAATAGTAGTAAAGCTGTATTTAATAGTAAATCACAAGATTTTGATGAACCATATAGTAATCAAGTGTCTTCTAAAAATATTGGCCAAAAAGCTGTAGAGATAGCTGAAGAAAATGGTTTGAGTGAATTCAAAGTTACTGCTAAACAAGATGAAATGGAGAGCAAAAACAAACGAGAATATCACGATAGAAGAGAGAATAATCAAAATAGTTATAATCGTATTAATGAGCAGATTAATTCTAAGAAACAAAAACTAAAAGAAGAAATAAATCAATACGATCAAAATAGAAATGTTATACAGGAAAATTTAGATTTAACGGATTTAGGCAAAAAAATATTATCTACTGGTCGTAAGAAAGATGATAAATAATTACTTCCTCTTATGATAAATATTGCCAGAGAGATAGCTACAAGATGGATTATTCCACCAGCGCTTAGAGTTAGGGGTACTAGGAAGAGCGCTACCACCATATACTATTTTGATTTGAGGGCGAAATATTATGAAGATAGGGATTTTTTTACGGTTAAATAGGTAAGTAGGTATGAAAAAGAATGAAAAGACAACAACACACCAATTTATGGAAGGCTTTAGATGCAATACATTAACTAGTATGAATATAACTAATGCCAAAGAGAAAATAGTGAGGAAAGGATGTGGCAATTTATTTAAATCTATTTCTTTCTCATTCATATCAAAATATTTATCATCTTCTGTTACGGTAATAATGTTATGTTTTCTTACTATAATTGGCATTACGACAAATAAAAAAAATAGTAAGAAAAACATTCCTTTATCACTATTAATTAGCCCTGCTATAGAGAAAGCAATGGAAAAAGAAAGAGCGAAGATTATATTCCAAAAATTGATATTTGTTCTTAATCTTTCAGGGATTTTATTTATTACTTTATGTTTTAAATTATTTAGCTTTGTAAAATATAACATCATCCACCTATTATATGCTTTAACTATAGCGCCTGTAACAGCCCCTGTAACAAACCATTACTTACGAAGATTGATTCTATCATAAGTTGTTTAAGAATTACAATAGCTTATTATGTTTAGTTACATAAATTTTACAGGCAAAAAGCGAAATAAAGGATAAAAACTATTGGAAATGAGACTAGTATATTTACACATAAACCCCAAAAAAGAATTATATGTAAAATATTTTTTAGTAAATTACTTACATGTAATTTATAAATAACGATTATGTGTAAGTGATAGGAGAGTTTATGACATCATTTATTGGAAGACAAAAGGAACTTGGACTACTGGGCCAGTTATCTAAAACAAAAGCTAATCTAGTAGTTATTAAAGGCCGAAGACGTATTGGTAAAAGTCGTTTTGTTGAAGAATTTGCTAAAAATAAAGAATTTATTAGGTTTACTGGTATACCGCCAGAAGATAGAGTAACTGCGCAAATGCAGAGGGAAGTTTTTGCAAAACAGTTGAGCCTAGAATTAAGTCTACCATATTTGATTTCAGATGATTGGGCTAGTTTATTTGAATGGTTATTTAAGAATTTACAGAATAAACCATATGTTATTTTGTTTGATGAAATTTCATGGATGGGATCAAAGGACCCCACATTTCTTGGTAAATTAAAAAATGCATGGGATATTTATTTAAGTAAAATAGATGGTTTAGTTATTATTTTATGTGGCAGCGTATCTACTTGGATAGAAGAAAATATTGTAAAGAGTACAGCTTTTTTTGGCCGAATATCACTTTATATTAAATTAGACGAATTATCTATATCTGAAAGTAACTTGTTCCTTGAGCAACAAGGGTTTAAGAGATCAATAAGTGAGAAATTTAAATTGCTAACTGCTATCGGCGGAGTGCCTTGGTATTTAGAACAAATCAATGGTAAGTTATCGGCAGATGAAAATCTTAAAAATTTGTTTTTTACTAAGAATTCTCTGCGTTATCACAAGAGTTTAATTTGATATTTCATGATTTGTTCGGAAGCAAAGGTGAGATTTACAAAAAGATTATAGTATTACTTAGTTCTGGGACAGCTGACTTTAATAAGATTTGTGAAAGCTTGAATTACACTAAAAGTGGTGCGATGAGTAGATATCTTGATAATCTCATTGAGGCTTCATTTATTTCTAGGGACTTTACCTGGAGTGTTAAGAGCGGTGAAACATCTCGGCTTAGCTTGTATCGTTTGAGTGATAATTATTTACGCTTTTATATAAAATACGTAATGCCGAGTGAGCAAAGAATCTTACTAGGTAATTTTGATGATATATCAATGTCTTCTCTTCCAGAGTGGAACAGTGTGATGGGATTACAGTTTGAGAATCTGGTATTAAAGAATCGTATCAAAATACAAAAATATTTAGGTATTAAGTCCCAAGATATCATTTCTGATAATCCTTTTTTTCAGCGTAAGACTAATGCATGCAAAGGTTGCCAGTTAGACTATATGATTCAAACAAGGTTTAATACTTTATTTGTTTGTGAAATAAAATTTTCAACCAAAGAAATTACCTCTAATATCATAGATATTATGAAAACAAAATTATCAAATCTTGTTGTTCCGAAGGGTTTTGCATGTTTACCTGTGCTTATACATATAGGGGGGGTATCTGATGAAGTTATTGATTCAAGATATTTTACTGAAATTATTGATTTTAGTAATTTCTTAGAGGGAAAAGATTAAAAAAGAGACGGACATTATGTTTGCTAACTCATTACCTGGGATTCGGATATTTTCATATCAAGTTATATTATTTTTATCTTTTTGCTGTAATAATGCTCATGCAGATCAGAATAAGATAAGTAAAACAGATAATATTTACTTAAATGAGGACATGTCTAAGATTGAATATCTAATTCGTAATGTAGAAATAAAGTACAATATACCAAAAGGCTTACTTGCATCTATTGCTAAGGTAGAATCTAGTAATAATCCATTTGCGATTAATGTTAATGGTAATAGCTATTTTGCAAAGGATAAAGATGATGCAAAAAAATATATCTTATCATATTTAAGAAAAGGAATCAGGAATATTGATATTGGTGTAATGCAAATAAACTTGCGCTGGCATAGTAAGGAATTTGAAGATTTAGACCATATGTTGTCACCTAATTCTAATATTGATTATGCAGGTCAATTACTATCTTCTTTATCTAGGAAATATGGCGGAGATTGGCATAAATCTGTTAGACATTATCATTCTTTTCGTCCTGAGAATTATAAAAAATATTCTAGAAAAGTAGTATTAACTTGGCTAGAATCGATTTAAATACAATCAAGCAATTCTATTAACGCTAACATCTGTACATAGATAGATTTTATTGATTACAGTAATAATTTATAGTTTTTGACTTGCTTGTACTGATAATAAGCCGTAAATTCAAATTCTTACAGCTTATTTTTGCTAGCAAATATTTAGTTATATTTAGCAACCTTAAGATCAAATTACTGTCTTTGACCTACTCAAGGGTTTAATTAGCGATTGTGTTTTTACATAAAACGTTTATGATGAGTGGAAAGAATAGATAACAATAAAAGAGAAAAAGGGATTATAAATTATGGGTCTTGATAGCCTATATAAAGAAGTTTCTGATATAAAAGATACTCTAAAAATTGATCTTAGTCCCATAAAAACACTTAATCCTAGAAATTATCATGATAGTAATGATTTTCGATCACCTTGTGGCATAGACTATGATCATTTAGAACCAAATTATTATATTAAAAAGACTTGGGACAGTTTAGTTAATAAAGTTTTAGAAAATGGTCATGTTGCTGTAACAGAAACGCAAATATATCAAAACGAAACTATCTCCAGTACACCAAAAATAGATGCTGGTGATGCACTAGTTAACATGGGTAAATACGATGAAGCTCTAGAGATATATAGAAATATAATATCATCGGCTCCTGATTCTTACGTATCTCATTCTAGGTTAGTTAATACTTTATCGAGACTACATAGGTTTGAGGAAGCATTAGATGTATGTGACAAAGGATTATTAATACATCAAGGAGATCCAGAATTACATAATAATAGAGGTGACGTATTATTTTATCTTGGAATGTATAATGAAGCAATAGATTCTTATAGTAGAGCCTTAGAGATCAATCCTGATTATTTCTCAAGTCATAACAACAAAGGCAATGCGTTTCTGATGATCAAAGATTATGATTCAGCGATTGCATCATATGATAAAGCTATTGAGATTCAACATAATTTTTATGCTTATCGTAATAAGGGTCATGCGCTAATAACTATAGGAAAATTTGCTGATTCTGTTTTAGCATATGAAAATGCTTTAGCATTACAAAAAGATCCTATCTGCTATAATAACTTAGGTAATTCTCTTATCGCATTAGGTAAAAGACTGGATGCAATACAAGCATTTGATAATGCAATAAATTTGGATTCTAATTTTGCTATAGCTTATTTTAATAAGGGACAGACCCTTCTTTTGCAGGGTGAATTGCTTCTTGCAAGAGACGCTTATAAAATCGTAGTAACATTACAACCAAGTAATGTGCATGCTTACTACAATATAGGTAGTATTTCCTTAAGACTAGGGGATTTTGAGTCGGCGCGCGAAGCATGTGTTGCAGTTACAAGGTTACTACCGAATGAAAGTGGTCCATATAATAATTTAGGTAATGTTCTAGCTGCCTTAGGTAGACATGCTGAAGCAATTGATGCATACCAAGAAGGAATCAGGTTAGCACCTCTAGAGTCAGTACATTATAATGGTATGGGTAACACTTTTTTTGCATTAAATAGATTAGAAGAATCAATTGCATCATATAATAATGCAATCAAATTAAAGCCTGAATTCCCAGAACCGTATAATGGAAAAGGAAATAGTTTGTTAATGCTTGGCAAATATGAAGAAGCTATAAAGTCCTATAATAAGGCTATAGAACTGGGGCCCAGTGCTTCCTGTTACAGTAATAAAGCTAATGCGCTTATGATAATGGGTAAAAATGAGGAAGCATTATTTTATTACAGAGAAGCAATAAAATTACAACCTAATGATTCTGGTGTATACAATAATATAGCTAATATTTTAGCTGCTTTAGGCAGGACTGAAGAAGCTTTACTAGAGTGTGATAATGCGATAGTGTTAAATCCTAACAAATCTGAGTATTATGAGAGCAAAGGAACAATTTTATGTATTGTGGGACGATTCTTCGATGCTATAGGTGTCTTTGATAAATCCATTGAACTAGAGTCAAACAATGTGAGAATTTACAATCTTCTTATAAAAAAGGCTGATGCTTTATTTAAAATTAAGAAGAGTACTGAATCTTTGGATGTAGTTGATAATGCTATAGTGTTACAACCATACGAGAGTATTGCTTATAATAAGAAAGGTAATATTTTATACCAACTTGGTAGATATCAAGAAGCTGTAGAAATATATACTGAGGCAATTGTTTTAAATCCAGAATCTTTACCCTCTTATAATGGGAAAGGAAATAGTTTACTAATGCTAGGCAAATATGAAGAAGCTATCAAACTCTATAATCAGGCTATTGCAATAGACAAAAACTTTGCTTTTGGATATCACAATTTGGGTAGTGCTTTTGCTCACTTAGGTGATTATGAAAAATCTATAAAATATTATAGAAAAGCAATAGATTTAAAACCGGATTTTTTTGATGCTTACTTAAGTCTTGGTAAAGTACTGCGAACTACTCATAAATATCTAGATGAAATAGAGATATATAATAAGTTAATGGATTTAAACCCTACTTATTTCAGTGTTAATTATAAAAATTTTGAGATTCATGCTGATGAGCTATGTAAATCCCGAGAGTATGATAATGCATTAAAATGTTACAGTGAACTTACAAAATCAAAATATGGTATGATAGTGCTTTATTACACATATGCCATATTGTTATTAGATAAAGCGGGTGATCGGGCAGGGTACATTGAGAATTTAAATAAAACCCATATTTTTGTCAAAAATTTAGCAACCCACTATAACTCTAAAGCATTCGTGTTAATAAAACTTGGTTGTTACGATGAAGCAATAGAATCTTGTGATCTTGCTATCGCATTAAGAGATGATTTTGCCTCTGCTTATCATAATAAAGGTGTAGCTTTAGCAGCAATAGGTCAACACGAGGAAGCTATTGAGCAATATGATAAAGCTATAGAGTGTAGTTTTGCTCAAGCGCATGAATTACCAGAATCCTATGTTGGAAAAGGAAGGAGTCTTTGTGCATTAGATAAACCTTCAGAAGCTATTGAGCAATATGATAAGGCATTAATTTTAAAACCTGATTATAAAGCAGCCCACGATCATAAAGATGTAGCGTTAGCTAGTTATCAGAAAATAGATATAGATAATGATCTCAGTATAACAGAAGTACAGTTTGAAAATCTAACTATTGATGAAGAATTAAAAGCGGATCTACAACTGCAACATAATATGTTTGGTAATTCGCAAATTAAGATAAGTGCTATAATCAGTGAAGCTGAACTAAGTGATTTTGAAATAAAAAGCAAATCAAATATGATTGATCAGTTTGTTAATAGTTATTATGAGAAACACAAATCAAATGGTTTATCTAACAAAAATTTGGTATTCGGATTATTACTAAACAGTGCCATAGTGCTTGAAAAAATTGAATTAGTTGAAAATATAATTCACATTATATCAGAAAATTATAAGGATGAGATTGCTAATATACTCACATGCTTAGATGGTACTGATTATAGTGTTATTTCCTCCACTTTGTATTCAGGAAATCAAGAAATACTTACGAAGATGATGGACTTAGTAACAAATGTAGGTAGTGGCAATGTTGAAAAAATAAATTGTACATCTGAAGATTTAGCAAACTTAGACACAGTAATTCGTTGCCCGCAATTTGAAGGATTACCGGCAAGTATATGCGTAAATAAATTTATTACTCCTTTTTATACTGATGAGTCAATTTCCGATATTGTAAGTTTGATAGGGTTGGGGCAAGAGGAGTAGTTATAAATGTTATCAGATATGGAACAATTATTATTACACATCAGTGGTAATGATGGAATAGTAAGTAAAGTAGGTCAGGCTATAAGTAGCAATGGTAGGGGTGATCTGACATCATATGATTCACGAAATGCAGAAAATTTAAACTTACTATCAAGGGTATTTTTCAAAGCAGAAATTGACTCACCTGTCTATACTTCTTTAGTTCAAAGTGGTAACAACTTTGTTTTAAGCTATATGGGATCTCCACCTCGTTATGCATTATGTGATGATAAAATTAAAGAATTACACTACATCATTAGTCGTTTTACTGGTGATGATGGTAGTAAAATTCAATTATTTCAAAAAATGTATGAATGTAGAAATGATATTTTGCAACAAAAACTTATGGATAGATTAAAGTGTGAAAATCAGAAAAAACGGAAAGGTGAAGATAATAATTTTGACTTTTTTAATAAGGCAAAAAATTATTATAAGCCTGATGATTCATTTAAAGAAATTTTGAATCACGAGTTATTTAGACAATTTGTATTAGAGAATTTTGATTCTATATTGCCGATGCAGAATTTTCTAGAAGCTGTAGAGTTAGTAGTGAACAATAATGATAATGTACGATTTGATTACATGAATACTAAGGATATCATGGAGAAATATCGTGGGGTTCACGTCGAAGTAAAGGGGATAGATCATTTAAAAACAATCAATCCAGAGGCTAAAGAGTTTTATGTAGGACTTGCAAACAAAAATAATAGCGTACCAGGATGTTGTGCTGGATGCACTTCTGAGCTGAATGCAGTATCTAATGTGATAAATGATTATTCATTTTTAAGAACAGGAGATTTTTATCAAAATTTTCCACCAGCAAATTATCAACCTTCTCCGCTTGTAACTACTAACCCTGATGTGTTTCAAAAATTTATTGACTTAATCAATGAATTATTAATATCTGTTATACGTAATTCTAGTAATGAGTCATTACTAGATCATTCCTTTTTTAGACATTGTTCTAATGTAGACAGTATAGGGAATGAAGAGAAATGTGGGGATGATAGTAGTAGTATGATTGATGATAATTATGTAGTTAATATTAGTGGTGATGGCGGTACTGCATAAAAATAATCGTAATGTATTTCTGAATATAGAACTACGCCCATAAACTTGGTTTTATGGCGTAAAAGATGATCGTTGATAGTATAAAAATTTTTGATATTCTTGGTTTATGACTTAAGATTTAAGGATGCAAAATAAGCATTTATCTTAAGTCCATAAATAGAAAAATATATCAAAGCAAAAATTAAACTAAAAATTTTAATCAACAAAGTTATTTAGAAAATATGTCATGGAGATAGAGCTCGACCAAAGTGTTAGTGTAGCCTTAATAAATATTGATTATCCTATTAGCGATAGTGATGTTAGTCTTGATATTTGGGGCTACCAAGGACAATCAGCAATTGTAGATATAAAAGACGCTGATGATCATGAAGTAAATATTAATTTATTTGAAGTCATTGCCCATAATTACATAGAGTTAAAGTTTGCAATCAAGAATTATGCAGTTAAGATCAAGAATTTAGTTCTAAAATATGCTGGGGTGAATTATTTAGGAGGAGCAGTTGTAGACAATCTTGAAATTATTACAAATTCTACAGAGCAAAATATTAATTCTGCTGTTGCCAGAAATATTAGAGTTCACACACAGTTTAGTGAAGATGAAGAAGTAATAAGTAGATTACTAAAATCTATAGAGATTATTCCTGGTTGTGGCGATCTTGCGTTAAATGGTATGGGAGCCAAAAATGTTCTTAATAATATTCACAGTGCTTTACCAAGTGTTAAGCTGATAGCTCCAGTGGTTGCATGGTTTGCTGATAGTCTTGATATAGGTAGATGCAAAATATTACCAGGAGTAGAGTCAAGAGATGTAGAGTTTTGGCATGTTTCTAAATATGATGCTTCATCTGCTCACTCAATTTTGTATGATGGGCAAAGAAAAATTCACTATGGACGTTCGATTGCAGATAGTAATGTAGTAGATTTTCTATCAATCGCTAAGGAGCAAGGGTTTAATATAATATTTTATCCTTTAATTATGGTGGATGTTGCAGGAAAGCCCTGGCGAGGCCATATGACAGGCAATGCTTATGATGTTGAATTTTTTTATCAAAATTATTATAGACCATTTATTATTCATTATGCGACTTTAGTAAAAGACAAAGTCGATGCATTTATTATCGGTTCTGAGTTAGTTGGTTTAACAAGGATTCATAATAATGATTATGTTTTTCCTTTTGTTGAAAAATTAATAGAGTTAGCATCTGATGTTAGAGCTATAATGGGATCGAAAGTAAAATTGACATATGCAGCTGATTGGTCAGAATATCACACAAGTGATGGTGTCCATAGGCCACTTGATAGTTTGTGGGCTTCTCAAAATATAGATTTTGTTGGTATAGATGCTTATTTCCCGTTAACTCATTCTGTTAAATCAAGAATAGAAATATCGGAAATAAAAGATGGATGGCATGGTGGAGAGGGATGGGATTATTATCTTGATAATGAAGGAAATTCTCACTCTTTTAATAATCAAGAGTGGAATCAATGGAAAAATTTGGAATATTGGTGGAATAGCGAGCACTGGGTAGGAAGTAGTAAGACCCTATGGCAACCACAAATGAAGAAAATTTGGTTTACTGAATTTGGTTTTCCCTCTATTGATAAAGCATCTAACAAACCGAATGTGTTTTTTGATCCAAAATCTAGTGATGGAGGAATACCAACTTATTCCAGTGGTAAGATTGATTGTGCTATTCAGCGCAGAGCATTAAGAGCTACTTTAGAATTTTGGGAGAATTCTGCTTTCATAGAAAATATGATTTGCTGGACATGGGATTCTAGAGGTATTAATTGGCGTAATATGTCAAATACTGACGGGAGTTCTTATTATGCTGATGGTCCTTTGTGGGAATATGGTCATTGGATTGATGGCAAAATTTGCAATCAATCTATGGTGTGTCTAACAGGCAAATTAAATTTTGATACTATTGATGTGGATGCTGAGTATTTATATATTAAATCATTAAAGAATACAAAATATTCTAGGCAACATATCGGGTCTAAAACTACCTTAACATTTTATGATGAATATGTGGATGTAACATCTATTAGTGCTCTTAAATGTAATTTCAAAATCAAAAATACATGCTTTATAGAAGGGTCTATTCTTGATATAGGAGATCTAAAGATCGAGGCAAGAGATTTAAATATTTCTGCAATAATTGCTCAACATAAATCGGAAGAATTATTCCAGGGTAAAAAAGATTGGAAAAATGAGCGTCAGAAATCTACTATTACGAAAAAATGGGAAGAAGCTTATACTAGTGTGATTAATGCAAATTCTGTGTTTTTTGAGATAAAAGATACTTTTACTGCAATAGCAGTAAAAATGTATTTAAATAATTTTTATGTTGAAGCGTATAAATTCGAATTTTCCGGATTAAAATTGGTGGATTTTTATAGCAAGGAGGGGCGTAGTAAAGGTGGACTAGTATCACCATCTAAGCATCATAGTGAGGTACGTCAGTTAGATGCAATAGAAGGAGTAGTTATTGATATAGGTGGTAAAGCTTTTATGTTTGCATCAGGAAAGATATGCCTATTATCAACAGGAATTAAAGCTTCAGAATTATATATTAAGTCTTCACAGCTTGAGCTCAAAGGATTAATTGGTAGCCAATATCATGGAATGAAGGTTGGTAAAAAGGGTATAAAATGCTCTCTTATTTGCAATATGAGTGAGGTATCTTTTGGACCTGAATTATATTTTAGAGAATCAAAAATCGCCCATTATAAAGAACATGCTTATCTCTCGATGTTGTTGGCTCAAAAACTTGTTATTAATACAGATATGTTATTACAAAATGGAGGTATCATATCATCAAAATCGGCAAAGATTCAAGCAAATCAGTGGTTGTCTAAAGCACTACAATTAGTAGAAACAACTGAATCTTCAGAGTTTTCTGTATCAGCCGGATTAAAAATTGGAGTTAAAAATCATATTAGCGGATTGGTCAAGAATTTTATGCAAACAGGTGAGGCTTTGCAACAAATAGTAGATGGTGATAATCGTTATGCTCCAGTTAATACAGCACTTGGTGGATATAATGTTGCATCAGGCATAGCTTCTTTATCAAGCGGTTCTCTAGTAAGTTTTGGAGGGTGGTTTAGTCTTAATGGTGGGTTTGTAAATAGTAGCTCTACTATTACTACACCAATTATGAATCAGGCAAGTTTTGAGCATCTTGAAGTAGAAGCTAGTGATATTATAGGGGATCTTGAGATAGATGCTAGGCATTCGAGTATAGTAGCCAAGAATCTGAATTTTACACGTCAAGTAGAAGAGAGTAGTAATGAATCTAATTCTTTTAATATTGGCCTAGAGATTGGCGAAAGTTGGCAAGGCAATAAAATGGGAGGTTTATCAATTAATCATTCGTTTAGAGATAATGATAAGATTATTGGTTTCGGCATTCAGTGTTCCTTAGGTGATGGAGGATCATCTAACATGCCATCTATTAATTTTATCTATGGTGATAAAAATGGTAATATAGACATTACCTATCAACCTATGCATTTGGATGAAATAGAGGAAGTTTTTAGCAAAGATGGACTAGAAAAAATACGAGATAATATAGGTAGTGTCATCTCTACCGCATTAAATGAAGAGAATATTGTAAGTATAGATGATCAATGGCAAGAAGAATCTAGGAAAGATGAATTTAAGTCTAAACATCGTAAAGCAAAGAAAAAACCTACAAGTCATATAGATAATGATGAAGAAACATGGGGTGGGGAGCGCGTTAAGATATCTGCGCGTCAGATGGCAGGGATTCCAGAAGGCTTTGGGTATGATGCTTTTGCTGCCAACAATCCTCCAGCGGGAATCGACCCCAGCAGTTGGCGTGCTTCTATATATTCTAAGAGAGATGATTATGATTCAAGAGAAAGTAACGTAGGATTTTTTGAAAAGCTTTATCAGGATTCACTGCGTGGTGTTCATAAACAAGGGGAAGGTAAATATTTAAACTATGACGAAATAGAATCTAGCATTACGCGTGAGAAGAATCAAGCCAAGGGTGCATTTATAGGTAAAGAGATTGCAGGTGGAGGTGCGCTTCTTAATATTGCTACAAGCGAGGCTGGTAAAGCCTATGCTAAGACATTTCCTAGAATTAAAGCTGTTACGGATATTGGTCTTCGTGGAGTAGGCGAGGTAATTAGCTTTGCAGGCAAAGGAATAACCAATTTTGCGATTGCCTCTAGCTATGATGAAGCCTTGCAGATGAGTGGTGGCAAGTTAAAATCTTCGGATTGGAATTATCATGTAAATGATGCCTTAGAAAAATCAGGGAAAATTGTATCAGAGAACACGACAGATGGTCAAAGAACCATGGCGGGGATTGTTTTTGGCGCTGCTGGAACTTTTGTTGGTAAGAAGATAAAACTCCATAATGCTTCCAATGCCAGCAACCTAAAAATGAAGCATCATGCTGAGCATAATGCTAGACAGGCTGAAGGATCGTCTGTATTATTTAAAAAGAGCTTTGATGATACAGGAATTAGCCTAAAGTCCAAAGATTATGCTGCTTTGCATAACTCGAAAGTTGATGTAAGTTCTAAGCCTTTTATAAAAGACTATAGCGCCTTAAGCGGTGAGTTTTCTGTAGATAGAAGCACTATGAAGTCTAAGGGCTGGGTAGATGCTTATAAAGAAAGCTTTCCGAACGAAGTTAACTGGACAGCGCCAAATGGTACCAAGC
>CAZKKY010000025.1:0-12474 GCA_964553715.1 uncultured Rickettsiaceae bacterium
GAACAGACTAAAACTCATGAAAAAGATTATGGCATGGGGATGTAGGGCGTATTTGCTTTCCATGAATGTATTGCTTCTATACACACGCTATGGTACAATGGGGGTTGTATATAGTAATCAGAGGTATATTTATGAAAAGAGTAGTTGTTAAGCCTGTGGTATCAAAACATGATGGTAGATTGGTGATAGAAAATGGTGAAGGAAAAATAGTTAAGCAGTTTTATATCGATGATGATCAAGAAGAAGAGAGCATGAGTACAGACTTCACTTCTCTTAGCGTTAGTGATCGTGAAGATGAGAATAATAGCTCTGTATCACATCAAGAGCAGCTGACTCAAAAGCAGCAGATTGAGGCAGTAATGGCAGACATGAGAAAATCATCTATCACTCCTACAACCTTTGTGCAGAGAAAGGTAATTAGCGCATCTGCAGTGTTAGACGCCATGAGGCATTCGGCAAGTGATGCTATAAAGCGTGTTTCAGAGATGAGTCAACTTGTTAATAATATGAGAAAAGAGAATGATATTGCACTACTTAACGCAGAAATAAGTGAAGTTGCTGATAAGTTTTTGAGCTCTTATGATTACAGTAAATTGTGCGCTGATATTAAGTTACCAACTAAAAACTTAGAACAAAAGAAGGATTCTTATAATCGTTATGCTAACGAACTGAGTCAAGTTACCCAGTGTTTAGACTCCAATAAAACGAGGTTAGTGGCATATGAAGATATTTATAAATATGGTTCATCATCAGTGATGCACTTTGGGATAAATGCTGCGTGTCTGTTTCCTGATAGTATCATACCTCAAGATAGTACAGTTCCTGTAAGTAATAATAACGAATTTTTAAGTAAACCCAAAAGTAATGGTAGCAAGGGTAGCAAAAAATCTGGGGGTGATAATATTTCGGCTGTTAGTAAGCTATTACATCCTCTTGAGGTATATACTATGCAAAAAGCACTGGAATATCTTCTAGGAAATAATGGATCAAAAAGTGTATTAATAGATATATTCGAAAGAGATGAGGAAGGGTCTATTATAAAAAAAGATATTCAAAGTAATGAACAGAAAGAAGATGATGAAGTAGAGCCCATAGGTCTATTAAAACTGAACGTACATACTGTGACACTCTTCAAAAACAAAGTTGTTGACAAAAATGTAAACGAACAAAAAATCAATATAATAGTTATAGATCCAAACAAATCATCTCATAGTTCGCATCTTGCTGACCTAGACAATGGGCTTAGAATATTTGGACCAGATGTTACAGTTGTTAGAGGAAAATATGGTGCTGATTCTTCAAATATCATAAAGTTTTCTAAAGATTTAAATATATATACAGGTGTGAAAGATAAAGACGGTCCAAATTCAGATCAATATAGAGATTGTAGTGATGTGGCTGTTAAAATTGCTCTTGCGTTGAATAGTTCTGATAGTACATTAGACAACATTAATAAAATGGGAGAGTCAGATGTAATAAATGAGATTAGCAATGCAACTATTAAAAAAGATGTAGTAGAAACTGAGATGCATGGTATTCCTGCTCAATATAATGTTGTTCTTAGAATGAAACAAGCATCTGATCCTATTGTTAGGAAGAAAACTCATTTTTTAATTACACAAATATACAAACAGATAGAAGCACAAAAAGAATTATCTCCAGAAGATCCTGATGAAAAGGCAAAGACAATGTATAAAAAAATGATAGAAGCATTGAGTATCAATTATGCGCCAGAGGGATATGGTGAGGGTATTACTAGTCTATGTCAGTTATACACAGAAAATTTTGGAGAGATTGTAAAAAGTTTAGGTGATTTAAAAACAGGTAATGAAAATGAAGGCTCGTGATAATAGTTTTAGTAGTGATAATGATTCTAGAACGGTGTCATCACATCATAGTTCTGTTTATGATTCAGATTCTGAATTGTATAGACAAGATGGTGAGGTTGTCTATGATACTCAGTCGAATTTGACTGAAAAAAATGTACGACTTTTAAAGTATAAAAATTATATAGAAAACCTTCCGCCGATTAGTTACCCTTATTGGCAACATCATCAGAGAGCCGTTGACTCTTATAAAAACAATGATATCAATCGCTCTATAGAAGAAATAACAGAAGCTATGCGGCTTGTAATGCAAAATGCAAATATAACAGCTAATCGTATTTATAAAGTGATGGTCATATATCATTATCTACAGTTTGCAGATACAACAAAATTTTATAATACCATTAAATTTCGTGCATATATGCCAGAGGTGTTAACCGTTGCAGAGGCTCTGCAAGATCAAAAAGTGCTTGATAAGACTTTGTCTGTAATGAGTATGGGTTTTTCGAATATATCTTTAGATGATGGTTATAAAAAGGAAGATTTGTCAAAAAAATTACCGGATGAATTATCATCAAAACAAGAAGAAATTCTTTCAAAGTTAGACATAGAGGATGTTAATAGCAATACTGTTATTGCCAAGTACGAAGATAATTTTAGGCCTAGCTTAGATGATGTAAAATTATCTGGTGAGCATTTTTCGCTTAAACCTAATGATTTTGTAGCCACCAATTCTGTTGATGATTTTTGAAATTAAGGTGTAAATTTAACTTACGCGTGATTGTACATTATATCCTACTAATCTATAATTGATTTTTCTTATATAATTTGTTATAGTGTAAGAACGAGTTATAATTAGTTTATGACTTAATTGAATGTTAATTTTAGTGTAGAATTATGGCTGCGTTATTAGATTACCTACCTTCGCAAAAACCAAAAATTGATGAGGTGTATGTAAGTCAGTTGTTGGATAATGAGAACAAACGGAAAGATTTAGAAAAGATATCTTCTATAGTGCAGAATTTTCGATTAATTAAGCCAGATATACAAATTACTAATCCACATCATAAAGTCAATACTATATTATCCTCATGGGATAAGCATGAAAAAAGCTTACACGATAATTTGGTTTTAGTGTTATCCGCATCATTAGAACTTAGGAATTATGATGTTTTTGATAGATCATTATCATACAGGAAGATGCAAAGTTTTATAGAATCTGCATTAGATAATGTAGGTACAATAGAAGGTAAATTATCAGCACTAAGTAATGCTAATGTGAGTGGACTAGAAAACTCTTGTAACCAAGTTTCGATCCTGAAATGGTTATTACAATTTATTAAAGCAACTATAGATTTGGCTTTGGATGATAATGATAGTGCTTGTCGTATATTTTGTATATTAACTAATACAGATAACAAAGGTTTTAGCCTGGTAAAACAATTTTTAGAAAAACCAGATGATATACTACATAATCTTTTATTACAGAGAACAGATGAAAATCTTCTTAGGTCTATATTAGAAAAAATAGAAACTTATAAAATTGAATCATATACCAAAGCGTTTATAAATTCATCCGGTACAAATAGTAGTTTAAAAATTCATCATGTAATGTCTGAGTATTTGGAGAGAAGCTTCAGTGTAATGAAAGCTACAGCAGATTTACAAACTAAGAATGGTAGTAGTGTTAATCCAAAACTTTACAAACCATTGTTAAAAGCGTTATCGGAGAATGCTGGTTCCCAAATTGCCTTGAATATGGGGCGTGAGATGATTCGTTTGGGTGATTACGATAATGCATTGAGGTGCATTAATATAGCAAGTCAGCATCCTGGACTGACTGATATGAATAGATTAGACATTTTATACAACTTATCACTTGTTTATTTGCATAAAGAAAATTACCAGCAAATTTTGAATGATACATCTAACTTGAATTCAATATCTATTTGTTCAGATTCATCTACTTACGGGAATCTATTATGTGTTTGGTGTGATGCGTATTATATACTCGGGAAGAAAAGAGAGGCTATAAACAGTATTATTGAGGCTTTAGATTATATTAAGCCCGGTGATTCTATTTATAAATATGTATACGAAAAATTTGTTGAATTTGTAGATCAACTGCAAGATTTAGAGCTAGAGCATGTATATGGTATTGAGGAAATAAAAAAGCTAGCTATTTCTTGGGTAGATAAATTAGAAGCTAAGGACGCAAAAGGGTTTCCTGAATTTGATGATGTTGCGAAAAAAGAAATATCTGCTGCAGTCAGTGCAGGATCGTTACAAATAATCCTATATGAACAAATCTATGCAGAAGTTATAAGCAGTTTCCGCCAAGAATGTTATAAAGGGAATTTAGAAGGTATTAAGAGTTTAATAAACAATAATAAGTCGATTTTTGGATTTACTACATTAGTCAATAGTCCAGAAACATTATTTTATGTAATAAATGGGATAGCAAGTAGTAAAGAAAAAGCTGATGTAATGTCATTTCTAAAGCAAGAGAAGTTGTTAGAATTAGATATAAATAATGGTTTTGCTTTAGAAATGGCAGTACAAAAAAATGATCTTTCTTTAGTACAATTTCTTATGTTTAATAATGTAAGAATGCTTTCTGAGCATGATGAGGATGGGATATTACTGTTTTATGCGGCTCAAAAAAATAATTATGATATGTTTCTCTTTTTAAAAAATAAAGATATTAAGGTCGATTCAGAGTTTTTGCAAGAAATTGAGGACCTAAAAATTAGTGGAGATTTAATCATACCTAATAATTGGCTGCATGAATATGTATGAAGAGAGTAAAGGTAGCAAGAGTATTATAGAAAAATATTCAGATTGTGCTAGAAAATGGGATGAATGGTATTCTAGTTATTATGGTTTGAAACGTTATCAACATAAAGCAGTAAGGGTAGAGCAAGGGGAGTATGCTGTTGTAAGTTTGGATATAGCTTTAGGTACTTATAATGTACATCAATGTGTAGTATTATATTTTGCTACAGATAAACTGCACGGCCTTGCGCATATTGATGGTCATACTGAAATAAAATCTTTAAGATTTTATTTATTAGATCTTGGAATTGATAATAATAAAAACGCAAATTTTTCTTATATGAAGATCATAGGAGCTAAATCTACTAATGTAATGGGCTTAAATGATAGTGAAGCGAATATAAATAAAGTTGTTAAATTTTTAAAAGGATTTTTTGGGGAGCAAGGTTCTTATGATATTGACTCACTTGCTAGTACGAGGCAATATTTAACTGATTTCGTTATTGAATGGTCAATAGACAATTCGGAGCCAGTAGTTCATGATCGAACTCTTGCTTTAGGTGATTATAGTAGGGTACAGGCATTACATACAATACAAGAAATCAAAAGGAAGGATGGATATTTAGGAACATATCCGATAGCTAGAGCAAATGATGGGCATAGTAATTGTGTGTTTTTAGATGAAAGAGCCATCGTGAAGTTGCATGAATATTTGACTCCTCAAGACAAATGTGTTTTAGGTGGTCAGAATTCTTCTGCATTTAATGCTGCAATACCAGTTATATTATATCAATGGAGAGAATGTATCAAAAATTTATCTGAAAACATCCGTACTAGTACTCCACTTTTTATAGGTGATGGTTCGATTGAGCGTAATAGCGAAATTTTTACTTTTGGTAATCAGTATAGTAATTCAGCAAATATAAATCTTGTACTAGAATATTGTAGAAGTATTGATTCTGATCTAAAGAGTGATTTGGTAAAGCAACAGCTATTTGCAAAATATAAACAAAATACTGTTGCCAATGATTATGACATTTTTGGTTTTGATGCAGCTATTTCTGCGAAATCTTTGATTTCTGTAATATTAGAATATAGTCATACATTAGGAAAGTTATTGATGCTAAATTCTCAAGGAGGTTGTGATTTAGATAACAAATTTTATAAGATATTGGACATAAAAGCAACCTTAAGTTATGATGAGATAGGGGTTTTAGCAAGAGTGATAGAACAGTCTAACCAAAATATACAATATGATTTAACTAGTGATGAAACGTATCAGCAAATAAGTATGCAGTTTCAGTTTAGGGGAGTGCGACTGAATAGGCAAGAAAAAATAATTTTATCGCAAAAACAAAATACTTATAATGAGGCAATGAACGGGTTTTGTACAAATCATAATCTTGATCCTGCTGAAGTACGGCAATCTATTGAAGCAAGATGTAATAAAGTTAAAATTGATAAAACAAATGCATCTCAAATTACAGATGAATCAAAATTTGCTAGTGTGCAGCAAGAGTTTTTGAATGCTTTAGATCCAAAACCTGCAGTCTTTAGTAGTACCACTATAGGGATGCATTTATCAGAATGCGCTGATGATCATTCGTATGTTTACGACCAAAACTTTGGGCATAAATTATCAACACTAATAGGTGCTGATAATTTGGGTAGTAATATTGATTCTGGAGTGTAATATAATGTCGAAGTCAAAAAATCAATCGAATAAGTTTAATGATATAAAGTTGTCTGATGGTGTTCTTAGAAAAGTGGATAGTTTTAAAGCAATAGTATCTCAAGGTAAACAAAGGAAAATTTTAGATAAGAATAGCCATAAGAAGTTAGTACATAAAAAATATGATGATGGACACAATACCAAAGATCATATTACATTATTTAGAGTTAAAGATAAAAAATCATTACCTCCAAAAGAGATAAAAGAACATACAGTACATGGACCTGAATGGACGCCTCCTTCTTCTGTCGGGTTTGTTATGGGTGCCTTAAGTAAAGGATATAGGGTTTGGTCTGCTACTGAGTATACAAAAGATAATATATGTGGCAAAGATAGTGAGGAGATAGCTATTCTTGCAAGAGAGTCGATGGCTACAATGATGTTCGGATGGATAGCTCGTGAACCACAAAAAAATGAAAAATATGGTAAGACTGATAGAGGGCCACATGTTGTTTTTACACCCCCATCTAGTCCACGAGCATTTTTAGATGTAGAAGATAAAGTAGCAAGAATATTAGATGTGAACGCGAAATGGCAACATATGCCTATGTCATTAGAGAAATTAACTAGATTATCATCTCCTATATCAAAGCCATTATCAGATTTTTTGAAAAAAACGCAATTACCAAGAGAAAATTTTCATGACTCTTTAGTTAGAATGGTCATGAAGAATGAGTTATCGATTGAAGAAATGAGTAGTGCTCCTGTGGAATTACTGCTTGATGAAGAGGTTGTTTTACTTTTATCTGACAAAACTCTGTATTTTCAAGAATTAGTAGCGATATATGATGAGTTTATTGATGCTAGTGAAAGTGTTATTGGAGAGTTTAGTTTTTCTGAATTGTATAATTTGATCTTGAATAATAGAGGTGAATTAGCGGATTTATTATTTGAGTTAAAACTTAGCATTAATGATGTAATCGCTTTGTACAATCAAGATCCTGAAATGTTTTGTGCTGTTGCCAATGATAATGCTATAAAATTTTTTAATGAATATTCTAGTGACTGTGACATAACAAGAATGTTAGAAATTTATAAAAATAATCAATCTTTATTTTATGCTCTAATAAACGATCCAGATGAGCTATTGCAAGACATAAGTGTGGAGGATTTTATCAATGGTTATGAAGAAGAACAAGAGAGAATTAATAGAATATCAGATGATGATTTATATAAGGATGATTATGATCCTTATGATATTTTAAGAAATAGGGTGAATGAAGATGGCTGTCCCGATGAATTATTACCAAGAAATAGTTGGTCTGATTCAGAATATTCTAATTCGGAGTATGATAATAGTACTAGCAATTCTGATGGAAATTACTCTGAATCAGATTATTGTAATTCCGAGATTGATGAATTTGATAATATAGATATATCTGGTAGAGATATTAACGATATATATGATTATTAGTAAATCTAAACATTAATTAATCATAGATAACAAAGCATTCACGCTTAACCAAATTATGGCATAGAAATTTCGTTCTATAAGAATCTGGTGCCCTACCACAATACATAAATCCACAAAATACATATACAGAGTAGTAATTGGATATTGCTCTTTGATATTATCAATTTTCATCATAAAAACAAATCTTAAATTTAATACTTGACATGAATAATAACCTATGGTTTATGAAACAGCGTTGTAGGGATACAACTAATAATTTAATATTAATATTTAATTTAGGAGGTTTAATAATGCAACACAGAATAAATGCTCTAACAACGCGCATCAATTCTATGAATGCTAGTTCTGTTATAAACAGCAATACGAATATAGGTGGGCTTAATGCGCAGTTAACCAGTGTAACACAAAATGCTAATCAAAAAAGCCAGGCCAATGCTAGTTTGGCTAGTCAGCTTGCACAACTTAGGGTTCAACTTACAGAAAAAAATGCAGAATGTGCATCTTTAGAAAGGCAAAAGCAGTCTAATCAAGATATGGTTTCAAAAATTCAGTCTTATTTGAGTGATTTTCAGGATCTAAATAATGACTCAAATATATTTTATGAGGAATTGGAACAGTCTCTGGTGGGCAATTTAACTCAGTTATCAGTGGAGGAAATATCATGACAATAAAAGATATTTTATTAGAAAAATTAAAAGATGCTAGGTATGTTAAAATTTTTAATCTTTCTGGTCCTAAAGGTTTTGCACCTATAAAAATTTGCTTACCACATAACAATTCGTCCACTGATTCTTGTGACGTAACATTATTGAGTGGAGGAAGTATTCCTGGTATCGGAGGTCCTGGTGGAATAAATGTTATAAATGGGAGGATAGTGCAACTCCCAAATGGATGGACTACAAGTGAAACCATCATTAACCAATCTGACATTTTATCAGAAGTAGAAACCGCTCTTGATACTATATCTAAGATTGATGATAAGAACAACGAAGTAAGTAACTATAATGTTTCTAACAGCCAGTTAACACAAGATATAAACAGTGTTAGTCAGCAAATATCTTCTGCAAATTCTAAAGCATTAAAGTTGCACAGTCAAGTTGACCCATCTAGACCTATAGAAGATACAATAAGCTCTCTAAATCTGAAGCAGAAAACGCACATATTGTTTAAAGCGTTGAATGCTAGAGATGTAGATTCTAAGGCAATTTCTTCGGCTATTATGAAAACAAGTTTTGATCCTCATTATATTGATAAAAATGGTTACTCTATTGTAGATTTTGCTATAAAAAGCAATGATGTGCCATTGTTTGAAATACTTGTAAATAATGGGCTTGACTTTAACCATATCATCTCTGGTAAAACAGTTATTCAATTGGTTTTGGGATCGGGGAATGAATCATTCCTTACTATTGTGTTTGGAACTAACCAAGATTTAACCAAATCCATCATGGCAATGGCTCTAAACGGTGATGATTTAGGAGTTGAAGCAATACTTAAATTGAAACCGGAATTTGGTTTTGCAACCATTCATGGCGAACCTTTAGTACATTGTTTGTTATCAAACGCTAATTATAGCTATAAAACTCTTGAAAAAATGTTAGATATTCCTGGAATGATTGAGCAGGTAAATAGTAAAGGTTTTTCACCGATAGCTTCTATGATATTAAGAGGAAATAAGGAGGCTGCTGTATTTCTTAGAGATCATGGCGCAAATATAAGTGAAGAGGTAAAAAAAGCAGTAAATACGGATAATATAAAATATCTAATGAAGATAATTGATATTTTTCCCGAGATGCTCAATGAATCTTATGAAGATTTGCCTTTAGGTCATTTTGTTTTGAACTGTGGTAGTGATTCTATGCTTGCTTCGCTAGTACAATCTAAGCCTGAAATTGTGAATTTTATAGATTCAAATGATCGAAATTTGGTGGAATCTGCTATTTCAACAGATAAAATCCTTGGGGCAAAATTTTTAATGAGCGACCCATTGCTTGTTTTTGTTAAATCTGTAGAGAATAACCACATGGACGTCGCATTGAAGATTATATCTATCGATGAAAAGTTGTTATCCAAACTTATGGATAGTGCGCATACAGAAATAGCAAAGACAGTGCTTACTAACGACAATCTTCTCAAGTTTAATGATATTAATGGTGATAGTTTAGTACATATTGCTTGCCGAAATGGAAATCAAGAGATGGTGCGCTTTATATTAGATAAGGATCAGTTAAGTCTCGACGTGCAGAACAATTATGGAAAAACACCACTACATGTCTTATTAGAAAGTGAGTTAGATAATGTTACAAAGCAACAAATATCAAATGTTATATTAGCTCTACATCCGAATGTTAATTTGCAAGATCTAGAACATCATACTCCTGTAGATATTGCAATGAATAATGCTGAGATATTGTCTGTTTTTTATGAGCATGGTCTCTTAGGTATTGAATCTACAAAAATTGATGAATTCATCTAACAAAACATATACTTGTAAGGGTAAAAAATGTTTGATTTTGACGTTAGTAGTTGGCAGGCTGTTTTAGAGATAGATTTGACAGATCTAGAAAGTGGGATGGTTATTCATAACAATCCCACTTCTCCGGCAGAAGCCATATATCTTATTCTTCCAACATCAGATGAGTCTCAGGAACTATTCTGGAGTGCTAGTACGATTCTTCATGGACCAATAGCTGATCTAGTATTACTAATTCAAAGTGATTTGGTAATTGCAAACCAGAATTTTCAAACTTTTAATAATGTATTAATTAGTGATAATAAGTTTTGTAGAGATGGAAATCAGTTTTTACTTATACAGGAAGAAGAGCATAAGAATTATGATGTATCAATTAGTTACTGTAAGGCAAATCACTTACATTTCTTTTGTAGAAGCGTAAACTTTATTGCTAGTGAGTCTATAGGAGATTTTTTTATAAAATTACATGGGAATGATGCGAAGTTAAAGATTAACGGACAAGGCAATCTAAGATCTATAATAGGTAATGTGATAATACACCCTGATACTAAGCTACAAAAATTTGATATAAATTCTGCTAATATTTTACATAGTTTTGATTGCCAAACGGCTGAAGTTCTCTCTATTAAGGATCTTAAGACAGGGTCTGGTCTTTGTAAATTAATAGTCAATACTATAGAAGAATTAGCAGACTTTCACACTATGAGTGATGAATTAAGAATAGTATCTAGTGATTTAAATATTAGTTCATTCATCGCTCCAAGAGGTAAAATCCATATTGAGTCTGACAGTTTTATCGAATTTCATAGAAATGGAGATGGTCGTTTCATAGGTTTAGAACTCAATATAGATGTTAGTAAAGCTATAGAAAAAACAATTAAGCTGCCATTCGGACAAATGAATTTTGATACAATTAACATAAATGGTGCAAGTATATTAGATATATCAGGAAGCTTGAGTGCTGGGGAAATAAAAATAAGCAATTGTAGTAAGATTAAGATTAATTTTGTTAATGCAGGACACTTTACTTATGAGACAAAAAATGGTCATTTATCATGTGGAGATCATAGTGCTGGTATAGTCAAAATTGATAGTTTATGGTTGATTGGCAATATCGTAGCAGATTTTTGGGGTCCATCAGAAGTAGATTATTTAGACACAGATTCTGGTCGTTGTAGTATAAATGTATATAGCGAATTTAAATCTAGACTTATCAATCTAAATCTTGGTCTTGATCGGAAAGCAGAAACATTCGACTCTGAAAATGAAGGTTATTTTGGAATTGATATCCGGAATGCTTATGATAGAACAGTTCAAATTGATACTATACTTGCTAAACTTACCAAATTTTATGTAGATGGAGGAATAAGGCTTGGTAGAGTAATGATTGAACCAATAGATATTAAATATAACCTATTACATGTTGATGTTAAACATAGAAACAAAATCTTTGTTGAAGAATTTTTTGTCAGCTTTGATCACAATATAGTTATAGATAAATCTACTGGGAAGATTAGTTTGGTTCAATCTGCTGATAGGTCTATTCAAAGTGGCGAAATTATAACTAATTTTATAGGTGGATGTCAGAATTATTTACAAATTCGTGCTGGTAATGGTTTAAGGTTTGATGGTGATGTAAATGTTATCAATGGAGATATAGAATTATTTACTCTATTTAAAAATCTTTCAGTACGTGGCTCTCTAAAAGCATCAAATCAGATAAGATTATTAGCAATAGAAGGGTCTTTAGATCTTACAGCTCATTGTGACGCTTTTAGTGTAATTACTTATGTAAAAACAGATTCCTATATATGTAATGCTCATATTAATGCAGCAGAGATTCTATCTAATGTTGTGGGGAAATATGTATTTTTAAATAGTAATATGAATGCACAAAAAGCTGCTGTTATTAGCCAGAGTGATGATATAATGATTTTATCGTCACAGATTGCTTCTTCTTTATTGGAGATTACATCTAAGAAGAACATTAAAATCGATAAATCTCAGATAAATGCCAGTGACCAAACATACAGAGGGCAAAATATATACTCTCGATATAGTGCAATATATGGGAATAGTAATTTTATTGCTTATGAAGATATAGGGATAGTTAGTTCAGCACTAAAGGGCACGAAAATGACAGCAAGTGCAGGTAATGATATTAGGATAATATTTTCTCAGACAGGTGTTGATTATATCATAAATAACGCTGGTGGCGATATAACTATTCGTGCTTCTGACATACTTGCAAATG
>CAZKKY010000026.1:0-12338 GCA_964553715.1 uncultured Rickettsiaceae bacterium
TGGCATTATTGAAGCAAATAACAATACTACAATAATCGGAGATATTGGATCTGATTATAGTATTAACCAAATCATTATAGATAGTGGTAAGACTCTTACATTGATCTCTGATAATATTAGTAGTCGTTCTTTAACATTTGTTGATAATACAGCTTCATTAATATTTGAAAGTGATCATTCTTATTCTTTTAATATAGAAACTAATATACTAGATGGAAATGTCAGGTTTAAAGGATCTGGGAATAATACTATTAATGCTCTTTTTGGAAGTACGGATAGCTATTTTAGTAGCTTAATAATTGAAGGTATAGGAACAAATACTTTTGTAAAACAAGGATATTTTATAGATTTTGCTTTTGCAACTCCTGTAAGTTCATCTGTGATATTTGCAGGAGGGGTAAATATTACAAATGATATTATATTTAGTGCTCCAGGACAAAATATTACATTAGGAGGTACATCTCATATTGGTATTATTGACTTTAATGGTTATGATTCTACAGTAGTATTAGATAGTGATGCTGGTAATTTAATATTTAGCGGATCTATCACTAATTCTGTTGCTAACGGACATGGAAAGATTGAAATTCAGGGTTCTAATAGTGTTAATATTATAAGCCAAATTGGAGATAGCAATAATCCATTCCCTATTATCACCATAGGGTATGGTACACAAGCAATTTTTGATGCAAATTTATATGTAGATCAGATTAGTACATCTGGTGATAATATATTGTCTTTTAAAGGTGATGTGAATATTAGTAGTATAAATCTTGGAGATAATATTTCTACACTTGAGTTTGACTCTAGCGTTTCTCAGGAAATTAATATAGCAACAAATTTTGATCCTCTTGTAAATGATTGTACTATATCTCTAACAGGAAAAGGATCACACGAAGTGAATTTTGCTATTGGTAATAGTGATGATAGTTTAAAAGCGATTAATATAAGTGATGGTGCTAGTATTTTTAATCAAGATGTCTATGTAAAGACTATGAACATATCTGGTGATGATAGTGTTTCTAATTTTAAAACTAAGGCTGTTATAGATGATATAAATATTGTAGGAAATAATCATACTATTAGCTTTGTCACCGATTCTGTTATTACTAATGGGATGGATTTTGGTAATAGTACCAATAGTAAGATAGTATTAGACTTATCGGATGCTGATATTATTTTATCTGGAGGGATTATTTCAGATACTAATATAGGTAGTAGCAGTGCAACAATTGAAGTCACTGGAAATAATAATTTGACCTTAAATAATGATATAGGAAATGAGAGTCATCTTTTTGGTACATTATCTATTTCTGGTAATTCAAATCATATATTTAACGGTAATATATATGTTAATAATTTAAATTTTGTAGGTGATGCTGGGGGTAATTTCAACGGAAATGTTAAAGTGAGTAATTTAACTGTTGAAAATGGGGTGCTAAATTTTGCAGGCGCTGTTGATCTTTCTGACAGCAATTTGACAATTACTGCAAACGGTGTAGTAAACTTTTTAGCTAGCAGTACTGTAAATATTACTAATTACAATATTACTATTGGTAATGGCCAGGTAAATTTTGCAGGTGTTGTGATTGGAGGAGAAATAAATTTTACAGAAGAGAGCTCTATAGCTACCGTCCTTAAAACAGGTAATATGTATAGTAAGGTGTATAATACATCAGGAAAAGCCAATGTTGGTATATTAGAGTTGTCATCTCCTAGTGTAGTATTGACTAAAAATGTTGGTACTAGTGATCCTAATGGTTCTATAAATGAGATTCAAATAGGAACTACAGATATCGCCACTACTCTTACCGCGAAAAACGAAATATATTCATATAAAACAACATTTATGAACTCAGATTCTGTATTGAAATTTGTTACAGAAATTCCTATTCAAACAAATGTTGTAGCAAGTCAGCCTGGATTTGGAACTATTGACTCTAGTTCATATGATTCTAATATTAATGGCAATATAGGTAGCACAAATCTTCCTATAGGTAATATAATAGTAGGTAGTAACAGTGCTAGTTATAATTTAAATGTATATGGTAATGTTTATGCTAATCAGATAAATTTAAATAATACAGATTCTGGCATCATATTCCGTAGTGCGGGTAATTCAGTTGTTAGTAATGTTGTAGCTGCACAAAATAACTATGGCATCATTGATGCAAGTTTTTATAGCGGTAGCTTAGTTGGAGCGATAGGATCAAGCGCAAATACTCTAAAGAAAATCAAAGTTGGTAGTGGTAATACGATAAACCTTTCAGGCGGAAATGTGCATGTTAATGAAATATATTTTGAAGATACGACATCTGTTATTGCTCTGTCTGGCTCTACTAATCAAACTTTGAAAGTTTATTCAGGAATTAATCCAGCAAATAGCAATAATAATGGTATTTTGAGAATTGAGGGTTCTGGAAACTGGACGATTAATAATGTAGTTGGAACTGCAGGTAAATTATTTGATACACTATATCTTTCTTCTACCGGTAGTAATAATTTTACTCAGCATGCTTATTTACAAAATGTGACATTGGATGAAGGAAGTGCGGGCTCTATGACGTTTGATGCAGGAGTAGATATTTTAAATAAGGTAATATTTACTGCTAAAAATCAAACGATTAATTTGGGATCTACTTCTACCTTCACCGGAGGGGTAGATTTTAATGGTAATTTAGCAAATATTATATTAGATACGACTTCTGGTGATTTGTCATTTAACGGCTCTATTACATCTTCAGATGGAAGTGCTGGTAAAGTAACCATAAATGGAAGTAATACTGCAACTCTTGTAAATTCCATAGGAACAGATAATACAAACAGAGTATCAGAAATTATAATTTCTTCTGGTTCTAAAGCGATATTTTCTTCTGATGTAAATGCATCTAGTATTACTCTGTCGAATAGTTCTGCTTCTTTTAATAGTAATGTAAATTCTAATATTTCTATTACTGATGCAAATGGTATTATAATTGTAGCAGATGGTAAGGCTATTACAGGAACGGTAGATGGGCCTGGTAATATTACATTAAATGGTAGCTCGTCTATTAAGGGAGCTGTAGGATCTAACATTGCTCTAACTCTTATAAATAGTGGTATCAGCGGAGGTAAATCTACTTTTACTGGTCCTGTTAAAGCTGGTACTATTAATGTTGGATCTGGCGCTGCTAGTTTTGAAGATAATATAACAGGTAATATTTCTCTTACTGATGTAAATGGATATGCAACAATAGCAAATAGTAAGAATATTACTGGTAATATTGATGGCCCTGGCTCTCTTATATTAAATGGAGGTTCATCAGTTAGTGGAACAGTGGGCTCTTCTAGTGCACTTAGCCTTATCAAAATAAACAATGGAACGAATACTTTTAACAATAGTGTTACATCTGGTAGTTTAACTATAGATGGATCTTCAGGTTCTGCAGTTTTCAATAAAGCTGTTAATATTACAAAAGGATTAGTATTTACATCATCAGGACAATCATTGATCTTTAATGATGCAATCAATATAGCTTCTAACGATTTTGCCGGATTTGCAAGTACTATTACCGTGAATAAAGAGAACGCTATCTCATCGGTTAGTATTATTAACAGCGGATCGTCAGGAAGTGGTACACTGATTTTAGGATCTAATCAAACTTTAGGTAAAGATATTGCTACTAGTACTAATACTATTTCTGAGGTTAGAGTCGCTGGTGCATATAGTCTTGCAGCGAATGGAAAAACTATTAATGCAAAATCTATTACTAATATAGGTGGCGGCGGAAGTTTAACTCTAGATACTAGCTATAATGGTACTATTGGAGATGCTAGTAATTTATTTAAGAATGTAACTATTGCTTCTAGTACTAAAGTAGATAATTTATACGCAAATACTATTAACGTCACAAGTGGTTCTCTTGAGGTTAGAAGTAATTTAGGAGGTAATGTTGTTTTATCACAAAACAGTAATGTTACTTTAGGTTCTTCTGCTGTCTTTAATAGTACTATTGATGGTCCTGGTACCTTTACTTTCCAAGGAGGGTATAATTTTGCCAAAGATATAGGTACTAATACTACAGTTGGTACTTTATCATTAGCACAAGGACAAAAATATGAAATTAATACTGCAAAAGTTAATGCCAATATTACTGTAGGTACAGGATCTTCGATTACAGTTGGTCAATCTAATGTTACTCTTAACTCTTTGACAGCAAGTAGTGTAACATTGAATCTAGGTACGAATTATTTACGTCTATCTTCTGGTGGTAAGTTCACAGGTGATACTGTTCTTAATATGTCAGTTGGTAGTTCTTCTAGCGGAGCGATATATGTTGATGGTGGAACTCTAGATCTTTCAGGACAGAATTCTATCACAATATCTGTAAATCAGTCGAGCATGGTAAATAATACTAATATACCAGTTTTTGTTAATAGTGGTGGTAATATACTGAATTTTGCAGGTGTTGTGAAAGTTGATAATACATCTTCTATTGTAAAATGGAACTATGACTCATCTAGTCAATCTCTTACAGCTGTTCCTAACAGTAGCCAAATTAGTCAATTATTATCTAGTAGTAATGGAGATACTGCTTTATTTGATCAAAATAATACTGGTGATGCACTACAAACAGCTATCATGATAAATATGATTCAAGATCCTGTAGCACAAAAGCAAGCAATTGAGTCTTTGCAACCTATTATAAAGTCATCAGAAATATCTACTGCCGTATCTAATTCACTAATATCATCACTGTATTCTCATTTAGATAACATTTCCATCTCCCAAGTTATTCTAGATTCAGGAAGTAGTAGTAGCATTGACTCTGGAGGCTCGTTTGGTTCTGGAGCTGCTCCAGAAATGACTACTAGCGATAGTGCGGGTGGAGGGGTGACTAGTGGAAAAGATAATGAGCTTAACTATGATGGAGATGTTATAGGAGCTTCTGGAGATTCTGAGATCCCTATGGGAGCTTGGTCTTCTGCATTTAGCGCTAATTCCTCACAAGCTGCTCTTGCTAAATTTTCTGGCAATAAATCTAAATTATCTGGAATTACGCTTGGTTGGGATGCTAAAGTTTCTGATAAATTTATAGTAGGTATTGCAGGTACTCTAGCAAATGTAAATCTAAAGGGTACTGGCTCTATAGAAAATAGTACAAAATCTAATAGTTGGAAGTTGTCTTTATATGGAGTATATGACATAGGAAATGGTTTGTTTACTAGGGGTATATTATCTTATGGAGAATCTGACATTACTGCAAAATCTAACAGGGTAACGGCTGTATCTTTAGGTATGGTTAGTGGCATTTCAGAGGTAACTGGTAATTATAAAAATCAAAATTTTTCACTAGATGCTGCATTAGGTTATAATAAAGTGCTATGGCGTAAAATTATGATGACTCCTAGTATTGGTCTAACTTATCAAGGTGATAAAGATAATGGATATAATGAAAAGGGTGGTGGAATAACCAACAGATCAATTAAAGCTAAAAAATATGATAAAATCACTAGCAATTTCTCTTTAGGATTTGCTATGAATAAAAAAATTGCAGGAATGATATGGACTCCAGAAATTCATGGTTCTATAAATCATAGAATAGCAGCACATAAAGCTGTTACTATGAGTAAAATGGATGGTAGTGCAAATTATACTCGTACCTCATCTTATGAAAATCCAACTATGTATGGTGTTGGTATGAGTGTCAACATAAGACAAAGTGCTATGTATAGTTTTGGTGCAGGATATGACCTAAAAATGAGTAATAAATATATTGGTCGTCAGGCATATGTGAAGATGAGAGTGAATTTCTAGGCTAATACCTATAAACCCATACAATTAGGTAAATTTTGATTGTATTAATTCACATTTATTATTATAACAAGAGCTTCACACTATAAATTATAAAATTTAAACTTAGTATATAATAATGCTTGTAAAATTCATACTAGTAATGCTCTCTGTTTTAGTATCTCTAACTACATCCAATGCTCTAGCAGAAGCTATAAGTAAAAAAAATACATCTTATTCTGGTAATAGATTAGAAGTATTACCATTATTAAAATTATCATCTAATAAATTTAGCAAAGACAATATAATTTTTTTGCATCCTCCTAAAGTAGGGGGAACGAACATAGTACAAGTAATGAAGTCTATAAAATCTATTAAAAGTCGTAGGTTTGCTGTTCCTAGAATCAAAGATAGATCACCAATATTAATAACAGATGGCTGGATAGGAGGGCTTTCTGTATTGAAAGAACAATGCAAAAACGAACATAAAAATGATTGTGAAAAATATAAATTTTTAAGTGGGCATTTTCCATTCGGAGCACATAATTACTTAAATGGACAGTATAAATATGTTACATTAATTCGTGATCCTTTGTTAAGAGAATTATCGTCCATTAATTTTGACTACCAAAGAGGATACATCACCAATAAAAAACAAGCATTAAACTACCTAATGAATATAGCTATTGATAATCCTCAAACTAGATTATTAGCAGGAGAACAATACATGTCTGGTCCATGTGATGAAAAAACGTTGGAAATAGCAAAAAGAAACCTTAACAATAAATTTTTATTAGTTGGAGTTACAGAAGAGACAAATTCTTTTATTCAGGTTTTATTATCAGTTCTAGAACTAGAGCCTATAGCAATAAGTAAAGCACAAATCACAGGAAAAAAAGTTATCCATAGGTTAGAATTAAAAACACAAAAACAACTTTTACAAAAACATAAATATGACCAGCTTCTTTACGAACACGCCAAGTTTTTATGGAATCAATGGAAACAAGATAATATTATAGGTATTATACCTATTGAGGAATCAAAAAAAATACTTACCATCCTACCAGATTTTGCAAACACACATACCCCATGCCGTATGACACAACTAGAGATACAGAAACATAACCTTTCATACCCTGTTGGATCAAAAACTAAAATACATCAAATGCATCAAGGTGTAGATAAAAAATAGCATTATTATTTTATGATATTAGGAAAACCTATTGTTGATACAAGAAGCAATTAATAGTCTAAATATCTATATATTCTTTTATGAATGGTATGGTGATTTTTTTCTTGTAGGAACTAGATATGGAGTCTAATAGTGACACTGTATCCTTTATATTTTTATAATCACGAGTTATTCTGGAAGCTAGGTAATCTATTACTTTAACTGGTACTTTCATAGATCTTTTAGAGAAAGCACGAATTAGTAGTATTCTAATCATATCTTGATCAGGTCTATAAATCCGCACTATATTGACAGAATTAATACGAGATTTTAGATCATTTAAAGAGAAATTTGGAATAGAAGAGGATGTCATAAGAAGAAACTTACCTTCCTCATGGCAGTGATTAAATAGATGAAGTAACAATGTTTGATCGTAGTTTTCTATATTATCTATTAATATATTACTAGGCTTTGTATCAATTGTTATATTTATTTCGGCTTTAAATTTTTGGGCCCATATAGATGCTAGATGGCTTTTACCAGATGATTTGTCTCCTAGAAGTAATAGCGCTTTAGGATATGGCATAACCCCCCAAAGACTAGGAAAATTTTTAATTATTAGATTATAAGCATCTATATTAGAAGAAGAGACGATATAATTTTCTTCTAGAAAATCTTCTACTTCACAGAAGTTTAAGTTATATTGTAACACGGTTATTGCTTATTAGACTTTACATATAAATCTATTGCAGAACTGATAAAAATTTTAACAATTCCAGCAATTGGTATAGCAAACAACATACCAAGAACTCCAAACATGCTTCCTAAAGCGAGTACTGCAAAAATAATCCATAGAGGATGTAGTCCTATATCATTTCCTATGATGTTTGGTGTTAGAATGGACCCTTCTAGTACTGAGCCTATAACGTATGTTGTAATAATATAAAAAAGGTTTATAGAAAAGCCAAAATCAAAATATCCTAATATCATACTAATAACAAAAGATACAAAAAAACCGACGAATGGTAATATTATAACAAGTCCAGATACTATTCCCATAAGTATAGCAAGATCAAGTCCTATTATAGATAAAGCTACCGAATAATAGATTGACATTATAACACATACCTTAAATTGTCCTCTCATATATGATGAAAGTAGAGCATCAACGTCGTAGCAGAATTTGCGTAATATAGATAAGGTGTTTTTACTAATCAATTGGTTTTTGTTTTTTAAAAAATTTTTGGGCCAGTCTCTAAGAATATAAAACAATATTATAGGTACTAAGATCATTATTATCATTATTATCTCAATAATGATAGCAGTATAGCTGATAATTTTTGTGACTCCATCAGAAATATCATGAGATAACGATCCAAGCATATTTTTAAATGTTTTATCTATTTTGAGCATAAAGTCTGAATCTATATATTCTATTTTACTAGAGATTACAGGTAGTAATTTTGTTTGAATATAAGAGATATAGATAGGTATTTTTACTAAAAATAAATTGATTTCCTTAAAAAGGATAGGCAAAAATATAACGAATATACTAACTATTATAGATATTATAAGAACAACAATTAATGAAATAACAAGATTTCTGTTAATGGATAATCTAGTAGAGATTTTTTCTACTAGTGGATAGAATATATATGCAAGAATAGCAGATACGCAAAATGGGGTCACAGTATTACCTAGAAATACTGCGCAGCACACTAAGAGTGCAAAAAGAAAAAATAAAATTATCAGATCTTTCATAATTACTAAACCTACCATTATTGCTGACTATAGCACTATAGATAGCTTTATGCAAAAAATAACTACATATCCGTTTGATTATTCATCTTTTTTGTTAAGAGCTTTAGTTACAGCAACAGATGCTGGCCTTAACAATCTATCTTTTATTTTGTATCCAACCTGCATTACATCTATTATTGTTGATTCAGGATATTTATCTGACTCAATTTGAGATATAGCATGATGTATATTGTAGTCGAACTTTTCTCCTACTTCTGGTTCTATTGTCTTTATTCCATGTTTCGCAAATATAGATAGCAACTCAGTTTGAGTCATTTCCACTCCAAGAATGAAGTTTTTAACTTCATCATTCATTTCCTTTGGTTTGTGTGATATAGCTCTTGACAGGTTATCGATCACAGAAATCATATCTTTAGCAAAGCTAGAAGAGCTATATTCTCTGACATCATCTATTTGTTTTTCATATCTACGACGAAGATTTTCCATTTCAGCAGCAGAACGAAGTATTTTATCTTTCAAATCGCTAATTTCTTCTGTCATTTTTTGTATTAGCAATGTATTTTCTTCAGGTTTTTCTGTTTCTAATTCTATTATTGGATCTTCATTTGTCGTATCATTTGTCATAATTTGCCTTTAATTAGTTGCTTGTAAAAATTATTACTTACAGATATATTGCATAAGATGATTTTTCAAGTAATTAAATTAAATAAATATTATTTATGCGTCCTTCTGGTAGAAAGTTTAATCAAATGCGAGAGGTTGTTATTGAAACAGGTGTTTTAATAAATAACCCTAAGGCTTCTTGTCTAATCAAAATAGGCAATACACATGTTGTATGTAGTGCTACTTTAGATGATCAAGTACCAAGATTTATACGTAATTCTGGTAAAGGATGGGTAACAGCTGAATATTCTATGTTGCCATCGTCTGCTGTTTCTAGAGTCAAAAGGGAATCTACTCAAGGAAAAATTGGAGGGCGTACTCATGAGATTCAGCGCCTGATAGCTAGGTCTCTTAGAGCTAGTGTTGATCTGAAAGCTTTAGGTGAGCGTCAGATAATAATAGATTGTGATGTTATAAATGCAGATGGTGGAACTCGTGTTGCATCTATTACTGGTGGTTATGTCGCACTGCGTCTTGCTATGAAAAATCTCGTAGACCAAAAGATCATAAGGCATAGCCCTATTATGTCACAAATAGCTGCTATCTCTTGTGGTGTATATAATGGTAAAACAATTGTTGATCTAGACTATGCTGAAGATAGTAATGCAGAAGTTGATGCTAATTTTATATTTAATTCTGAGGGTTTTATTGTTGAGGCTCAATCTTGCGCTGAAGGAAAGCCTTTCTCGCAAGATCAAATGATTGAAATGATGGATTTAGCTAAAGAATCTTGTGCTAAATTAATGAGCATTCAAAATAAGGCTCTGCTAGGTTTGTGACTCTAAAAAGTGCATCAATGAATTTGCTAAATCCTTAGTTAAACAAACCGCTAATCTATTACAGATTATGAGTTTTGATAAGGTCTTGTTTAAATTTTTCGAATTTAGTACGACTAAGGCCGCTAAGTAGAGCTCCAGGAGATCCCTTGAAGGAGCTAGGGTTAACCTGTTTTCCGTTTACTCTTACCTCATAATGTAGATGAGGTCCCGTACTGTTCCCCGTAGTGCCCACATACGCAATGGTTTGTCCTTGCTTGATTCTAGATCCCACTTTCAAATTAGGGGCAAATCTGCTAGCATGTCCGTAAGCAGTTGATAGAGTTGCGCTATGTTTTACTTGAATAAATTTTCCATAACCTGATCTCCAACCTATTTCTGTGATTACTCCATCTCCTGCGGAATAAATAGGTGTTCCTATTGGAGCTGAGAAATCTACGCCTCTATGCATTTTTGTATATCCTTGTATAGGATGTTTTCTATTTCCAAAATGAGACGAAATTCTTGCTACGTTCATAGGTGTTTTTAGAAGATTTCTTTTTACACTGCTTCCATCTTCTGAAAAATACTGACCTTGCTCTGATTCTGATGGAGAGTATTTGTATATATTATAATTTTTTCCTGATAAATTCATCGATGCAAAAATCACCTGGCCTGAGTGAGAAAATTTACCATCTTCGGTAAAAAATTGTTCTGTTACAAAGGTTACGCTATCACCTTCTTTTATTTGTCTTTGGAAGTCAATTTGATAGCTATATGCATTTATTATTTCTAGTATATTGTTTGTAGAAACTCCCATTGTCTTAGCTGTGGACATAAAGTTATTAACAATTGTTGATGTAGTTTTTGTAATTTTCTTGAGTAGAGGTACAAAGAAATCTCTAGCTACGAAGTCTTTATTATTAGGGTGCGTAATTTCTATATGATGTACTTTATCTATTTGTATATCTATGGAAGAAATATTTAAAGTTTGAGAAGTAAGGTCATCCTGACTATTTTCGGATATTGTTGTTTCATAGCGAAATGTGATTTTTTGCCCTATTTTAGGTATATATGTAATATTATTATCTTTTAAAGAATTTATTATTTTATATATATCTTCAGCAGAGATATTTTGATTTGTAAGAATTTTAGAAAGAGTGTCTCCATTTTTCACGAATCGTTCAACAACCGTTGGAAAATTTTCTTCAGATCCATTTTTTTCAGTATCTTCAAGGCTAATAGATAAAGTACCGCTTATGAATTTATTAATGGATATAGAAGCAAAAAACATAAAACATAAGAACAATAGGATAAAGCAATAAGATATTGCTTTACCAAATGATGATCTAATATCTGCCCTAGACTTAGAGCCAAGAGTAAAATAGTTTTCAGCTGCTTTCATGCAGTCCCATGTTTAAATTGCATATATTAAGAAGTAAAGGAGGTTATAAGATTTTGTTTTAAATTACAAGATATAAATCTATTTTTACTTTTTAAATTAATGTTTTAGTATTGTAAAAATATTTTGTACTCAATTTGTAAGGGCTGCGAAATTTTTTGATTTTTTGCTAAAAAGGAGTTCTATTGTTATATGTATATTATGTTACCCTAACTACTAATCTATTATATACATTTTGAATATAATGTTCTTTTAGGGTTTATAAAATCATGATTTATTTTGCTTTATGTAAAGAAAAACAACTTTTTTGCAAAATAAATCAAAATAGCCATTGACATGTTAGAGCAAGGTGAGTATAAATGACCCTACTTAAGCGGACTATAAGTTCGTAAGCTGTTTTAAAAAGTAAATAATTAGATAAAGGTAGTGACAGCGAACAAATAAGTATCACTATATGTGATACAAAACCTGTCAAATTGATGACAGAATCAAACTTGAGAGTTTGATCCTGGCTCAGAACGAACGCTGGCGGTATGCTTAACACATGCAAGTCGAACGGACTTATTAGAGCTTGCTTTAATAAGTTAGTGGCAAACGGGTGAGTAACACGTGGGAATCTACCCATCAGTACGGAATAACATTTGGAAACAAATGCTAATACCGTATATTCTCTAAGGAGGAAAGATTTATCGCTGATGGATGAGCCCGCGTTAGATTAGGTAGTTGGTAGGGTAATGGCCTACCAAGCCGACGATCTATAGCTGGTCTGAGAGGATGATCAGCCACACTGGGACTGAGACACGGCCCAGACTC
>CAZKKY010000027.1:0-11116 GCA_964553715.1 uncultured Rickettsiaceae bacterium
GCTTGAGCTTCCACGCCACTTCCTAAATTATAACTCGCTTCACCGCTAGAAGAAGTAACACCAGCGCCACCAGTCATTATTACACCTCCACCTTCATGACTCTGTAATCTAGTACCATCATGCATTATACTACTCTGACCTCCAGTCACATATTGCATATTATGATCAACCTTCCCAGAACTTTGCATCTCCATGCTTGAATTTCTAATATTCTTATTATCATATGCAACAGTACCTGAAGATTTTTCACCAGCTATAGCTGAAGTAGCAGAATTTTGACTTGCCATCACAGAGCCAGCTAAATGCATAAAACCACCCTCTCCTATTTTAGTAATCCACATAGCTAAAAATGGAATCATTAATGTCATATTAGATGCTATGCTTGCAATAGAATCAAATTTCTTAAGCTCTGTAGACCAAGTACTATAACTCACAACCTCTGCAGGGTCATATGCAATATCAATTATCATATTTAACATCGAAAATAATGGTGGCCACAGTTGCAATGAAAATGCGGCCATAATCCACATACTGTACTTTTTAATTCCTCCTGTTAATATTAACAATGGAAGCAGGAAAATAAATGAGCCGTAAATTAATACTTTCATCACAGCCAAAGATCCTGTTAAAGTCTTTTCTGCCATATCACCAGACAATAATCCTGCAGCTTCAGAATGCATCTGAGACCTAGCATTTGGAAACTTCCCTGCCCTATAATCATTAAGACTATTAATCATCATATTATGTTTAATTATATTGCTGACTGATTGATCACTGTCTATGCTAAATATGGCTTGAATAGATTTTCTAATATTTTGATTTAACTTCCTTGATCCAGCGTTATATATGTCAGAATCTCCTCCAGCTCCCCTAAATTTATTTATAATCTTATTGATGAACCGGTCTTCTGCTGATGCAAACTTACCATTAAAATATCTGACAGCTTCTCTACATGTAGGAATAGAGTGAACCCCATTTTCAGTTAAATCTACTCTCGAAATTGTACCAGCATTCTTAGAAACTAATCCCCATGTATCAGATGTAGCAAATAATTCTTCTTTAGTAAATTGTTTACCTATCATAGAAGGTACTACAACACATCTTTCAATAAAGTTTCTCATGTTATTTATAACTTCAGGATCTGTAATTTTTGCCTCTAATACTTCCTTACTTAACCTAGCACCAAAGACAGTCCCATAATTATAGTAAGAATTAGCACTTTTACTATTTATTCCGTCCATTCCTCTACTGTCAATATAAGAAAATGCTTGCTCAAAACCTTGCGTTAATAAATGCCCAAATTGTTCAATGATGCCAATAGGTAAGGCAAAAGCAAGTGGAATATTGTCAACTTTCTCTAGTCTTTTTTCTACTTGATCCCGAATTATCATTGATGATTTTGGTAATAACAAGCTATTTACAAAAATTAATATACTTAAAATTTGTTTCAAATTTTGTTTTAAATGATTATCCACTCCACTTGCCGCCATTCTGATAGCAGTTATAGAACCAATAATTACTACCATAGTGTTGATTAATGCTGGATAAAAAGAAGAATTTCTAAACATCGCAAGCGCATTTAGCGTTTGATAAATAATTTCTGAATAACCATATGAATATATCGTCAATTCCATTTTACTCTACCTTGATTCATATATTCTTCAAATTTTTTGTGAAAATAACTCTCTTGTTGCATTAACATAGCTTTAGATTGAGAAATTAAATCATATCTACGAAAACTATCGGATTTCGCCTCCCCTAGCAACCGCATAGTCTTTCTAGTTTCTTTTTGAAAATCATCAAAAATACCTCTATCTGTTAGTTGTACTCTTGACATTTCCCCAACAGCAGTACTAACAGTATTAAGTAAAGTAGATAAATAACTGGTAGCTACATCATAACATAATGCTTCTACAAATTCACTTTGTGCATAAACAGCAACTAATGGATCTTTATAAGTTGCAAGATCCATTTCTATTTTTCTAATAATAGGGATTGTAGAAAGACTAATAAGACTTTCTTCTTCCGCAGTAAACTGAAAAGCTTTATTAAAATAGATTTTTTCAGAAATAGATTTTAATAATTTTGTTACCTGACCCATTAGAGTATCATCAGCATTTAGCCTAGCACTTACTTCTATTTGAGGATTAAGGCATAGAGACGTGCTATCGCATCTATAGAGCTTTACACTCACATCACCATCTGTAGTACCAATGAATTCTTTTAACAGGTCCCTGCTCACCAAAGAATTCTTATGCGTAATTTCAATGATTTGGTTCCTTTTTGTTCCAATAATGGTGCCAGAAATAGACATCAATAATTCCCTAAAACTACTATCACCAGAAGCAGGCATAGATTTATTTTCTAAAGCCTTCCAAACAAGATTATAATTATCACCTAGAAGACTCTCTAACTCTCTTGCTCCAGATTTTGAATCATCTGAGTCTGCTATAGAAGACTCTTGAATAGCTATCATATCCCTTCCCCCACTTCCATTCATCACACTAGCACTTTGACGGGTAGCTCTACTGCCCGCGTTTAATAAAGACAAAGGTGCCGAAACTAAAGCCTCAGTAGCAGCACACTGATCAATTGCAAGTTTGTTAGCGGTTGCTGCTAAATCGTTTAAATATGTCATGAGTTCTTCAATCTGAGGAGAAATTGTCTTAATCATCATAAGAGTTGCATAAGCAGGAACGCCTTGTACTACTTTTTTAAAAAAATCAGATGCTTCTCTAGAGCTAACGAAACTAAACCCTCCAGCTCTAAGATCAATCTGAGCACCACAAGGAAGTCCCCCAAGCTTGCAAGTAGGAGACTGAATATTAAGTAACTGCAGTTCCTCTTGAGAGGGAGTCTTAATCATGACAGATCCACCAATTAAATGGCCGGCCTCTTGACCCTTGATGATAGCACCTTTTGTACTATTATACATAGTACCACTTGGCATCACATTTTTAATTAATTTGTTAATTCCAGTAGCAAAAGATATTGTAGGACATAATAGTACCACAGTCACTAACCATGACTTCCAACTACATTTTCTTATTTTACTTGCCATTCTCGCCCCTCACTTTGCCTAAAATCTTTTTCAAGATCTTTCATACGTTCTGCCATCAATATGGATTTTTCCTTTAACTCGTCTATAGATACCGCTCCTCTTGCAACCTCAAACCTAATACTACTATCATTTGTCACAGCTATCACGGTTGGCATCACTTCAAGTGCTAGCTTCTCTATTAATATAGGAGACATATGAGATTCAAAATACTGACTTTTGCTGTTATCAGGACTTATCGCTGTAACCTTAAATCCAAAAGTCTTTGCAAAAGTTGCTAAATGTTTTTCTAATGTCTTGCAATAAGGACAAGTTTCACTAAAAAATAAAAATAATTCTACTTTTCCTGCAAGTTCCTTAAGCTCTTTTTCCTGAGCATTCTTTTCTACTTCTTTCTTAATCTTCCTAGCCCAAAGATTGACAGGATTTTGAAGCTCATCATCAAGCTCAGGATTTAAAAAATTTACTAGACGGTAATTTTGGCTCAAAATCATCGCGTTGTTTAAAAGAATAGCTTCGGTCTCCTTATATCTCTTGATATGTTCCAAATTATTTGGATATCTTAACATCATGAACTTATGCTTCTCAAGAAGTGCTGAAAATTCTTCTACTTCTTTTCTTGCCTGCGCGTAATCTTCTTCAGTAGGAGAAGAAGCAAGTTCTTCTGACTCTATTTTAGAATCCTCTACTTTAGGATTATCCTCAAACCAAATCCAGCCACGATATATTTCGTTAAAAAAACCGTTACCAGCAAACGCAGGAACCGTACTCATTTGAGCAAGTAACAATAAAAAATATACTAAAACTCTTTTATAAAAACTCACTTCGCACCCTCCGCCTCTCTTACATAAGATTCCTTCCATCCATATGTATTATCATCGAGATTTGATGAATCATTATAGTTTGTATCTGTATTAGTACGAATATTACTCATTGAGTCATTGATTCTTCCGCTCAAATCTTCTGAACTTAATGAATTGTACTTACCACTAAACTTCACTAGTAACTCATTAATAAACTCACTAAAGTCTATCCTACTAAAGTCTAATCTTTGAATTTCTTCTAAAGTAAGACCCCTACAGTTAGGATTTCCATTATCACCGAAATTCAGACCAAGTTGCTTTCTGCCTTCTACTTGGACAACTTTTTCTAACATGTTACTGAAACAACAAAAATGATTTTTCTTGACCGTTGTAATACCGCCTTTTTTAGTAACAGTTTGCCCTACATACACACATAAATTCTTTGCTCTTTTTTGCATTAAGAGTTTTTCACTTTGAGTACATTTAGCACCTAAGTCACCTCCCCATCCTTTTTGACTGAGAGCGCAGCAATTAGTATATTCGGCTATTTTTTTAGAACAATGATCACCATATCCTTCAAATAAATTAAAGTTTTTATTTCTATCAGGTATCATCTTGCTAGTAGCATGAAGTTTTGATATAGAATCCATCATCTCACCATTTGTTAAAAAGCTCTTGTCAACACAATTACCATCAATACATGGAATATTTTTACATACTAAAGTAGGATCTCCTCTTTTTGATCTAAAACCCTCCTGAGCATTTGTAACATCTAAAGTGACACTCTCTTTCCTACTACAAGCAACTTCTCTTTTTAAATTTACGCAATTACCATAAGAATCTTTGAGCATACAAGGATGGTCTGCTATAAAATAACAATGAGTGTAATTCTTACAATTATTGAGACTCGGATAATTGCAGCTCTTATTATAAGAATATTCCCAACAAGGCTTGTAAACATCAAAACCATCCATATTTCTAGTACCCTCTTGAGCAGTACAAACTTGAACACTATCATAACAAGAAAAATTACTAGTAAAGTTACTAGTAAAAGACGCATTGGCTTCAAATTGTAAAAAACAAAGAATAAAAAATAAAATACTAGCTACCTCTGATGAACGCATGTCTCCCTCCAGTTTTCTTGTAAGTAATCACACGAAATAGACCTTGCTACAAAGGCTAGATTAAATCCTCCACTCCCTCCAACAATCAAGCTTACATTTATGGTGTTTGATCCTTTGAAAAGATATGGCCTTAAGTCAATATTTGGGGTTGCATGTTTCCACGCATTTGTCTCTGCTGACACCATTTTTCCAGCACCATTAATCCTTACTTTGTACCACCACTGATTAAAACCATATATTTGTTCACTTGTGACTAAATCCAAACGATCACCGGGATAGGGACCAATAAAAACTTGCCTCCCATTAACTGATATCCTAATAAGATCATCATAACCAACTGTACGCAAAATAAATTCAGATACTAAATTAACATCCGCAATATTAAAATTAATATCATAACTATAACTTGTCCCCTTGCCACCATTGTGGGTATTGTAGACCTTACCTACTACCAAAGCTCCTGAATCTACGTTATAATTAAGAGGCACAGAAGGGTTATTAGAATTCATTCTGAAAGTTGTACTGTTAAAACCTTTTAAATTTTTTTCATGGCATTTTATAGTTAAATGTCTTTTACATTGATAAGTATTTTTAAGATCTTCACAAAAAGTCTTCTCATAATTAGAATCCAAAATTGTTTTTTGCTCTCCTATAACAAAATCTGGATCCGACATTCTATTGCCCTGTTCTTCCCTACAATCAATTCCTATATCCTTTAATTTACTCATAAACCCGCCCAGAGCATCACTTGTGTTTTTTGCTATCTCCTCTAAATCTGATTTTTCTCTTTGCAATAAAGGATCATTTGTATTACTATACATTTTTATAATTTCATCACCTTCAGAGCTTAGCATTTTCTCCCGACCCTTAGACTCTAAATCGCTTGAATTAAGTGATTTTAAATTTTCTACCTCAGACATAGAATCGCTATCATTAAGATCTGCAATGCCTTCAAGCCCTTTTGTTTCATTCCCATCTACCCCATAAGTATTTTTATGGGTTTCTATCATTTTTCTCAATTCTGTAGGATTTGCGACATTCTCCTCAAAAAAATTATTTTTCTCATTCACGTTAGTTATTGTGACAGGAGCCTCGTAATCAGCAACTGTATGAGAGGACCAAAATATCATAAATAAACAAATTAAATGCTTGTTCAAAAAGCTCATATCAATTATCACCCTCTAAAATATTTCTAGCATCATTAGCTAAATTGCCATCATCGGCAAATAACATCAAAGCACCTTTAATTCCAATATTGCCAGTGACTTTATCAAAAATTCTTTTCGATTCTTCTAACTCTAAACCAAAATTTATCTGCTCCTCCTTAACCAAAACAATAGAAGGGACAGATGTAATATTAAATTCTCTAAAATCCTCATCATTAATTAAAAATGGAACCCCTTCTTTTTCATTTTTTATAAGAGACATCATAAATTTTTGCGTTTCTAACCAAGAATTATTTATTAAACCATTAAAAATTAAACTCGCTTTGTACTTCCTCGCTTCCTCTATATAGTATTTAAGAAGCTCCTTTGGCATAGAACTACTCACAAAAACTTTGAGCGCTAAATCATTAAATAATGCTTCATTTTCCTTTGTTTTATCATCTATAGCTTGCATTTGCTTTAATTCTAAAAACTTTTCTCTAATATTCTCTAATGTCATATTCAAAGCATTGTTTATTATATTTTTAAAAAAGATTTTTTCTTCGACATCAGCATAACTAAAGCTAGGCGCAAAAAATAAAAACATAGCTAAAATGCACAACAATTCTTTTTGCGCCATATTAAGTACCCCCAATCCTCTCCGTCATACGGATATTCGTTAAAACTACTATATAACATGTCAGATAGTCCTATAGGCCAGCACCCAATCTCACCACTACTTGGTCTTGGATATACCATCTGCAATTTATACTGACTTTTCTTGATTGTAAGTAGCTTGGACTTCCTGCACATAGGACCATTAAGCACCGTGTTTGAGGAGGTTGATGTCTCTTCTGCAAGACCAATTCTATGCATTTTGGCAAGAATACGAGCTGTCAATAAACTACTGTTTTGTACTCCACCAATATGATCAGCACTTGCTCCGCTAAAAGGATAGATATTTCCAAGACAACCAGCACACCAAAACATAGAATCTAAAGGCATTCTAATAGTTGAAGAAGCACAATCCAAAGCACATGAAGCTTGCGCAATAGGGTTACCAAATAACATAGCCTCAGGATTTAATAAAGATTGCAATTTAGGATCATTCCAGGTTGGGTCATATTCTGACATGTAAGCTACGTCAAATGTAGATTGCTCTAGGCACAAAAAATCAGTCAATAACTCAAGCCAGTAAATTAAGGGATAAACGTAATAATGGAGATGGTAAAAACTATATTTAGATTTATGTATAGCACTAGAAGATTTATGAGATGTAATCTTGCGATTATCAGAACCCATTGTAATTCCTCCTAAATTTGTCATACAATAAGGTGTTCTTGTAATATCAACAAGTCTTGCAGGCTCCCAAAAACCTATAGATAATCCAGGTACAGGAATATTGTTCCTAGTACAAATACATATTGGACTAATAGGATTAGTAGTATCTCGTTTCTTAGGACTCATCCCTTGCCCAACACTCCAACCCCCTATCGAAATTGGTAGTAAACATCCCCAGCAAATATCAGTTATAGGATTCACAAATCTTCCCTTACATGAAGGATATACTCTACAAGGCATCATGATAACTATCATTTCTATTAAAATAAGTATCTTAAAATTATTTAAATTTCTAATTTTCACTCTCATTACCTTCTAAATGAAATTCTATAATTTTAAGCTTTTTTCCTTCTTGCTCTACTAAAGCAGGAGACGCCTTAATACCAAACTTACTAGTAAGTTCTCCATTTTGGTCAAAATATACTGTTCTATTTAAATATTCTTGCGCCTTAAAAACACTACCTCCAACTAAAATGACTTTGTCTCTCGTGCTTTCTTGAGCATCCTCTATAGATAGCTCTTCTAGTTTTTTACTAAGCCAGTCAAGCTGCCTCTTAAATCTTCCATCAACAAAAAATAATCTTCTCTCTAAATCAAAATAATCAAGCGGATTAACTGAAGTTCCTGCTTTATGTAAAATTTGCCCGCAAGGCAATATAATATCTTTAAACAAAAAATATGAAGGATCATATAAAAACTCTCTAGTATTTGTAGCAGGTACTAGACCTTTTACAGGAGACGGTCTCTCTACCCTATCCCTTGCAATTAGCTCTATCTTCTTATTTTCTTTATCCAAATCAACAGTCTGTAACTTCCTTTTAATCATCGTAACAAAACCCTCCTCTTTAATAGGAAAACTATACGCATGCTGCCCAAAATCCTTAGCCATAACAGGCCATGCCAGACTTCCTAAAAAAATAGAACACAAAATCCTTTTGATTTTAATCATCATATTTAGCAGTATTATCTGCAGATTTTTGCCTTCGCGATCTTTCTACCATTAATGTATGGATTTCCTGAGTTATATTGACTCCTCCAAGAACATTACGACTCTTATCGCTTAATATAATGACTTTAGTATTTTTATCAGCGTAAGAACTAGCTATATTAAAGATAGAATTTAAGAATTCTTCTTGATTTCCAAAAAACATATCCTTTGCATCCCATAAGCCATCTTCCCTCTTCACCCTTTTCCTTTCAAGCTCTAGGATTGATTCCTCAGATACCACCAAAACATTACAAGAACCAGCAATATCACCAAATATTACAAAACCCATCCATCCAAAAGAAAATGAAGTTAAAAAAAGTAAAAAATATACCAGATGCACCAGTCTAAATTGCGGTTTTGTTAAACTAATATTCATTTTTACTCCTTATCATTAATTCTAAAATTCAAATTTTCTAAATCTGGTAATTTGCCATATTTAGCAGCAAGTGATAAAACAGCCTCTTCTTTTGGCACTCCCCTTTTTTCTAAAGCTGATAAATAAGCATAATCCTCATGCTCAGTAGAATATAAAGCCGTAGAATATGGATCTACTACTAACCTACCGATTACCTTAGCACCATTAGTATCAAACAAAACTTCTGAAAACTTGTTTTGAGAACATTTTCTTACAGATTTAATCAAAGGAAGAATGTGCTTATATTCTTCCTTTTTGGCAAAACTTTCTAATCCTGTGTCTGACTGCATCATGATTGTTTTCCAAGTTGAAGATTCTAAAATCGCTGAATGAGAAGGGCTTTTAGTAAAGCTACTTAAATCCTGAGTACATATCACTAAACTACCACCATACTTCCTAACAGTACGTGCAAACCCCTCTAAAAAAAAGGCTGCATAATCTAAAATCATCCAAGCTTCATCTACAATCAGCATAAATTTTCTTGTCCTATCACCACACAAAAACTGCATAGTGATTTGCATTAAAATTACCTGAAGTACTACAGCAAGAAGTGGTTTATCATCTTTAATTTCTTCAAATTCAAAAACTGTAAATATACTCTTAAAGCTAGCTGTCTTACCTGCTTTAAAAAACCTACCGTGAATACCTTCTTCACTATATGGATACAAACTATCTGCAAACCTAGATGATCCTTCCACAGGATCCCCATTTCTATCTTTCAAATTATCTAAAATAATACATAATTTAGTGATATCTAATTTATCACCAAACCTAGCTATTCCCTCATTAATAGCCCTTTCAACTAACGCTTCTCCTCTAATATCTCCTGCAGCACCACACATTGTAGAAAGCATAGCTTTTGCATAAATAATACTATCTTTAGTTACAAAATGAGTCTTCTCATTCCCGTTTTCATCAATTCCTTCAATTTCTAAAATCTCTATTCCATCTGCTTCCATTGTATCCTTTGAAGCTCCACTTCTTCCAATATCAAGAGCCTCTATTTTTTCAATAGTAAGCCCTGTCTTATTAGCAATCTCTTCGTTTCTAAAGTTTTTCTTTAGCATCTCAAGAGCTTTGGCATAAACAGCTCCACTTGAGGCAATAGTAGCAAATGGGTTTAATGAATTCTTATTGTCTTTGTTAAAACGAATCATCTCTCCACCTAGTAAGTGACAAATATTTTGATAACTTGCACCAATATCTAGTACAAACACTGAAACATCTTGCGCAATCATTGAAGTTGCAAGCTCTTGTAAGAAAAAACTCTTTCCAGATCCAGATGGCGCCATCATACAAATATTGTAATTACCACCCCCACCTATCCTAAAATATGGATTGAAGTTAAAAACCTGTCCGCATCTACCAAGCATTAAAACACCGGATTTGGGAACTCCCTTCCACTCACCTTGTATAGGCAGTTTTGCAACCACCTCTCCACTTAAAACATACCGAGTAAGCCTGTACCAGCTAAGTGACTTCCAGTAACTAGCTTGAAGCATAGGAAGCATACTAAACAAACTAAGCATTTGAAGATTTGTGTTAATGGAAAGCTTCCAATCTTCTGAATTCCAAATACTTTTTAGCGTCTCTTCAGCAATATCAATTTCATTACTTGGAGCGGTGATCATCACTGAAAGATTTTCTGTTAAAAATCTTTCTCCTTTTTTATGAATACTTAATATTTTTCTCCATTCATGAGCCTCTTCTCTAGCATTAATATCATTTCTAGTGTAAGACATTTCTGATGCATGTATTGATCTATAACCTTGTGTAAGAAGACGAGTCGTACCTTCATTACCTAAATTACTAGCTAGTGAATATGAAAGAACAAACCGCGCAGGTATAGTTTTGTCAGAACTTCCAAGTAAGCTAACCATTGCAGCAAGTGAAAAACTCTCAGGTAACTCTTTAGGGTAAAATAACTTTGATACAAGGCCAGTAGTTTCATGAATAATCCTATCACTTAAAACATTAGCAGGAGTCATAGGAGTACAAATTTGATCGCTCAAATTGTTTAAGGCATTATATTTGGGATTACTATTTTCTTCTAAAATCAAGTTCATTTGCAGCATTTCTCGTCCTACCCTAATTAAATCTTGCGCGCCACATATTCTTGGATATAGCTTTTCAGCCTTTAATTTGTTTTCTAGTTTTTTCTTAAATTTTAATATATTTTCAACAACTATTTTTTGCGATGCTTTTTGACAAGAATAAGTAACAAACACTCGAAAATTTCTAG
>CAZKKY010000028.1:0-7077 GCA_964553715.1 uncultured Rickettsiaceae bacterium
AGAAAGAATATATTTACAATAATTGTTGCAAATATCCCTACATTAAACCACCATATTTGCCACAGACCAAAGCTGACCATTCCTATAAAAAAATAATTACAAAAACAAGAAATTGATACCGCTCCTGCTATACTATCTTTACATCTAATTATTATATTCTTTAATATTTTATCTACTATAAAGACAAATAAAAATAATCCTATCAATCCTGTTTCTAATAAAACCTGCAGAGAGTTATTATGAGGATGCAAAGGAAGTAATGACCAAAAAACACCTTTTTTATATTCTACAACATCATCCGGCCCAGGCACATATCTTGAAGATCCAAAACCATGTCCTACCACAGGATGATCAAGAGTCTTCTTTGCCACAAAGTTCCAAATGAATAACCTATGTTTGGAAGATTCTGGTATAGAATATTCATCAGATAAAAAATGAGGATTCTGGTAAAATGACACTATAGGCATTATGAAGATATAAGATGCAAAAGCAATACGAAGTAAAACCCCAAATCTCATCTTAGTAAAATACATCAGAACGTAACCTATAATGCCTAATGAAAAACCAACGAAAGATGCAAAGCTATCTGATTTCATCAATAAGAAAAACATCGCACAAATTAATCCTATTCCTATTAAATAACGTTTCTTTTGGAACAGGTATCCTATGACTACCCAAGAAATAACAGAGACGAAAGAACAACCTCTATCTAGCCAGTATAATGCAAATGGACCATCTTTACCCTGTACAATAGATTTAAATTGCAATGAAAAGAACCCTCCAGAAAGATATTCTGCTACGAACACTAAAATACCAACAAATATACCTATATATAGAGGTTTAAAAATCATCTCTTGCAGCCTTGCTTTATCTTTTTCTTCTAAAGAGTAACTTACGCTAAGAGCAAACAAAATCAAAAATGCCACATAAATAAATAAGATAATAGATGCTAGAATATTTGGCGCCCAAAAACATGAAATAAAACACCATAAAAGAAAAATAGAAACTAAAGACGTAGTTTTAAATTTTAGATTTTTTTGGAATTTCATCACAAGCAACAATAAAAAAATTGTTACAGAAACGGATAAAGAGAGACCTGCTAATATACCTATTACAGGCATCAAAAAAATCATAGTTTGTAATAAATTAATTACCATGTTGAATTACCTTTCCTCTACATTCTACAGCAAAAATTTCATAAACAGGATGCTCTAAACTAGATAAAGCTGGCTGTGACGAAATAAGCCAACCATTAAAAATATTTTTTATATCTTCATCCGGTTTTTTTTCATTCACAGTGAGTAAAATTTGATCATTTGGCATATATCTGTCAGGCGATTTCCAGCATTTCTTCAGTACAATTTCAGCATTATGAAAATGATATGGCTCTGCTATAGAAATTATAATTTCTTTAGAATTTGCTGTAATTTTATTAAGAGCAATTATTTTTGCTGATGAATAATATGCATCTCCAATATTTCCTTTAGCAGATTTCTCTTCATTTCTAATAGATGCATTAAAGACAGAATTATTATCATCTAAACCAGAATTTATGTCGCCGTCAGAGTCAGGGTCATCAATATTATCGAATACACTCTCTGTATTGTTAGAAGATTCTGCAAAAGAATAAGATGTTAAGGAAAATATAATAAAAAAAGTTATAATACATCTTACAAGAGATAGAAACACTAGATTCATGATTAGAGAAGCTCTTTATATAAATCTAAAGTTCTGGATATCATAAGCTCTAACGAGAATTTTTTGATAGCATTTTTTCTAGCACTAAGACATATATCTTTAGCTTGTGCAGTACCTATGATATTAAGACAATGTTTGAGTTTTTCTGCTAAATCATCACTATCTGAAGGCTTAACATGAAATCCTGTAGATCCATCTTCAATAGTTTCAGCTGCGCCCCCAATATTAGTAGCAACCACCAATTTTTCCATAGCTTGAGCCTCAATGACAACACGACCAAAAGCCTCTGGCTCAATAGAGGCAGAAACAACTACATCCGCAAAACCATAAAGGCTCATCATATCTTGCTCAGGGCCAAAAATTTTAACTTTACTTTGTAGCTTTAGGTCAGTTATCCTATCTAGAACTTTTTTATTAAAATTTGGATGCTTAGATAAATCACCAACAATCAGGCAATAAAAATCTTGATCTCTTATTTTATTTAATGCATCGATAAGAGTCATGTGCCCTTTCCAAGACGTCATCCTAGCAGGAAGTAAAATAATAGGATAAGACTGAGATAAATGATATTTTTCTTTTAATTTTTCTATCATATTATCAGAAAAATTTGCAGGATTAAAATAATGATGATCTACACCTCTATTTATTACTCTTATATTATCAGGATTTGTATTATAATTTTCTAATATATGGCGCTTTACAAACTCCGATACTGCAATAACCCTTTCGCCTTTTACCATGATAGAATTATATAATTTTTTTAACGGGGTAGAAAAATTATATATACCATGAAATGTAGTAATGAATTTTGTAGAAGTACCTCTAGACGCCATATATGCACTCCAAGCTGGAGCTCTAGACCTGGCATGTATTATATCTATTTTTTCTTCTTTTAAAATTTTTGAAATATGTAGGTAATTTTGGAAAATTGTGATAGGGTTTTTACTAGCGACTCTAAGCTTTATATGCTCACTACCAGATTCTTTAAGTGAAGAAACAAGTGCTCCACCAGATGATATTACGATAGATCTAAAATGATTATCCACAAGAGATTTAGCTACATCTACAGTACCACGCTCTACGCCGCCAGATACCAAAGATGGTACAACTTGTAAAATACTTTTTTGTGATTTTGTCATTTGGACAACCTGATTATCCAACTACAAAATAATAATCCATTCATAAAACGATATTTTAGAACTAACTTGATGAAGTTATGGACTAAAAAAGACAAAAAAGCAAGTAAAAATTAATCTTAACTTTACTTTATGTTATAATAGTTTTTGAAATACAATATCACAAAATTGAAAATAGTGCGTGGATAAAGACTTTAAAAAAATGTTATTACAACGAGCAATTATTTGAGTTCATGATCTAGTAAATTACTAACACCGTGAATTGTTTTATTCCACCTAAATGGAAAAGCTATAAGTTCATATAATGCATTATAACTAGCTATAGTATGAAGTATAAAATAAAAAGGCCAAGTAATAAAAAGCATTAAGTCCGCAATATAGATTTTTTCATGCTTATAAACGAAATAGAAGGCTAGATACATATATGAAACAGCAAGACATATGTTAAATTCTCCTAAAAACGCTAAATTATCATAATTATATGAATAGAAAATTATGAAAATCCAAGGTAATAAGACAAATGAGTAAGTAACACATCCAACAAAAATAAATACAGAAACAAAACCTGCAAAGCCTAGTAATGGTAATGCATATTTTCTGTTTTTGATATATACCAGAAATGTTTGTATATAACCTTTTATCCATCTACTTCTTTGAAAGAGCCAATTTTTATATGTTATTGGTGCTTCTTCTAATGTATGAGAATTTAATATAGCTGTTTTATAATTATTTAAATATATCCTAATACCAAGCTCTGCATCTTCTGTCACATTATGAGAATCCCATCCGTAAATATCTCTAAGATATTTGGTCTTAAAATGGTTACTTGTTCCACCAAGTGTAATAGGAAAATTAAAGAACGCTAGCCCTTCTAGAAAAAAATCAAACCATAATTTATACTCTAAACTAAACAATTTAGTTAGTATATTTTCATTTTTGTTATAATAATTGAGTTTAGCTTGCAAGCAGATATATTCTGCGGGTAATTTAGAAAACATGTCTAAAGCTTTTAGCAATTGATCTTCCTCTGGCCTATCTTCAGCATCATATATTACGAGATATTCGCCCTTAGCATATTGCATTGCATAATTCAAAGCTTTCGGCTTAGTACGAGGCAAACTATATGGCACCTTCACTATATGAAAATAATCTGGAATATAAAGGCCCTGCAAAGCTTTAATTGTTATTATATCATCTTCTTCTACTATTAATTTTACATCTAATCTAGATTTTGGATATTTTAAATTAGAAATATTTTTTACTAAATTAGGCAATTGTATAAGCTCTTTATAAACAGGCAGCAGTATGGTATAATGTGGGTATATTTTAAAGTCAGACTTCTGCACGTTAACTTCTTTATTCTTTTTATTAGAAAAAATAATAAGAAAGCATTTAAAAAGGTTTTGCATAATAAATATAAGATTATTTACCAAATAGAAACAACTGGGATGTTTGAAAAAAAACCATAAAAATATAAAACAAAATATTAAAATATAGCTTTTGTAAGACACATCCTTAGAGCTCACATTAGGCGATATATAATGCAAAAAATATCTAGCATATAGGCTATTAAAGGATCTAAAATTACTATCTAAAATTTTATAAAAATCATCTCTATAACTTAAATATATTGGATAACTAGAAGGCAATAATTCGTATATTTTTGAAACATCGGTTACTACTAAAATCATCCCTTTACTTACATGTTTACATAAAAAATATCCATTTCTAGAATAAACATCAGTTGTATAATCTTTATTATCTATAGAATAGACATTTTTTATATCATCATTTAGTATGCTAAGATCAATAATATCAATATTTAAACATTCTGAGTATAAATCTATTAGCTCATTTTGTGATATTACAGATTGTTCATATAATATCTCTGATATGCTCATGTCATTATTAGAATAATTCAAAAGAATATGTGATGATTCAATCCTATTAATTTTGCCTTTTTTTACTAGTAAATCAATGATAGATAATTCTATTTCTTTTATATTTCTAACCATAATGAAGCTAGCATTCCTTCATTGATACTACGCTTTGCACTAATGCTATGTTCATGAAAATATCCAACCTGTAGTGTAATTTTTTTTGCGCTACTTACACTATCAACAAAGAATGGTTTTGCAACTGAAATTTGACTTATTACACGTTGATTATATATTTTCGTACCTCTTGGTTCAAAAAAGTTAAAGGACTGAAACATAAAAATAATATTTCTTTTGGTTTCTAAACCAATTGTATAATCCAGGTTAAAGCTAAGTGCATTTTTAGACCATCCTGGTGCTATTTCTACATTATGGAATACTTTACCTATTTTGGATTTTGTAACCTTACCTCCTAAGAAACGTAATTCTACATATTCTTCACCTTCTTTATCATCTTCTCTTTGGTATATTGTCAGTGATGGCTGTATTGATAAAATACGTTTTCTAGTACTATAAAGTCTAGTTTTTTGGAAAATTTGTACACCCGTAAAGCTACGTTTTCTACCTATATAGCTTTTTTCTGGCCCATGAATTAGAACAAGACCTGCGCTATGTTTATCGCTAATCCCATATTCGATCATTTCGGAAAAAATCCGTCTAGGATGATATTTTATTAATTTGGATTGTGCTAGTTTAACTTGCGCTATATTCTGGTCAATATCCTTAAGTCTGTGTATTTTAGCTTCACTTGTAAGTCTTGAGTCATTTTGATAAAAATCTCTTATTTTATTTAACCTATAAATTAGCAAATCCATATCGTAATATGTTTTAGACTCACTATTTAAAGATCTATAGCTTTTATCGCTAGAGATATATAATGAACTACAGAATTTATACTTTCCAGCACCTGGAAGCCATGGATCAGCAGCAGCTATATTTGGCATTAATAGTACGAAAGGAAAAATAATATTAAATATAGAAATAAGATAATGCACTTCTTTACTTCTAGCTTAGATATTATCTTTCAGCCATTTTACTACTTTCGAGAAAAAGCCTATATCATCATTATATTGAGACATAAGATAGAACTGCTTCTGCTTTGCTATAGCATTTAGTTTTACCATACCGATAGATGTAGAATATACACAAGGATTACAATCTTCGGCAAAGCCTGGTATTGAAGCAGGTTTACCGATGCGCACTTGTCTAGAAAAAATCTTTCCAGCCAGTTCTTTAATGCCATGCATCATAGCACTTCCGCCAGTCAGCACGACTCTTCTTGAAATCAAATGATCAACTGCAATTTTATCATATTCCTGTTTTACAAGCTCTAATATTTCTTCTACCCTTGGAGTAATTATTTCAGAAAGATCTTTCATTGTAATGCTTCCGCTACCTAAGTCGTCTAGAGAGCTTGGGTCAAAGTCTTCAAGATCTATAACACTATCTTTGCCAAGACCTATATTTGAAGCACTACCGTATAATATTTTTATTTTCTCTGCTGCAGCTTCATTTATATAAAAAGCCTTTGCTATATCTGAAGTAATATGCCATCCACCAACTGGTATATGCCCACTATAGATAAGCTTTTTACCTATAAACACTCCAAAAGATGTTGTTTTTAAACCTATATCAATTATTAAAGAGCCCAGATTTTGTTCATCTTCTGTAAGGCAAGCAATACCATCAGCATAAATAGCTAGAAATATATTTGAAATATCTATCTGACATTTAGACAAACAATTTGATAAATTAAGCAATAGGCTAGAATTAGCAGTTACAACATGTAGCCTACAGCCAAGTTCTCTTCCTATCATTCCTATAGGATCGCTTAAAGAGGCGCTATCATCTAGAGTGAATTCTATAGGAAAATAGTGAATCACATCCTGATTGTCCCTACGAAACTCTGCTAAAGATTTTTGTATTAGCTTTTGTACATCTTTTTTAGTTATGGGGGATTTACCTGCTATATCTATTTTATGATATATATAATAAGATTTTGTACCAAAGCCAGATAAAGAAATCGAAACATTCTTAACATTCTTGTCACAACTTTTTTCAAGTGAATATATAGCATTTATTATGCTATTTTCAGACTTTTTAAGATCTGTTATCATTCCAGAATTAATGCCTTCAGAATAACTAAGATGCTGAGCGACTATTCTAGCATCCCCATTATTTTCAATACATGAAGCAAGAGCAACAATTTTATTACTCCCTAAATCTAGGACTACTGAATTTGCAAGTCTTGCCTTCATGGTTATCTAATTAAGATGAATTAACTGCATTACTATAAATTACTTAGT
>CAZKKY010000028.1:7177-10978 GCA_964553715.1 uncultured Rickettsiaceae bacterium
AAGTGCGGCTTTTTAAGGAACCGAAGTTATAAAACTACAGAGTCACAAGATTAGAAGTTTACACGAACCTTCAAAGAACCTTGATGACCGAAGTATTTATCAGCAATCTTAGCATCGTAACCAACACCATATTCCATCATGTCGTATTTAGCAGTTAAGCTCATACCAACATTAACTGATGTACGTGCAGCTTTCACGTTAGCAACAGGAATTGGTGCACCGTTACTTGCAAGAGTAACTGTAGACTTAGGATTAGCAGCTTTGAAGTCATAACCACCGAATACATGTATTTCTGGTGTTAGATCAATATCGCCTAATTCCATGTTAGTGTTCATCTTAGCACCAAGAATACCAGTCATTTTGTCTAGTTGTTTTGTACTAATTTTTCTGTTTTGAACACCAGCACCTGTTTCTGTAGCGTTACCAGCATCAAATCTAGCATATTCTAGACCGACCATTGGTGTAAGCATAGTTACGTCGCTTACTTTGTAGTTATATCCTACTAAAGCTTTTACGCCATATGATGTACCATCGAATTTACTCTTAGCATTTACATCACCTGCAGCAAATATACGCTTATTGGTGTTTTTAACTTTACTATTACCGAAAGAAGCAGCACCTTGTACTACATAATTATCAGCAAAATTTAAAGAACCATATACAGAAAGCATGTAAGACTCTACTTTGGTTTTATCACCATCTAGATAGTCTTTCATTTTTACATCTGTACGTGCCATAGTTGCAGATATACCGATTAAAGCATTATCGTTTAATTCTGCATCAACACCAACTGTAGCTCCAGAAACATTAGATTTAAATCCAGCATCTGTCTTACGAGCACTCTGATTACCCCTACCGAAGAATCCTTGTACCCATGCGCCAGCTTTAACATCAGAATCACCTGCAGCAACAGCAGCAACCCTTGCAGCAGATTGATCAAGCGCAGAATTCATAGCAGCAACAGAAGCAGCAACTGCTGATGATGTATGAGAAGAAACTCTCTCTACTGAATTTGCATATCTTTTATCATCCTGAATTTGTGAGAGTTCATTTAATATGTCTAGATATTTCGAAGCGTCTTTAGTCATTGCAGATGCCAAAGCACTAGCAACATCAGATGCTCCATATTTCTTAATATCAGCAGAAATATCAGCACTATAGGTACTCTTTACAGATGCTGTAAAAGCATGCGTAGTAGCATCAGGAGCTGTAACAACTAATTTGTTATCGTATGTTACGAATCTGTTATAGCTAGAAACTGTAACAGTTCCATTTTTAGTTAACGCATCAGCAGCATTAGCAGCATTAGCATCAGTAGTACCTGTTGCACTTAGAATTAACACTGATTTACCGTTGATAATTTCACCAAGAGATCTAGCATCATTAACTGTAACGTTAATTTTTGTAGTTGCATCAGCAGCTGTAAGAGCATTGATATTTACATTACCAGAAGCAGCACCAAGAGTAACATTTACATTGTTAGTAGTATTAGCAGCAAATGTAAGAGCACTATATGTTAAAGAGTGAGTACCTACATCTACAGTAGCGCTGTTTGCAAGAGTAGATGCACCTGTAAGAACTGTATCACCAGTTAATACGAAAGTACTATCTATGCCTTGAGCAATAGCAGTAGCGAAAACATTACCATTACCTTTTACTACAGTACCTTTACCGCCACTGATATTAAATGCAGCAAGATTTTTAGCTACAGTACCAAAATCACCAGCGAATGTACCATTACCAAGGAAAGTAACACCACCATTACCAGCACTAGCAGTAGTAGCATCAGTAACAATAATAGAAGCGCCAGATTTTACTGTAAGAGTTTTATCTGCTAGTTCTAATGTTTGAGCATAAATGCTTCCGTTTGTAGATACAGTAGTTGCATCAGTTAGTTTAAAGTTTGCAAATCTCTTGTCTGCACTACCAACATTAGTAACTTCATTACCAGCAACATTACCCCAAATAATAGTACCCTTACCATCAGTGCTTGTAATAAAGTTTTGTGCGTAAGCAGACTTACCTGTGAAGTCTAATGTAGTATCATTTGTTAGAGTAATAGACTTAAGGCCATTTGCAGCAGTACCGATAGACTTAGCAGCAAAATCCGCATCTAAAACAAGAGTATCAGTGTTTTTACCTTTTGTTTCGATAGTAACATTAGTAGTAGCACCGGTTATTGTTAAGTTAGCACCATTACCGCCTAAAGTAACAACGCCAGTACCAAGCGTAACTTTACCATCAAGAGTAGCATTAGCACCAGCAGCAACATTAATAGCAGAACTTTTAGCACTAAAATCAATATCACCTTTAACAGAAGAATTGTTACCAAGATTAAGCACACCAGCAGCAGTAGCATCATTTAATTTAGTATTAACAGTAAGAGCCGAGTTTAAATTAAGAGTAGCCCCCGCACCATTAAGTGTAAATGTGTTTACATTCATTTCAGAGTCAACAGTAAGCGCAGCAGCAGGTGATACAGAAACACTAGTAAATGCATCTGTACCTTGAGTAGAATTATATGTAGATTTACCATTAAATACGAGCCCAGTATTTGCCCCAGATGCATCAAAAGTTAAACCCATAAGATTCACTTTGTCTTCAAATGTAGCTGCGTGGCCAGCAAGAACAAAATTAACATTCCCTAGATCAGTACCTGTCTTAAAGGTAGCATTATTACCAAGAGTGATTTTTCCTGCATTTGTGTTAGCAAACATATAGTTACCTGCATTCAAAGTAATATTTGAAGCTAGTAAAGTATTAACATACACATCACCTTCTAATACTAATTTATTTGATTGACTTGCATTAAGTAAATGTACTGTATCTGTCGTAGCGGTATTACCACCGATATTACCAGTAATAGTAACATCACCAGCAGTATCAAATGTTAAAGAAAGCTTTTGCCCTTTATCAGCAGCAATAGCACCTTTATATGTTACAGCTTTAGTTGCTTCAGTAAAATTCAGTGTAACTGGAACAGCTACATCCATTTTTCCTGTGCTGACATTCTTAAGAAGAGCAGGCATTTCAATCGAAGATATATTAAAAGCATCACCAGCAAGATTTAAGGTAGAAGCACCACCAAATACAATTTCACCCCATGCATTGGTACCATCACCAATATTACCAGTTATGGTATTTGTTGAAGCAGCATTTGCATTACCGATTGTTACAATACCATTACTACCAGCACTAGCAACTAAGGATCCATTAAGAGTTACGCCATTATCAAGAACTAAATTTGTACCCGCATTATTAGCACTAATTTTGTTAGCAAAAACATCAGCATGTACTTTAAAAGTGTTAGGACCTTGTAAAGCTAAAAGAGCAATAGACTTGCCTTGCTCACCAATAGTCAAAGCAGGAATAGCAGCATTCGCTCCGTTAGCTGCAACAGCAGCAACACCTAATTCAGTAGCACCAGAAAGAGTCAAAGTACCTTCACCATCCTTAGCAGTTACAACAGAATTAATAGTACTAGCGCCTGTAACAGTTAGAGCAGAATTAGCAGTTGTAAGAGAAACTTCTTTTGTATATAAGCTACCAGTAATTGTTGAAGCATTGTCAGCAGAAACACTAGCTAGCATTTTATCTGCAGCACCAACATTACCAGTAATATTAGCAGCAGTACCACCATTACTTAATGCTACTATACCAGCACCATCAGTAGATGTAGTGATATTACCTGTAAAAACAGTAGCAGCATTAGCAACACCTGTAAACTTAACAGTTCCACCATTTCCGATATTCAAAGTTGTAGCAGTTACATTTGCTTTGAATTCTACTACTTTAGCAGCA
>CAZKKY010000029.1:0-10227 GCA_964553715.1 uncultured Rickettsiaceae bacterium
AAGTATACAGTCCTTGTGACGCCTTCTATGGGATAAAGAGTGTTTGGATTTGGATAATTCTTCTCTACCACGATTTACCTCCCCAAGACATTCCGCCATCTATAGTGAAGGTAGTACCTGTGAGGTATTTAGAAGCATTGTTGGATGCAAGGTATAGTATCAACAAGTCAAGTGCATTGGTTTTTGGTATGTTATTCTCTTTACAAACCTCCACTACACTAACCCCCTTTAATACCTCTATCGCAACTCTTGCTTTTAATGAAGCATCATAGCTCTTACATGATCTGCTACTCATAGTTTCTCCTCCTAACTTATTTATATTACAAAGTATGTCGACCTCATATAACTTTTTTGGTCTAATTTATGGGCGCATTATAGGATAGGGCTTTGCCTTATAACTACCCGTCTCTTTATACATACTGTACAAACGGTGTACCGATGTATAGGAAACATCAAACTTCCCAGATGCAGTTGCGTAATTATTTCCTAAGTTTATATACTCTATTACTCTCCTTCTTAAATCTTCGCTTAGTGGTCTACTCATATACTCTCTCTAATAACTTAAATAAAATAAATTATAACATATATCATAACCAGTGTCAGAGTAATTTACTATATATCAAGTAAAAACAATATCATCTTTTGCATGTTGTATTTATAAAGACCTTTGTAAGAAGAATTAAATTATAAGGGCATTGATTACTTAAGTTGTTTTATTATACTTCGTTTGAACTTAGAGCGTTTGTTATATTGTGTTAGTTGATATATTTAAAGACTCTTCATATGCTTTTACTACTTTATCAATATCGTCATACATAATAACTTTTCCTTTTTCCATCCATAAGCCTTTGTTACAAATATCTTTTATAATTTGCATATTATGAGATGATAGAACTATAATCTTAGTTTTAGATATAAAATTCATTAAACGAAGGCGAGCTTTCTCTATAAATGATGCATCCCCTGTGCCTATCATCTCGTCCATTATTAGAATATCTGGTACAATACATGTAGATATAGTAAATGCTAATCTTAAATACATACCAGTAGAATATGTACGCATAGGAAGATCTATATATTCCCTAAGTTCAGAAAATTCTATAACATCGTCTACCTTTTCTTTGGCTTCTTTTATAGTCATGCCAAGTAAAATACATCGCATTATAATATTTTGATACCCGCTGCTGTCAGGATCCATACCCATGGTAATATCAGTAAGAGAAGAAACAGATCCTTTCGAATAACATGCCCCTTTGGTAGGTTCGTACACGCCCGATAATAACTTTAATAATGTAGTTTTTCCAGCGCCGTTATGTCCTATAATGCCTACTCTATCACCTTCATTGATCTCTAGGTTTATAGAGTTAAGTGCATCTACAAAAACAGTAGAGTCTACAGAATGTATTTTACCCCCAATGGCTTTAAAAAGTTCTGTACGGACTGATCTTGTTTTGCTGTTATAAATTGCAAAAGATATAGATGCGTTTTTAAGTTTTATGTATGTCATTATACCCAGTAGACTATTTTTGATCTAAATTTGCTAAAGAGAAGCGTAGAAAATAGTGTAAATATTCCTATATATAATATCGCCGCAATATAATAGTTATTATCTATTTGTATGCCAAGTAAAGGGTCTCTACATAAAGACAAAAAAACTGTAATAGGGTTTAGGACCATATAAGAATGATATTTTTCAGGTAAAATATCGATTTTCCACATTATAGGCGTAACATATAGCGCTATAGGAATTATACTATTTATAATATTTGTAATATCTCTAAACCTAAGGCTAACAAGGCTAATAGGTATTATTACTAAATAGGAAAATATAGCCATTAATAATAATCCTAAAAGAGATAAAAAAATACTATAAAAAGATACATCAACAGAATAACAAAAATATATAGGTATCAACACAACTGCATTATGTAGCAAAATGATGATATTTTTTACTATTAAAGAATTTACATAAGATAGTTTTGGTATACTAAGCTCTTTGATATAAGGAGCAAAAGTAATAAAAATACCAGAACCTTCAGTAAGAGTAATAGTAACATAGTTCCAGAATACCATGCCTGTTGCAAGATAAGGTAAATAATCTGACAAAGGGATCTTGAATATATATCCCCATACTAATCCTATAGAAGCTATCTGTATGGCAAGTGATAATGTAATCCATAATTGTCCAATGCTAGAGCGGCTATATCTTTTTCTAATGTCATTTACACCAAAAAGGCAAAAAATCCTCCAGTAAGCAAAAGAAGAAATAAAATCAAGCCATGCTTTCGATAAGTTGTTTCTAGATTCAATCATTTATGATTATTTGCTCCAAAATTCTTCTAATTTATAATGCGAGCGTGCCTCTTCATGAAATAAGTGCACTATAATATCACCAAGATCAAGTGCAACCCATGCCCCAGAAGATATTCCTTCTATGGAGGTTGAAAGATTAGTATTTGCCTTGATTTCATCGCATAGATATTCTGCTATTGCAGATGTGTTTTTGGTAGAGCGGCCGGTTGCAAATATCATATATTTTGCTAAGGAAGTTTTTCCATCAAGGTCCATAACTAATATATCTTCTGCTTTTTTATCTTCTAGAATTTTGACTATAAAATCTTTTAGTTCTTCAGTTAGGTTAATCATTTAAGTGTCTCTCTTATTTCTGTAGATGATATATCTATCATTTTTTCTCTGCAGAATAATATACGATGCACTGAATTTTTCAATAACTCTTTAGTGTCATTGGAAGACTCGATGAATTTTGAATATCCAGGCCTGTCAAAAATAGCTATATCAACAAGCTGTGTGAATTTGCTATAATTCTCCCACAAATAGAATGATTCAAGGCAATCAGCACCCATCATCCAGGTAAATTCTATATCTTTGAATGTCCTACAAAAAAAATCTATCGTGAAGAAACTATTAGGGCTATTTATTTCATATTCAATATCAGATACTAATATTCTATCATGATTTGTAAATTTTGCTGCATCTATACATCTTGTGCTAAAGGAAGTTTTGTATTTCTCTTTAAGGGGATTTTGAACAGCTACTAGCCATATTACATAATCTAGATTCAGTTTAGATAGTGCATATTTACTTATTTCTAAATGCCCAATATGGGCAGGATTAAAAGATCCTCCGAATAAGCCAACACGTAGCTTATTTTTGAGAATATTTTTTAGAGATTGCAAATTATAAATTTTATTATTAGAGTCCATTAATAAATTTAATATTAGAATTGGTATAAATATGGCAATAAGCATTAACGAATTAGAAAATATTATAATGGAAAAATTTCCGCAAGCAAAAATACAAATTACGGATCTTGCAGGTGATGAGGATCATTATGCTCTTGATATGAAGGACCCTATTTTTGCAGGCAAATCCATAATAATGCAGCATAGAATGGTTAAAGACGCTTTGTCAGATGTGCTAAAAACACGCCTTCATGCTATTACAATAAAAACTAGTGCTCAGTAAGCAATACAAAATTGTGGTTTAAATAAAGGCATTGTATGATAACTATGGTATGTCCTCATTAATAAAAGTAACACTATAAAAAATAAAAAGTGCCTTGTATTTAATTTATTTATGTAATAGACTAACGATGTACTTTAGGCAACTAAAGTTAATATTGTTTTTAAAATTATAAATTATATAGGTACTATATGAAAAAAATAATAAATATGCGGCGCAGGCCCATACCACCTAGTTTAAAAGTTATAAGTAACTCTGTTGCTTTATATACATCTCACATTTTCTTTTCCTTCTCTATTACTACAATTCTGTGTTATCTAGCACAGCATCATACTATTTGGCTGTAAGCCATTTTCATCATTTATTAAAACTGAATTTTAAGACTTCTTTTGAGCACTTAGTGGCTTTTAGAGGGTTGTTTTTGTTAATGTTTTTATACTAACATTTTTTTGTAATCTAAAAATATCTTCTAGCTAATATCTAAAACTATTTTTAGATATATTGTTGACTTTTTATAGACATAGAAAGTTTGATATATATTTTAATTATGTTGAAATATTTGGCATGATCATTTTTGGTTATATATCTTCATATTATGGTTATTTTTTAATGGCTATGGGGGTTATATAGTATAAAAGCATGTAAAGTTATTTTATAAAATTATATTATTAGGATTAAAATCATGAGTGATTATATACAGGAAAGCAGGAAAAAATTCCCTAATTTTCTTATTTTATTATTTTTTGTAGAGATGTGGGAGCGTTTTAGTTATTACGGTATGCGTGCGCTTCTAGTACTTTTTTTAACTTCATATATGGGTTTTGAAGATAAAAAAGCATATGTTGTATATTCGTTATTTGCGGCTACGGGCTATGCTTTTCCTATTGTAGGGGGTATTTTAGCTGACAAAATTATGGGCTTTAGGAATATGGTATTTATCGGAGGTATCATAATTGTGTTAGGTCATATAGTTATGTCTTTGTCTGAAAATATTACATATCTAGTATTTTTTGGTCTTGGTCTTATAGGGGTAGGCACTGGTTTATTTAAAGGCAATATCACAAATCTTTTAGGCGCATGTTATAAAAAAGATGACGAAACTAGAAATCAAGGCTTTACGATATTTTACGTAGGTGTTAATTTAGGAGGTTTTATAGCTTCTGTTTCATGCGGTTTTATAGCTTCTTTATACGGTTGGCACTACGGCTTTGGCCTTGCTGCTATTGGTATGATATTTGGTTTATTGTTATTTGTTAGATTTCAATATATTCTAGAGGGCGCAGGAGTTTCGCCTATAAAAGCACTGGATAAAAAGAATTTATTAGGTATTCCTCCTTTTGTTATCATTTTAATAGGAGGTATTCTAGTAGCGGCACTATTTGCCCAAGGCCTTGTTTATAGCGAAATTCTGACAGATATGATAGAATTGTTAGGCATAGCAACCCTTATTTATTATATTTATATTGGTTATAAATCAGATTCTGATACGCGCTCTAATCTATTTATCATCGCTATTATGATTGCTATTTTGATGGTGTTTTTTGCTTTGGAAATGCAGCTTGGATCTCTTATTAATCTATTTACCGAAAGGAACGTAGATAAGAACTTTTTAGGAGTGGATATTCCTGCTTCTGTATCTCAGGCTATTAATCCTGTTGCTATAATTATTATAGGATTCATGGTTAGTTTTATAAAAGCTAACAAAGCATTTGATAGTTTCAAAATAGTAATGTCTATAATAGCTATGGCTGGTTGTTTTTTTGTATTATATCTAGGATGTTTAAATGCATCAGAAAACGGTCAGATTAATTATTTATATTTGATATTTGGCATCTCTTTGATGAGCTTAGGTGAGATATTCATAGCTCCTATAGTGCAATCATATGTCTCATTACTTGCTCCTAATAATATAAAGGGATTTGTGATGGGAATGATGATGCTTGCCTTATCATTTTCTAATCTTGCCGGTATAGTTATTTCAGAATTTATGTCTGTACCTTCTGTTGAAGGAAAGGTTGATATATTAGCATCGTTAGAAATATATAAATCTGGATTTTTGAAGATAGGATTATTTCAGCTATATGTAGCTATAGGATTGATTCCAGTAGGTTTTTATATATATAGAGTATTAAAAAGACTAAAATAAAATCTAAATAATATATATAGAGCTTCTACATAGTTTTGTAGTTTTAGCATGAATTGATGCATAAACTATAAACTATGTAGGTTGCTTTCAATATTATCCGTTATATTGATTAGGATAACATTATATAAAATTGGATGGGCATCTAATGGATTATTGAGCAAATGATATATTATTAATATCATTATCAAAATCTTTTTGAGTGAGTGCTGTAGGTGAAATTATAATAGGTCTTAGGCGGAAAGGTGATAATTTAAATCCCCATTTTATTCCACCTAAGAATTTAATTTTGCCTTTTTTTAGACTCACAGAATATACATGACCTTCCCAATAACTTAAAGGTTTTGAGAAAATACCATAACTCCATAATGGCGAATCTAAAAAGTGTTTGGTAAAACTATAAAAAGGGTAATCATGCTGATCTGCATCGATAAAATTACGCCATTGTTCTTCCTTAGCATCTGAGTGTACTATATGCAGCCATGCATCATGTAGATGGCTATTAAGAGCCGTAATTTTTATAGTAGGGAAATAAGGATTAATACAAGTAAAATCACTTTTAACTAACTCTACATCGAATTTCTGAAATGCAGAAACAATTTTAGCATTCTTAATAGGACCGAAAGAGCTATATTTTATACAATCCTCTAAGCTTCTATTATGTTCAGTCATGTTAGGGCTTTTCCATGTAATGCCCCACCAAACTAAGCCAAAAAATAAAATCAGCACAATTCTTCTATACATCTGATAATTCATCCAATAAAGCTTGGTAAATTTTACTAATATCATTTTCAGTATTATAATTCCAATTAGAAAAAACAGACATATTTAGAAACCACTTAATATTAAACTACTATAGAGATCGCTTTAATCATGTCAAAATTTTTTGTGTAAGAACTTGTTGACGCAGCTAGCTGTTTATATTATCATGAAAGCTATTGCGAAGTCGAGTTCTTTTGTCATTGGCTCAGTAATTAGCAAAATATTTGTTATGAAGAATTTACTAGTTATTTTACCTACTATATTATTTTTATCTGCTTGCGCTCCAAAAAAGATGGATCGTAATCAGAATAATATAGAAGGTCTTGATAAGTCTGTTACTTATAATGATAAATCTGTAAATTCATCGTCTACTAGTGCGTCACGTTATGTTATTAAAAGTGATGTATTGCCTCTTGATTGTAGAAACACTCAATGTGGTAGTAATTCTATAGCTATTAGTGGTGGCCTAGCTAAGGATCCTTTAGAACGTGGTCCAGAAACAGCATTCGTGCGGGGTGTTGATCCTGTACCAGGTGAAAGAGTTATCATTAGGTCTCACAAAGATTTAGTTCGAGACATCAATGATAGGCATAATCAAATTCATGATGCTGTGCTAAAAGAAGAAAAGATCAGGGCAATAAATTTGGGGTCATAGCTCAGTTGGTAGAGCGTTTGAATGGCATTCAAAAGGTCGGCGGTTCGATTCCGCCTGGCTCCACCACTTTTTGTTAGGGTGTATTCTTGTATTTCGCATGTAAAAAATAATAGAAATCTTGACTTTTCATTCATGTAATCATAAGATTCATATCGAATAAATATCTAAATAATTATGCGTTGTTCTTCTTATTGTACAGCTAGTTCATATAATTTACCAGAGCTAGTAAAACATCTTATCGAAAATGGTTTAGAGCCTAAATATTTTGACGATGTAATTCATGCTCAGAAAGAGTTTGGTAATAAAGGCACTGTCATCGATATATTTTATTTTCCTTTTGGCGCTGCAGTCATTTGGGGCGCAACAGAATCTGAAGAAAAAACAATTTTAGATGACCTAACTCCCGATATAGAAAAGGGGAAAATACCATTACATTCTTCTGATTTTATATATTTTAGCTATGATGCAAATTCTGAGCGAACTTTTATAAATGAAGAAAAAAACGAAATTATATTACATGATAAATCAGCTTTAATAAAACTTTCTATTTCTCATGCTCTTGCGCAATCAGTTAAACTAAATATTTTAGAGCGTTCTGTAAGTCAGCTTCTTGAAAAGACTACACCTATACAAAAAGAACTTGCTCTTACTGGGAGTGTGTCTTTGTCTAAAAAAGAGATCTCAAAACAAATAGGTATGATGTTTAACGAAAGATATTCGATAAATCTTCATAGTGATATCTTGGATGTGCCAGAGTTTTTTTGGCGCAGGCCTAGTTATGAGCCTTTGTATATAATGGCAGCAGAGTTTCAAGATATACAAGTAAGACAAAATATACTTAATCATAGGCTAGATGTAGTGCATGAACTTTATAGTATTTTATCTAATGAGCTTAACTATATTCATTCTACTCGTCTTGAGATGATAATTATCGTACTAATTACAATAGAGGTCATTATTGGTCTTAGTAATCACGACTTATTCTCTAAAGTTTTATCATTTTTTGGCTTGAATTAAGATATTTTGTAGATCTAGAGATCTCTATGGTATATCAATAATAACTTGACAGTTTTGCACAAAATAGTGTTCTTGTGTAAAAAAATACTATAGTAAATTACCCTGACACTGGTGAAGCAATAATGATCTCTGAACTGAATTGCTACGAAGAACATAGCTGATCTAGAAGATCTAACACAAACCCGGTGGCCGGGTGCTTTTAGCACTCACCATGATCATAATGCTTCAAAAACATCTTTACCACTACTTAAGATCCTGTCCCGACTTTGATAGTTGTATGTATAAAGTGACGTAGGAAGTGGGTTTGAAGGTTGTTTTTTGATTTTGTTGTGTACGTAACAAAAGTGCTCGACTTGTACTTATTAGTAGTATAGATGTTATATGTAGTGTACAACCATAAGTAGGGGTATAAAGTGTACTTGCGTATATCAAAAGGAAGACAAAAAAGTTATTTAGTCATAGTTGAAGGATACCGCGAAAATGGTAAAGTAAAACAACGTACCATATGCAATATTGGACCAATTGACGAACAGAACTCTGCTAGCATCATGGCTCTTGGCAAAAAACTACTCAATCAATTCGGTGCTAGTGCTGTTATAGACGGTTCTGAAATTGCAGAAAAATCAAGAAATAATTGGGGCGCTCATAAAGTGTTAGAACGCCTTTGGAAGATATATAAACTCCAAGAGTTTTGGGATAAAACACTATCTTCTCGCAAAATAGAGTACGACCTTCCAAACTTAATTCAGATTATGATCGCAGGAAGATTATGCAATCCTTCTAGCAAACTATCTTTGTATGAAAATCAGTCATTTTATGATGGTTTCGCTAATTTTGAGCTACAAACAATATATAAATCTTTAGATGAACTAGATTATTACAAAGAAAGCTTAAGCCAGCATTTATTTCAAATGCAGCAAGAGATACATGGTAAAGTCATTGTAGCATTTTTTGATGTTACTACTCTTTATTTTGAATCTGTTAAAACAGATGACCTAAGAGCTTTTGGTTTTAGCAAAGACTCTAAATTTGGTGAAGTGCAAGTAGTTTTAAGTTTGCTCAGTGATGCACATGGCAACCCTCTAGCATATGAATTATTTCCTGGCAATACATTTGAAGGATCTACTTTTATCGATTGTCTAGTATCTTTGAAGGAGAAGTATAATATAGAAAGTGCTACTGTTGTTGCTGATAGGGGTATGTATTCTGCGGCGAATCTACAAGCTGTAAAAGATATGGGATATGATTATATTGTTGGGACGAAATTACGAACTAACTCTTCTGATATTAAGGAGGAGGTTCTTTGTGCTGAAGGTTACATAGAATCTGTTGATAAAGAGTTTAAATATAAAGTTATCACTAAGGAACGCGCAAGTGATCATAATGAATATATAGTTTCATCCTGGTCTAAGAAGAGGTCAGAGAAGAATGCAAAAGACAGGGCAAGACTTGTAGAGAAAGCACTAAAGTTACTTGCTAGTGGTGGATCTACAGATACGAGGGGTTGTAAGAAATACTTAAAAATGGAAAAATCGAAAGCTGAGCTAGCGACAGAGAAGATTGTAGAAGATGCTAAATGGGATGGTTTTTATGGTGTTAGTACGAATAGCAAATTAGCGCCTCTTGAAGTGCTTGGCGCATACCATAATCTCTGGAGGATTGAGGAAGATTTTAGGATTATGAAAGATTACTTTCAGACGCGTCATATGTTTCACTGGACTCCGAAACGTATTTCGGGGCATATAATGCTGAATTTTATATCTATGATTTTTGAGAGATATTTAGAGAATAGTTTAAGAGAGTCTGGAAACAATGTATCTAGTGAGAAGATAAGGCTATGGCTGAATGGGATGCAGAAGTCTGAACTCGAGATAGATGGCAGTAAGTTTGTATCTTACGCAAATTTATCTTTGGGAAGTATTGCTATATTAAAGGATCTAGGGATTGATATTCCTAGATCTTGCGTGCTAAACTAGCAAGTTGTGTACACAAAAAAACAAAAACCTTATAGGTAATAGCCCTCCAGACTACCAACTGTCAAAGTCGGGAAAAACATCTTTACCACTACTTAAGATCCTGTTGAGGGTGTTTTAATAATACATCAACTAGGAGACCAAAGCCATATATAAAATTACAGATTAGATATGATAAGTTTAGTTAGCTTGAA
>CAZKKY010000030.1:0-10108 GCA_964553715.1 uncultured Rickettsiaceae bacterium
GAATGTAGCAGATGAGGGCGGGTTAAAACCTCTAGCTCATAATCAAAGCGGTGAGGGGATTTATTCTAAACCTAGAGGAACACATAATGAAATTACTAAAGCTGCTATAAAAAGAGGGCAGGAAGCACATGAAGAATTTAAACAAAAAGTCAAAGCTAAAACTGGATGGAAAGAAAATCCACGTTTTATAGATCCAGAAACGAACAAAATAGTGATACCAGATGCAATTACTCCAAGTGGTGCAGCAATAGAATTAAAGCCTCGCACTAAAAGTGGTATAAACAAGGGCAAACAGCAGTTACTAAAATATGAACGTGCTACATTAAAAAAAGGTAGAGTAGTATATTATGATCCAAAATGATTTATTTAAAAATAAGAAAGAATTATCTCAATTTGTTAATAGAGAAGTGTTTGGTATACTAAAAAAATATCATTACAAAAAAAATATTGGTAATTTTTATTTAGAAAAAAAATATTTCAGCACTTTAATTGATATACAGAAATCCAGATATACTTCTAATGATGAAGAAGATTTTACACTTAACTGGTCTATTGTATTTCCTATGAGTGCATATTTTTATGAATATGTACCTCAAAAGAAACCTTCGTTTAGCAGGAGTTTAATAGGAGGAAGAGTTGCGGCACTTATGGAGCCTAGAAGTCTTGATCGTTGGTGGAAATTATTTACTCATTCTGATAAAGATGAGGTTGATAAAGTATTAAAAGAAATAGAATATTACCTGACAGAATATGCTATTCCATTTTTAGAGAAGCTAAACACTATAAATGACGTGATTGCGATGCTAGAGAGTACAAAAACAAAAGATGGATTTTACGGTTTTTATCCTACTCATCACAATCCTGATCCGTTTGAAGCAATTTTGTATTTATTCAATGGTAATAAAGAACAAAGTCTTGCTATAATGGATAAGATAATTGCCGATAGTAAAAGTAACTTGTATCGAGAAAGCATGGGTAGATTAAAAATCAAAATTCAAAACTTCGATATTTTAAGGTATAAAGATCATATTCAGTAAAGATGGCCGGGATTCCAGAAGGCTTTGGGTATGATGATTTTGCTGCCAACAATCCTCCAGCAGGAATTGACCCCGTCTCTTGGCGTGCTTCTATCTATTCCAAGAGAGATGATTCTGATTCAAGAGAAAATAACTTAGGATTTTTTGAAAAGCTTTATCGGGATTCACTGCGTGGTGTTCATAAACAAGGGGAAAGTAAATATTTAAACTATGACGAAATAGAATCTGGAATTACTCTTGAAAAACATCAAGCCAAGGGTGGTTTTGTAGGTAAAGAGATTGCAGGGGCAGGTGCTCTTCTTAATATTGCTACAAGCGAGGCTGGTAAAGCCTATGCTAAGACATTTCCTAGAATTAAAGCTATTACGGATATTGGGCTTCGAGGAGTAGGCGAAGTAATTAGCTTTGCTTGCGAAGGCCTGCAGAATTTTGCGATTGCCTCTAGCTATGATGAAGCATTGCAGATGAGTGGAGGCAAGTTAAAAGCTTCGGATTGGGATTATAGAGTAACTGATTCGTTACAAAAATCTCAAGAGACGATATTAGAAAATACGACGGATGGCCAAAGAACCATGGCTGGGATTGCTTTTGGCGCTGCTGGAACTTTTGTTGGTAAGAAGATAAAACTCCATAATACCTCAGTTCGGGATAAGAGAATATTCTAGAGCTAGAAAATTTGATACAAAAGAAAATAAACTCTCAGAAATAGTTTTTATTTGTCACTTGAAATGGAAGTTTTAGGCAGTATTGTCATATTTGGTATGATATTTTTAATAAAATTAATGCCAAATGCTTTGACATAATTTAACTAGTATAATACAATGTATTCATAGTTAATACATAAATAAAGGAGGTTAATTATGAGTACAATTACAGCTAGAATACCAGATGATTTAAATGCGGCACTAACACAAATTGCTAAACAAACTGAGAGGTCTAAAAGTCATATTATCCTAAAAGCAATTCAAAACTATGTTCTAGAACTACAGGAAGATATAGAAGATTATAATGATGCTGAAAGAATATTGGCACAAAATAATCCTACTTACTCTTTAGAAGAAGTTATGAAAGAATTAGGTTTTGAAGAGTGGAAAGAAAAAAATGACTAAGTGGCAAATTAAATTTGACGAAATAGCAAAGAAGGTATTAAGTAAATTAATCCATCAACATCAATCTTTAATAAGGAACTATTTATATATCAGAATATTAAGTTTAGATCATCCTAAACTTACTGGCAAGGCTTTAAGTGCTAATAAGAAAGGGTATTGGCGTTACCGAGTAGATAAATTCAGGATTATTTGTAAAATAGAGGAAAATAAGCTTATAATTTTAATAATTAAGATAGCCAAACGGGATGTTATTTATGACAATTAATTTATGTATTGACTGATTGATAATAAGAATATCCTAAGACGGCAGCTGTACCACCCATAAATAAATTAATTCTCAATCATGCTCTCCGCATTATAACCTTTTGTTTTACTTTATCCAATATATAAATTTGGTTTCAATCACCTTATCAGCTCTATTTTCATATTGCTCAATATAATCTTGATTCAAATTTAAATTGTTTGCTAATTCTTCTTTAGATATATTCAAAAATATTCTTCTAGATTTGAGAGTTTGATAGGATAAAATTCTTGTATTTTTATTTTTGTGTTCTAAATTATTGTGCATTGTTGCTCCACTTTTTGCAGGCAAATTTGAAATCTACATAGGTCAATTACATAACTCACAAGACTATTAATAATATCTAGAATAAATAAGCCGTAAATTCAAACTCTTACGGCTTATTATTAGTACGATTGTTTGCTACTATAAGTTATCGATATAATCAACCAGATCTATCCCGATAATAGTTAGTTCGATATCACAATAAGTACTTTCTATGCTACTATCGTCAGATATAGAATCAGTATCATCAGAATTAACGGAATCTACATCGTGCTTTGCTTCATTAGAGCAGTTGGCATCATTATGTTCTTCATGCATAGGTGAAAACTCACATGTAAAAACTATAATAGCCAAGACGCTAGCCGCGATACCCAAAGGAGGCATTAATGTAATAGCTGCCGCTATACCTAATACTGCTGCTGCACCACCACAAATAAATTTTATTTTATGCTCCATAACTTTTTCTTTAAAATCGTGAAATGTAAATTTGTTCATAATAATCCTCTTTTTTATTGTTATTCAGAAGCGCCATGATTGATGCGTCTGATTACATAATAAACCGAGAAATTTAACTCTAAAAATTCAGAAGAAACATGTAAGATATACCCTTACAGGAAAAACCTTACATGTAATATACACAAATAAACAATTTCTCTTGCTAGAAAAGGTCATAATTGAGATTTGATAATATCATTTTCCAAAGACTCTCATTCGTCTCATCTTCGTAATTTTTTGCTATATAGTCTTTAACAAATGTATGTTCAGGGTAATAAATTGCCGTAAAAATTATTACGCTATTATGTAAATAAGTTTTTACGGTGTTTTTTGTATCTTGATCTGAAACCTCTAAAATCTTGAATACTCCTTGCTTTACAAGTTTTTCATACTCTTCCGTTTCTAAAAAGGACTTACAAAAATCATCTATTAATTTCATAAAATCAGCAAAGTGCTCCAGAGATTTGTTATAATCTCCTAACTTATATTTAGCAAAAGCTGCATGATAAAAAGATGTTAAATACCGTAAATTGTATAACGGACTCTTTTCAACAGAAAGCGTTCCTATATTTGCAACATCTTCGTATGCTAATTGAAATTTTCCTAGTCTGATTCTAGCTTCTGCCCTAGGTATTTTATAAAACCAAGTAAGATTTGTACCTAATGCAATGCTAATAAGTTCTATAGCATTAGTTAAAGTCATATCCGCATATTTTACGTCATTTTCATATAATATTTTTTCTCCTAAATGACCTAGTGTCCTACCACGTAAATAAATATTTTCTGGACATTGATCCATAATAATATTATACGCGATATCATACAATTTTCTTGATTCAATATAATTATTATCATGACAATCTATACTAGTAGCATACGCAGAAAGATATCTTGCACAAAAACAAGAACGAGGCATTACTTTTTCGAGATCGTCAGTAAAAGTATTAATGTTTAGCACTTCCAACATTTTGGTATGGTAATATTTTGCTATTTTCGCTTCTTTTTTATGCATATAGTTAATTAAATAAAGATCTGCTAACTGTAAATATATTTCTGCTAGTACGTTTTTGTCTACATGTTGACCTTGCATGAGAATATTTATTGCATCTTCACAAGTGGTACGGGCCGCTATGAAGTTATCTGTACGTTTGTAAACAGAACACATAGCTTGTAGATTGTCTGCAATGATATATTCACTATTTTTGATCTTCTGTGCCAACTTAATACTAATGGCACTATATTTAAGTGCATCTTTTAAATTATGAGTAGGAATACATAGTTTAGCTATTGTTCTGTAAATATTAGCTGTTTTTTCTATACTAAAGTTTTTAGATTTTTCATCTTTACTAAGAGCTTCTAGCAATAATTTTTTTGCTTCTAAGAAATTTCCTATTTGTTTTTCATTTATTACACCAAGAAGAAAATATAATTCTGCTTCAAATCCATTTTTTATTGTACTACTAAAGCCCATATTATTAATATTACTAATCATCATATTTAAATGTGGAATTAGTTCTATAATTGTTTTCTTATCTCTTTTTTCTAAGCAATTCTGATAAAACGTCTTCATACATACTATAGATTTCCTAGTAAGAGATATCCTTTCTTTTTCTGACAATGAATTCATTAAAAACGCATTACCCATGGCTTGTGTTGCCCTGTGAATTGATATAGTTTTAGATTCATTATTATTAGAATAAATACTAGACTCTCTTATTAGTAAACCGTTTTTTTGCAAATAAAACACGAATTCTGCAGCATCATCTGTGCTGCTATATTCTTCTAACAATCTATGAGGGATATTTTGTGAATCTAAAGAAAAAATCAAAAAAAATAGTTCCTTAAATTTGTGATTAATTTGAATTATTTTATCAATAGAAGAAGATACTATAGCATATCTAGTCTTAGAATATTTTGTTGCCTCTTTTAAAAGATTAGCATGTTTTTCATCATATCTTTGGCTAAAATCATTTATATGTTCTAAATATTGAGCAAATGTAACTTGCATTTCTTTTATGTAATAAGCTGCCAATGATATCTCCAAAGGAAAATGTGGAACATGATTTAAAAATTCTAGCACATCATTTTGTTGAGCAGAAGTAAGATCACTGAAGTCCTTCTCGTATATTATCTTAGCAAAAAGAGTACTAGACTCACATAAACTAAGTGCATCCATATGTATTACTGATGTACTATTTAAAAACCCAGTATTTAATATATGGTTATTCCTTGTTGTTATAATAATATTTCCACTACCCCATTGCGCCTGGTTTTGAGGGAAAAGATGTTCTATATTACCAAAATCTTCAATATTATCATAAATCAATAGCCATCCAGGCCTATCATGCAATTGTTTCATTACAAAATTTAATAATAATTTCTCTCTTTGATGAATATCTTGGCACTGCTTAATTTCGCTCAAATTTCTTCTAAGAAGCTCGTTATTATCCAGATGTTCTGTTAAAGAATATGCAAGATCCCAGAAAGAGTTTATCAAAGTCTCTTTGGTTTGGGCATTAAGCTCCCATACTATAGTTGCTTTCGATACATATTTACCATAATATCTAGCCATCGTTGTTTTGCCAACTCCACCTATGCCTATGATACCAATAAGAGCGATTGTATTTATACTATCTTTTTTATCGAGTTTTTCCTGCATTTGTTTAATAATTTGTGGCCTTTCTAGAAAAGCTTTCTCAGGAAGAATTAAGTCTGAGTATACAATATTAATAGGTGTCTCATGATGTCTCCAAAGCGCTATACAAGATACTAAAACAGCAGTAATAAACAAAAATAAAATAATAAATTTTCTAAGGAAAAGATTCTTAGCAGACTCTAGTTTTATACCATCAATTTTTTCTACTATTATTGGTGTTAGACCATTCTTAAGTCTTTGGAATTGCAGATTAAAATCAGCAAAGATAGTAAGTGATTTTGGATCATCAGTAATTTTACTTAAAATAGCAAAAATCATATGATAATAGCTTGCTTGTGTTATTAAGCTTATGCTAGTTTCTGTATCATTATTAGATGTTATAGTTATTAACTTAGTTTGGATGTTTTGGTGGTTACTGGCAAGAGAAATCCCTGCATATTCAAGGTGATTAACAATAGATTCTCTGAAGCCTGTTACATGTTTTATCTCTTCATCCAAAGAAATTTTGCACTGGTAATTTTGCCCTATTATCAATGTACGAAATTTTTCTAACTTTTTTAGAAATTCATCTTCTAATAATAAATGCTGATAATGCTTACGAAAAGCATCAAATGTACCTGTTTGTTCTACAAAAGTTTGAATATTTCTATAAGGATGGTTACGTACTTTGTCAGAAATTCTTTTCGCATGAGTTTCAACAGTTTTAACAGATATATAAGGCCATGGTATGTCATTATTTCTATTATCTGATATACGTAACCATTGTGCAATTTTCGAATGTACTTTTAGATTAAGTAATCCAGCTATTACGTCTATTTCTCTATCAGTAAAAGGAATACCTTCAATCTCATCAAATATTCTAGGACGAAGCTTTAGAGGTAAGTAATCTATGTTTACTTTGTTCATGACTTAACCTAAAGATATTAAATACAAACCAAACTGCACCTATAGTATCGATATTTTTAAAATCAGTCAACTTAGAATAGATAAGTTATGTTCTCTCTAATAAAATAGATAGATTAGAAATTAGTATAAAAAATCTAATATGAAATTTTTTAAAATTAATTTAGTACCATTTATTGAAATTAAGTGATTTGTTTAAAAATATTTATGATTATATGAAAAAACTCAAAATATAAGAAATATCTTTTTGATCCAATCTATAAATTTGGTTTCAATTATCTCATCAGCTCTATTTTCATATTGCTCAATATAATCTTGATTCAAATCTAAATTATTTGCTAATTCTTCCTTAGATATATTCAAAAATATTCTTCTAGCTTTGAGAGTTTGATAAGATAAAATTCTTGTATTTTTATTTTTGTGTCCTAAATTATTTTGCATTGTTGCTCCATTATAAATTATTAAGCTTATTAAATTTATATAAAAATATTTGTATAAAAATCTTTATATAAAATTGATCATATGAGGCTCAGCTGAAGCATACAAATCGCCCTCATTCTCTTATAAAATCTGAGTAATGAGCTATTTAATAAATTTATTGTTGAATTCTATAATTTATGGTAGAATTTGTAGTTAGAAGGTTACAGTAAATTAATATAAAGAAAGCTTATGAAAGTTAGAATCGCACCAATGATAGAAAGAAATGAAGATGGTAAGGTTAGTGTTCCATCTAGCTTTACAGTGCTAGAAAATGATCAAGAACGAGTAGTAAGATGGGATGACCATAATTTACGTGATATTTTATATAATATGAGAGAAGGCTCTATAACTCCTACAACTATAAAGAATAGAGAGTTTTTTCAAAGTATTTCTGATCCAATTTTATAGAACATTATGAGTACCAAACAAATTCTACAGTACGTTTTGGAATCAATATATCTAATCCTATTTTTAGAGAACAATTGATTCATACATTAATCAATCACAACACTACTCTTAACAATAAGTTATCAGAAGCCAATGAGAAAAGTTCTAACATTTCTGGAGTAAGTAAATCCCAAAAATTTTGTCCTAAATATATAGAGTTAACAGACTATGAAAACAGTGTTCTTGCAGAGGCCATAGCATATATGAACAACAACCGCAATAAGACAGTTTTAGTCGATATATTTCTTAGAGAATTCAGTACTAAAAATAGCCCTGTAGTTGGTAGAATTAATATAAATAATTTAGATACTCATACTGTTCTTCTATATAAAACGGTATCTAATCAAATAATGGTTATATACCCTAATAACCCAATGTTTAGTAGCCATCTTAATAAATATGGAGATGGTCAAATAATTCAAACTTTATGCAGTACAGAGTTAAAGTATAAAATATATTCTCGTCCTGAAAACTCTGAGACAGGTTTTGATATTTCAAAGTTTAGAGACTGCAGCGATATTGCTGCAAAATTATCGTTTTTATTAAATCAAGATCAAAACTACTACCAAACTATAGATGAGATTATGAATTCTGATGCTGTGAAGTTGATTACAAATAATCCAAAGATAGATAAAATGGATTTACCCCCAGAAAATCTTATTAGATTAAAACAATCCTATAATATAGCAAAAATTCAGTATTGTAATGAACAGATGACCATAATTGCTCAAAAAATTATTGATGAGAATAAGAAATTTGATCAACAGACTCAAGAATTACAAAATGCTCATTTCTTAGCTTTGAATCACATCACGCAAGAAAAAAATCAATTGATAAATCAGTTGCAAAGTACATACGAAATGAACTTATCAGGTAATAATGAGAAACAAAATGAATTATTATGATATTTTATTTACCCTTTGTAACCATAATAATGTTGATATGGTAAAACATCTCTTGTCTCGATATATCGAGAGAATAGATACTTTAGATGTACTAGAAGGAGATGGCATATTGTTTAAGCTGGCTCTTTCAAACAATAATTATGAAATTTGCGGTGCACTTTTGGATTTTTTTGAAAACAAACAAAATGCTAGCAAGGAGGATAAGGAAAGATTGCAAGATATTTTAGAAGAAGTGACATCTTTTGCATATGTCTCGCCTGAAATGCAAAAAGTACTAAAAAACTATATACCGCTTGATGACACTAGGCTATCAGATGTAACATCTATAGATTTTGATATTGATTCAACTAATGAATATAAAACAGAAGAACATAGAAATAGTAGTATATCTACAGAAGATAGTAATTTCTTGGCACTAACGGCCGAAAATCTTAGCAAATTGGATAATCATAATAATTTAGGATTAATTGGTAGCACTACTAACGATTTACTTGAGAATGGTTAGGTTTAGAGATTTTTTACGAATAAGTAATTTTGTATTTTATAAAAAGTGAATGCATACAAACCTCACTCCAACAAGCCTTCAACTTCCTTACCTCCAAATGCTAAATCTACCTTGATAATACCTTCTACATGTATTAATCTGATCTAAAGCAGATTTTCCTAAAGCTTGTAAATTAGAAGAATTAATGGCAAACTTAAACACAATTACAAATACTATCTTAAGATGTCCCTTTTTTGTTGACATTAACACTACAAAGTGATTTTACAAGATTGAGCAAGTTCAAGTATTAATTGACTACAATTAACATATTAAGTGTATTAATAAGATTTAATTGACTGTCCCAAAAATATATGCAAAAACTATAAAAATCGGTTTAAAATCAATTTTTATGAGGAATTAAATTACTGTGTATTATGTAATGTTATCATATTTTATGTTCATGATAATTTTAGTATATTGTATACTAGCGATTCGAGAACAGAAAAAAAAATATCATCAACAATCTTTGTGTATAATTCAACTTTATTTAAACAGAGAATTAGTCACTAAATTGTTAAAAATTATATCTACTTCTACAATATCTAGAGATGATAAGTTAGTAATAGTGCTTTCAAAAATAAAAGAATATTTTGATTTAGATGAAATAATTCTCTTTAATCCTAATGACTCTACTAATTACTATGGTTACGGTAAGATTAACGAAACTATAGTAAATTTATATAATGCAATATTTCATACTCTAAAAAATAATGCTATAGACATAAGGAAGATAAATATTGAAGGTACTGAGTGCTTTTTATATACTATATCTGTTGAAAATAGCATGAAATTTAAGTACATAATATTTATGCAAAAAAGACTTGATATGGTATTCAACAAAGAAGATATTCATACTTTAAGTGATTCTGTTAAAGTTCTTTTGTCTACACTTTAGAAAATGAGTACAAACAAGATACCAAATCAATAAATGATCTATATTTAATGGGAGCACAACACTTTCATGCAA
>CAZKKY010000031.1:0-10094 GCA_964553715.1 uncultured Rickettsiaceae bacterium
GACTAACACATTACTATGCGTTCTAAAGGCAGAATTAATATGGTTTGTCAGTTCTACACTATATTTATGCGAACTCCTCTTCTCTTCAAAAGCTATCCTCTCTAATGCAAACTTTATACCTTCTTGACTTAAAAGATCATTTATAGAGGAGAGCGCCTCTTTTTGAAAAGACGAACGAAAATTCTTTAAAAGCTCCTCAATCGCATTATCTGCCACAATATCAACAACACCGTTAACAACAAGATTTAATGCTGCTTGCTTAATAGCTTCTTTTACTGTTGCTTTTGCTACTTCCCCACTAACGCTACTACCACTTCCTGATATCATAGCATTACCAGTTTTAGTAGCTCCAGCTGTTATCTCAAGGCCCTTAGAACCTGCCGCTATTGCTTCTTTTTTCGCAGCTAATGATGCTTGTATTTTCTCAATACCATGAGCAACTAAGCTAATCGCCACATTAATTGCTTTGTCTAATCTGTAATTTTTCCAATCAAAATGCTTGATTTCTCCTAAAAAAATATCAAAAGATGTAAATATATCTTTAGCTCCTGATAAAAGTACGGCAGCTAAAACAGGCGTTGTAAGAGATGCAGCAAAAACTACACCAAGAATTATTTGACCAAGCCCAAGAGTAGCCATCAATGCACCACTCCAAAAATCTGTCGGATATTCTATTGTTGTAACATCATAAAAATGAAATAACCCTACAGATTCAAAATCTCTTATCTCATGTTCATAATAACTACTCGTTTTTTTCTCTTGCTCTATATCCTCACTATCTCTTAATTTATCTCTGATTAAGGATACATCTCCTATTACAATCCTATGAGTCTCTGGATCAGCATTTTTAATTTTAGAAATTATACCATCCATATTTTTTTGATGGATTTCTAATATTTTAATTTTGTTATTGATTTGTATTAATAATTCGCTCTCACCTATTTTAGGAATAAGTACCTTCATAACTTCAAGAGATGGTATAAGTTGCTGCGCTATTATCTCTTTAGCAGATGTAATCTCTGAAGATGCATTGATCAAGTAATCAGGAGGACAAGGTTTCTTTGTTCTGCAATAGTCTTCATTAGCCTTACGCAAAATACCATAAGCTTTGTAATAATGGGCAGTAAAACAAAAAGAAGGATCTATAGATATAGCAGAGCTTAATAAATCTTGAGCTTTAATATATGATTCACAAAAAGCATTAATACCATTTTTAACGATGTAGTTAGGATTAGTATATGTAAAACTACTATGTACATATGATGCTAAAGCCTCAAACTCCTTGTTTGCAGATGCTTCATCTATGGCATTTTCAGATAGAGTTAATTTTTTGATAAAAATACCCCACTTCTCTTCTATCTGCGCGCATTTATATTGATGCTCTTTCTGCCCCCTCCATGGCGAGGTTAATTCACAAAAACGATTAAATAAATTATCTTTTATTTTTAAATTATGAATCTCAACAGCCGCAGCTTGCTTGATTCTTTCAGACTCTAGCACATCTCTTAAAAATTTCATCCTACTCAAACTATCTGCAGAGCCTGTATAATTTTTAAATTTCTCTGGAAGAGTTTCTATATTGATTACTAACTGGGCACTACCATCATTGCCGCATCTTGATGTTCTGCCAAAAGCCTGTTCTTCAATCCTTAAATTATTGGGAAGATATGTAACTACTACGTGTAATCCCCCATTTGATTCAACAATTTTACTGGTTTCAATATCAGTGCCACGACCTGCCAGATTTGTAGCCATGATAACATCTCCAGGTAACAGAGGATCAATTTCTCCTCCCGAACCTATATCATCACTCCTCATATATAATTTGATTTTTGATGCTGGAAAATTTTGACTTAGGAAAAAATTGTTTATTCTATTACAATCTAAAATAGTCTTCGAAATAATTAAAACCGCCCTGTTACTTTGAACACAGCTATTTGCAATATTGTAAATATTATTTAGCCAGAGAAACTCATTTTCTGCTATAATACCTTCAATTTCTTGAAATTTTTTATCTCTGAAAGTAGGTATGAAGCCTAAATCAACGCCATATTCTTCTTTTAGAAAATTCATACTTTCTTTAGAACCCAAAGTTCCCGTCATCCCAAATATCTTATTTCCGTATTTTTTGAAAAATCCTAAATTGGAAATAAATTTTGCTACTAAATCTTCAGGCTCAATCTTTAAACTATGTTTGATTTGCAGGAACTGATGAAGACCACAACTCCATGAAGTATTAGATTGCGTCACTCCCGTATTTGCATAATCAACAGGTGCTATTACTAGCTTACCATCTCTATGTAAAAGAACATAATTTACCCCCTCCTCCATTAACTCTGCTTTTAAAATAGAATCTATCCAGACATCCTTTTGTAAGGCGATAAAATCAGACATATAATTAGGTACTATATCAATGTCTATTTCTGTAATATTATGGGATAATTCCTCTAAATAATTTGATAAACATTCTTTCTTAAATGCTTTTACATCTGAAATTATTTTTTGACTTTCATTATCAAAAAAAACTATCTGACCATCTTCCTCTTTCAAATGCTGATTCATAAGAGCTAATCTGTTATAGAGTAGCATGAATAGCAGTTCTAAATATTCACTTCCTGGGAAACCTGAGGAAATCATAGCTATTTTAGACCCCTCATCTATAAACATACTATCTACTTCATCAGCAATTAAAATGTCAAAAACTCTCTCTCCTCTGGTATTTTGTCTTTCGTATTCATGGCGTAAATAATCAAACTGAAAATTACTCGTATCACCATATACTATATTAGCACTATAACATTCTTTAAATTTTTCATGCTGCGTGTAACAATTGTGTGAAACACTAATACCAAAAATATCGAAAAAACTCTTTTTGGATTCAGCTTCCCTTTGTGCTAAAATAGGAGAACTAGTTATTATATCTACATGACTATGCCCTATTAATACTTGACTCACTGCAAGCATTGCTGATGTTAAACTCTTTCCTTCTCCGGTCCTAATTTGTAATAGTAAACCATGCTCAGAAGATGATAAAAAATTTATCAGAGATATCATCTGTATATCACGAGGATAGTAACCATCTATCAAATATACAGCCCTGTTTATCAAAGCAAGAAGTTCTGGAATGTTTTTATTATTAGCAAAAAAATTAGATTCCTTGTAGCATTCCGTTATCAAAGAAATATCTGATAATGAGCATTCATTAAGTGGTTTGTTAATAAAATCGTAAGTAATAAATTGAGTTTTTAATATAGAAAATTGCTCAAAAATTTCTTTTAGATTATCAATTCTGGAACCAAGAATTTCAGAACTATTAGTAGCTGTGATTTCTTCATATAACTGCTCTAATGGTTTATCATTGGGCTTGATAAGAATAGTCTCTTTAGCATCTTCATCTATGATTGTTTCTTGGTAATTAGAGAATAAATAGTACAATGAATCAAGAGCCTCATTTTCTTGAGGCAAAGGAATAAGACCATTTATAATACTGCTATCTTCATCACTATTAAACATTTAACTTTTTTCTCCAAAAACTTAAAAATTTAAACTTATAGGTTCAAATTTATTTCTTGACACACCTTTAGGTTTATATTAATGTCTGTTTTGCATCATGATGTCAACAAATAAAATGAATTTATTAACAAATTAAATAAGGAGATATATATGTTAAAACAACAATATGATCAAGCAAAAAAAAATTATGTAACCGCTGAAAATGCATATAATAGTGCTAAAACAGACCGTGATAACGCTCAGTCTAATTACAATTCAGCACACTCTACATTCACTACGGCTAACAGCAATTGGACTAGTGCAAGCACTGCTTATCAGGCCGTAGAAAATTCGCGCAACGACAACAAATATTTTTATAATGTAGAAATAGGAACAAAACATGCAAGAAGACATTTCGGGATTAAAGGAGAGCCTTATTACACATACCATCAAGAAAGACGTTTTAATGATACTCTGTATAATAAGGATTTGTCTGACGCACAATCTAGATTAACCAGTGCAGAATCTGCAAAAAATTCTGCTAGTTCTAGTTTGTCTTATGCAAACTCTCATCTAAGCACTATGCAAACAAATCTAACTAATGCAACAACAGTACGCGATGATGCTCTTGCTAAGCAAGACGTATCTAAAAAAGCTTGGGAAGCTGAAGAAAAAAGGATACAAGAAGAATTTAAAATACAAGCTAAACTTAAAGCTGAAGAAGAATCTAGGATAAAGAAAGCTGAAGAAGAAAAATTAAAACTTGAAGAAGAAGCTAGAATTAAATTAGCCGAAGAAAGACTTAAAGCTTTAAAAATAGAAGAAGATCATAAAAATGCCCTTCTATCGAATATAGAAAAACTTGATATTGATTTAGATTCTCCTGATTCTTCAGCATTATCTTATGAAGAAATTTTGCAGCTTTTTGCCAGTAAATATTCTGCTTTATCAGAAGAAAGTAAGACTAGCCTTGTTATGCAACTAATTGAAAAAAGCTCTAAACAACAAGAAGAGTTTGATCTACTAACTAAAGCTTTAGATATTGGTGTTAATATAGATTTATTAACAGATAGAGTTATAGAAAGTAATAGCGTTGCAGGGATGGAATTTTTACTATCAAGTAATGTAGATTTTGGCGCAAAAATAATTAGCATTATTAATGATTCAAAATTAAATGATGAAGCTAAGATTGCAAAAATTCAATTTATTGCGGATAACATGCCAAAAGATAGTGATCTTCATCTTGAAGCAGAACATCAGTTATCACTAATATCAGATCAAAAAGAGTATGATATGACAGATCTAGATATTTCAGAAATCAATCTTTTAGGACGTGAAAGTATAGGACCTGAAGATATATCATAGAGCATCTTTAATAAAAGACCTTCTCTCAAGCTTGTCACTGGGAGAAGGCAAATATATTTTTTAAAAAACTAAAATAGAAATATCATGATAAGCGAAACAGATATAAACAATAGGAAAAGAATCATACTACGTATTAAACAAAATTATCTAAATGCCGATGCAAATTTCAGATCCTTAAAAGCAACATATAATCCTATAACAGAGAATAATGTGGTGCAAAACAAAAATCCTAAACATTATGAATATGAAGAACAAGCTCAAGAATATTTTTATCGAAAACTATCTCAAAGAGAACTTGTTTGCGCTCAAGGACTGTTAAATAATGCACAAAAGGCTTATATGGAGGCTTGTATTAAAGATTGTGATGCCAAGCAGATAGAAATAAATTTTATAAAATGCAATCATGGTTATCTACAGGGTCTTAAACAAAATTATGAAGATTCTATTAATAACTATAATGCTATAGTAGAAAAATACGGGCAATTTAATGCTATTAAAACCGTAGTAATAAGACAACATCATCACAGAATTTTTGGGATTAGACTGGTGGAACCTCTTTATTCATACCATGACGAAATCTACTTTGATCTTGAAAAATATAATAAATCTTTAGATTACGCAAAAACTATAGAGGAAAGGGCTAGAATCGTTTACAAATCTTTCGGTCCAGAATCTAGCAATGCTATAACTAAAAAAATAGCAATATATGCGAAAGCACAAGAAATTAAACCAAACATTAAGAAAAAAGCTGAAGTTCAAAAAGAGATTCTTGAGGCTTACAAACTCATAGAGTTAGATCCCAGTGATCCATTCGCTTACAACAAGAAAGGTCGAGCACTTAATGCCCTTGGCAGTTTTGAAAAAGCAATAGACGAATTTGATTCAGCTATTTCTTTTAACTCATCCATCTTAGCATTTTTTCATAATAAGGGCAATGCGCTAAAAACTCTCGGGCGTTTAGAAGATGCTTTAGAAGAATACAACAAAGGAATAGCTGTGGAATTAACTACTTATAGACTAGAAAATATTTTCAATAACAAAAGAGATGTTCTTAAAATTCTTGGCAGGTTTGAAGAAGCAACCGAAATAGATGAAGAACATAGTGATGTTAAAAAAGTACAATACTACTCTAATGATATTGTTTTTTTAAATAAAAAACATCATACAGTAGAAGAGCTAGGTAAATTTGAAAATGATATATCCGCATGTGATAGAATAATAGCTAAAAACATATATTATATTAATGCTTATAATGCTAAAGGTAATATTCTTAAAATTCTTGGCAGGTTTGAAGAAGCAATATTGTCATATGACATGGCAATAACTAAAAACCCAAACTATGCTCTTTATCACTTAAATAAAGCGCAGCTATTGCAACAGTTAGGAAGAGAAGAAGAAGCTCTAGATCCTTGGAGCAAAGGTTATGAGATATGCAAATTACTTATTGCTGAAAAATCTGGTGCTAAATTTGTTAGCCAAAATGGCTGGACATCTTTAGGTATGTTAGTACAAAGCGGCAATATCAAAATGTGCGAATCATTAATTATAGGAGGAGCGGAAGTCAATTCTGTAGGTAAAAATGGATCGAAGCCTTTGGATATAGCTATGAAAAGCGGTAACATAGAAATGTGTAAATTACTCATTGAAGCTGGTGCTGATGTTAATTTAAATAGTTATGGACCTTTAAGAGACCTCCCAGATGCTTCACGGGAAATATTGATTCAGATCAAAAAAAATGTGGATCATTCTCATGGTCTTTTTTGTGATGCTCTTAAAAACGATGATTTTAGCGCTTTTTTAAACCAACCAATCTCTTTAATGACAAGATATTTATCATACAAAAAATATTTTGATACAAGTGACAAAATATTTCCATCAATAAAAAATTTTAAAGCTTTTTTAGAGCAAAATTTTGATGAAAATGGTAATCATATTCAATCATACAATACTAAATTTTCTTCAGATTTTTTTGCTCTTCCACGTCAAATTTTTGAAAGAGAAGTTGTAATCCATAACAAAGGATATGATACACATTTTCTAAATGATTTTTATTGTAGTAGATTGAAATGCCAAGTTTTAGGAAAGTGGGATGATCACAATGTTTTTGCCATTAAAGAACTAATGGGTTTAATATCTAGTTATCTATCTCCGAATGATATAGTAGATCTAGATAACCAAATAATAATTTGTATGATAGGCGTAGCTGAAAATTCTGATGATAGTGACTCTACATCCTGATTTTGATAGTAGCATAGGAAGTACTAATGATGATCTTGAATTAACTTATATCGGAATAAAAACACATACGAACAAATCTGACTAAAAGCTGATGGATCAGAATGAATCCTGCCAAGGTAAAGGATAAGGGAAACTATGCATGCAGATAATGATTATTTTTCTGATGTGGTAGATTTGAAATGGTGTTTAGGTCTGCTTAAAAGACGATAATATAACGCCAGAGCAAATAAATACTTGATAATTTACCTATGGTATAATATCATACAATCATAGGTTATAAGTAATATTAAAATTGTTTGTTTGCCTTAATGGATTACTGAAATGCTAGAGCAAAGAATTTGTTTTAATAGTGTAAACAGGGGTGATACAGGGTTTTTGTCAGCTCTTGTACGCTATATTAATGTTAATTATGTTTACGAACATGGTACTACATTATTGCACATTGCTTCAAAGAATGGTCATAGTGAAATAGTACAAATAATATTAAATGCTTTCGGTAATATCAGTCAAGCCGACCACAGCGGCAACACCCCTCTTCACCTATCTGCAGCATCAGGTCATATTGAAATCGTCTCTATCTTATTAAACAGAGGCGCGCTTATTTATCCGAATAATAATCTTAATACACCTTTACATTTAGCAAGCCAAAATGGACATTTACAAATAATAAAAATTTTGTTGAGTAAAGGAAGTGATATTAACCAGGGAAATGCCATTAAAAAAACACCTCTACATCTTGCTTGTGAAAATGGTCATTCTACAATAGTAAAATTTTTATTAAATCACGGAGCTGAAATATTAAAGTTAGATTATGAGGGATATACTCCTAAAAATTTAGCAATTTCAGGTGAATGGAAAAATTCTATAAGTTTTAGTATTTTGCACCGGAAGAAATTGTACACATCAATAATGCTTTTACTAAGCGTCTAATTGATCATTCAAGAATCTATTGTTTAGCTTTAACATTCGGGCTTATTATATTAATACAAACTATGGAACGGAGATAGAAGCCTTAAAACGTAAGTTTAGTACAAACTATTAGAATTAGGAGTCAATTGATTAAAATCTTATTGACTTCGTAACTGTAGTCCTACTACAATTCATCATTCCCAAGTAGATTAGTTTGTTCTAAATTACTACTACTTAGCATCTTTAAATTCGCTTCAGTAAGCTCAGGATAACAACCAAGTTCGCTACCATCTTCTTCTTTGTTAATAGAATCTTCTTGGATAAAAAATTCTTCAGCACTAAGATCCGAACTTGTATCTTCTACAAAAGTATAAGGTTTCAATAATTCTTGTATTTCAATAGGTGCATCTTCCATCTCAACCTCTTCTTCAAGCATCAAACGTAATTTATGCTTTAAAGTTAAAGCCTTTTCACTATAAGGATTAGAACCTAACTGATTCTGTTCAAAATGATTAAGTAACACTTTTAGCATCGGAGCAGATTTCCTTGATATCGCAAGATCAAATAATATACCATTATCGTATTCCATTAAATCTATAGCCGGATTATCAGCTAAAAGTTTCTCAGCTTGCTTGATGTAACTCCATCTACAATAATCACGTAATAGTCCATATATTTCCTTAAGAGTCATGGCCCCCTCCTATTAATCCTAATAAATCAGAGCTTTGTTCTTTTAAATCCCTACATATTTTTTCTACGCAAACTTCATGGTAACTCACCAATAAACCTAGAGAGGCATTATTCTCTAATAAAGCACAAAAATCTTTTTTTAAATTCGATTGCATCTCAATAGAATATAAAGAAGCAATTTTAAGTATACTACTAACATATTTATCTATTATATTAAATTTATGTATAGTGTTAATATCTGATGTTTGCTTAACACGTGTTGGTAAATCTGATGCTATAATATATTCGTCTATTTTATCATTATTTGATAGCTCCTTTATAACATCCCAATCTTTAATTGTTTTTAAATCTAATATACTCCGATCATCAACTTTGTTAAGTCCAAAAGCAATCTTTACTGACAAATCAATGCAATCTCTATATTGAGTGTTTAGGGGCCCTGTCTCACCTTTAGGTTTATATATTTGTATATCTTTTTTATGTAAAACTGTAATCTTATCAAGTAAATAATGAGAGGGTAGAATATCTGGATTAGACAAGTGACTACTAAATATAAAATTACTAGGATCTATTACCAATATTTCATGTTTCCCATTAAGAACAGGATTTTTATACAATACTAATGTATGAGATTCAGGGTGATTTTCATTCATTTGAATAGTATGTTGCTCTCTTGCAAGTATGTCTACCAACACTGTCTTTTTATCCTCATTATCAAGCAAGTAATGAACAGCTCTTTCAAAAACCGTTTTTTCTACACAAGTATGTATTATTGATTCTGCAATAGCCTTATAGTTAGTACTGCTGCTACTAGAAGAACGTATATTTCGGCTCACAATTTCTGTTTTACTCTCTATGTCCTCTGATGCCTCTAGGATTATGTCATCCAAAGTAAGAGTATACGTGTTAATACCAAAACGTATAACATTATTATCATTATATTCATAGTTATCTATAAACCATTGATCAGCAGAATTTTCTACAAACTCTCTTGAGTCAAAAGTTGTAGGAGTGATCGAATATTTTCTAATTTCTTCAATCTCTGCCTTTAATAAATCAGAATTCTCAATGGGAGAAAAGTGCTCAGTATCATTGCCTTGGTAAACTCTATATTCAGAATTTTCAAATCTTATTTGGGTTTTCATAACAACATCTCACGATAAGCTTACTTGCTTTATTGTAACAGATTATTAACAAATATTCAATGTAGATTTGTTGCGAAAAATCTATAAAACCTGAGTGTTTAGAAAGATTTGTTATATAGAATAAGATCTTCTTCTTTCTGGCTGGATTTTTGCGGTAGGTGTTGTAGGCATTGCGCTATTCCTTGCTTTAGTAGGTGAGAATCTTTCTTTGTAATGTTTTATTGATTAGATCTCGTTTTTTAATATATTCTACAA
>CAZKKY010000032.1:0-8887 GCA_964553715.1 uncultured Rickettsiaceae bacterium
TATTGTTTTAAAAAAACTCAATGTATGAATTTAGGTCGCAAAATATTTCTAAAACTATTATATTATGAATAATAACATGCTTAAGAATGGTACAAATGATGACAAAAGATAAAACAGAGGAATACTATCAGGCTCTTCTTGATAAAAATATAGACTATGCTTTTTCTAAAATTATTAGCGCGTCTCCAACAAAATTTAATCAACACCATATAATTCTTAAAGCATCCTGGATTGAAACAACGCTTGGTGCTATGATAGCTATTAGTGATGAGACATCTCTTTATCTTTTAGAATTTCTAGATAAAAAAGGTTTAGAAAAAGAAGTAGAAATACTTAGCTTAAAAATAAAATCACCTATTATTTCAGGAACAACTCACGCCATAGAGTCTATAAAAGCTGAGCTAAAGTCTTATTTCGAAGGGAAACTGCAAGATTTTAAAACGCCAATTCATCTTCTAGGAACAGAATTTCAGAAAGCCGCATGGGAAGAGCTAATGCGCATTCCGTACGGAATCACTCGTAGTTATCTGGAACAAGCAAAGGCACTTGGCAAGAATAAAGCATACCGCGCAGTTGCAAATGCTAATAGCTATAATAAGCTTGCTATTATCATACCATGCCATCGCATCATTAATAGTAATGGGAATCTAGGAGGATACCGAGGTGGTATTCTACGCAAAAAATGGCTAATTGAACATGAGACAAAATATTATAATATAACTAAAGAATCATCCTAAAGTTCTAATTAAGAGCTTGATAGGAAAAGCCAAAACCCAAAAGGATGCCATTCCCCCAAAACATAATACAAAAAACCAAAGCCACTCTTTTATTTTTGGACGATTGATAAGCCATAAAGATAGATATTTAATATAATTTTTCATGACTGCTCTTCCCGCGAAATACATAATAACAATAACCAGTATAACCTAAAATCAAAGGCAATAATGGTATTACTCCACACAGCATAAGAGAAAGACTAGGCGCATAAGCAGCGGCATCCCAAATATTATATTTATAAGGAATTAACCAAGGAAAAATACTTAACCCTAATCCTAAATATCCCATGAAAAATATACCTATACTACCTAAAAATGGTCTATATTCCTGTTTTGAATTATGAAGGTCATTCCAAATCATTAAAAACAATAGAGAGGTTAAAAATGGTATCATGCTTAAGTAATATATGTTAGGTGTACTAAACCAAAAGAGCTTAATCTGATGATTAATAAATGGTACTGTAATACTTACTAAAGCCATAAAAATAGCAACAAAAATAAGTACATATGATGCTACCTTGCGTGACCATGATTGCGTAACATCTGATGTCTTCATAACAAGCCATGTGGATCCTAAAAGCGAGTATCCGAACACAACAGCAATACCTGTCATAACCGAAAAAGCCGTAGCCCAATCAAATACTCCACCTGCAAAATTCCGCCCCTCAACATTTACACCCTCTACAAAGCCACCAAGAATAAGGCCCTGGCAAAAAGCTGCTCCTAGAGATCCGAAATGAAATACATAATCCCATACCCACCTAAAACTATCATCTGCTTTAAAACGAAATTCGAATGCTACTCCTCTCATAATAAGTGCTAATAACATTAAAATAATAGGTATATAAAATGCTGGGAGCAATATTGAGTAAGCTAGTGGAAACGCCGCAAATAAGCCTCCCCCTCCTAGAACAAGCCAAGTCTCATTTCCATCCCAAAATGGAGCTATAGAGTTCATCATTCTATTTCTGCAGTCATCAGATGGAGCAAATGGGAATAAAATACCAACTCCTAGATCAAAACCATCTAGAAGGACATACAAAAAAATTGCCGTTCCTATTATTAAAGACCATATAAAAGGTAAATCGATAAAACTGGAAAAATCAAACATCTGTATCCTCTTTATTTGGTATCAATGAAACTGTAGAGGCTTCGATACTGTGTTTATAATAATGATCATCGTTATTAAAATCAGAAAATCCTTTTTTAATTAATTTTACTATGTAATAAACAGCAGCGCTAAAAATAAAAATATACATCACAACAAATGCCATTAAAGACCATGCCACCTGTGGTCCCGTAATTGCGGGAGATACAGAATGTATTGTTCTAATAAAACCATAAGCTGTCCATGGTTGCCTTCCTATTTCCGTTACAAACCAACCAGCTAGAATTGCAACGAAACCACTTGGTATCATAACAATCCAGCATATATGTAACCATTTTGTACTAAATAAACTTTTTTGAAAATATTTAATACTACTAATAATTCCAATTGCTATCATTAATAAACCAATTCCAACCATAATCCTAAAACTCCAAAAAACCCATATAACAGGTGGCCTATCTTCTTTTGCAAAGTCTTTTAAAGCAGGAATTGTCCCATTAACATTACCTGTTAGTATCCAGCTTGCCCCGCCAGGTATCGTAATACCATATTCTGTTTTTTCCATATCTTGATTAGGTATTCCAAAAAGAAATAGTGGCGCATTTTCTCTATGATCCCAGTTTCCTTCCATAGCTGCTACTTTCGCGGGCTGATAATGCATGGTATTTTCACCATGCATATGGCCGATCACAAGCTGAACAGGAGCAACAAATGCAGCCATAATAGTTGCCATACCAAGCATGATACGACCTTGTGCTATAAATTTATTCTTTAGTAAGTAAAAAGCCCCTATTCCTCCTACAAAAAAAGCAGTAGTTAAATAAGCAGCTGTAATCATATGCATCAATCTATATGGGAAAGATGGATTAAAAATAATATCCATCCAATTAGTTGGGAATAACCTTCCGTTCTCTCCGATCATAAAACCTTGAGGTGTTTGCATCCAGCTATTAGCGGATAAAATCCAAAAAGCAGATATTAGTGTACCTACTGCAACAATAGATGTTGAAATAAAGTGCATTCTTTTACTCACTCTACCCCATCCAAATAGCATTATACCAAGAAAAGAAGCCTCTAAGAAAAATGCTGTTAGAACTTCAAACCCTAGTAGTGGACCAAGTACATTAGATATTTTATCAGAAAAAATAGACCAATTGGTACCAAACTGATAGGACATAACAACTCCAGATACCACACCCATTCCAAATGTTACAGCGAAAATCTTGACCCAAAATTTATAAATATCACGGAATATTTGGTTGTTTGTAGTAAGCCACAGTCCCTCTACCATAGCTAGAAAACTAGCAAGGCCAATACTGACTGCTGGAAAAATAATATGAAAGCTTACAGTAAAGGCGAATTGGATACGTGCTAGTAAAATAGGATCAAGTTCCATCTAATTCTCAATATGAAATAAATTTAACCTATTATATGCATAAAATATCTTATAGTCAAAGAAATCAGGCCATGATTATTTCACGCGGATAGTAATTCATTTTAAAAATTGATGCATAATATAAGTATCTATCAATCCTAATTTTTTATGATTAAAGGACTGTGGTATGGTAGCAATTCTCTTGAATCCGAGAGACTGCCATAGATTTACTCCAGGAATATTACTACTTACTACTATATTAAACTGCATACTAATAAATCCATTTTCTTTTGCAGTTTTTATAGAATGTTCTCCCATAAGCTTACCAATACCTTTACCTCTAAATTTACTATTTACAATATAGCTACAGTTAGCAACATGAGAGCCAAGACCGGGATAATTAGGCTTCATAATATAACTACCTACTACATCATCACCTAATAGAGCTATATAAACGTAAGGTTGTTTCATCCAAATGTCGTAAGCTTGCTCTTTTGTTGTGTTAGAATCGTAAACATATGTATCCCCATCTTTCACAACTTCATGGAAAATCCTCCAAATATCGTCAAAATGTTTTTCTTCAGCTTTTGTTATTATTACATTTCCCATAATACCCCTTAATTAACACATTTTCTGCCCATTTGGAACCTTTGGATCAACTGTTATCAAACAAATAGCACCACTTTCATCTGCAAATCCTACAAGCAAAAACTGAGAGGTAAAGCCCGCTATATTCTTCTCTCCCAAATTAACGCATCCCACAATCTGGCGCCCGAGAAGGGTATGGGGTGTATAGTGCACGGTCACCTGAGCTGATGTCTGCAGTACTCCTATATTAGGACCAAAATCTGCCCACACTTTGAATGCTGGCTTTTTTGCCCTTAGAAATTCTTCTACTTTCACAATCGTGCCAGAGCGCAAATTTACACGCTCAAATTCTTCATATGTTATTGTTGTCATTTGTTACCGTATTGTTAGTCTATAATTTCGTTAATTTTTCTTACACTTTTATCCTAGTGTGTAAAGACGAAAAGGTTTCTTATTATTGATTTTCAAATTGAATACTATAATTTATTGACTCTTACAAATCAATATTTCTCTCTAGAGATTTAAAAGATATATCAAGCAAGTGTTTGAGACTTTCTAGATCGTCTAATATCTCCTGCGGGACTCTCCAGTAAGACATTTTAATTATTTTTCCATTACGCTCATAAGAAAATTGTTCAGAATCGAATTGTATAAGAAAATCAGATACATCGCTACCTGCTTTAAAATATAATTCCTGATCTGCGATAATTGCAAAAATCTTGTTTCCTATGTAAAGCCCATATCCACCGAACATTTTCCTTGATCGAATTTGGTAGAATTGATTTATAGAATCTAGAACGTAATTTAAAAATTCACTTCCTTGCATATTCACTTCTATGATAGCTAGTAAGATATAATTTTATAAGTAATTGATGAAACAAGACCAGTTAAAATTGCACCCCATAGAATATCTACTATCGTAACTATTGTAGGCCAATCTTTTATAGTAGCGTGATTAGTTAAATCATAAGCTGCATATGATACAAAACCAAGAACAAAGCCTTTGCACAGTATTTGGAAAGTACTCTCATTCAATAGTAAACCTGGAGTTATTATTAAATAGGCTATACCGAAAGAGTAGACAAAATAAAATATAAAGGCGATGATATATTTAAAATCTCCTGAAATGATATGCCCTAAATAAGGTTTATAAAATCTTTCTACAGAGAAAGAAAACCATATAAAATCAAACAGTAAAATTAAAGATAGCGATACTACCCATGAATATAAAAATATTTTCATAACAACTTACCTACAGAAATATCATTCGGATCAGATCCATATCTTTCTAGTATATGTGCATAACAAGCCTCATAGCAAGAATAATCATCAAACGGCATGCCCATATAACCATTTTTGAGATATAACCTTAGACTGCTTTGCCCGACTTGCGCATGAATGCTTTTAAAGCCTAACCTTTTTAACCACTTCTCTATAAGCCTTAAAAACCTGCTTCCGAAATTTTGATTTCTCTTATTCTCATCAACGGCAATAATACAAATTGCCGCTCTTTGATCCGGCCAGAACTGAATGTGGGCGTAAGCAACGATCTCTGTGCCTTGGTACAACACAAGATGAGCATGCTCTTCGTGGTTAAAGGTCCATATGTAAGGATCTTCTATGCCGCAAGGACCAAAGAAATAGTACCCGCGAAAATGTTTAGCAGCAGCCCATTCTGTGTTGTCGTTACATTTCATCATGCGAATTCTGTTAAATCCGGCTTCTCTCAAAACTTCCCTAATAAAATCCCCTTTACGGAGGGTGTAATTCGCAAAAGGTGAATTTTCTTTGGTAAATGATGATTCATCTTGAATTAGCTCTTCTTTGAGCCTTGCATAATCATCTCGTTTGTTTGTGTGATTTCGCAAGTAATCCCGGAAACACAGGTTTAATCCGATTTCAGGATGAAATTCCTCATATACATGGATGTTAAGATCGATATCTGCTCGTTTACTAAAACCATAGTGTAATGGAATATTGTATTCACCACGATACTGAATTCCTATTTTTTCTAGTTGATCTCGAGCTAGCAATGGATCTTTCACTATGGCTATTATGTCAATTTTAGGTTTAGCCGCTAAACCAGGTACAGCCGTTGAGCCAATATGGTGAATTGCTAAACAATTACCACCCAACTCTTGCATAATAAGCGCCGCCTCTTTTTCATAAATATGAGGCCAATTTGGATCATAGGGGACGACTTCAATAATTTTCTTCATAACGCTCCTCTCTCAAAATTAGAATATGCCAAATATGCAGAATCTATATCATCGAACTCCTCCATGAGGCTGAATACATTGTCCGTATTATAGTTATAGTACCCTATATGCTCAATATCCTGTATCTTACCTTCCCAGCAATAATTATTATATTTATATTTTATCAGATATATTCTGACTTTTTCTTGATCAGACGTTGGCCAAGGAATTTCTTTTTTGCACCATATAGTAATAGAATCAGGAGTAATTCCATATTCGCGCTCATGACTACACCACTCAGACATAGAAGCCATAGCAACAAAGTCTTCTACATTCGGAATTGATGCAATAACTTCTTCATATGTAAATCCACATTCTATTTTATAAATTCTCTCTAATTCTGCTGCGTAAGCAAAAGCATAATTAAATATTAAGGGATTCCGCGCTAATTCTTTTAATTTCTCTTTAACTTTATTATGCCCAAGAATAATTAATGAAAATGCTGATTCAAGTTGAATTTCTAATTTCGGGTGGTTAGAAGCAATTTTTAATAATCTAACAGACTCCTCAGTATTGATTTGCGCAAGAGCTGCACAGCCACTAACAGCATAACTCAAATGCTTATAATCTTTGTCTATTATCCACTTTTCTATAATATGTAAATGGTTTTGTATTGGGTTATAAACAATTTTACCATCTAGAGCCCATTGAGAAAATAATTCGACAATAGCCACAGTCCTAAAGTTATTATGCTTTAATAATTTTTCTGAATTATTAATAAAAAGATTAACTTGGTCTTCACCAAGGTCAATACAAGCTTTGATTGATCTATAGGTATCATAATTGTCTATATTGTTATTTTCATCAGACACAAATTCTATAAAAGCTTCAATCGATTCTATGCTCCCTATGCATACTAAAGTTTCTAATATTATTCCTTTGGTATGATCATTGGAAATTTGATGAAATAGCACTTTTATTATTGGTAGTATGCGCTCAAAATAATATATTAAAATTTCTGTCTTAATCTCTTGATTGCGATTAAAATGCTTTAGCACCTCTTCTACAGGATTAAATAAGTAGGAATATTTATTTTTGTTAGGAAGTATCTTTAATAACTCAAGAACATAATCAACTTCACCTAAAGTATTAATATTCAGCTCTTTTACTAATGCTCTATATTCATCCCCGTTTTTATTATAAAAATTATAATCAAAAACTTTTTCTAACCTATTTAAGTTGTGATTGGGTTTTAATATTCTAAATAAAATGTTTTTTAAATGCATAGATCTTTCCTCATAAAATGGCAGCTAGAATTTTGCGTATAGCCTGGACTCTTCCTCCTACGCTCTTGCAGAACTATGGCAGGACAAACAAAATCCCCATCGACCCTTGTCTGCCGAAGCTCGTAGAGCGCAGGTAGATGAAAACTCATCGTGGCAACGGTTGCCATGCTACATCCTGACCTGCGGCCGTAAGTCTCAACTGCTTCCATCAATTGACGTCCTAAACCTTTCTTGCGAGACCATGGATGTACCCACAATTGATCCGTATAAATGCTGCCAAAAATCATGCTCCCATTGCAACCTGCAATAATCTGGTTGCGCTCATCTCGAATAAAAAATGCAAAAGGATGAGACTGGCCAAGTTCAGGTGTCTCTTGATTAATTTTTTGGGTGAGAAAATCGATGTCTTCACTTGCAGGAGTGAAGGTGTGCTCAAAGCTCATTTCCGAACACCAATATAAATATCAAGAACAGCTTGCTCAGGATTTTGGCTGCGCTGATCATAAACTTCAAAGTCTGCAATATAAGCCCTTTTTCCACCTAAATCATCTGAACTCATTTTCCATATATTTTGCCACATATCGATACATACAGCAGGCATTTGTCCTGGATTTGACGTAAACTTCACATAAGTTTGCGGAAGAATAGTAAGCATTTCAAAGCCCTGAGGTATATTTTCAAAATCATTGACTTCTTCGCCTAGAAAATAAGTGTACTTGCCATGCTCGTCACTTTCATAACCTGTATAAACAGCAAATACTGTACCTGGATTTTTTCTCTCCATAATTTGTGCCTGCATATCACCCGCGAAGAATTTTTGCATGGTAGCCCCTATCTTTGCAGTTTCTGGATTCATCTCTAGTGCGTTTGAAGTATGGGCAGTAATGCCAACAAGTTTAACTTCCAGTAATGTTATAATAGTTTTATTCATTTAATTTCCTTATAAACTGGTTTCAATTCATCTATATTGCCACTGGTGATAGCCTCAAGATTATCTGTGATTTTTTGCACGTCCCAATCCCACCATTTGAGAGCAAGCAATATTTGGATAGTTTCTTCGTCAAACCTTTTACGAATTTCTTTTGCAGGGTTTCCTCCTACAATTGTGTAGGCTGGCACATCTTTTGTTACTATGCTGCCAGTACCAATGATAGCACCATCACCAATATGAATTCCTGGCATGATAGTAACGCTATTACCAATCCATACGTCATTACCGATGACTGTATCCCCTTTGTTATAAGACTCTAGTGATGCTTTGCTCCACTCTTTGCCAAATACCTTAAACGGATATGTTGAAAAACCGTTCATCGCATGATTTGAGCCATTCATTATGAAACGTACGCCTGTGGCAATTTGACAAAATTTTCCTATAATGAGCTTATCTCCCATGAAGTCAAATAGGTAAAGAACATTTTTTTCAAAGTTATAGACGTCTTCAGGATCATCATAATAGGTATAATCACCCACAATGATTTGTGGATTTGTGATGATATTTTTTAAGTATACAGTCCTTGTGACGCCTTCTATGGGATAAAGAGTGTTTGGATTTGGAT
>CAZKKY010000033.1:0-8576 GCA_964553715.1 uncultured Rickettsiaceae bacterium
GCTATGCTAAATTGGACAACAATAGTGAAAGATTAGGGGTTATAAGACTCAGCTTTTGTATGCTTTTTGCTTTATATTTCTGTACAGTAGGAATGAATTCCAAATATTTTGTATGATTATCTTGCTGGATTTTTCTCTGAAAAACTCCTAAAATACGGCTATTACGCTGTATTCCTAGTAAATAATAGCTGTATAAAAAGAGATTGCGATCTATATTAGGGTTTAAGTTTAAATAATAATCAATCATCTTTTCTTCTAGATCATCTTCTACATAGTATCTTGCATCTTGCAGAAGAGATACTAGGTCATATGCGGGGTGGCCAATTATTGCATCTTGAAAATCTAATATACCTATATCCTTTCCAGAAGAATCTAAAGACATTAAATTCTCTACATGAAAATCTCTAAGAACTAGTACTTTGCCTAGATCTGGAAGAGTGGCTAGATCTTCCCCCCAAATATTAAGGTAGGATTTTTTCTCTTCCCCATTGAGTGTTAAATAGAAATCAAGGTAAGTTTCAATGCCACTTAATAATAACTCTGTACTATGAGTTTCTAATCTAGGGCTCTTTATAGAATGAACATTTATTTTTTGTATGCTAATAAGAAGATCGATTATATTTCGGTATATTTGATCAGTTGAAGATTTATTGTTTAAAAGAAGCTCTTTAATACTGATATCTCCAAGATCTTCCATTAAAATGAATCCATTCTCGTTATCTGCAAAAAATATCTTAGGATTACGTAAATTATTTTTTGTAAGTAAAGATCCTATATTAAGAAATGGGATAATTGAGGTATAGCTAGGTGGGCAATCCATTAAGATAAAAGATTCATTATTTTTTTTTATCCTATAATATTTCCTCAAAGAAGCATCCATAGGAAGTTCTATGATTTGATAATCATCAAGCCCAGCATTTGCTAAAAATTGTTCCTTAAGTTTTTGCCTCATATCATATAATAATATTCTATTTTATTATTCAGGCTATTGCCTTTTTTCGTCCAGAACCTTGAGACACCTTTGTAGATTTGGGTTTGATAATAGGATCTGACCCTCTATCTACTACATCTTTTGTTATAGTAATAGTAGTATTACGATAAGTAACAACATCAAACATTATATTAAGCAAAATCTTCTCGATTATAGCCCTAAGGCCTCTTGCACCAGTTTTACGGGCTATAGCCTGCCTTGCAATAGCAAGTAAAGCATCCTCTTCAAATATGAGTTCTGCATCATCAAGCTCTAACAATCTGTGATATTGCTTAACTAAAGCATTTTTAGGCTTTGTTAAAATATCTACCAAGCTTTTTTCATCTAAATCATCTAATGCAGTAATTACAGGAAGACGACCAATAAATTCAGGAATCATACCAAATTTGATTAAATCTTCCATTTCAATAGATTGGAATAATTCTCCAGTTTTATGATCTTTCTTACCTTTTATTTTAGCAGCAAAACCCATAGAACTCTCAGATAGCCTACTTTGAATTATTTTTTCAAGACCGTTAAAAGCACCACCACAAATGAATAATATATTAGTTGTATCTATTTGAACAAAATCTTGCTGAGGATGTTTACGGCCACCATGCGGTGGAACAGACGCAATAGTACCTTCCATGATTTTTAGTAAAGATTGCTGAACACCTTCGCCAGATACATCTCTAGTAATGGATGGATTATCAGATTTTCTAGATATTTTATCAATCTCGTCAATATATATAATGCCACGCTGGGCTTTCTCTACCTTGTAATTAGCGGCTTGAAGCAACCTAAGAAGTATATTCTCAACATCTTCTCCAACATAACCTGCTTCTGTTAAAGAAGTAGCATCGGCCATAGTAAATGGCACATCTAAAATACGTGCTAAAGTTTGTGCAAGTAAAGTTTTACCAGAACCAGTAGGGCCTATCATTAATATATTAGATTTTGCAAGCTCAATATCAGTTACTCCGTTATCTATCTGCGCAAGACGCTTATACTGGTTATATACCGCAACTGAAAGAGCTTTTTTAGAATAATCCTGACCTATTACATAATCATTTAAAGTATCATATATTTTTTTAGGAGAGGGAATAGAAACCGCATCTTGAAGAGACTTAGCTTTGGATTCTTCTTTTATTATATCTACACATAAGGATATACACTCATCACAAATAAATACAGTAGGTCCTGCTATCAGTTTTTGCACATCATGTTGGCCCTTACCGCAAAAAGAGCAATGTAATTCGGATTTCTCATTAGTCATATATATAATCTTTTATTTATTAGTAATTAACGTAGAATCTCTATGTTCTATTATGTTGTCAATCAACCCAAACTCTTTTGCGGTTTTTGGGTCCATAAAATTATCTCTTTCCATGCTTTTCTCAATAACGGATAGTTTTTGATTCGTATGTTTTACATATAAATTATTAAGGATAGACTTAATTTTTAAGGTCTCTCTAGCATGAATTTCTATATCTGTAGCCTGGCCTTGATAACCACCAGATGGTTGATGAGTCATAATCCTACTATGTGGCAAAGCATATCTACTACCATTAGCACCAGCAGTCAGCAGTAATGAACCCATAGAACATGCTTGGCCTAAACACAGAGTTGTTACTTTAGGTTTGATATATTGCATTGTATCGTAAATCGCAAGTCCTGCGGTAACCACACCGCCCGGAGAATTGATATACATATGTATATCTTTATCTGGGTCTTCAGACTCTAAAAACAATAATTGAGCTACTATTACATTTGCCATGTAATCTTCTATCTGACCACATACAAAAACCACACGTTCTTTTAACAATCTTGAATATATATCATAAGAACGTTCGCCTCTACTAGTTTGCTCAACTACCATCGGTATATAAGACATTAATTTCTCCATTTTCATATTTTACTCATATTTTATAATGCAACCATTTCAGTCTATAAAGTTTTTTATTAAGTAACTATCAATAAATAAAATACTAGATAAAAATCTATGTTAAGATTTTCAAAACAAGGTAGCAAATGCTACAAAATACTATTAATAAGAAACAAATCAATAGTATATTTTAAAAACACCCTACAACATTAATAGGTATTGTAGATCTACAACCCAAATAGCAATCTTTCGGGATTTTCCATAGCATCTTTAATTTTTACAAGAAAACTAACAGCTTCTTTACCATCAATAATTCTATGATCATATGATAATGCAACATACATCATAGAACGAATTTCTATTTTGCCATTTATCACAACAGGCCTTTCTTGTATCTTATGCATACCAAGAATGCCAGATTGTGGTGGATTTATGATAGGTGTAGAAAGAAGAGATCCATATATCCCGCCATTCGAAATAGAGAAAGTACCACCAGAAAGATCGGACATGGAAAGCTTTCCATCTCTTGCTTTTTTACCAAGCTCTGCGATAGAAGACTCTATATCTGCGAATGTTTTTTTATCAGCATCGCGTAGTATAGGCACAACAAGACCTTGAGGAGTACCAACAGCAACGCCTATATCGTAATAATTTTTATATATTATATCATCTCCATCTATCTCTGCATTAACTGATGGAATTGCCTTTAAAGCCTCAATAGAAGCTTTAACAAAAAATGACATAAATCCAAGTTTTGTATTGTGCTTTTTCTCAAACTCTTCTTTATATTTTGCACGCATTGCCATTACATTAGTCATGTCAATTTCATTGAAAGTAGTGAGAATAGCAGCGGTATTTTGTGAATATTTTAATCGCTCTGCAATTGTTTTTCTTAGTCTTGACATACGCACACGTTCAGACTTTTTATCTAAATCATTATTGCTAGATGAAGATATAGTATTTTCCTTAGCTTGAGCAGAACTCGTAGAAATATGATTAAGGACATCTCCTTTAGTTACTGTTCCAGATTTCCCTGTTCCAGGAATAGAGCTAAGCTCTATGTTGTTTTCAGTTGCTATCTTTCTCGTAGCAGGTCCAGCAGCTGGGGCTTTAGTAGCACTAGCAGACAAATCTTTAGAATAAGATGGAGAGTTAGTATCTTTACTATTATCACTAGCAGTAGGAATAGACTCTCCTATTGCTCCTTCTTTTATGAATCCAATTGCTTCTCCAACCTCTACACTATCACCTGCATTTTTTGCAAGAGATTCTATAATTCCGTTAGCTGGAGCATTGACTTCTAATGTTACTTTTTCTGTTTCTAATTCTAAAATTAGTTCATCAACTTTAACTTGGTCTCCTGGTTTTTTATACCATTTAGCGATAGTAGCTTCAGATACAGATTCTCCAAGGGTTGGGACTATTATTTTTATGCTCATTATATTAATTCTCCTAAAGCGTGCTTAACTAATTGTTCTTGCTCTTTATTATGTTGATACAGATATCCAGTAGAAGGAGAAGCAGAAGGATTCCTGCCTGAATATAAAATAGGTTTTTTTATAATCTCTTCTAAATATGGTTTAATAAATCTCCAGGCTCCCATATTTTCAGGTTCTTCCTGGCACCATATAAAATCCTGCGCATTTTTATAATTTGCAATAACATTAGAAAAATATGATTTATCAAAAGGATAATATTGTTCTATTCTAATTATTGCAACATCTAGATTCTTCGCCTTTCTTTCTTCTAGAAGGTCATAATATATTTTGCCGCTGCAAATTACTAATCGTTTGGTACCATGGTATTTTATATCATCATCTATCATTGGAACAAATTTTGTACCTATGGATAAATCAGATAAGGGTGATACTGCCATTTTATGTCTTAGAAGTGATTTAGGAGACATGATAATAAGAGGTTTACGGAAATTTCTATGTATTTGTCTGCGCAATATGTGAAATAAAGATGCAGGAGTTGTAGGATTAGCAACTTGAATATTATCTTCAGCACATAACTGCAAAAATCTTTCAAGACGTGCAGAGCTATGTTCTGGCCCTTGGCCTTCATATCCATGAGGAAGAAGAGCTACAATACCACTCATACGCATCCATTTTGTTTCAGAAGAGCTTATGAATTGATCCCATATTATTTGTGCACCATTAGAAAAATCACCAAATTGAGCTTCCCAGATAACAAGACTTCTTGGATTTACTAAAGAATAGCCAAATTCAAAGCCAAGTACAGCATATTCAGATAGATTACTATCTATAACTTCATATTTTGCATAATCATCTGATAGATTGTTTAAAGGAAGATATGTATCATAACTTGTCTGACTATGAAGTACAGAATGCCTATGAGAAAAAGTTCCTCTGCCCGAGTCTTGACCACTTAAACGTACAGGAATAGACTCGCTAAGCAATGTAGCAAAAGCAAGCTGTTCAGCTGTAGCCCAGTCGATATCACCAGAAGACTCTATAACATTTTTTCTTTGCTCAAACAACTTTACAAGCTTTGAATTGATAGCAAAATCTTTGGGATATTGACATAACTTACTACCAATAGTTTTAAGTTTTTCAATATCAACACCTGTTTCAACTGCAGCATGCACGTCATAAGGACGGGTAAACCCTTTCCACAGGCCATTAAACCATTGTTCTTCTGGGGTGTAATTTTTAGCAGCAGCATATTCAAGGTCCAGAAATTTTTTAAATTCCTCTTTCATAGAGATATACTGTCCATCAGCTATGATATTTTTTGATAGTAAATAATCAGCATAAATAGCTGCAGGAGTCTTTTTACCTTTTACAACATTATACATAACTGATTGAGTATACATTGGCTCATCACCTTCATTATGACCATATTTACGATAGCATACTACATCAATAAAGATATCTTTCGCGAATTTCATTCTATATTCAGATGCAATTTTTGTAGCAAAAACTACAGATTCTACATCATCCCCATTAACATGAATGATAGGAGCAGAAATGATTTTTGCCACATCGGTAGAATATCTTCCTGGCCTTGAGTCAGAAGGATTCGCAGTAAAGCCTATTTGATTATTTATCACAAGATGTAATATCCCGCCAACTTTATAATGATCAAGGCCAGACATAACTATAGATTCTGCAACAACGCCTTGACCTGCAATAGCAGCATCGCCATGTACTATAATGCCCGCTATATTATTTCTTTTTATGTCTGAAGCAACATCTTGCTGAGCACGTACTTTTCCGGCTAAAACAGGATTAACGGCCTCAAGGTGTGATGGATTAGGCAGTAAAGAAAGATGAATGTTATTGCCATATTTAGTTTTTTTATCACTAGAATATCCCATATGATATTTTACATCACCAGAAATACCAAGGCTTGCAGGAAAGGCGCTAGTACCCATAAATTCTGAGATTACAGCACGATAAGGTTTACCTAGAAGCTTAACCAAAGTAGACAATCTTCCTCTATGAGCCATGCCTACTATAACGTCAGATGCCATATTTTTTGCTAAATTATCAACAGCTGTTAGCATCGAAATAATAGAGCTATCACCACCTTCTATAGAAAACCTCTTGGCTCCAGGGAATTTGATATGTAGATATTGTTCAAAACCTTCAATTTCCACCAAATTTTGTAGCAATTCTTTTTGTTCATTTGCTGGTAAGTTATGTCCATTTACAGCATATTTTTCTACTTCTGCATATAGCCAGTTCTTTTCTTCTGCGTTAGAAATATGGGAAAACTCAAAGCCAATATTTTTTGAATATGTATCATCAAGCAAAGATACTAAAGTTTCTGTTGTGGTTTTGTCTAGACCAAAAAATTCTGACTTAAGATTAATATCTTCATTATTTTCTAAGCCTACATTTTCAATGCTTAGGCCTAAATCTTTTTTTGTTGGCAAAATTTCAAGCCCTAGAGGATCTAAATTTGCAAGGTAATGACCATTCTGGCGATATAGTTCTATTAATGCTTTTGCTTTGAAATATGAGTCATGATTATTAAATAATACAGCATCTGTTTTAGATGTTTGGGAGTAGCTTTCTATTAATGAATCATCTGATATATTTTTATCATTTTCTAAAATAACTCTAGAACGTTCTCCCCAGCTCGCACCAATATAAAGTTTTGGTTCATATGTTTTTTTAAAAAAATCCTGCCAGCTATCATCAACGGAAGAAGGATTTTGAAGGTATTTTTGATATAGCTCTTCTATAAATATCGCATTGCCTCCATAAAGGAAGCCAAACTCTTCTTTTCCACTCACTTTTTTGCTATCTCCTACAATTTTTTAAACATCTTATTGCATTTTTATAAATTTTAGCAAGTTTTTTTATCTCATAAAACAGCATTTTATTTATTTAGATTATCCTATTTGAAGAGTTTTGTTATTTTCATCTTGACAAACTGTCCTATTTAATGGATACTGCCTCCTTCGAATATATTATTAATATCAACAAATTAGTGGCTTTAATATCGTGAAAACTTATTCAGCAAAACCTTCTGATATTCAAAAGAAATGGTGGGTAATTGATGCTAAAGATGTAGTTCTTGGCAGACTAGCTGTAGAAATCTCTATGATTCTACGTGGTAAAAATAAACCTACTTATACTCCGCATATGGATTGCGGAGATAACGTAATCGTTATCAACGCGAAAGATGTTCACTTGAGTGGAAGAAAATCTGACACTAAAGATGGTAAAATCTACTATCGTCATACAGGCTTCCCTGGTGGAATAAAGGAAACTACAGCAGGAAAAATTCTTGAAGGTAAATATCCGGAAAGAGTGTTAAAAATGGCCGTACGTAGGATGATAACACGTAACCCTCTTGGTGATAAGCAAATGGGTAACTTATACATATATTCTGGCTCAGAACATCCGCATACTGGTCAGCAGCCTGCTGCATATGATTTTGCTAGTAAAAATACTAAGAATAAGAAGAATTAATTATGGCACTGAACATCAAAAACCTAGATAAGACTTTAATTCAACAAAAAAATGAAAGCCTTGCTGCGGATGCATCTGCTCCTAAAAACCCTCAGAAAGATTCTCTTGGTCGTTCTTACGGTACTGGTCGTAGAAAGTCTTCTATAGCCAGAGTATGGATTAAATCGGGGTCTGGTAAAGTTACTGTCAATGGGCAAGACTTATCTCTATATTTTGCAAGGGAAGCTCACCGCATACACCTTCTTCAGCCGTTTGGTCTTACTGGCACTGCTGGTCAATTTGATGTTATCTGTACTGTAAAAGGTGGTGGACATACCGGCCAAGCTGGTGCTATAAGGCACGGCATTGCTAGGGCGTTAGATAAATACTCTCCTGATTTACATGTTACTTTGAGACACACTGGTATGTTAACTAGAGATCCAAGAGTTGTAGAACGTAAGAAATATGGACAACATAAAGCGCGTAAGAGTACACAATTCTCCAAACGCTAATTTGTATTTTGTTTATTATTCGTTTATAAATAGAGTTCTTTTTTTCTTAGTTTTAGTCTGTGCTATGAAATAATTGTAACAAAAAACAGATATTGTTCCTGTGTAAATCCAAGAACCTATAACTAGACTAAAAGAACTCTCAATTTTTATTTCCTCGTCAAACGAGGATAATCTCAAGAGGCGGGATAGCTCAGCTGGTTAGAGCAACGGAATCATAATCCGTGGGTCGGGGGTTCAAGTCCCTCTCTCGCTACCATTTTTATTATTTTATGTTTTTATAT
>CAZKKY010000034.1:0-8270 GCA_964553715.1 uncultured Rickettsiaceae bacterium
ATACTCATATTAAGCGTCTTACCCCACCTCCGAGGACGCGTTATAAGGGTTACTTTATTGCCTCTTAGTATTTCTTCTATAAGAAGAGTTTTATCTACAAATACTTCGTTCTTCTTAGTAACAAAGTCCTCAAAACTACTAGAACCAAGCTCTGTAAATAAATATTTCGGTTTCTGATCTGTCATTTATACATATAATTCTTGATTTATCGCACTTCATTATATCACAGATCTCCTATAAGTAAAAGATACAACTTCCGTTTTTGTAATGTCTCAGGCAACACATATGACACTAGAAAGATAAAGATTATTGTCCAGATAATAGAAATATAATAGACTTTACAACCAAAAACCCAACTATAGCATATCATCTCCGATTAGATTAGTATCTATATCTTCTCTTACTAAAATGGTTGGTGTAGATGATTGCATTTGTAAAAGATTAAGTGATATTAGTGTTTTTTCTTCTATCTCACTACTAGATTTTCTTTCATCTATATTGTTTGCAACAATATTTGCTACATTAAAACCTATTTGATAACACTCAATAGCATCATTAGAAATTAGTACTTGAATCTGTTCTATTTCATAATTTTTTAATTCTAGAATAGATGCTTTACCAGTTTTATAGGCCATTATTGCTAAACAAGACGATAGCAAAATTATCTTTTCTGGATCTAAGTCTATAAAATCTGTTATTTTTACTTGGCCTGTCTTATAAGCATCTAGTAAATTTTCTGATGTTAAAATATTTATCTGATCCTTAGAAAACATACTAATATCTTTCAAAGTCACATATCCCGTTTTGATTGCTTCTAATGATTGGTGTGATAAATATGAATCTATTTGTTCTGGAGTAAAGCATTTTAAGTCCTCAACCTTACAAGATCCGTCTCTATAAGCTTGAAGTGCATAATAACTGGTAAGGGCATTTATTTGTTCTATGCTACACCCGATAAAATCCGATGCTCTAATCTTATAATGCTCATAATGTCTAAGAAATTCGTAGCCTGTAAGTTTTTTTATTATGTTGGACGGAAAAGTAATTAGTTCTAATGGTGTTACAAGGCCACCCTTGTAAGCATTAACTGCATTATAGTTTGTAAGCGCTTTAATTTGTTCTAAACTACAATGTTTAATTTCCGCAGCTCGAAGATAACCTTTTGAATATGCTTCCTTAGCTTGATAAGAATAAAGTTCTTCCTTAGTTTCTTTATCTAGCCCTCTACAATTGATGATTTTCTCTATTTTGCCTACTTCATTTAAAGGATGTCCCCAGCTATTACCATTATTCATTAACGATACCAGTTCTTCACTTGTTAAATTCTTTAAATTTTCAAAAGTTGCAGGAATGAATTTATTATTATGTTGTTTCTGACAGTCGGTATAATTAGAGAAATAAAAATTCACTGTTTTTATATATTCTAATGAAAAATCTTTAAGAGTATTGATGCTGACTTCGCCAGAATCGCAAGTGACAAAAATACTATCGATTAATACATTCACTAACTCTGTATCCAGAGAATTGATATACGAAAGTGATGAATGAGGCTCTCCACAAACTTTATAGGCTAGATTTTTTAAAATATTACACTGTATCATTTCTTTAGTATCGGCAATCAAATCTTGCAAGGTGCATCCTAATTCATAACATTTTAGCGCATAGTTACTAATTAAAGAGAACACAATTTTTGGATCTAATGGTTTTAATTCTGAAATTGTTACTACGCCATATTTGTAAGCACGTATAGCATTTGACAATGTCAAAGCTCTTATCTGTTCAGGTGTAAAGTCTAGAAACTCTTGAATTGTTAGTATGCCGCTTTTGTAAAAAGACTCCATTTCTTCAGTAGAAAGATTTTCTGAATCTATTATTGTAAATCCCCGTGATAGACGTATAAGACTTAGTTGAGATATTAAATATTCTATCTGATTATTAGAAAGGTCCTTCAAATCTGATATTGTTATTGCACAAGTTGTGTATCCCCATATAGCGCTTGGAGATGTTAAAAGCTCTATTTTCTTAGCAGAAAAATCTTTCAAATCTGTAACTGTTACCGTACCAGTTTTATAAGCTTCTATAGGAAAATATTCTAAAAGCTGGCGTACCAGATCAGTATTTAAATTGTCTATATAGGATAAACTATTTTCTGACTCTTTACATAACTTTACTGCAAATTGTTTTAAAATTTTATGTTTAATATTATCACTACCGGAAGATGCAAGATCCTTCACATTGCAGCCAAGCCTATAGCACTCGGCTGCGTTATCACTTGTCAGCTCTCTTACTTGCTCTGTGCTCATTTCAGTAAAGTCAGAGACTTTAATCATTCCTGTTGCAAAACATGATCTTGCACTCCAAGTAGTTAGACATTCTATCATTTCAATAGTGCAGGATTTTAATTCATCTATTGTTACTTTACCAGTTTTATAAAGATCATATGCTTGATACGAAATTAAAACTTTCATATATTTCACTGTGAATGCTAGTAAATCTGAGAACTTTATATATCCTGCTTTGCATACATCACTAACATAATCTTCAGATGCTAGTAATATCTTAATTTTTTCACAAGATGCGTTTTTTAAGTCTGACATTGTGATATTACAAGATCTGTATAGGCTAGTAGCATTCTCTGATAATAATAATTCAAGTTTGTCTATATCCTCGGCTGTATTCAAACTAAAGTCTTTAAGGTGTGGTAAGTTTGCAGGAAAGTAATAGATTTTATAGATAATAGCAATTAGTCTATTTATTGCCTCATAATTTAGGTTTTCTATAAAAACAGATGTTTCGTTAGATGTTTGAAATAAACTCTTCAAAATATTACAATGAATGATTTCTTTAGTTGTACCAAATAAATCTGATACTCGATACCCAAGATCATAAGCTAGATGTACAACGCCACTAGTTAAAACCTCAATCTGTTCATTGTCTAGATTTTTTAGATCGGATAATGTTACCATACCTTTATTATATGCACTAATTGCTGGATAATATGTTAAGTTTTTCATTTTTTTAACATCCAAACCTATCAAATCTAATAATGTGACTTTACCTGTTTTATAAGCTTCATATGCATCTTTTGAAATCAAAATTTTTATTTGATCTCTTGAGCATGATTCTAGATCTGATATTTTAACATAACCATCATTAAATACTTGTAAAAATTCTCCTACCATACCTAAAATATTCTCTAGCAATTCATTACTTATACTTGTGATATCTCCAAAAGGTATATTACTATTCTGATATAAATATCTTGCTTGATTAGAAATCAAAAGTTCAATTCGTTCAGTAGTTAGAGCCTTTAGATCTTTAAACGTCACTTTTTTATTAGAATTACTATAAATACTAATGGCATCATCAGAAATCAAAAGTTTTACTTTTGATGCTGGTAATTCTTGTAATTCTGTAAAACTACATATGACTTCCTTATATAACCACCGAGCATTATTAGAGATTAATGGTGATTCTGTTTCCAATAATTCTTTTAGATTAGTAATAGTCATCTGATTTGTCTCATAAAGCAAAATAGAAATATCTGATGACAAGAATTTAATTTGTTCTTTGGTGCAATCAATTAAATCTGAAAGGCTTGCGTAACCACTATTACACAGTTTTATAACTTGATTATAATTATAATAATCACTTATAGCTGCGATAAATTCTGTGTTGAAGTTTTTGAGTTCTGATATAGTACATATTTTTCTTTTATAAAATTTTATTGCTACTTCTGATGTTAATATGGTAATTTTTACTATATCAAGTTCTTTTAAGTCATCAAAACTTATATATCCAGTGTCATAAACTGTGATCATCCTTTCTGATGTCAGTGTTTTAATCTTTTCTATATCTAAATCTTTTAGATCATACAAAGTCAGTTTACCCGTTTTATAAGCTTCAACTACTTGTTTTGATGTCAGTGCTTTAATCTTTTCAGAACTTAATTCCTTTAAGTCACTCAATACAACATGCCCAGTATTGTATGCTTCTATAGAATCCATAGACCCTAGTAGTTCTATAACATCTGGTGTTAAATCTTTTAAATCTACAACCTTTACACCAAATTCTTTGTAAAGTTTTACCTGCATATTGAGGGCATTTACAAGTTCTGCTTCTAAAGTATCTATATATTCTAAAGAATCATGAGTTTCTCCACAAATTTTTTGTGCTAACTGTCTTAAAATATTACGCTTCGTTTCTATCGAATCTTGACCTAATAATTCTTTGCATTTTATTCCTAGATTATAAAGAATTTGAGAACCTTCTGACATAATTGCATTAAATTGAGAATCGTCATCTTTAGCGCTTCTATTACTTACATACATTATGTCTTCAAAATTTAATAATTCATTAATCTGGTAATATCTATTAAATATTATATCATAATGATTTGGCTTTGTTATCTGGAGATGCCCAAGGTACTTGTGTATTGCTAGCAGATCTTCTGGAGTGCTGCAATTCTTTGTAATGTTAAGAGAAGTCCATTGCCTGTAATGATAATGGGATCCTAGTAATGGTAAATAATCTTGATTAAGCCCAATTACTAAATTTGCCTGATCTAGAGAAACTATATGATCTTGCTCTTGAGATGTAATTAATTTTAGTGATTTTCGTGCATCTTTTAAGGATTCATGTACATATGCTTCAAACTGATTATTTGAATCATAGTTTGAATTCCCTTCTTTCTGTAATGATGGTGCGGTGGACTGAAGAAGCTGGTAATTATTTGCTCTAAGTACTTCTTCTGTTTTACCGTCTGTGCCGATCATCATCCTCACTATATGTGGGTTTGCTTCATGTAAAGCATTCCCAAGTTTTTCTAAAGTTGTTTTTAAGTCAAGCTCTTTAGCAAAAGAACTCACTATTTCAAGTGAGTCAATAGTAAAAGAATTGTCTAATCCTAGCCATACATAACTTTGCCCTATTATTACATTTCCTGTTCGATCCCCATCTTTAGATTCAAAGTTATTCCAGTCAATATTGTTTGGATCAAAATTCGGACCTGCTTTGACAAAAACGTAAAAACCATTGTTAGATAAATTCATACCATCTATAACACATTGCTCTGCATATCCTCCTAGAGACTGACAGCAATTTGTGATATGACCCAAAATTGTACTCCTAGGATCATGCGGTGGTAGTTTTACCAAGTAATATTTGCCATCAGATATAGGTACTGAGATATCAAGTATATAATCGTATAGTTTCGGAGCGAATGTATGCCCAGTCTCGTCAACCCTTAATATACCTTTGTGGATCAACTCTAGCGCTCTATTGAAACTTTCTTCTGGAACATTATAAAACTTATACAATTTACCAAGTGCTGGATTTTCTTCTATCCTATCATATGCACATTTTACTAATATTTTTTCAAAATCATTTTGACTATTTGGAATATTGTCGCTATGTGCATAGGCATGCATTGCCGGATAATTCTCCACTATATACTTTGATATTTTTGGTGCATCTGCAAAATTTTTGAGAGCTTTATAACCCAGAATCTCATGAATTTTTTCTTTCCATGCTAGAAAATTGAAATGCTTATTATCTGGATTATTTATAGGAAAATCGTGCATAAACAAATCATGTACTGGTGTGCTAGAACCATGAAGATGTTTTCTTATGAATTCTTCCATATTCTTTATAGTAGTTATCATTAAATCTTGCGAATACTCTACATTCACATCGATTGGCGGTCCAAAAAATAACATCATTTTATATGCTCTTTGAGGAGTCTCAGTAACATTATTATATTCTACAAATTGATCTTGGTATCTACAGAATCTATAACAATTTAAGTATAACGATATGAGATCTCTATTACTCGAATCAAAATATTTAAATTGTTGATTTTGAGAGTGAAAGTGAGCTTTTTGTTCTTGCTCTAATGCCTTACGATGTTCTGTGTCTGTAAAAGATGGGCCAAATAAATATTTACCAAGTTCTGCTAGAGCGCCATAATCTTTTAAGAATTTTGCTAGATTAGATTTAGTCTCATGATCTTTAGATTTTGATCCAAGTAATATGTCAAATTTTCGTTGTTTCTTTGATTCTTTAAAATCCACAAAAAGAATTGAGTAAATTGTGCTTAGTGAAGGCATAAACCACCCTTTGATTAAAAGGAATTTAACATTAACCTAACCTACTCATACTAGATAATAAATTCTGTTCAAAACAACATCTAATAAACCTAAAAGATTAAATTAACCTTGTGATGGTACTATAGGTTGTTATTCTAGTCAATATGAAATGGCGTGATAAAGCACCACAAAATCAAATTTAACTATTGCGTGTAGAAAAAATTCAATATACACTCTAAGGTTATTTATTCTATATAAGGTTGTTTTACACAGGCTAGTATCATGCAAAACCCAAATAACATAACACCAGATCCACAAAAACAAATCCAAACCATTCATGAACAAATTAAGCACTCAATGAGTCGTGAGCAGTACGAAGAAGCCCTGACATACTGTGAACAACTTTTATCATTAGGTGGAATACAAGGACAAGGACATGTATCGGATACTTATCAATACAAGCTCAAATCACTGATTGCTCTAAGAAGGTATGAAGAAGCGAGACTGTTAGAGTTACCATCCCAAATAAAAGCATCAAAAACTTTTTACATAGAAAAAATTATTTTACTAAATTCTTTAGGTGCATATGAAGAAGCTTTACAATGTTTTCAGAATTTTGATAAAAATTTAACCAATCCTGATGACTACAATCTTAAAGGAGTCACCTTATCTGGATTACACAGATACGCTGGAGCAATTGCATATTTTAACAAAGCAATAGACCTTGCAACTCCTGATCTCCTGGAGCAAATCGATGCACATATATCATCTCTTCCGGATCACTTTCCTAGACCATCCCTTTATCGTGACAACAGAGACTATAAACTAAAGTACGGTCCTTCTAGATCTCAATACCTATTCCCTAAGTTCAGTCCTATTACTCTGTCTACTTTTTATACCAATAAGGGATATGCAGAGTTTAAATTAGAAAAATACGAAGAAGCGATCTCATCTTGTAATGCTGCTATACTTAATAATCTTGAACATACTAAAGCATATGAATTAAAAGGAGATGTGCTTAGTGCTTTAAGCCTAACACAAGAGTCATTTTCATATTACATTGAAGCAATATCACGAAAGCCAAACTATGAAAGATATATAAAAGTTGCAAAAACTCTTTATTCATTAGGTAAATATGAAGAGTCAATTGCTTATTGTAATAAAGCAAGAAACATGAATGAACAATCCACCGATTCTTATTATTACCGAGGAAAAGCATTCTTAGCCCTCAAACAAACAGAACAGGCTCTCAGAAGTTTTAATGCTGTACTGCACTTTGACAAAGACCATTATGATGCATCATATAATATAGGACTTATATTTTTTGAATTAGGAGATAAGGAAAAAGCTCTACAATATTATGATAAAACAATATCGCTCAACCCATATCACTCAGATTCATATTATCATAAAGCCAGAACTCTTTACTTATTAGCACGAAATGAAGAAGCTATTGAATGTTTTTATAAGGTAATATCCTTAGATTTCAAAAATGCAAATTCATATTATTATATAGGAAAAATCTTAAGTGAGGAAGGAAGATATGTTAGTGCGCTAGCACACTATAATAAGTCAATCGCTTTGGGTGCGAATGATAGTAATATATACAATTGTATGGGACTTACTCTTAGGCAATTAGGTAAATATGAAGAAGCGATTAAATGCTTTGACAAAGCTATACACAATTCTCTAAAGGATCATGTAGCTTACAACAATAAAGGCCTTACTCTTCTAGATATGCAGGAAACTCAAGAAGCAATAGCATGTTTTGAAGAAGCTATAGATTTAAATTCTCATTACCATGAAGCAATGAATAATTTGGAATTAGCCTTAAGAACAAATTCGGAGAATAGTGATGAAATTCAGCACACAACACATCAAATAGATGTAGATACTGTAACTAGTTATCATATGCCAATTGAAGCTCAAGCATTACTAGCCGTTCCAAATAATATAGAGTTCACTGACGATGCTAGAGTGTTAGGACAGGATTTTGATAATACATCCACATGCATCTTATCATGAAAGAGCTTTATATCGCTTATCTCTTTTTTGCTAGGGTTGCTTTTAATTCAAAATCATAATCCGGTCCAATTACTACCTAAGCTTCTGGGGAGTACAGCAAGTGGTTGCATGAAAGTGTTGTGCTCCCATTAAATATAGATCATTTATTGATTTGGTATC
>CAZKKY010000035.1:0-1378 GCA_964553715.1 uncultured Rickettsiaceae bacterium
TTAGATTGACAGTATTCTGCAGGGTGACTTACTAATATTTACACACTATATTGTAGCATTTCGTAATATTTTTTATCTTGAACTTGGGGTCTACAGAATGTAATTATTATTTGTTATTAAGATTTGACTTCGGAGATAGCCTGATGCATTTTCAAACCACTATACGCAATCCGGTTAGTTGTTATGGTATAGGTGTGCATTCTGGTAAAAGAACGCACCTTACTTTAAAGCCTGCAAAGGCTAACACAGGTATAGTTTTTGTGCGTAGTGATATCACAGAAGTCGATAATGTTGTAATTGCAAATTACTCAAGTGTTTCTGAGACTGCTCTTTCTACTACTATTTCTAATCAAGCAAAATCTAAAGTTTCTACTATAGAACATTTAATGGCTGCTCTTTTTGGTTGTGGAATAACTAACGTGATTGTGGATCTTGACTCTGAAGAAGTTCCAATAATGGATGGTAGTTCTCGTCCATTCGTTTTTATGATAGAATGTGCAGGAGTTCAAATTCTTAAAGATAAAGCACCAAGTTTAAAGATATTAAAAGAAGTTTCTACAGAGTATAATGACGCTTTCGCTATAGTTTCTCCTTCCGAGAATTTTTCTATTGATATGACAATAAACTTTACTAATAAAGTGATTGGGCATCAACAAAGAGTTTTTTCTTATTTAGATTCTTTTAAGGATTCTATATCTGATGCAAGAACATTCGGTTTTTTACATGACCTTGAGTATCTTAAGTCTAAAGGTCTTGCAAGAGGTGCTAGTCTTGATAATGCTGTTGGAATAGATAATAATGGAATATTAAATGCTGAAGGCTTGCGTTTTGATGATGAGTTCGTGAGGCATAAATTGTTAGATGCTGTAGGTGATTTTGCTACTGCTTCTATGCCAATTACTGGATATTTCAAATGTTATAAAACTGGGCACGCTCTAAATAACAATTTGCTTAGAAGAATATTTGAAAATCCTGCCAATTACCAGTTAGTTTGATATTATCTTAATCTGTTTTGTCACATTAGATAGAAAATCAAGTTTCTATATCTATTAATATATTGAATTTTAGCCTTAGATATACCAATAATCCTTTTTAATATATAAAGAGATTAAAAGGTATATATGACAGGGGTCGAAATAGGAGCGCTAAGTGCTATTTGTATTGCAGCTTTTGCAACTCTAGGGTTACAAGCTTGGAGGTGTGCGTCTTCTTTAAATAAATCTTCAGATAGAGACGAGCTTACTATAACTATAGGTGCTTTTGAAAGAAATGGAGACAACATTAAAATCACTAATATGAAAATTATTATAAAAGAACATGACAGCAAATATTTTAAAGATGGATTAAATACAACAAAAATAGGAAGTGAAGCTGTGTC
>CAZKKY010000035.1:1478-7419 GCA_964553715.1 uncultured Rickettsiaceae bacterium
GTAATAGTAATTTTTTTGTTATATATATAAATTATTGAAAATATATTTGTTATTCTATAGTTTTTTCTTTATATTTTCGGTAAAATATGGTAGTATCCTGTTCTTGATTTACTCTCTCGAGTTTAACTAAAATTACAGGAGATCTATGTTTAAGACTTTGTCCTTTAAAGTTTCTGAGAAAGTTGTATATCCTTCTCATGGTGTTGGTGAAATAGTTAATATAGAGACCCAAGTTGTTGGCGGTGTTAATATACAGGTTTACGTTATATCGTTTCCTCAAGATAAGATGACCTTAAGAGTTCCAGTTAACAGAGCTACTGCTTCTGGTCTGCGTCCTTTGTCTGATAAAAGTGATATCGATAGAATATATAAAGCTCTTCAAAGTAAGCCTCGTCAGGGTAATAAAATGTGGAGTCGTAGAGCTCAAGAATATGAGGGTAAAATCAATTCTGGTGATATAGTTGCAGTTGCTGAGGTTGTTCGTGATCTATATAAGAATGTTGATAGCGATCGTTCTTATAGTGAGCGTACTATATATGAGTCTGCTGTGAACCGCCTCGCTAGTGAGCTTTCTATTCTTGAGGGTATAGATCAAAATGATGCTATAAATAAGCTTATAGATATGTTAAAAGATAAGACAGCTGCCTAAAAATTTATTTCTATATTTATGAAGCTTATCGTTGGTCTTGGTAATCCTGGGCGGGAATATAATAATACAAAGCATAATGTCGGTTTTGATGTAGTAGATTCTATTGCAAATAATCTATCTATTGCTTTTGCAGAAAATAATAAATTTCGAAGCCAGATAGCTGCTGGTTTAATTTCTGATCAGAAGATTATTTTATGTAAGCCATCAACTTTTATGAATTTATCTGGCCAGGCTGTTCAGCTTACTGCTCATTATTATAAAATTTCTGTATCTGATATAATAGTTATTCATGACGATATAGATCTGCCAATTGGTACTGTAAAAATAAAAACTGGCGGTGGTAATGGAGGGCATAATGGCCTTAAATCCATTGATAATTGCTTTGGCTCAGAATATCTTCGCATTAGGGTTGGGGTTGGTAGGCCAGAAAATAAAGATGAAGTAGCAGATTATGTGCTTAGAGTGTTTGGTAATACTCAAAGAATAGTAATTGATGACATAATAAAAAGAATCATAGAGAATTTTAGTTTGATTTTAGATGGTAAGATTGATGAATTTGCTTTACTTATAAAGTCTAGCACTAATTAGTAAATAGGTTATATATATGGGATTTAAATGTGGAATAGTAGGCCTTCCTAATGTTGGAAAATCTACTTTATTTAATGCTTTAACTGCAACTCAAGCAGCAGAAGCTGCGAATTACCCTTTTTGTACTATAGAGCCTAATTCAGGTATGGTTTCCGTCCCAGATGATAGAATGCAAAAATTAGCTAAGATAGCTAGTTCTTTAAAGATTATTCCTGCTTATATAGAGCTTGTAGATATTGCTGGTCTTGTTGCTGGCGCAAGTAAAGGTGAGGGGCTTGGGAATAAATTTTTATCTCATATTAGAGAAGTAGATGCTATAATACACGTGCTACGTTGTTTTAAAGATCCTAATATCACACATGTACATGGTGATGTTAACCCAATTTATGACGCTGAAATAATAGAAACAGAATTATTACTTGCAGATCTTGAATCTATTGAAAAACGCATTCCTATGGCTGAAAAAAAGCTTAAAGGGGGAGATAAAAGCCAAAAAGATCATTTAGATCTTCTGCGTAAAGTATTAGAGGCTCTTTCTAATGGACTCCCTGCTAGATCTTTAATAAAAACGCAAGATGATGAAAAACACATTAAGGAGTTACAGCTTCTTACATCAAAACCTATAATATATGTTTGTAACGTTCTTGAAGACGAAGCTCTAGAAGGTAACGATCTTTCAAATATTGTAACAGCAAAAGCTGCTGCAGAAAAAGCTCAGTGTATAATTATATCAGCAAAAATCGAACAAGAAATTTCCTCTTTAGGTTCTGATGAAGAAAAGGCAATTTTTCTTGAAAGTTTAGGGCTTAAAGAAACTGGTCTTAGCAAAATTATTAGATCTGGATATAATATATTAGGTCTTAGCAGTTATTTTACTGTTGGTCCTAAAGAGACACATACGTGGACATTTAAATCAGGTATATTAGCACCTTCTGCAGCTGGTATAATACATACAGATTTTGAGAAAGGGTTTATTAGGGCTGAAGTCATTTCTTATGAGGATTATGTCAATTATGGCGGCGAATCTAAAGCTAAAGAAGCAGGTAAAATGCGCTTAGAGGGTAAAGAATATATAGTTAAAGATGGTGACGTTATACATTTTCGCTTTAATGTATGATTTATATTGTCTTGGATTGCACTTTCTAGTAGGTTACTAAAATTATTAAAATAAGACTATAATAAAAATGAGTAGATTTTTTTTCTTCTTACTATTTGTACTTCCTTGTGTTGCTTTTTCTGCAAATGATGTACAGGTAAAACTTAATGGAAAATTAGACTTTCAGTCTATCACATATCATCATGATTCTCATGCATCTCAGCTTAGTCCATTAAGAAAAACTTTTGCTTTTAATAATTCTGCAAGTGTTGTAGCAAAAGTATCTAACAAGATCGATTCTGGTATGACTTATGGCGCTATGGTGAATTTGAGGACAACTAATCGTAATAATAGGTCTACTTCTTCTGGTCTTTACTTAGTAACGAACTATGGTAAGCTGGAGTTTGGCTCTGATAAAAGTGCTGCAGCAAAAATGAAAATCTCTTCTTTTTCTAATGCTGCTGCTACTGGTGGAGGTGTAGATTCCTTTATCAATTCTGACCCTAGGAAAACAAATACGCTTTACATTACAGGATGGGCTAATTTTCTTGATGCAAAAATTCGGCCTTCTGCAAATAAGCATAATGCAGAATATGCAAGAAAAATTACTTATTACACCCCAGATATCTCTGGTTTTCAAATGGGTATAAGTTATATTCCAGATAGTACAAATCGTGGATATAAGAGTTTTCACTCTGATTCCGAGTCATCAGTTAAGACACAACATCAAAAATATAAAGTACATTTTATTGATGGTGTTGCAGCTGGTATTTCATATGGTAAAAAATATTCTAGTGATTTTTCTATGCGGAGTTCTATTGTCTTTGAAAAAGCTAAAACTGTATCTGATAAGAAAAATCCTACTGATGCAAAATTTTCTAATCTTAAAAACTATGTTATAGGAACTGAAATAAAATATCAAAATTTTTCTGTAGCAGCATCTTTTGGTGATTATTTAAAAAGCGCCACTAATGATGTAGTGAATAATTTGGGTAAAAAAACTCATATTTATGGTGTTACAGTTAGGTATGATATTAATAAGTTATCCATGAGTCTTTCTGGTTTTAGAAGTCACCATTATACTAATAAATTTTCTTCAGCTACTCTTGCTATGGATTATAAAATAGCCCCAGGTATACTGCCATATGCTGAAGTTACATTCTATGAAGCAAAAGGTAGGACTCTAAAAAATAAGTCGATCTTTAGTCATTCTTCTAAAGGCAATTTGGTTATTTTAGGTGCTAAATTTGAGTTTTAATAGTCTATGTTTTATTACACTGTAGTTTGATAATATATACCAATATATTTTTTTATCCTATACTTGCATAATCATCGTAATTGTTATACTATGTTTCCATCTTAAATGTATAAATAAAAATAAATCTTTTTGAAGAATATGATTGTTAGAAACATAGCTATTTTTTTTTCTATAGTTTGTATTTTTGCGGTATCTTTTGCAAATTCTGATATTGTAGAGGTAGAAACCACTCTAGAGAATCATGTCTTTAATCCTAGTACCATTGATATACCATCTGGTAAAAAAATAAGACTCATTGTTAAAAACAATGATGATTCTGTAGAAGAATTTGAAAGTTTTGACTTGAAGCGTGAAAAACTTATACCATCTAATTCTCAAGTTGTAATAATTATTGCTCCTCTTGATCCTGGTAGATACGAGTTTTTTGGAGAGTTTCATGAAGATACCGCAAGGGGATTTCTTAATGTTAAATAAGAATAGCTATGTTTAAAATCGCAGTTGTAATTTTTCGTGAATTTCTAGAAATATCAATTCTTTTAGGCATTATTTTTGCTGCTACGAAAAATATAAAAAATAGAACAACTTACATAACTCTTGGTGTTATGTCTGGTGTTATTGGTTCTGCTGTTATTGCATTTTTTGTGCGTATACTTAATCGTTCATTCCATAATTTGGGTGATGAGATATTAAATGCTAGTATATTATTGTTTACAGTTTTTGCTATAATTCTTACAACTCTTTCTATTAACAGGACTTCTCGTGGTATTAAAAATCATATAAACGAGGTAATAGCTAATATAGAAAATGAAAAGGTGAGTAAAGTGATATTGACTTTAGTAGTAGCTAGCACTATTTTTCGTGAAGGTGTAGAGATACTACTTTTTACATATAGTATTTCTCATTCATCTAGTGTAGATGGTCAATATTATCTTCTATCTATTGGACTTGCAGCTTTAGGTGGAATATGTTGTGGAACAGCTTTTTATTTTGGGCTTTTAAGATTTGCAGGCAAGTATATCTTTAAAGCCTGTTTTGTTTTGCTTTCATTTATTGCAGCTGGTCTTGCTGCGGAGGCTGCTGGAATTCTTACTTCATCTGGCATAATTAAAATGTGGTACAAGCCTTTGTGGAATACATCATCATTTATTAGTGATTCTTCTTTATTAGGTAAAGTATTAAAAGTATTTTTAGGATATGAGTCTACTCCAAATGGTATGCAGTTGGTATTTTATTTTTCTACACTTGTTTTATTATTTAGTATTGCTACATTACAAAGCCGTAAGAGTAAAGTAGTATAGTAGTTATTATATAATATTTTTTGAATAAATTAGTTTGATCTTATGTTAAAATTATTGCTTGAGCTTGGTCCTATTGTAGTGTTTTTTGCTACTTATAAGCAATCAGATATTTTTAGTGCTACCCTTTCTATGGTTGTAGTAACTGTTGTTTCTCTCATTATCAGCTATATGGTTGATAAGAAAATATCTATGCCATTACTCATTTCTGGTGGTATATTATTTATTTCAGGTGGTTTTACTCTTTTAAGTGGTGATGCTAGCTATATAAAAATGAAGCCCACATTAGTATATATGATATTTGCTAGCATATTAACTTTTGGCATTGTGAAGAAAAAGCCCTTTGTAAAAACTATTTTTGGTCATGCTTTTTCTATGGAAGAGATTTATTGGATGATTCTCTCTAGAAGATTTGCTTTTTATTTTTTCATGATGGCATTGATTAATGAAATAGTATGGAGAAATTTTTCTGAAGAAATTTGGGTCAATTTTAAAATTTTTGGAGCGGTTCCGCTTACTTTAATCTTTATAATATTTCAAGTTCCATTTCTTCATAAACACGCTACTAAAAAGTAAATTCAATATTACTGAAGCATATCTTTTGATAAAAAATGCATATTTTACTCACCAAATGGTGTACCAAAAATGAATCCTAAGATAGTAATTGATAATTAAATAGCCTATGTATTTTATTAATAGTAAAGGGGTACAATTTCTAACAGATTAAGACAAGCTTTGGAGATGATACTATAGGTATTAGTGAGTCAGAAAAAGAAGGTTATACGCAAATAAGAAGTAAGGGTAAAGAAATATTTGTGGTGCCTAAATGGTGCAACTGTTTTATAAACTGGCGGAGAAGAGGGGATTCGAACCCCTGACACGTTGCCGTGAACACGCTTTCCAGGCGGGCGCCTTAAGCCACTCGGCCACTTCTCCTTTGCTTTAAGTAGTCTCTTATATATTAAAAATCTGCAATATGCAAGGGAGATGATAAGGCTTATTAGATTAAAAGCCGAACTTCAAACTCTGTTATTATGAACCTATACAATTGCAAG
>CAZKKY010000036.1:0-7383 GCA_964553715.1 uncultured Rickettsiaceae bacterium
TGCTTTAACATATTAATTGCTGTTTTCTCAAGAGCCTTCTCCATACCCTCAGCTAGTCCTTCTTCTCTCCCTTCGGCCCTGCCTTTTAGCTCAGCTGAGATTAAATAATCTCGGCCCTTCATGGAATCCATAACATAGTTATCGTAAACCTCCCGCTCTTTGTTGCTCATCTTCAAAATACTTAGACGCGCCGCAACTTTTGACATATAAGGTGACCGGAAACTCTCCTTTACCTCAGAGTGCTTCATTACATATAGCCATTCGTCTAGCTCCTCTCTTATTACATCATCAAACAGCGGTATCGATATCAAAAAATATTCCGGAAAAATATTCTGACTGTCAAATATATGCATCTTACGGTCAATCAAATGTACATCTACAGGGTTTTTATTATCTACTTCATGAAATATTACCTTGCCATGATGTAGAGGCGATTTAGTATTTTCAAATGGAAAATATAGTAAATTTATGTGAAAAACCTTCTTGATCTTTAAATAATTTTGATCTGTGCCAAGGTTATCTACTATCAATCTTGAAGTGTTAAACACAGCTTTATGCAAGAAAAGTTCCGTATATGCTTTATCTATTTCTACTATGTAATTATTACCCTTTGCGTCTTCTACTATAAGGTCTGCTATGCTTCTTTTTAGATACTTTGCTTCTTTATTGCTTTCAGAGTCTAACAAAGCCTTGATTTTAATAGGCGAGTAACCTGCAGAAGCAAGAATAGATGATATAAAACCTTCAACTATCTCGTAATCACCTTTATCTTTTAAAAGATATTTTATCGCATAATCAAAACTGATTAAGTTAGTCATTATTTTTTCCTTCTTGATTTAGGAAGAATTATACCACAAACATTCAATATCTTCAATCTACTTAAAGGACCATATCCGCAATTCTTATTTGCAAAATTGATACTAACAACAACTGTAATTAACGAAACATTGACTCTACATCAAGATTATTACTATCTTTGTCATCTTTTATAATATCTCTCTTTTTCGTTGTAGATCTTTTTTCATTACTATTATTTTTCTTTTTAATTTCAATCTCACTACAACGGACAACATTATTTGCTGTTTGGGGAATGAATTCTTTATTACGATCTTCAAGATTTAACAAAGGTACTGTAATTCTTGACAATCTTACTTCAGGTAAAGGAAGTAATAAAAAACACTCTCCTGCTTTAAGACTAGCAATATCACTATATTCTACCAACTCCTTCCTTTGCTCATGCTCTGTATAACCCTGGCCATCACGAAACTCATTAGCACCAAAAGAAATATTCCGTTTCTGACTATGAGTCACTTGCATCCCACACATATTACTTATCATTTTGGCAATAACCGGTTCATCTAACTTAAAAAAAAACTTAGTAGCAAATTGACCAAATATCGTAGAACCAGCATATTGACCATAGTTCTTATAAATCTGATTGATAGATTGAAGACCAGCAATCACGCATGCTCCGTATTTCCTCCCCTCACTCGTTAATGTGTCTATAGCAGGAAGATTGCCTAGCGCTGCAAGCTCATCAATTACAATCCAAAATCTTCTAGTCTTATCAGACCCATGTTCCATAAACATAGAAATAGCAAGCTCAGTTAAACAGGCAATTAACGGAAGCAAAAGATCTCTTTGATGTACAGGGCTCGCAAAAAATATCCAAGCATCATTGCCATTATAATGCGCCCATAAATTAGACCAAAAAAGTTGTATGAGGTCAACCTACTTTGTAATATAAAGAAGGAGGACCTTGTATATATAGATGAGAGTGGCATAGATAGAGGAAATTTCAAGTACAGAGCTGGTGGAAGAGAGGGAGCATATTGTTTGGAAATACTAGTGGTAAGCGCTTTATTCGCACTAATATTGTAGCTAGTCAATGCGGTAAGAAGATTCTTGCACCGATGACATTTAAAGGTTCTTGCAATAGCGAGCTATTTGTTGCTTGGGTAGAGCAGAGGCTGGTTCCAGCATTGACTGCCGGTCAGACTGTTGTTATGGACAACGATTCTTTTCATAAGTCTCCTAAAGTGAGAGAGGCTATTGAGCCTGTTGATTGCAAGATTGTATAGTCTACCTCCATATTTCTCCTGATCTGAATCTTATATAAAAAGTTAGAACATTCTTGTCATTTGTTTTAACAATGAGTATCACTGTGGAGAATCACACATATCTTGAGTATCATCACCTAATTTTGCAATCTTTACATCTCATAAACTTTTAGTGAGTTCATTTTAGTTAATTTTTTATTAAAAATCAACAACTGATGAAGGTACCATCTTTAAAAAAAATCAGTCCACTATATTGAGATCGTCTGAAGATCCTATGACTTTATACTCAATAGGGTTTTCATAAGGAAAATCAATTGCAACTATATTAGGTTCATTATAAAGATCTGTTTTTTTTAAGACTTGTAGTGTATATGAGGAATCCTTACCAAGAAAATCAGCTCCTAATATGAACTGATTAATTGTTGAGTTTTCTTCTTGGAAAGCTCCTATATTAACATGAAATATACCATTTGATGTATCGTGCTTATTTATTTCACGAATAAGCTCTACCGCAATTTCGTTGTTAGATAAACCATGTTTTTTGAGAACAAGATCTAGTACTTCAGGATCTTGAGTGGAAGTATTTTTTATGCTTAACAACGCTTCGCATACTTTAATAATTTGATTTATAGATTTATGATTTTTAGGAATAAAAACTAACTCATATGCCTTTAAATTGGGTTGAGTTTTATAAGCAATATGTGTAAGCGATGCAGTGTTCCCTTCATGACTTTCCATGGAAACAAATTTACCTTTATTTGGATTGTAATGAGTTTTAGGCCTTGCTATTCCTCCTGTTAAACGTTCAAAAATTACGTCCCCATTTTGATCTGTTTTTAACATCCCTGTATAATGAGAAACTACCTCAACATCATTATTCAATTTTGATGTACAAAGGATAATTTGGTCATATAAACCTTCTTCTATACAATACAGATCATATTGCATTTTTAATTCTGCAGTTGTTAATAACGCCTTATCTCCTAATCTTAAGAATGGCGTGGATATCCCATCATGCCTTGAATCTTGTACTCTAGCAAGTAACATGTCATCAGTATCTTTAAACGAGTTTACTTGAACTGTTCCTTTATGAAGAGATAGTCCAGTAACTACTTTGTCACCAACCGAAGTTGAAATAATCAACTCAGGCTTAACAGAAAGTTTTGCTTGTAATGTCTGATTTTTATAGCTTAAAGTTGCGAATGAACGAGAGCTTTGTTTGACAAAAGAATAATCTTTATTGAAAAGTAATTGTGAAATATGACCTGCGTTATTACGCATATCCTTCTTTATAAAGTAGTCAAATGCTTTTTCATCCATTTGTGAATGAGGATGAGTTAGCTCATCTATTACAGGATCAATATGTCTATTTAAAACTTCTTTTAGAATTTTATTTGGAAATTTTTTCGTATATTTAATTTCTAGTTCTCCATCTTGAAGAAAAACACTTTCTTCATCTTTTTGTGGTGTATAACTAGTGTTTTTTAAATGCTTCCAATTAGACTTTGAAGGACTAACACCTAAAGTACTAAAAGCTTTTGTTAAGGAACGTATTATTTTTTTCATAACAAAGCAACCTCAGTTTAATAAAAATTCTTAACTATTATTGTCATAATAACAACTATTTTCTACTAAATCAAGAAGTTATATTCAATAGTCCCTAAAATCCCTAATATTTCTTTACAACAAATCATCTAGATAAAATTCAAATCAATACAAAATACTCTTCTCATTCTCTTGGTCAATCTATTGCATAAAGATACTATTTGGACTTAAACATTAACTCAGCATTGAAATTATTACTATTTTCTTTATTTTGGATTATATTTTTATTTTTCTTTGAAGGTTTTTTGTTGTAACTATTATTTTTAATATCACACCCTTCACTTAAATTATCTCCGCAATGAACAACATTATTTGCTGTTTGGGGAATGAATTCTTTATTACGATCTTCAAGATTTAACAAAGGTACTGTAATTCTTGACAATCTTACTTCAGGTAAAGGAAGTAATAAAAAACACTCTCCTGCTTTAAGACTAGCAATATCACTATATTCTACCAACTCCTTCCTTTGCTCATGCTCTGTATAACCCTGGCCATCACGAAACTCATTAGCACCAAAAGAAATATTCCGTTTCTGACTATGAGTCACTTGCATCCCACACATATTACTTATCATTTTGGCAATAACCGGTTCATCTAACTTAAAAAAAAACTTAGTAGCAAATTGACCAAATATCGTAGAACCAGCATATTGACCATAGTTCTTATAAATCTGATTGATAGATTGAAGACCAGCAATCACGCATGCTCCGTATTTCCTCCCCTCACTCGTTAATGTGTCTATAGCAGGAAGATTGCCTAGCGCTGCAAGCTCATCAATTACAATCCAAAATCTTCTAGTCTTATCAGACCCATGTTCCATAAACATAGAAATAGCAAGCTCAGTTAAACAGGCAATTAACGGAAGCAAAAGATCTCTTTGATGTACAGGGCTCGCAAAAAATATCCAAGCCTCATTGCCATTTGCGATGCTGTTGAAATATTCTACTAACGAAAAACTCTCACCATCATCTCTAAAATAACTAAGAGGCGCAGAAGAAGTAGCTAAAACTGCAGCAACTGAACTAGCAACACCTTTACCATCATCAGATAAATATCTCATAGCTGGCTCGTTTACAAGTAGTGATCTTAATTCCTTAATATCTGCACTATTTGTCATATAGTGCAATTCCTTGTAGCTAGGATTGCTGCTTCTAGCAAGAGTCATTACTATAGAGTTAAATAATTTTTCAGCAGCAAGGTCCCAGAAAGGGTCGCTATTGTTTGCGCCAGAACGGCGCTTAAAATGAAATAATATCCCCGAAAACTTTTTTAACCTATCAGGTACATCATCGTAACTATTACTAGAACCTGTAAAACAACAATCTTTCCAAAAATCCCAATTTTTGCCTCTTGCATCTAATGGATTAAATATTATATCGCCTCTAGATGGATTATAATATTTAGCAATCATCTCACCAGTGGTATCTATAACCATAGCTGGCTTCCTTTGCTCTGTGACCTGACATAGAATATTGTGTATTAAATTTGTTTTACCAGATCCAGTAGACCCACAAACCAAAAAATGTTTTGTTTCACTATCCTTAACTAAAGGCATATTTCCAATTTTAATATGACTAGCAAAATTTAACCTATTTAAAATAGTGCTCACTTTTTTAGATGTTAAGATCTCTCCTCCTTTGATCTTTTTCTCAGATTTAATAAAATTACCAAATTTAGAGCAAACCCAAAAAATTAAAACAAACCCTATAATGGTAACAGTCAAAAAGAGTAAAAACATATCTGATAATATCTCCTTAAGCTTCTGATCCTCCTGCCTAAAAACAGATATATTCAAAACCTTTTCTGGACTAATCCCTCTAGCATATATTCCTTTTTTGGTCTTAACATCTATAGTCAAATTACTGTTTTTTCGAAATAATCCTAAAATATCTGAACTCGCATCTGCTAACACTGCTTTCCTAAAGCTCACAATAGCATCAATATCAAGCCTAACTAAGCTACTATAATAATTCATGCAGCTAATTATTATTGCCACAATGATAGCAATTGTAAATGAACCTGACAATACCTGCCGCAACATTCTAATCTTATGTAAGAATATCTGTCCGCCACCAATAAAATTACTAAGCATAATTATCTAATCTTTGTTAGCTCCTCTTTAGTTGGCAAATATGACTTTAACTCTTCTGGCAATTCCTCAGTCAACTTAAATTGTGATATACCAATAGGACTTCTAATCCCTTCAATAGCATATTCTACTGTTATAGATTTCTTATCTTCACATAATATCAAGCCTATCGTTGGATTATCCGAATCATCCTTTACTTGTTTATTCATTAAATTAATATAAAAATTCATTTTTCCTGCATATTCAGGCTTGAATTTTCCAGTCTTTAATTCAATTATTACATAGCATTTAAGCTTCACGTGGTAAAACACTAAATCTAAAAAGTAATCCTCTCCTTCAAATTCAATGTGATATTGATTCCCTATAAATGCAAACCCCTGACCTAGCTCTAAAAGAAACTTCCGAATCTGATCAATTAACCCTTCTTCTAAATCCTTTTCTTTTAATTTGCCCTTTATATCAAGAAATTCCAAATTATATGGATCTTTTATTATGCTTTCAGCTAAATCAGACTGCAATGCTGGTAATGTAGTTTTAAAATTATTTATACTTCTTCCTGAACGCTCATATAAATTTGTTTTTATCTGAAGACTTAATACATTTCTAGACCAACCATTTTCTATTGTTTGTCTTGCATACCAAAATCTTTCTTCAATATTACCAATTCTTGAAAAAAGTATAATATTATGACCCCACGGAATTTCTCCAACAGCCTGTTGGAGTATATTATTATCAAATTTATATTCGACAACAAATTGCCTCATATAAGAAATATTTTGGTATGACAACCCAGTCATTTCTGGAAATTCATCTCTTAAGTCTTTTGATATATTTTCAATGATCTTAGATCCCCACCCCTCTTCTTCTTGCCTCTCTAGTATCTTCTTTCCAATATTCCAGTATAGACAAATCATCTCTTTGTTCACTGCTAAATGAGCTTTAACCCTTGCTCTTGCTATTTCTTCTTTTAGGCTTTGTAATAACTGACCATAACTTTGTGAAACTAATTCTTTTTTCATATTTTCTCTTTTTCACTGTTTTATTTTGCAAATCTTACCCAAATTACTATAGCATTACTTGATTTAGTTAACCCGCACCATCTACTGTATCTTACGCAAATTTATCTTTGGGAAGTATTGCGATGTTAAAGATCTAGGGATCAATATTCCCAGATCTTGCCTGCTAAACTAGCAAGTTGTGTACACAAAAAACAAAAACCTTATAGGTAACGGCTTCCCAAAACATCAACTGTCAAAGTCAGGGAATAATACTCTGCTATTCACTAAGTCTTCAAAAGGGGTAAATGACCCTACCAAGAACCCCTCTGACATTTGCGTAAAAACTCCCTCGCAGCTAGCTCTTCCTGCATTAGCTTTTAAATAACGCATCGCTCTTGATAGGAGCTATCAACTTGCACATTTTTCGCCTTTTTGACCCTAAATTCGCATTCACCTTTGAGTTTAAAGACTCTTATACACACTATCTAGAGTTTAAGCAATATAAAAATATCTCAACCTCATTTGTTACCTTGTTCTTCTTTTCTGATCTTTTCTTCTTCATCTAACAAAAATTTGTAAAAATCTGCAAATGTAGGGAAAATCATTGGATCTTCTGCGTAAGGTTTTCCTT
>CAZKKY010000037.1:0-7310 GCA_964553715.1 uncultured Rickettsiaceae bacterium
TTTATTTGATTTTTTAGAGAGAGTAGGGCGCCATATAATGTGTCAGTAGGGATGGGGATAGTTATAGTGATAGTAGAGAACATCATGATCATGGTAGGAATGCAAAAGAGAATATAGTAATTATTGCTGAAGGAGTAGAGACTGCGCTTAGTGTTCAGGAATCAATGGCAAGAAGTGATGTTAAGATATTATGTTCTCTTGGAGTTAGTAATATAAAGAATTATCTACCAATAAAAGGAGAGAGGGTTTTAATAGCTGCTGATAATGATGGTCCTTTGTCTAGTTCATTGCTTGCCATTACTAAGGCGAAGGAGGCACTTGAAGAGAAGGGTGCTATAGTAAATATCGTTATGCCTAAAAAAGCAGGAGATTTTAATGATGTTTTAAGGGAGCATGGAAGAGAGGAAGTAAGGTCTCAGATTCTTTCTGGATTAAATGAGTTAGAGCAAGTAAAGAGTAATTCGAAAGCGCGAGAGAAGAAGTATGAGAATGGGCATGAGCAGAAGCAGGAAGTAAATCATGAGGTGCGAGGTAAAGATAGCGTAAATGATGAATATAGGAATAAGGTAGATGTAATTAGGCAATTAAGGCCTAATTATGACATCAATTTGTTAAAAAAAGAGGTTTTATCATTGCCTACAGCGAGCGAACAAAAAGCCTGTATAGATAGGGTTTATTTTGAAGTATTAGAGGAGAAGATTGCTTCAGTTTTTAAATGGCCCAAGAGAAGTAATGATAGTAAAGCGAATGATGATATAGAAAATAATAGAGCTGATACTAAGTTAGTAAGAAAGCTAGAGGAGATAGATGGTCACGTTTCAGTGATGAAGGAGAGGAATATTAATGCTGGTGAAAAGATAGTTGATTTATTAAAATCCGGTTCAGGTAGTTTTAAGGATGCTAAGCATTTAGAGGATATGTTATTTGCCAGATGCCAGGCTCATATAATGAGTGAAGTTAAGGATGATTTGTATCACATCAGGGATCATAAATTTATAGAGAAGACGGGAAGGATATTTGAGCATCACAGATCATATTTAGAACATATCATGCATGATAAGGAGACCAGCCATTATTTATCTGGAACGAAGATAGAGCATGAATTTATCAAGATGAGCAAAGGCACCAGGATGGTAAGGCAGCAAGACCACATTAAGGCACATGAACAGACTAAAACTCATGAAAAAGACTACGGAATGGGGATGTAGGGCGTATATTTAATAAACCACTTGTTTTTAAAAATAAAATATGTTAACCATAGGTTTAATGTTTAATTAAGAAAATATTATGAAAAAGTCTGGTTTACCTAAAGAAAGTGTTGATGATGAGTCTAATTATTCAACACCTTCACGGCATTCACGTTTTAAGTCATCAAAATCTACAAAAGATGTACCTGAAGATTATAACCCCCCAAAGTTTGTAGTTAATACTATCGCTTATGTACCTAGTAAGATCGATTATAGTAGTGATTCAAGTGATGAAGAATTAGATCGTAGTTTTATAGAAAAAATAAGAAACTTTAATCCAAATGATAAAACCACTTATCCATATAGTACATTTAAGTACCTTAAGGAAAGTAAACAGTATAAGTGTGTATATCAGTGTGGTTATGTTAAGAATAAGGATCAAGGCAATATAAATGCTGACCAATCTCAGGAGTTGAAAAGTACCATAGTTCGTCCATTTTTACAAAAGCTTCATGATACTGGATTAGATGCTGGAGAAGAGAGCTTACGTGCTAATATATCGGTAAGTCTTGGGTTAAATGGTCCTCGCTCTCTGAGTTCTCGTAAGAATGCATCACAATTAGAAAATGTACAAAAAGAGTTTAACGATAACAGGAGTGATATTGAAATAATGAATGAAGTTTTTTTCTTCCAATGGGAACATTCTTGGTATCACAAGCCCAATCCTGAAGAAAATTATGCAAAAGTAGAATATCAGGATGTTCGAAAATTTTACAAACAATTAAAAAAGTTGGATAAGAATGAGAGTAGGACTGAAGAAGATCAAAAGTGGTCAAATATATTTAGAGAGACCAATGAATTAAATTATATAGAACTTGATAATTCTGATGATGATGGTACAGAGTTTAATAGTCAGGTACCTTATGGAGCATTACGTGATTATGTTAAAAATAGTATTAAGACGAAAAATTTAGTCAAGAAGTTAAAAAAGAATGGAGAGGGAGATATTTATTTTGTTTCTATAGATCAAGATACATTAGATTTTAACGGAGTATTTAGTGCTTATATGAGAATTCACAAGGAGTATAATGCTCCAAAAGTAATGAGTACTGGTTATGAATTTACGGATAGTGATGCTTTGTTATCGGGGCTAGACGAGAGGGTACAGGAGTTAGCAGTGCCTTTGAAGGTGGCATCTCAGCTTGATCGCATGGGAAGAGTGGCTACGGCTAAGCATTTACCTAAAGGAGTATATTATCCTGAGCCAAATTTTGCCATTAAATTGAGCCCAGGAAAAGATACGATAGAAGAGAGTTTTGTGCCTCAAAGTGCTAAAGAAAAGGCTGGTGATCCCAGTGAATCTCCTACGATATTGAGGCAAATCTTCAAGTATTTAAAGAATGATAAAATAGTGTTTGCCGATGATTCTCCTATCATTACAGCAACTCCTGTTAGAATTGCTTTAAATAAACAAAAAAAAGCGGATGGCACAAGAAATCCGCGTGATTTTTCGGATGATTTTAAAGAAAGAGGCTCTCCTAATGATCAAGATATTAAGAAGTTATATAAAGTAGGCCAAAGTCACTGTCTTCCATTACAGTGGAGTAAATTTATCTATATGAATAGAGGTTTCGAGATTAAGAAAGGTACTACTATAGGCAAATTCAATTCACTGATTACAAAAATTATAAAATATTATAGAGATGAAAATGACGAAGATATTGATTTATTAAAAGAGGAATTGGAGACTTATGTTAATCGTGATGATGTTAAAGGTATAATAAAAGCGGCTGAGTCTATGGTAGAGCAAATTAATGATCTACAAAATAAATTAAAAAATGGAGATGTACTTTCTACGCCAAGTCGTAAATTACTAAAAGATATTGAAGAATCGGATGTTTTTAAAGAAAATGCTAAAGAAGAAGAAACAGATAAGCCGTTACAAAATGTTGGACGATCTATGAGAGGAGAAGGGTTACCTGATGACAATGACCAAATAAATCCAGAAAATACTACAAAAACTCTGGACTTAGAGTTTGGGAAACTAAGTATCGGTGAGGATAATATTACACGATCTGATCACAATGATAATAATAAACTGCTAGGAGACAACGTTGATATTCCTGACTTGTCAGGATATTAATATTGATGTATTTTCACAAGCTCATGATTTTATTTTTGGGTTTAACAAATCTACTCAGTATAAACCATATGAAAGAAAACATAGATAAACAACATGAAAAAATATGATAGTAAAAAAAGACGCTTAAATGAATTAGAGCAGAATTTATTTTTTAGAGTTTTATCTAAAATTTATTATACACATTTAGATCATGACTATAAGTTTAACGCTTTATCAAGATTAACCGAAATGGTAATATACCATGAAATCACAGAAGAACAAGTTCTTTCATCTACTAAGCTCTTCATCAATTCAATAGAATCATCTGATTTAGATTTTAAAAAACAAGGCTCAAGAGCTATAACTGAACTCATTCATAGAAACTATGATTTAATCTCTCAAGGTGATGCAGATCTAATATACAATAAATTATATGCGTTATACTTACTCAATGATAATCCTGATGTAAAACATAATATTATCTGGGGAATTAATAGGCTTATTGAAGTTAGGTTAATATCTCAAGATATGATAAAACAACTATATAAAACTTTTTTACAGATTGCTAAATCAGAAGATCATATTCCAACTGGAGTATTAAAAGCATTAATAGGAGTTATTGAATACAGAATAGATAATGATATAGATTATCAAGAGCTTTTAGAGGTTTTTAAGAAATATGCTAAACATGAGGATGTCTGTCATAAAAGAGATGCTTTAGGTGGTATTAGTAGTTTAATAGAATATCAATTAATTGCAAAACCAGAAAGAGAAAATTTGACTAAGTTTTTAATAGAAGCAACTCAGGACAATGATAAAATAGTTCAAGGTAATGGCTTAACTTGTATCTGTTTTTTAGCGATAAATAATGATATCACTCAAGATAACGAAGCAGAAGTGGTAAATCTATTAAAGACATTTGAACGATCTGATTATGCTTACTCAGTATATAGCTCTAAACAAGCATTGAAGGGACTTACAAAGATAAAAAGTGATTCAGATGTCAAAAAGCATAAATCTGAAGTGATTATTCATAACATAAAATCTCCATTCGAGTTTCCAATTAAAGTGAGTTCTTCTTCAGTGGAAGAAATTTTTGAGTTTGCATTACGCCTTGATACAATCAGACAAAGTTTAAATAATGAGATGATAGAATTAAAGATAGATATAAATTCAATAACTCAAATAGAAAAAAATGAAAAATTTCTACAAAATAAATGCAAATTGCGAAAGTTATATGATGATGTTTATAAATATGATTCGAATGATCCTGATTGTCTTCACCTTCTTGACATAATAACAAATTACCTAATCTTTCCAAAAAATAATTTTACTCCATTACGTTTTTATCAAGATGATTTATTATACTATTTTGAAGCTTTTATTATATGTAAAAATAGTATTGATAACGGTTACACACTACCAAATTTTCATGTTCTTTTGAATAGAATGGATAATTTTAAAAAGATTGATACCAAAAAAGCAACCATGAACATTATTCTTAAATGCTTTAATCAAGTAAATTTTTACATTTCTGAACAAGATGAATTAATTCTAAGAAATAAAGTGCAAGCAATTTATCCTCAAAGTGAAATATCGCTCGATATGTTCGATATTCGGCTTGCTAATTCTAGGCAACAGTTTATCAACATGAACGACTCTTCCATTGAGAATGAGCATGCAATATTAAAGGATGCTAGGATTAGGATGAGTACTTTTACACAAGAACAACTGATTATTGATGAGCATAACTATAAATATATTGCGATTTCAAATTTATTAAGTGGCATAAAAGGTTTTAACCATAAAATAGATATTTCAGTCAGACAATTAATAAAGTTTAGGGCTCATATAATATCTCTAGGAATGCCAATTTTTGGGGTAAATATAAAAGAATTACAAGAATTGGAGGTAAACAACCTTTTTAATGATCTATTAGCACAAAAATTAATAGGTGATGGATATTTAGATTATGGAAGAAATTTAAATTTAGATATAGGCAATAACAAAATAGATAAAGCTCAGTTTATTGAAGCCTGCATTAAATATACTAAAGAAATTTTTTATAATAATTCTTTTTTAAAGATAGAGTTTAATCCAGAAGTTTTTCGATCATCACTCAATGATATATTAGATGATATTTTAAAAAGTAGGAAAATAGCTAAAGATGCATTGCAAGGTTTTGTGTTAAAGGATGCAGTATCCATGTTATTTGTAACTCAAAGAGAGCAGTGTTTAAATCCACAATTTATGCCTGAACAATATAAGGATTGTTTATTAGATGCAGAAACAAATAAGTCTATTAGGCATGTTCTTCGTGACCTGACAGAATTAACTCTAAGACTCAGTGATTTATTTACTTCACAGAATGGCGTAATCAATATAAGTGGTTATAGAGCAACAGAGAAGATTGCTGAAGAATTAACTTCTGCAATTGAAAAAGGGAAATCATTGATCATACCTTGTGGAAGCCCTATGAAGCCTGATGATAAAGAGTCGAAGCATTTTTTTTATATTTTAATTAAAAACTGTAGTGAAAACAAAGTAAAATTAATTATTGTAAACGGAGGAGATACCATTGAAAATGCGGTTGATGTTGACTATAGTTTTTCCGATGTTGATTCAAAAAGTGCAGGCAATAATTGGTTGTGTAGAGAAACTGAAATAATAGATACATCAATACCAGAGCAACGTAACTTTATTAAAGAATATATGCACAGAGCCTTGATTCTGCCATATACTAAATTTATTAAGGATACAGGCAACCCACAGAACAAAAAAACATTATTAGAGAATATTAATCTACTCACTCCAGAGTTTACAGGTTTTGGTTATGTTCCTTTAGATTTTGTTCCGAAAATTTTACCAATCGATGAGCGTAGCTATTCTATGCCTTCACAATTATTTGGTAATTGTACTATTTATAACTTACAATTTGCCATAAGATTTTTATTTGATTGGAACGAAGCTCAATTTACGCAATTCATTCATGATACATATATTAGATATAATTGTTTTCTTCATGAAAAAGTTAATGAGTCTGTATTGTATTACAAAGAAGAAAATCAGATCCCTGGAGCTCATTCTGTATATCAAATAGACTCACAAGACTTAGCAGCAGAAAAAGTAAATATTGAAGAAAAAATGCAATGCGAAAGTAAATTTATACGTATCAGATCTCAGAGCTTTGAATCTATAAGCTGTTCTACAGAAGATTTATATCGTTACAATAAACTATCTCGTTCATCTTCAGAAGAAGTATTATATACACCTAGTTATAAATTATTCAAAAAATCTGTTGACTCATTGGAAGAAAAACAAGATAAAAATAATATAGGAATGCAAGATATTAGATCGCGAATACAGCATATCGATGATGATAGAAAAGATGATAGTACTGTTATAGTAGATTCTCAGTGTCAGATACTAGATGTAGGTAAAGCTAAAAGTAATCACACAAATAGAATTGTAGATAATCAAAATAATCTTGGAGTGTCGTGTGAGCAAAAAGTCGATATTGCACAACAATTGCTAGATACAAGAACTACCTTAAATATCAATCAAAACGAATCACTAAATTCAGAGCACAGATCAAGCAAAGAACAAAGGTATGACACAGAACTTTTTACAAACAATAATAGTAGTGATCCAGAATGTGCTGTGTTAGGTAATAACGATAATACATTTGATTCGTGTAATGATGATTTTTCATGATTATAGGAGCATCTTGCGAAATTCATAATCTACCTTATGGAAAAAGCGCTGTATGGAGTTATACAAATTTTAATAAAGTCATTGTTAGATTATATAATTTATGGTAGAATCTATAGCTAAGAATGTTACAATAAATTAATATAAATAAAGCTATGAAAGTTAAAATCACACCAATAATAACTCCAGATAATCGAGGAATAGTGAATGTTCCTGTATCTGATTTTACAGTTATAGAAAACTCACAAGATCAAAATATTGCCCTATCTGACAGTAATATGCCTCTTCGT
>CAZKKY010000038.1:0-7260 GCA_964553715.1 uncultured Rickettsiaceae bacterium
GTATCATAATAACTCAACTGACAGTCCCAACTTATCTGACTATCAATTGTAAATACTGTCCGTCAGATCAAATCTAAATTTGTACACTTGAGTAGAGTAGATTTTGTTGCTATTATACATGACTTTATTGTTGCCATCAACGCTTCTATAAACCTTGTATTTGCTGAAAATTTTACTTGACTCTTAAGACGGTAGATTGCTTCAGGCTAATGCCTTCGCAATGACTATGAGAAAAGTTCTTCTTAAAAAATCTGGCGGATGGGGTGGGATTCGAACCCACGGTACAGTTGCCCGCACGTCAGTTTTCAAGACTGATTCCTTAAACCACTCGGACACCCATCCAAGAACCGATATACCAGAGAAAAACAATGCTTGCAAGTAAAATATCAAATAATCATTGCAAAAGAATCAATTCTATATAATATCATGACTAGGCCGATGTAGCTCAGCTGGTAGAGCAACACATTCGTAATGTGTGGGTCGGGGGTTCAAGTCCCTTTATCGGCACCACATTATTTTTATTTATCGAGTTTTGTCCTTATCCTTATTTTTATTTGGTCCTTTTAAACTATTAATTATTCTGCTAAGGTCGTTTCGTTGATTTGCCAAAGCGGTTTTTGCTTCTTTTCCTACTTGTCCTGTTACTTCCCATACAAGTAAAGGATTTTTAGTATCCATGGCAAGTTTTAGAGCTGTTTTTCCTTCTTTATTTACAAGATCTGTATCAGCACCTTGTTCTATTAGATTTTTGGTAGTATCAAGATCTTTTTTCTTAATAGAATGCATCAGAGCTGTATTGCCATTATTATCTTGAATGTTAAGGTCAGTTTTTTCTATCAATAGATTTATCACATTTTCCTTTTTTGGGTCATACACATAATAAAGGTCGGCATGTTCAATAGCATGCATCAAAGCTGTTTTTCCTGATGAGTCTTGTATGTTTGGATTTTCTCCTTTCTCAAGCAAAGATTTTACTTTATTTACATCACCCATTTTAGAAGCCTCTATAAGGCTTGTTTTTTCATCATTATATTTATGGGTATTATATGGATTTTTGACTTGGCTTGGATTCGATAAGATGTCTGGATTTTCTTTAGAAGAAATTGCAATCTCTTCTTTATAACCTTGACCTTTTAAGACTTGCCACATCTTAATTTGTGTTGCTAGGTCATCATAATTTGTAAGGTAGCCTTGGGCGGTTTTTTCATTATTATCAAACAGATTTTGATTTACGCCTTTTTTTACTAATGCATCTACAAGTTTGAAATCTTTTTGTCGTACTGCCTGTATTAAAGCTGTGCTATTATCACGGTTTTTATCTTGATAATTAAGCTCTTCTACACTAGCATTTTGTATGTAAGAGAGTATCTCTGCTGAATTTGCATTAGGAGACTTAGTATCTATAGCATCGCATAGTTCCTGAGGTGTGTTAATAGCCATATATCCTCTTAGTTTGATTTTATTAAACTATATCAAAGTTAAAGAATCTATAGTAATTCTAAATTATTTATGCCTTTGGTTTATACAAATGTGTGATTATTATCTATCACAAGCAAGGGCTGTTATAGCAGAAATGATTTATACATAATAATATGGTATGATGCCAAAAGCCACTTGTTCTGCTTTCTTTTTTCTGATATTAAATTACGACAAACTTCTTTCCTAAATCTGATGACAGTTTATTTTTTGCCAGCAAATCAAAGTTATCTAGAAGCTATTTCAGATTATCTAATTAGTAATCATTTAGAGAATTTTACTAGCATTAAAGTAATTGTGCCAAATACTATGGTTTGCGCATCTCTTCAGCATATTTTAATCAAAAATATCCAAAATGGATCGAGTTTTTTACCTAATATTATTCCTATTTCTTCTTTATCTGAAGAAGGAGACTTTGCATATAAAATGCCAAGTGATGCTATTTCTATGGCTGGATATCTAGAACAAAAATTATTGTTAATAGATATAATAAAAAAATACAATTTTAAGGCCTTTAACTTATTACAAGCATCTTATCTGAGTGATAAGCTAATAAAGCTATTTTATGAATTTGAATATGGAGAGATAGATATCAAATCTTTAGCTGGTGCTGTAGAATTAGACAGTCAAGCGCATTGGATAATGATAACAAATTTTTTGATATATGCATATGAAGAATGGAAAATAAGAATAAAGAGCAATAAAAAAATTAACCCTATAGAATATCAAAAAATTTCTCTAAAAATAGCATTAGAAGATCAGTCTAATATTACGATATTAGTTGGAGTAATGAATGATACAAAATTTGTTAAGGACTTTATCAAACGCTTAGCTCATTCTGATAATGGGATAGTTATATTGCCTCCATTTCACAAAAAGGATATAAAAAAAGAGATAGATCCCTTGTCTCCTCTATATAAAATTAAAGAATTGCTAAAATATTGCGATGTAACAATAGATGAATTAGTGAGTCTTCCTACATCTAAACCATATGAAATAATAAGTAAGATAGAATATATAAAGGCGGATGATATTTTAGAAGAGGCAGAGATAATATCATTGATTGCTGCAAATATTCCCAAAAATGAAAAAGTGGGCATAGTTACAAATAATGATGACTTGATAAACTTATGTTCAATAGCATTATTAAAATATGGAATTAACCTAAATAATCTTCGTGGATTACAATTGGTTACAACAAAACATGCAGAATTTGCATTGCTGCTCGCAGAAACAGTATTTACGCGTGATATAATTAAATTTACCGCCTTACTAAAGACACCATTTTTGATTTCAGAATTTATATATAAGTTTGAAATGAACTTTTTAAGAAAGTCATCTATAGATACGATAGATGAGTTACAATTATCAATAAATGAGGAAGACGAAGATGCTACAAAGCTATTAAATGAGTTTATAAAAAACACATCCGTGTTTTACAATAAAGGCAGTGTTAAAGCTAATTTCAAACATATAGTTAGCTCTCATATTGATGCTATAAATAATGTAGCTCCTGGCGTATTTGCAGGAGAAGAAGGCTTAGCTCTTAAAAAATTCTTTTTAGAACTAGTTGAGATATCTTCAAATATAGAATTTGTTGATGTGGAATTCTATCCTAGCATTTTAAAGCAGCTATTATCTCATGCTAAGTTTTTTCCGGGTAATAATAGTAATATATTTTTCTTAACCTTTGGAGATGCAGCTCTGCTTGAAATTGATAGAGTAATAATAGCAGATTGTAATGATGGTAGCATTCCAAAGCGTTATAATGAAGACCCATGGATGAACAATAAAATTAGGAAAGCAATAGGTCTTGCTTCTATAGAAGATATAATTAATATGGAACATTATTATTTTTATCTTCTGCTTAATAAAAAAGAAGTTTTTATTACTAGGTCTTGCAAAAATCTTGCTCAAGAATCAAGATTTTTGACTGAATTTTTACTAACAGAAGAAAAAAATCCTATAGAATTATCCGATTGGAATGGTGTATATGATAATATATTTTATTCAGAGAGTCTAGATTTATCAGGTTCGATAGGTAGTAGCGCTAATTTTCCATCATCTATCTCTGCAACTAATATAGAATTGCTAGTTCGAAATCCGTACATTTTTTATGCTAAAAATATTTTAAAGCTGAAAAAAATAGATGATATAAATAGAGAGCCATCTTTTGCAGATTTTGGTACGTTAGTTCATAATATCATTGCACTATATACAGAGGAATATAAAGCAAGTAGAACATATGAGGAAAAATCTAAGCAAATAATAAACATTGCAAATAATTTGTTTTATAAAGATCCTATACATAAAAAAGCCAGATCTTGGTGGCAAAAACTGATCAATATTTGTCATGGATTCATAGAATGGGATGAAAAACGAAGAGATGATATATCTTCTGTTTATAGCGAAATATATGGTGAAACTATTTTGTCGATAGGTACTCATAATATTAAGGTTACCGCAATAGCAGATCGTATAGAGATTACAAAATCTGGAGATTTACAAATATTAGACTATAAAACAGGAGCAGTGCCATCCAAACAAGATGTGCTAACTGGATTAGCTCCGCAGTTAATTGTAGAAGCAATAATAGCATTAGAGGGGGGTTTTAATAATATAAAACTACAATCTTTTAATAAAATTATTCTTACTTATGTGAAAATATCAGGTTCTAAACAATCTTATAACGAGACATCAATAGAGGTGTCGCTAGATGATTTGTTACGTCATAAAGAAGGATTAATAAAGCTTATTTCCTATTATGCAAACAACAAAATTTTTCCATCAACTGCAAATTCTATATATTCTCCAAGATACAATAATTATGATCATTTAGAACGTAGTAGCTAAGTTATGATAGAGCATCAAAAGCCACCTATGTTGTTTATAGGAAGTTTACGTTTTACTTCTGCTTCCTTTGCTAGATATTTTTGTGCTTCTTGAGAAAGACCTTGAAATAGCGCTTTTTTCTCTTTGTTAATTTTTGCTATCGCTTTTCGATAATTTCTGATTTCTTGAATTACAGGTCCTTTGATACCAGAAAGATATTTTTTATAGTCTTGTATAATTTTTTGACGTTCATTTTGATCTTTCTCATCTTCTTTTTTTAGATAATCATCATCAGGATAAATATCGATATCATTTTGATCGTTTTTGCTTTCTGTCTCCGGATTCGTAATGGGATTGTTGCTTTTTGGCTTAGTATCTTGGCTAAGAGGAGTAGGTGTAGCTGTGGTTACCGGAGAAATAGGAGTAGGGCTTGCGATGCAATATGTGCTATGTAATATTATAGAAAATAAGGCAATAATAATATTATATTTATACATAGACTCCTCAATTATTTTAGTTATATTATAACTAGCATTTAGAATAGATTCTGCACAGAAAGAACTATGTCTATGAGAAAAAATAATTATATTTAGTGATTTACAAGTGACAAATCCATTTAAACAACCATCTAATATTTGGAAATTAGAGTTAATAACTAGATATTCTATGATCCCTATATTTGAAGAATATTTTAGCAATTTTACTGATAATATTTCCTATAATGAATTATCCTCCAAAACTGTGGAATCCAAAGACGATGATATATGGTCTTTCGAGGCGTATATGGAAGAAAAGCCGGATATAATAAAAATTAAGGATGAATTGCAGAAATTTATATTGCTAGATAATACAGAGTGGGAATATCAAGATTCTTTAAAAATTAATCGTTTAGAAGAAGTAGATTGGGTCAAAAAAGTTCAGGAGAATTTTGTGCCCATTATCGTAGGCAGGTTTTTTATTACCAATCGTGTAAATGAGAATCTGTGTCCAGATGATATGACCAAAATAGTTATAGATGCAAGTATGGCATTTGGTACTGGTGAGCATTACACTACTCAAGGGTGCCTAGAGGCTATGGAATTACTGTCTGTAGAAGCTTTTTGTGATATTTATGATATAGGAACAGGAAGTGGTATTCTTGCTATTATAGCAGCTAAGATGTGGAAAGACTCATTAGTTGTAGCTTCTGATATTGAAGAATTATCTGTAGAAATTGCAAAACGTCATGCATTGATTAATGATGTTAAAATTACTACTGTACTTGCTGATGGACTTGAGGTAATAGATAATAATGATAAAAGTTTTTCTAAAAAGGCTGATCTTATCATCAGTAATATTCTTGCTGTTCCTTTGATAAATATGGCAAGTAGTTTTAAGAATAATATAAAAGAAAATGGCTTTTTAATTCTATCGGGATTTCTAGATTATCAGTTGCCTTCTGTGTTAGAGGCTTATATCAAAAATGGTTTTACACCTCTTAATATAATCAATAAAAATTGTTGGATTACTCTTGTGATGCAGGGAAAATCAAAACAAACTACATTGAGATAAATTAGTGATAAATTTTTTTAAGCCATATCTTATGTATGAATGTGGTTTGGGTTACTAAAATTTAAATTACTGAATTAATCCACTCAATAATAGAGGATTTAGGAATTGCTCCAACTTTCATAGATTCAGCTTTCCCATTTTTATAGATAATCATAGTAGGGATTCCTCTTATTCCTGCCTCAGAGGGTGTTTTAGGATGTTCATCAACATTCATTTTTACTATTTTGATACTAGCAAGCTCTTGTGACAATTCCTCTATAATAGGTGATAATGTCTTACAAGGTCCGCACCATTCAGCCCAAAAATCAACTAGTACAGGAATTGAAGAGTCTATTACTTCGGCTTTAAAATTATCATCAGTTACTTCTTTCGTCATATTATTTTCATAAGTTAGTTTACTTAATTAAAGGAATAATACATAATTGGTATCATGTCAAACCCATTAGTATATTATCTATGAAAAAAAATAAAGATTTTCTGATATCTATAGTAGTTACATGTTTTTTTATAGGAAGAATTAAGATTGCGCCTGGTACTTTGGGGTCTTTGTGTGCATTTCCTATATATTTTATGTTATCCTTTTTGCTAGAGCAAAATTTTCAGCTCATTTTGTTTGCAATAGTTGCTCTATTTGTAATAGGTACGATATGTAGTTCTTTGTATATCAAGCACAGTAGGGACAAAGATCCTAAAGAAATTGTAATTGATGAAGTTGTTGGACAAATGCTGGTTATATATCATGTATGCTATTTTAATGAAGCTAGTGGATTGTTTGCAGAATATATTTTACCTTTTTTGTTTTTTCGTTTTTTTGATATATACAAACCATGGCCAATATCTCTTGCAGATAAACGTATAAAATCTGGTTTTGGAGTGATGATAGATGATGTTTTGGCAGCTGTTTTTGCTATAGCTCTACTTTTTTTAGTTAATAGTTTATAATTTATTAGGTGCGTTCATGAAGATTGTTAGGCCTTATATATATATATTTCTTTTAGTTGCTACAGATCAGCTTAGTAAATATTTTGTGCTAAAATACCTTAAAAATTTGCCAGGTTACTTCTTAGAAGCAACTAGCTTCCTCAGTATTGTGCTTGCATGGAATCACGGTATAAGTTTTGGGTTGTTTGGTGATTACTACCAATATAGTAACAGGGCTTTTATAGTTATTAATTCAGGAATCATACTTTACCTATTTCGTATTTTATCGCAATCTTATTACCTACTAACTAGAATATCTTACATATTGATAATAGGTGGAGCTATAGGGAATTTATATTGTAGAATCGCTAAAGGTGCTGTTTTCGATTTTTTATATTTTCATCTTGGTAGTTATGGATTTCCAGCTTTCAATTTAGCAGATTCTTTTATCTTTATAGGTGTTTGTTTTCTGATATTAAG
>CAZKKY010000039.1:0-6949 GCA_964553715.1 uncultured Rickettsiaceae bacterium
ATTTCCCTCTATTCTATCATAAATAGCCTAAAATGACTAGCTTTTACTGTTTTGTATTTTTACTCAATAGATATTTTAAAAAAACGCAGTTTTTATTTCTGTTGAAATGATAACATCACAGTACTAAATATGATTACAATCATTATCATTACGTATATCATAGGTACAAAAGATTTATTAGTGACATGCCATAGATATCCAGAGATCAAAGCAGAGGAAGAGGAAAACAACAAAGACCCTACAGAATGAGATATACTAAATATCTTTAAGCGATTAGTTATTAGTATTTTTCGTTTAAATATAATTTGTAATGGCGTTGTGTAAACCGGGATAACCGCAACAGAAAATAAAAATAATATAATACTTACAATCCCCTTATAAAGAAAAATAGCGTTAAGAAGAGCTAAAATAAAAGAGACAAATAATCCTATTAAAGATTGAATATAAGGATTATACTTATCCGCCATATAACCTGATAAAAGAGTTGATGCAATATATAGTATTATTGATAGAATATGCATTTTTGATACTATATCTTTAGCAATTATACCTAAAATAGAGCTTAAGTAGCTTCCATAAAAAATCACATAAAAATGATAAATTCCACCAATAAATCCCATTATAATAATGCCACTAATGATTGTTTTATAATGATCAGTCATTATAAAAGTTGGTCTCTCTTCTTTGTTATTATTTTTTAATTTTATAAAATCAGAGAACTCCTTACTCTCTTCCATAGAATGCCTGAAATATAGTAATAAGATTCCGCACCCTCCTCCTATAATAAAATTCATTCTCCACCAATATTCTGGCATCACATTACTACAAGATAAAAAATACATAGCACTTGCAATCAAAACTCCTATTTGTGAAGAACTAGTCACCAAAGCATTTCCAAAAAATTCTTGTTTTTTTCCTATTGTTTCTGCGACGTAAATTCTAACACCATCACCTTCTCCTGCAAGACTCATCATAAATATCATACGTGCAAATATTAACAGAGATGCCGAAATTATGTTCTTACTAGGTTCTATTATTCCTATTAATAATGTTGAAATAGAAGCAAGAAAGATTGAAATTTTGATTACAATGCTTCGTCCGGATATGTCCCCTATCTTACCAAAAATTATTGATCCTACAGGACGCATAACAACAGCAAAGGTTAATATCGCAAAGAAAGATATAAAATTTGGGATACTATCGCTATCTGGTATATATTTCTCCGTTAGAATGGATGCAGATAGTCCGAACAAGGCATAATCGTAATATTGTATGATAGTGGCAAAAAATGCCAGAATTAATGATCTGTTTTTCATCAATAAAATTGCTTTAAATAAAACTGTAAGCTATTATAACAGGATCTGGTAAGGTAAGTAAGAAATAAATTCATGATTGGTAAATTAAAAGGTATAGTTGATTCTATATATGATGATCACGTCATTCTTGATGTTGCAGGCGTAGGGTATTTAGTTTTTTGTTCGGATAAATCACTGTCTAATATTACAGAAGGCACAACTATAGTACTCTTTATAGAAACACATGTACGTGAAGATCATATATATTTATTTGGCTTTGCTACTATTGAAGAAAAAATATCTTTTAATATATTACAATCAGTAAGCGGGATAGGCGTGCGCATGGCTATGTCCATACTTAGCATTCTTTCACCTTCTCAGCTTCAAGAAGCTATCGATGGTAAGAACAAAGATGTTTTTAGGTCTATATCTGGAATAGGTCCCAAACTAGCAGAAAGAATAATAGTGGAGCTAAAAGGCAAGACCTTCACAAATAACCCTATTACGGAATATAGTAATAATCCAAAATTCCTTCAAAATAGTACCACTAGCGATGCTGTTTCGGCTTTAGTAAATCTTGGTATTAATCGTAATGAAGTAATTAATATAGTAAATAGCATTATACAAGAATTTCCTGATATCTCTCTTGATAATTTAATAAGATTAGCTCTACAAAAAAGGTCTAAAATATGAACGATCTACTAACTCCTTATTCTGAATCTCAAGATAATGAGATATCATTAAGACCATCTTTGTTGAAGGATTTCATAGGCCAGTCTGCCATGAAACATAACTTATCAATTTTTATGGAAGCAGCACAAAAACGTAATGAGCCCTTAGATCACACACTACTATATGGGCCGCCGGGTCTTGGTAAAACTACTATAGCCTATATTATTTCAAAAGAAATGGGAGTCAATATTAAGTCTACATCTGGCCCTGCAATATCTAAAGCTGCAGATCTTGCTGCTCTGCTTACAAATCTACAAGAAAATGATGTATTATTTATAGATGAAATCCATCGCCTTAGTACTAATGTAGAGGAGGTATTATATTCGGCAATGGAAGATTATTCCCTAGATATAATAATAGGTGAAGGACCAGCTGCTAGATCTGTAAGAATTACATTACCTAAATTTACATTGGTCGGCGCAACTACAAGACTAGGCCTTTTATCTAACCCCTTAAGAGATAGATTCGGAATACCATTACGCCTAAATTTTTATAGTAATGACGAGTTGAAATCTGTTATAAGCAGAGGAGCATCTCTACTAAATTCTGATATTGCTGAATGCGGAGCAAATGAAATAGCTGGTAGATCACGTGGGACACCTCGTATAGCATTAAGGCTTTTAAGAAGAGTTAGAGACTTTGCTTCAGTTTCGCAGCATAATATTATTGACTCCTCTATTGCATCCTCTGCCCTTGATAGATTAGAAGTAGATTCTGCAGGACTAGATAGCAACGACTTTAGATACTTAAGATTTATAGCTGGAAGCTATAACGGAGGACCAGTTGGAGTAGAAACAATAGCAGCTGCAATGGCTGAACAACGCGATGCTATCGAAGAAACTATCGAGCCTTATCTAATCCAAATAGGATTTGTGCAAAGAACTCCTCGTGGACGTATACTCACAAAACAAGCCATGCAACATATAGGTATGGAATAATCTTATAATTCTCCACAAGGATCTCTGATACGTGGCAATCTAGAATAATAAGACTGGTATCACTTAGTTTCGATTCGTGGTCGATATGATATTTTCTCATTATAGATTGCCTTGCTATATGCTCCTTGCAATTGCTATCGCACCTTTACATATCTGTTTTATAAAATTGCTGATAATGTAAAACATTGGGGCCTCTTTGCTACCATGACTGATAGCAATGCTTTTATGTTCTAGCTCTTCCAACCTATATTGTTCTATTTTTTCTATTAGGTCTACTTCATCTTTATGATACTTTTTAAGATATATAAGCTGTGTTGAGTAATGTTTATCAATTACATCTTCTACTGCTTCAGTACATAGCATAGCTGTTTTATCTCCCATCATTCTTGTTACAAAACCAAGAATATAACCAGATATATGCCAGAATGGAATTAATAGGCTAGGCCTTACAGATCTTTCGATTATTTTGTTTTCAAAATAAGACAGGTGATTCTTTTCCTGTTCTAACATTTCTTTTAAAATTGCACTATCTTTAGACGTTTTTTGGTATTTACAGGCATCTATCTGGCCATTATATATACGCACTGCGCCGTACTCTCCAGAGTGATTAACTCTAATTATACTAGCTAAAATGCTTTTTTTACTTTGAAATTCAGGCCTGGGCATTATCTAAACCTTTTCTTAGATAAAGCAATAACCCTAATAAAAATATGTTAAATAAACAATTCCATTCCGTCATGGAAAGCATCATTATTCTAAAAGGAGCTTTAGTACATGTTGCAACTTCTCTACTATATAGCATTTCCTTTATTTGATCATTAGACATATCATCTGGCATTACAACATCTGGATTACAAAGAGTAGTGCCAGCTGATATCCCTCTTTCTACAGAAGAGTGATATCCTGATATAGCAATAGAAGATGATATTGTAAGAATAATAAGAACAAAATATAATTTAGGACATTTTTTAGAATATAAAGCAGTTAATCCTATTATTATAAGTATCACATAAGGAATTCTTTGATATATACATAATACGCAAGGCGGAATTTCTAAAACATGCTCTACAAACAAAGCAAGTCCAAGAGAAAAAACAGATATTAGTGCTGTAATCAGAAATATCCTATTATAAGATAAATTTAGATAGCTTAAAATTGACATATAACTCATTTTTTATTATATATTTCTTATGTATTCTGCACGAATAAGTTTAAAAATTCAACAATTTTACTCAAATAACTATGTTAGACAATCCAAATGATGCACTTTTATCTAGGGCATGGCCATTTTTAGAGGCACAAAGAATATTAGATAAAATAAATAATACGACTCCTAAAAAAGGATATGTGCTTTTTGAAAGTGGATATGGCCCATCAGGACTTCCTCATATAGGCACATTTGGAGAGGTAGCTCGCACTACTATGGTTAGAGAGGCTTTTAAAAAAATCTCAGACATTCCAACGCGTCTTTTTTGTTTCTCTGATGATATGGATGGTCTGCGCAAAGTGCCAAGTAATATTCCAAATCCTGATGAAGTAAAAAAATACATAGATATGCCTCTTACTTCAATTCCAGATCCTTTTGGAGAAACAGAAAGCTATGGTCATTATATGAATGCAAAATTGCGATCCTTCCTAGATAGCTTTGGATTTGAATATGAGTTTTTTAGTAGCACTGAATGCTACAAAAAAGGTATGTTTGATGAATATCTGCTAAAAGCTCTAGCAAAATATGATGAAATCATGGCTTTAATGATACCAACTTTCAGAGAAGAAAGACAGGCAACTTATTCTCCATTCATGCCAATATGCCCTAGAACTGGCAAAGTTCTTCAGGTTCCTACAGAAGAAGTAAAACTTGATAATGGCACTATAATATATAAAGATCCGGAAGATGGATCCTTAGTAGAAACGCCCGTTACTGGTGGGTATTGTAAATTACAATGGAAGCCTGATTTCGGAATGAGATGGGCAGCTTTATCTGTAGATTATGAAATGTATGGCAAAGACCATATGCCAAATGCAGAGCTTTACTCTAATATATGCAAAACTCTTGAAGGAGAGCCTCCTACTCAGTTTTTCTATGAATTGTTTTTAAATGAAACAGGGCAGAAAATCTCTAAATCAAAAGGCAATAGTATTACTGTAGATGAATGGCTTAGATATGCTCCAATAGAAAGTATGTCTTTATTTATGTACCAATCTCCATCAAAGGCAAAGCGCCTGTATTTTGATGTTATACCTAAAAATGTTGATGAATATATTACTTTCAATAAGAAATATCATTCGGAAGAAGACCCGGTAAAGAAATTTGCAAATCCTGTTTATCATATTCATGCTGGCAATGTTCCAGTAATAAAAACTTTTGGCATTACTTTCTCGTTATTACTTAACCTTGCATCAGCATGTAATCCATCTGACAAATCTGTACTTTGGGGATTTATTAGCAAATATGCAAAGGATGCAAGTCCTATATCTGCACCATATTTAGATCACTTAGCAGATTTCGCAGTGCGTTATTATAATGATTTTATTAAAACTAATAAGAAATTCATTATTCCAAACGAATCTCAAGTTGATATTTTAGAATCCATGATATCATTCCTAGATAGTTTAAGCGAAAATATATCTTCTGAAGAAATTCAAAATGGTATATATTCTATTGGAATGGATGCAGGATATGAAAATCTGCGAGATTTCTTTAAAGATTTATATCAAATATTACTAGGGCAAGAAGATGGACCAAGGCTTGGGTCATTCATCGCTTTATTTGGTATAGAAAATATGAAAAATTTGATAAAAGAGAAGATATGAAACTTTTTCCCCTTAGATTATTGCCAAATCATACAAAATTTGACTTTATGCGCTTGAGAAAGATAAATTATTTTATTTCTATTGTCTTAGTGATAATAAGCGTTATTTCATTATTCTCATTCAAGCTAAATTTTGGAATAGATTTTAGTGGCGGAATCAGTATAGATGCAAGAATTAATCAAACACCTGATCTTGCAAAAATGAGAGAAGTATTGTCTAGCATTAATATAGGAGAAGTAATGCTACAAACATTTGGAACAGAAAATGATATATCTATTAGAGTTGGTCTGAAAGATATGAAAACGTCAGAAGATCTAATGAAAAATGTAGAGCTTATCAAATCTAGTTTACAATCTCATTTTCCGTACGAAATAGACTACCGTCAAGTAGATTTTGTAGGCCCACAAGTTGGAGCTGAGCTTGTAGCTTCTGGCGCTAAGGCAATTATTTTAGCCTTTCTTGCTATTATGGTTTATGTATGGGTAAGATTTGAGTGGCAATTCGGATTTGGGGTTCTGATAGCATTAGTGCATGATAGCATAATGTGTATGGGATTTATGAGTATAACACAGCTTGATTTTAACCTAAGCAGTATAGCAGCTCTTCTTACAATAATTGGTTATTCTGTAAACGATTCTGTAGTAATTTATGACCGTATCAGAGAAAATGTAAGAAAATACAGACAAAAATCTACTTATGATATTATAAATCTTAGTTTAAATGAGACCTTATCACGTACAACACTTACAGTGCTTACAGTTTTATTGTCTAATCTTGCACTTATTATATGGGGTGGCGAAGCACTAAAAAGCTTCAGTGTGATGGTGTTTTTTGGTATCGTAGCTGGTACATATTCATCTATTTTTGTATCTGCACCTATTCTTACATTATTTAATATAGATAAATTTAGATGATATAAAGGAGTAAAGGGTAATTATATTAACGAGGAATGCAGTTAATCACTAATAACAGTTCTTTTATTTTAAGAGCTTAGTACAGCATAAACTCTTCCTGGAAGTGAACCTATACAGCGATGATATTGTTTTACATCAGAACTTAAAACAATATCACCATTTACGAAACCAGCTTCCTGAAGCAGACAAACTAACCTCTTAGCCGTAACATCCGTATTTGACTGATGCTTCTTTACTAGATCAGCACTGATTAATT
>CAZKKY010000040.1:0-6791 GCA_964553715.1 uncultured Rickettsiaceae bacterium
ATACGAGGATCATTTAAAATGGCTTCGTATAGAAGCAAATACTTTAAAGAAATATAAAGATGAAGGCATAGAAGCTGGAATAGCTATTGGTAAGGCTGAAGGAATAGCTATTGGTGAAGAAAGAGGTAAAACTGAAGAGAAAATTGCTATTGCTAGAAATTTATTAAAAGCTGGTCTTGATATTGATATTGTATCTAGCTCTACCGGATTAACTCTAGAACAACTCAAAAAGTTAGATTAAATTAAAACTATTTAATATTCTGTGCTGTGTACTCTATCTAAAGCAAGAAGATCTGTGTCATAGGGCTGCATTTTGCCTATATTATTTTCGATACTTATGCTTTGAAAAAGTGAATTCATAACATTAAGAGCGCCATGTTCTATAACACCATCTATTAAACTTTCAGCTAATTCTCTATCTTTTCCTAAGTCGATTAATTGATTAACGCAATGAGGTCCGTATAATTTTGCCAATTCTAATAATTCAGGATGGTTAAGTATCTGATTGTCATAATCTACATTCGTAATACAAGATATTTGATGATTCTTAAAAAGACCAAAACAAGTTTTCCAACTGTTTTGTTCGTCAAGTATTTTTTGCAAATCCTTTATACCATGAATAGTTTGATTCTTATTTGTAGGAGTGGTGGTTTTATTATGTCTTTTGGTCTCATAGACATCTCTTTCAATCATTTCTATCGCAACACCTTGCAATATTTGATTAACAGTTGTATTCACAACTTGATCATCGCTTAAAGGTTTTGCATGAATTTTCTCATCGTTTAGAGTACTTACTGCAGTTTTACTATCATTGTTTTTATTATCATCATTGAAATCTGTGTCATCAATTTCAGTAGAAATAGGTTGATAGATTCCATTATTTGAATCTTTAGATTCTGGTATAGTAAGTTTAGTAAGTTCAATATTTTGACCGTAAATACCGCCAATAATTGCATCATCTATATTACCCTCTTTATTACTTGTTTCTGCTTCTTTATTAGATATATCTTCCTTGTTATTTACAGAACTAACCTTATTATCAGGGGAGTAGGTATATTGTATACTACATCTTTTTAATATTTCACTATAGCAAGACTTTGTATTATCTACATTAGCATTTTTTGTAACATCAGAACTTGTAATGATAAACAAATTTTTAGCCATGATTATCATCATCAAATCGAATTGAGCTTGGTTAGAATTTTGTATTACATTTTCTAGAGAAGTAGCTAATTTAGTTAACTCTTCTAGAAGTGCAGAAAATGCATCTACAACATTTGCATCAGGAAGAGTCTCAAGATCTTTCAAAATAGGTGTAATCTCATTCGCAATCTTAGAAGTGATTTCAAAAAGCGTAATACAATTAGATAACTTGCTAATAGAAATAGATTTTAAATCATTAGTGTAATTTTTAGCTTCAGTAGAAATCTTATCAAAAACTTTTATTGTATTCTGTATATTATGGGGCAGAGTATTAGAATTATATGCCGCTATATCTTTACAAACTTTATCCACAAGCTTTGTAAGAGTTTTTTGTTCATCACTATCGTTATTAGCTTCTTTTATGCCTTCTACTATATTCTTTCCAAAATCAAAGATTTTCTGTGTTGGGAGATTGTTCTTGATTTTCTTTATATTTTTTTTAGTTTTTTGAACTTTATTATGATCAGTTTCATATATTGTTTTTAATACACTCAAAGATTCTTGTCTATGATTTAAGGAGGTCTTATAATTTCCTAATTCGTAATACATTTTGCTTATCTGTTTTAAAGTATCTGCAATAATAGGATGACATGAATAGGTGTCGTATAATATTTCTAGAGCATCTTGGTGGTTTTGGATTGCATGATTGATTTTGAACTCATCGAGTGATTTAGAAGCACAAGTAATCATATTCATAAAGGCCTTAAAGCCTAGTCCTACAGGGGTTTTACCTTCCAAAAAAAGCACCATTCCCATACCGATTAAATATTCTACTTCCTCTAGTGGATTTTTCTTATCACTAGACATATGTGCGACATCAAAACACAGAGAAGATTTTTGTAAATAATTTATACGATCATCACTATTGAAAAATGCTTTTTTAGCTTGCATTTGGTATAACGTACCAATATTACGCAATCCGGTAATATCTTCATATTCTTTGTAAGCTTGATAAAAATTACTCAGCGCATCATCATATTCTTTTAAGCCTAAACATGCTAATCCCAAATTATTTAAAGACTTAGCTATTAAGGTCTTTTGCACATTCGGTGCATCTGTTCTGATATTTTTAGAGAGAGTAAAAAACTCTTTTGCACTCTGAAACTTCCCTAGTCTGTAACATGTAGCGCCTACATCATCATATAGATCTGCCTCTCTCCTACCTTCTAATTCCTTAGCATCTTTCTTCTCTGCATTACTTTCTACAATCTCCATTACATCAAACTCTTCTTTAAAACACTCTAAAGCTTTATAGTATTTCAATAACCTTAGGAAAATTCTTCCTTTAGTTTGAGAATCATTTTGAAAAAATACCTCTGATGTAATTGTACTATTGTTTAAAAAAACTTCATGAGCATCATCAGAGGGACCCTTAGAAGGATATGTATCAGTAAATTTCTTTAGGCTATTCATTAAAGGAAATATAATATAGTAATATTCAAATAGCTTCTCTGATAATTCTGTAGTCAAGTGGAAGACTGAAGAGTCAGGAGCATTATTTACTACCTCTCTAGTGTCCATTCTTTCTGCTTGACTACCATAAAAATCATATATTTTTATTCTTAAAATTGTTGCGAAACTTAAAGCTTTTTTTAAATTCTCCGCAGCATGCCTGCACAGTTTGTTTCGCGCACGGAGATTATCTATCATCTCCCATGTACCACCTTCGCCATTTGGGACTTCACAAATGAGTCCTAAATTATAAATGAATCTATCAGCTAAACGATAGATGTCATTTTTAACGTCGAATATTTTTCCTGAATCTTCATATGCATGAAAAGCTAATGCCTCTAAATGTCCTTTCATTAAAAACTCTGACGCGCCAGTCCTAAGCCGTTCTATTGCTCTGTTGATTCCTAAATGATTACTTAGTAATAATTCATTTACTTTTTCCTGGTATGTGGAAAAAAGAGATTGGTTACCACATACATAGCATGACGCTTGGAGTATAGAATGTAAAAATTTGTCCTGTGATGCTTCCTCTTCATTTTTAACATACTTTAACATCCCATCTACTATTTGAATTAAGGTGTAGCCTTTATCTCTTCTACCAAGAGGAGTTTTCCCTCCTAAATCAAATTGCACTCCAGGCTTTATTAAATGATCTAAATGAAGACCATAGTCACTTATTGGTATAGATGTTTCACCAAACATAATTACTTTAAAATGTACATAGTGGGATAATATCTCAAAATATTTTTTGAGTTTTTCGTTATGATCTTGATCATTTAGTACTTTGGTCAAGACATTAGATTTTTCATCAGGATAATCTTTTGTACTTAGATCATTCTTATGCTCATGCCCGAAATCTAGAACAATACCAGATTCTTTTGCATCAGATTCTTTGTCACCACGACTATCCTCTTGTTTGTTATCCAAATTTTTAGAGTCACTGGATTTTGCCTCAATATCATCTTTTTTATCGTCATTTTTTTGTTTCTTATAATCGTCTGGCGACTCTAAAAGAATAGCAAATTCTAAATCAGAGTAAGGAGTTGTTTGTCCTAGGGCTATAGATCCAAGACCTATTACAGCATATTTGCATGGTGGAGGTTTATGGTCAGTAGCTCTTTCAGATTTGCATGATGGAGGAGGATCACCGATAGCGTTTTCAGCATCCCGAAATAACAATGCCAAATATCCTTTTAATTGTTCTTTTATTTCGTTACAATATTTTCTAGCATCAATTAATGGTAAGGGCTGAGATGCTACAACATGCATTTCATCCCTCAATTGTTTAAATAATCCTCTGTAAGAGAAACTATCTGATACAAAGTCATCTTTAAAATCATCTATTGTTTGTGTGTTAGGATTTGTGTTTGTGCTATCTCCTGATTTAGCAATCGCATGACTACCTATCTCTTTTAATAGTTCTTTGCCAGACTTAACTATCTCATCATGTATATTTTTAAATTTTACTTTGCCTGCTTTAAGGAGTTTTCGTGCTAACTCCACATCATTTTCAGACTTGGATCCACCATGTTTATCAAGGTTTTTGGATTTTATAATTTTTCTTGCATATTGCAGCCTTACCGCTGCATCATTATAAAATTTCAAATTACCAGTATTTTTTCCGAACTCAAAACAAATATCTGCTAAAACGTCAAATATATCAGCTAAAATTAACAATTGCTTCAAAGACTCGCTGAGATATAAGTCAGTAAGCAAAGGAACTACTTTTCGTTTTTCTATATTTGTAAAATCTAGGTGTTTTTCAAATTTCTCTTTGTTAGAATCTTGGATATTCTTTATTTCTTGTTTTATTTGAGACAACTTATTTTTTATCCGGTCTATTTCTCTGAGTTCATTGTTAAATCTTTTCACTTTGATAACTCCTCAATACAAATAAAGTTTGTACTTTACTAAGTCTCATTAACTTAGTAACTTTTATACTTATAGTAACTCAAATTTATCTTAACTATAACCTATAAGTCAAGATATAAATCACTAGTATAATTATCAAGTAATGTAGCACTATAGGTTGATTTTTTTTATAAAACCTCTATTTATTTATAAAATTAGTTCAAATATTTAGAGTCAAAAGACGTGCAGTCCTATATTACATCATATAACAGTCATTGGTATCTTTATAAAAATTATTTAACATCAATTGAGGGAATAAAGTTTACTTTTAGAGAGATAGATATTATCGCTTGCATTTTGCATAACAGGGTAGAGAAAAAAATTGCAGTTATTTGCGGGGTTACTATATCTACTGTAAGTACTCATGTTCACAATATTATGAACAAGATACATTGTAATTCAAAGGATCGCATTATAGATTTTATTCATCAGGCTGGAGTAATTAAAATCTTGGACGAATATTACTATTCTCTAGTAGTACAGTATAACTTTGAAAAAGCACTAGATAAAATTGCTACTCAGGTCAACAAAAAACTAATGAATTGTTGCTATCTAAGAGATATAGAACTTCAAAACCATATATTGTATAAGGTTATTAAAACTCATTTTAGAAAAGCAAATATCAATTTATTAGAAATTAAAAATCCTACATCTGTAATTGATCTTAGTACAATTACAGAAAATTCTTATTATCAAAACTTTTTTCAAGTTTTATCTGAATTGCTAGACCATGAGAAAGTAAATAAAATCTATAAAGAATTTGAAGAAAATTGTAGAGAAATAAATGAAACTTTTGATATTAAAACACCTATTTATATTAAAAATCGATATTTTGATTTAAGGAATTTTTGGAGTAAAAAAAAGTTAATATATAGATTTATAGCTTCTTTTATTTTATTTATATTTTTATTCTTGTTAGTTACTAATCCTTTTAATTTTAGATTTCTATCAGCTAGAGATTCTAATGTAATAGAGGATTTAGAAGAATTTTTGTCCTCATCTACAGCAAGCCAATTTACAGCAAATAACATATCGAAAGAACAATATGCAAAGAACCAAAGCTTGATAAAAATAATAGAAAAAATCATTGCTTCAGACAATACGAAAGAAGTGCAAAAATATTTTAACAGACCAGAAATATCTTCAGATTTTTTAATGAAGTACTTACACATTACGCAAGCCCTATCTTTGTACTATTTGTACAATGAGCATGATGGGGTGAAAGCCCTTAACATCTTGCGATATTCAAAAAATTTGGCTGAAAATTATATTAACAGTAGAAGCAAGATGATAATTGATTTTAATAATATAACCGGAAAAGAGCTTTTGATTGAACTGAGCATAGCCGAGCATTTACCAGAGTTATATAGCAGAATATTATATGCTATTGGAAGGTCGTATATGTATAATAACGATTCTAGTGAACTAGAAATTGGAAGGAAATATTTTGAACTGACAAGATATTTAGGCAAGAAATTAAATCTATTTGAAGGATATATGAGTAGTCTACACGGAATCATTCCTATAGAAAAAAGACAAGTAGAAATATTGCTAAAAAATCCTAATAGAAATCAAACAGATATCGAAACCGCTAATTTAAGATTAGCTAAAATAATAACAATATATCAAAATCTGAAGCTAGATAATAATAGTTATATTTTAGATTATGATCCTTCAAAAAATACTAATCAACAAACTATAATACCCAGCAGCAATCTACATAATCTGTTATGTTGCGATAGTAATACAATAAATATTTATAAATTTCTTATTGAGATTGATAATGAAAATAAAACAGAAACTTATGTTGATGATATTATAAATATTTTAAGTAAAAGCACCAGATTTCCTGGGTTATTAGAAATAATAGCAGACTCTGCTGCAAGGAAAAAAGCTGTTTTATATAATGATTTAGGCGACATACTATTAGTGCTAGATAATAAACAATATGCTGACCAAAAACTTAGACTATTTCTTCAAAATAGATTACATATTAACTCAGATAATAATCTACATTTAGCAGAACAATTGTTTGATCATGCCAAAACGGGTAGTAGAGAAACAGATTACACGAAAGCTGATGCCTTAGATGGACTTGCTAAAGTTTATAGAAAATATTTATATTCAAAAACTATGTCTACAGAACAAATGAAGCAATTAAAAGAAAAGATTGTAGAATATATTAAAAAACGAGATCTAATCAATAAAACATTACAAAGAAAGAT
>CAZKKY010000041.1:0-6256 GCA_964553715.1 uncultured Rickettsiaceae bacterium
TTCGTATAGAAGCAAATACTTTAAAGAAATATAAAGATGAAGGCATAGAAGCTGGCATCGCGATAGGTAAGGCTGAAGGAATAGCTATTGGTGAGGCCAGAGGTAAAATTGCTATTGCTAAAGCTATGTTAGATGATGGAGACCATATAGATAAAATATCTAGAATTACTGGTTTAACATTGCAAGAAATAGAAAAACTCAATTAAACAAATCACTAAAAAATTAAAATATATAGTGTACCAAGATCTTTACTTTTGTATGTTTTTTGTATATGATCAGGCGTTTTTACAATTCTAATGTGCCTTTAGAGTTATATAAATCTATCTAACTATATATTAATGCTTGCTTATAGGCACGAAGCTAGCTTGGTGATTTTATGCTAAAAACTAAGAAAAAATTTGTTCCTCAATTCGGTGCAGACATTGCTGCTCCTACTGAAAACTTTGGTGATTTATTAACCAATTCAATACAATACCGTGTAAAAGAAGGTACGGTAGTGAAGGGTAAAGTAGTGGGCATGAATAATGACGTAATCGTTATCGATGTTGGTCTAAAAAATGAAGGAAGAATTCCGGTCTCAGAATTTTCTTTTCCTGGGTCTGTTATGCCAGAGCTTGGAGACATGGTTGATGTCTATATAGAAAAAATTGAAGGACGCAATGGTAGGACTGTAATAAGCCGTGAAAAGGCTTTAAGAGAGGAGTCTTGGGTCCATTTAGAAGCTGCGCTAGAAGAGGGTAAGTTAGTTGATGGTGTTATTTTTGGTCGTGTAAAAGGTGGATTTACAGTGGATTTATCTGGTGTGATTGCTTTCCTTCCTGGTAGTCAGGTTGATGTTCGTCCTATTAAAGATATTACTCCTCTTATGGGTATTGTACAGCCTTTCCAAATTCTTAAAATGGATAAAAAATTAGGGAATATAGTAGTATCTAGACGTGCTATTATGGAAGAGTCTCGTTTAGAGGCGCGTAATGAAATGCTTTCTACTATTGAAGAAGGCCAAGTTTTAGAAGGTGTTGTTAAGAATATCACGGATTATGGAGCATTCGTAGATCTTGGTAATATTGATGGCTTGCTTCATGTTACTGATATTTCATGGAGTAGAATAAATCATCCTTCAGAAATATTGACCATAGGTCAAAAAATTAAAGTGATGATTATTAAATTCAACGAAGAAACAAAGCGTATTTCTCTTGGGATGAAGCAATTAGATGATAATCCATGGAAAAACATCAACAAAGAATTTAGTGTTGGTAAAAAAATGTCTGGTAAGGTCACTAATATAGCTGATTATGGTGTGTTTGTAGAGCTGAAGGATGGAATTGAAGGTCTAGTGCACTCTTCTGAAATAAGTTGGACAAAATCTAATCAACACCCTAAGAAGCTCTTGAATATTGGTCAGGAAGTTGATTTTGTGATTTTGGATATAGATACTGAAAAACATCGTATCTCTTTAAGTATAAAGCAGTGTCAAGGCAACCCTTGGAGCGACTTCGCAGAGAAGCATCCTGTAGGAAGTATTATAAAAGCGTCTGTTAGAAATGTTGTGGACTTCGGTATGTTTGTGGCTATTGGTCCTGATATTGATGGTATGATTCATGAATCTGATATATCATGGGATAACAGTGCAGCTCTACTAAAAAGCTATAAAAAAGGCGATGAGGTTGAGTGTAAAGTTATAGCTATAGATATTGAAAAAGAAAGGGTGAGTCTTTCTATTAAAGATCTTACAGAGGGTTCTTCAGAATCATCTAAGTCTGCTTATAAAAAAGGTGATGTGGTCACTTGTGTGGTTTCCGGCCTTAAAGAAGATGGTCTAGATGTTATGATAGGGGAATCGGCTGGATTCGTTAAAAGGTCTGATCTATCTAGTGATAAGTTTGAACAAAAAATTGATAAATTTGCAATAGGTGATAGATTTGATGCCAAAGTATTATCTGTAAGCAAGTCTAACATATTAAATCTTTCTATTAAAGCTTTGGAACTAGTCGAAAGAGAAAAAGCTATTAAAGAATATGGATCTACAGATAGTGGCGCTAGCCTTGGTGATATTCTTGGTGCAGCACTTGGTCAGGTTAAGAAATAGTACTCTTTTGCCCCCTAATAATGGGGGCAAAAACATTTCTGATAGTTTATTATATGAATAAAGTTTTTTAGAAAAACCTAGTTTCAAAAAGTCTACTAATCGGTTATTCTATTTATTGGGTAATAGCGGATTTGCGACAAACTGACACAAACAATACTTTTCGCATCAAATATCAAAAGATTCTTAACATAAATCGCATATAAATAGGGTACTAAATATGATTTCTAAAGATGAGGTGATAAAAGTGGCTAAGCTTGCAAGGCTTAGTTTAAATGATCATGAAGTAGAAAAATATACTATGCAGCTTGATAATATCATGATGATGATCTCTGAAATGCAGCAAGTAAATATCTCAGGAGTTATCCCGATGACTACACCTCTTAGTACTGGTTCTTACGTTAGAGAGGATATTGTAACAGAATGTAATATATCTGAAGAATTATTTAGTAATTCCCCTGGTAAAAACTCGGTTTTTGCAAAAGAAATTAACTGTTTTATAGTTCCCAAGGTAATAGAATGAGTCATGAATTAATCAAATTAACAATTGCATCTGCGTTAAAGGGGCTTGCTAGTAAAGATTTTTCTTCTCTAGAGCTAGTAAATGCTTATTTAGACCAAATGAAAAAATGCAAATCGCTTAATGCTTATATCACAGAGACACCAGATATTGCTATATCTCTTGCAAAAGCATCTGACAATAGGATTGCTTGGGGTAATCCAAGGCCTTTAGAGGGCATACCTATAGGGGTAAAAGATTTATTCTGTACTAAAAATGTGCTTACTACAGCGGGTTCTAAAATATTATCGAATTTTATACCATCTTACGAGTCTACAGTAAGTAGTAAACTTGCTGGAAATGGTACTATCATGCTTGGCAAAACCAATATGGATGAATTTGCTATGGGCTCTTCTAACATGACAAGTTTCTTTGGTAATGTGATAAATCCTTGGAGGAGTGATGATGGGAAAGATTTAACCCCTGGCGGTTCTTCAGGTGGTTCTTCGGCTGCAGTCGCTGCATTTATGGCTATGGCTGCTCTTGGTAGTGATACTGGAGGGTCTGTCCGTCAACCTGCCGCTTTCACAGGTATTGTTGGTTTAAAAGCTACATATGGACTTTGTTCTCGTTATGGTATGATCTCTTTTGCAAGTTCGTTAGATCAAGCAGGTATTCTAACAAGGTCAGTTGAGGATGCTGCTTTAATGCTACAAAATATGATAGGAATTGATCCTAAGGATTCTACTTCTACCAATATGCCAAATAACAAAGATTTATCAAAATCTGTGCATGAATCTGTAAAGGGTATGAAGATAGGTGTTCCTTTTGATCTTATGAATCAAGAAGGTATTTCAAAAGATATAATATTAATGTGGAACAATTCTATTGAGGTGTTAAAGAATGAAGGAGCAGAAATTGTTAATATTGATCTGCCTAATTCTAAATATGCTTTGCCTGTATATTACGTAATTGCGCCTGCTGAGGCTTCTTCGAATTTATCACGTTATGACGGTGTTCGTTATGGACTTAGAGAAGAGAGAGAAGGTATGACTCTAGACGAGATGTATTCTCTTACTAGGTCATCTGGTTTTGGTGATGAAGTAAAAAGGAGAATTATGATAGGCACCTATGTACTTTCTTCAGGTTTTTTTGATGCTTATTATACAAAGGCCCAAAAAATAAGGCGTCTTATTTCTAATGATTTTGATTCAGCTTTTCAGAATGTATCAGCTATATTATTACCTTCTGCTCCTACAGATGCATTTGCTCTTGATGTTCCACAAACTAATCCAGTAACTATGTATTTAAATGATATATTTACTATTCCATCTAGTCTTGCAGGTCTGCCTGCTATTTCTGTTCCGGCATCTCTTTCTAGCAAAAATTTGCCTTTGTCCATGCAGGTAATAGGCAATAGATTTGATGAATATAATGTTTTTAGAGTTGCTAGTGCTATTGAAAAAGCATCTACGGGGTATAATTTTGTTCCTAGGGGGTTTTGATGGCTTATATAAATGGAAATCATGGTAAATGGGAATATGTGATAGGTCTTGAGGTGCATGCTCAGGTTTTATCTAAATCTAAACTATTTTCAGGAAGCTCTACTGAATTTGGATCGAGTCCTAATACTCAAGTATCACTTGTTGATGCTGCTATGCCAGGCATGCTGCCTGTGCTTAATCGTTATTGTGTAGACCAGGCTATTAGAACAGGTCTTGGCATTAATGGAAGGATAAATAAATATTCAGCATTTGATCGTAAAAATTATTTTTATGCAGATTTGCCTCAAGGGTATCAAATTTCACAATTTTATTATCCTATTGTTGAAGATGGAGAAATTTTCATTAAAGATGAGGATGGTAATACTAAAAGAATAAGGGTAAACAGAATACATCTAGAGCAAGATGCGGGTAAAAGCATGCATGATAAATCTCCTACTAGTACTTATGTAGATCTTAATAGATCTGGTATTGCTCTTATGGAAATAGTATCAGAGCCAGATCTTTCCTCTCCTTTTGAAGCTGCAGAATATGTAAAAAAACTTAGAGTTTTACTACGTGCTTTAGATACATGTGACGGAGATATGGAAAAAGGCTCTATGCGCTGTGATGCTAATGTTTCTGTTAGAAAAATCGGAGATCCTCTTGGAACCCGTTGTGAGATTAAGAATGTAAATTCTGTGCGTAATATAATGCGTGCTATTGAGTATGAGGCTATGCGTCAGGTAGAAATACTAGAAAGTGGTGGTGTAGTTAAGCAAGAAACTAGGCTTTTTGATGCAGAAAATGGTACTACGCGTACTATGCGCACTAAGGAAGATGCAGAAGATTATCGTTATTTCCCGGATCCAGATCTTCAGCCAGTAGTGTTAGACGATGATACAATTAAGAGAATATCATCTAGTATGCCAGAACTTCCTGATGCAAAAATGCTAAGATATGTAAAGGATTTTGAAATTAATGAGTATGATGCATCTATTTTATCTTCGGATAAAAATGTTTCTGATTATTTTGAAGTGGCTGTGTCTTCTAAAAGCAGTAAGCTTGCAAAATCTATAGCAAACTGGATAATAGGCGACCTATTTGGTGCTCTTAATAAGAGTGGTATAGACATGGAACATAGTAAAATTTCTGCTTTTGATATAGGAGAGCTTGCTTCTTTGATAGATGAAGGCGTAATTTCTGGAAAAATTGCTAAAACAGTTTTTGAAGAGATGTTTGAAACGGGCCACTCTCCTAGAGATATAGTAAAGACACGCGGGCTTGTGCAGGTATCTGATAGCTCTGAGATTGAGAAAGTAATTGATGAAGTAATATCAGAAAATCCTGATTCTGCTGAGCAGTACAAAGCAGGGAAAGATAAATTATTTGGCTTTTTTGTAGGGCAAGTGATGAAGAAAATGTCTGGCAAGGGCAATCCTTCAATGATTAATGATTTGCTAAAGAAGAAGTTACAGTGATGATTTAGCACGGCAAGTATGACAAGCAATAAAGAGAATATTTATCAAAATTATGATAAAATATCTGATTGGTTTGATACTCATCGTAGTAGGGATTTATTTGAAAAATCATGGCTTGATAAAGCAATAAAATTACTTCCTAAAAATACACATATTTTAGATCTAGGTTGTGGTATGGGAGAGCCAATTACTTCATATTTTCTTAAAAAGGGTTGTGTGGTAACTGGATTGGATAGTAGTAAAAAGCTTATATTGCTTGCAAAATCTAGGTATCCAGAAGTAGAGTTTATTGTCAGTGATATGAGGACTCTTAATCTTACTAAGAAGTTTCATTTTATTATTGCTTGGCACAGCTTCTTTCACCTACAGCCTAAAGATCAAAGAGCGATGTTTGAGGTTTTTAAATCTTATCTTAACATTAATGGTGTTTTGTTATTTACATCTGGCACAGAAGCTGGAGAGGTATGGAGTAATAACGGAGGTGAAAATTTATATCATTCATCACTTTCTCCAGGTGAATACAAAAACTTATTGAATGAACACAATTTTAGATTAATTGATCATAAACTTTCCGATCCAGAATGTGGAGGTGCTACTGTTTGGCTTGCAATGAGAGAATGAGATATATTCCTCCTTTACCTAATACTTTTAATAGGAATATTTTTATATTGCTTAAACTCTAGATAGTTTGTATAAGGACCTTTGAGCCTGA
>CAZKKY010000042.1:0-6159 GCA_964553715.1 uncultured Rickettsiaceae bacterium
ATTGATCAATTAGAATAAAAGGTATGTTATGTTAAAAAAAGATTATAATACATTGTCAGATATGATTGCCTCAGGCAGAGTCACCTTTGTGTCTAATATGCTAGCGAAGCATAGTGATATAGACATTATGTATTTTAATGGTGAATTCTTGCGTCTAGCTATTCAAAATCCTGGCTCTAATCCAAAAATAACAAAACTACTTCTTGATTACTTTAAAAACGTACAACTTCCAAAATTTAGAGAAAGCTCTAATGAGTACAATAACTTACAATCTAGATTTAAAATATACCTTGAAAACGCAGCATCGGAAGAGAAACTAAGCCAAGAAATGATGGAAGTATTATCAGAGTATATTAACACTCTTGGGGAAGAAACATCAGAATCTGAACTAGATTCTAGAAGCGCAACTAATCTAACTAGCAATTCTTTTGAACAGGATAGTGATATTGAAAATTACAATACTAATAAAAGCAATAGTGTTTCTGAAGCTGAAGATGTTGGATTGATGTATGGTAATCTAACAACTACTAATCTAATAAAGCCAAACTATGAATATATACGTATATCACAAGAGGCTGAAAAAGACTACAAAAACGCTTTATACCAAGAGTGCATAGATAAAATCACACGCTCTGCTTCTGCTATTTATGCAAATAGAAAATATTCAAATGTTAATAAAGAGCTAAAGAGTGGTATATTATACAAATATTTATGTTTTTATAATGATAATAAAATTGCTTCTGAAATTAATTTAAATAATCCATGGAAATTTATTGACTTAAAAATCTATGGATATGAGATATTACAAAATGCAATATGCGATAGCAATTATGATATAACTAAGTTGCTTTTAGAGAAAGTACCTGATGCTGCTAATATGTCTGATAAATTTGGACAAACTCTTTTACACTGGGCATCAGACAATCCTGAAATTACTGAAATGCTATTAAATACCATGAGTAATGATGCTATTTTAAAGCAAGCCGAAGGAAATAACAATTACACAGCTTTACATCTTGCAGTCCATAATAAAAATAATCAAGTCGTAGAATTCCACCTAAATAGAGTTCCAGAATTATCTAATATTCAAGATAAATTTGGACGCACTCCTTTAGACTTGAGATCAGATAATTCTGAAATTACTGAAATGCTATTAAATGTAAATTTAGAGAACTTCTTAACAGGGAGCTCTAGCTCTACAGAATCTATAATTGATGAAAGTAGAGGTATATTGCATAATGAAGTAAAATTACTAGGTAATATAGATGACATGTCTTTAACAGAAAACAACGAATCATAGTGATCATCTAAAAATTAAAGCATTAGTAATATTTAAGCACAATATGTCTCAAAAAAACTATTTTTAAAAGCACAGTAGATTTTACGTTAGAAATATAATATTCATTAAAATTATTGCTATAATTTTTAACTTATTGTACACTAAATTACAATATATAAGAGAAGGATTTAGGAAATGTTAAGACTTGAAAGGAATGTTAATAACATCCAAGACGTCAGACCTGATGGTAGAGCTGTATCTACTGAAGAACAGAATGTTGTTGATAATGTTAAAAAGCAAATAAGACAACGATCTATTACATTTGATACTTTCGACTTTATTGAGTTAGAATCGTGGCAAGATGCTTGGTATAAAAGTCAGTACAGTTTTGATACAAATATTGTGAATCACTTCGGTATTAACATAGTATCACCTTTACCAGATGATATAAATCTTGCAATTTCTGAGTGTGGAGGATTAATAAAAGGAGCTAAATCAGCATCTTCTAGCTCTAAACAATCTAGTATTAAAGCTTCTAGCATAGAAAAAAAGCTGTTAGAAAGCGCCATTAATGAATTATTGTATCATAACGCTAAAACAGTTATAGTAGATATTTTTCACCGTGATACTTTTGGTAAAAATAACGATGGGAAAATAGAATCAAAAGACAATATTACACCAGAAGTCCATTCAATAGTTTTACATAAGAATCAGCAACTAACAAATCCTCTAACATTCAACTTAGAAACAGAAATCTTAGTGATTGATCCAAGCAATTTTAAATCTAGCAATCACTTATTCTCATTCTTTTCTGAACTTAATGATGATATACAGGCTAGATGTAAAATAATTACTCTAGGACCGATAGATTACAAAATATACAAACCATTATCTAATGAAGTAGGACCAAAATCTAGTGACTTTAGAGATTGTACTGACGTTTCGATCAAAATAGCTTTAGGATTAAATCAATCAGAATATATATTTGATACCTCTACTCCAACAGCATTGAAAGAATCTATTAATAATTGTATCATAACAAGGTATATTTCAAATCAAGAAGGGTTTGACAAATCCGTTAATATATCTTCCAACTTATCTGCCAGAATTAAACAAGCATCAAACTCTGAAACAGCAACATCTTATAATAAGCTAGCAAGATTACTATATAATCAATCTGAATTTATTGCGAGTGAAATTAACAATCCTGATGAAAAAGATCGATATCTCATAGACCAAAAAAATAGCTTTTCTGAAATATTAAACGCCTCTTCCCCTCTAACATATGAAGAACAATTAAATAGATTATCCTTATTAAATAACTCATACCGAGAAACCATCGATGAATATACACCAATTATAGGAAATTCTTCATCAGATTGTTGCCTAATAATGTGAGGTCCTTATGAAACACGAAGACCTGATGTATTTGTTCTTAAATTATTGCAGTAAAACGAGTTTAGGAGATGTAAAAAGGCTACTGAGTAAACATTATAATGAGATTGATCTTACTTACAATAACGGAAAAGCATTTATTATTGCTGGACAGAATAAATCAATAGATCTTATGGAATTATTATTGAACCATTATAATGCTACTAAATTACAATCATCTAATACTTCTAATGAATACCAAAATGCCTATACTGTATTGCAGGATATATTAATAGAAGTACAAGGTCAGTGTGAAATTTCAGAAAAAATGCAATCTATTTTTGATATTTATAATATACATAAAATTGATACAATTTCTAATACTGAAAATACAGATGCTTGTACGACTAATTCTAGAAATGAACAAGAAAAATTCTTGCTAGAAGAAGAAACTAAGGACTCTGACATTTCTACCAATATCAGTCCAGTAATAGTAGGAGAGCAAGAAATCAATAATACACTATTGTTAACCTCTGATAATCTGATAGCTAAAAACTACAGATATATGGCATTAAATATTCAAGCAATTCACTGCTTTGAAAAAGATAATAAGGATTGCTTGATACACATAACAGATGCAGCTATGTTAGTGACAAGTAATAACGATAAAAGTGCTAACATTGAGTACAAAAGTGTCGTATTATATAATTATCTTAAATTTCACCAAAAATTTGCTAATACCGTACCCAATGATAAATTAGGATTGATAGTAATTAATCAAATAGAAAATTTTTTTAAAGAATATATAATTTTTATTGCAACTAAAGACTCTAATATTGAAGTACTAAACATATTTTTATCTAACTATAGTTCGCTCGATATTTCGGATCAACATGGACAAACTCCTTTGCATTGGGCATCAGACAATCCTGCAATTACTCAAATACTATTAAATATCATGAGTAATGATGCTATTTTAAAGCAAGCCGAAGGAAATCATAATTACACAGCTTTACATCTTGCAGTCCATCATAAAAATAATAAAGTCGTAGAATTACATCTAAATAAAGCTCCAGAATTATCTAATATTCAAGATAAATTTGGACAAACTCCTTTGCACTGGGCATCAGACAATCCTGAAATTACTCAAGTACTATTAAATACCATGAGTAATAATTCTATTTTAAAGCAAGCCGAAGGAAATTATAATTACACAGCTTTACATCTTGCAGTCCATCATAAAAATAGTCAAGTCGTAGAATTACATCTAAATAAAGCTCCAGAATTATCTAATATTCAGGATAAATTTGGACAAACTCCTTTGCACTGGGCATCAGACAATCCTGAAATTACTGAAATGCTATTAAATGTAAATTTAGAGAACTTCTTAACAGGGAGCTCTAGCTCTACAGAATCTATAATTGATGAAAGTAGAGGTATATTGCATAATGAAGTAAAATTACTAGGTAATATAGATGACATGTCTTTAACAGAAAACAACGAATCATACGAATTTTCTTAAATACGAAAAAGAGGTTTTAGAAATCGAATCACTTGTTTCACTTGTACAAGAAAGCACTAGACATCCTATCACATTCTTGCTTTGAGAGACCAAATTGTGACGCCACTTGCCTCCATTGTTGCACACTCGACTCTACTTCTTTTATTATAGTAAGTGCTTCCTCTTTTTGTAAGCGAAATTCTTTAGCAACTCGCATAGCAGTATCTAAAGATGGCGTATTGTCATTAAAATCAATCGATGTTGTAAGGATATGCGGCCCTATCTCAAGTGGCGTTGGATTTATATCATAAGCAGGAGACAATCTCCAACCCTTATAGCGCTGGTAAACAAATCCGTGATTACGCAAATGATCATCTGTATTGGAAACCATAACATTAAATACGATACGTCTCCATAACTCTTTCATTTCTTCTGCTGGGGAAGATCCATTTTGAGCTAAAGCATAGGCAATCTCAAGGTAGCTATGTTGCTCGTTATCACGCGCGCCAAGCATACTCATTGCTGATAAAAAAGGAATGCGATTACCATAATTACGATCAAATCTTGTAATAATCAGAACAGGTTTGCCAAGAATCTTTTCCAAACGATGCTGCGCTATTCTTATTCCTGCATTTTTTGCTAAAGTTAATGTTACTGCCTCCCAAACCACAATATTAAACTCATCATCTTTTCTAGGAAATTTAGCAATAGCAAGGCTACCATCGAAATCCCGAATAGAAGCTTTTGGACGTGCCCCACCAAGCGATGAACCTGGCGCAAGTAATAGCCTTAAATCTTCCATACTTTCATGGTCAGATATGAATCTTTCTGTCGCTGATAGAAGTTTAGGTAGATCAACAAGTGGAGGAATACTGATTTTTTCTTTCGGAGATAAAAATATATTTTCATCTGGAGCAACTGAAAAACGTAGCGCTCCTTGGCGCACCTCATCACTGACTCCAAGCAAATAATCAATCTCAAAAAGAGTCGCAGGTAAGCGATTTTGCTCTTTTGCTTTTGCAGCCTCAAGACGCCTCATCAGCATGCGTCCCCATCGATCTGGAGCAGAGTCACCAAATCCACCAAATAAACTTGTGGTCTGACCTGTATGAAATGTACCTTCTGTCAGCTTTAAAGATGGATCAAGTGCAAATCTTTCAGGATGATCTAGCCATTTTTTATCATATTCGAAAGAAGCTCTTTCTTTATTACCCTTTACATGAAACCATAGCTTTCCAACACGAATATTTTCAGACCCTAAAGAAATAGAGACAATAACTTCTTTATTATTCATTATTTTTCTTATTTATTTTATTAGGAATACGAATCCTTTGTGGTAAATTTTCATCCTCAAGCTGTCGTCCAACTAGGTCATGCATACCATCTACTAAATCTCCTAGGCGTTTTTCCATTCCCAAAACAAAGAGTACACTAGCATATCCACCTATTGATGTAGTATGATCTCCTTTTTCAATTTTACTAATAGTAGACCTTGATAGCCCAGCACGCTCAGCCATAAGCTCTATAGTGATACGACGACGGCGCCTTGCATCATTGATATCCTGTCCTAATTTTTGTAAAACTCTTATGATCGGAATTGGTAAATGTGTCATGATCTTCTCTTAAGTAGTTTATAACAGTCACAAATATTGTTAATGATTAGTATAACAAACATTAATACAAAAATCAATCTTTCTTGTGCGCGGCCACAATTTCCTGTAAATAGAAAAATTTTGTAACAAATTTAAAATATTTTGCTTAAATCGTAAGTGCTAAATAAGAAGTGTCAATCTAAGAACTTTAGAAATCATATAGAAATCAAAACTTGTGTGTAATTTTTTATCTGTAAAAGTAAAAAGTGAGGCTAACAGTTATAATTTGCTCTTGAGTTTGTTCAAATTATCTTGAGATAGTCCTGTAACTGATTTTATTAATGCATCATCTAATTTTTGCTTTAACATATTAATTGCTGTTTTCTCAAGAGCCTTCTCCATACCCTCAGCTA
>CAZKKY010000043.1:0-5921 GCA_964553715.1 uncultured Rickettsiaceae bacterium
ACTCCGCCTGGGGAGTACGGTCGCAAGATTAAAACTCAAAGGAATTGACGGGGGCTCGCACAAGCGGTGGAGCATGCGGTTTAATTCGATGTTACGCGAAAAACCTTACCAACCCTTGACATGGTGGTCGCGGATCGCAGAGATGCTTTCCTTCAGTTCGGCTGGACCACACACAGGTGTTGCATGGCTGTCGTCAGCTCGTGTCGTGAGATGTTGGGTTAAGTCCCGCAACGAGCGCAACCCTCATCCTTATTTGCCAGCGAGTAATGTCGGGAACTATAAGGAAACTGCCGGTGATAAGCCGGAGGAAGGTGGGGACGATGTCAAGTCATCATGGCCCTTACGGGTTGGGCTACACGCGTGCTACAATGGTATCTACAGAGGGAAGCAATACGGTGACGTGGAGCAAATCCTTAAAAGATATCTCAGTTCGGATTGCACTCTGCAACTCGAGTGCATGAAGTTGGAATCGCTAGTAATCGCGGATCAGAATGTCGCGGTGAATACGTTCTCGGGCCTTGTACACACTGCCCGTCACGCCATGGGAGTTGGTTTTACCCGAAGCTGGTGAGCTAACGCAAGAGGCAGCCAACCACGGTAGAATTAGCGACTGGGGTGAAGTCGTAACAAGGTAGCCGTAGGGGAACCTGCGGCTGGATTACCTCCTTAAAGACTAAACGACGTAATAGATTTATCTATTATGCAGTCCAAAAAATGCTGTCACTATCTTTATCTGATTATTTATTTCATAAACACATCTATTTTGGTTATTCCAATATATTCTTAATTCTACAATCAATTTTTCCAAAAATTCGGATTCATAATCCTTTCGTATTAAATGATATAAAATTTAAAAATGCATAAATTAGTTTTATTATAAAATTAATTTAATATTCTCATCAAAATATCTCTTGACCATGACGTTACGTTATACTTTATCGTCTCATCATATCTCTTAGAGGAATAGTTATGGCTTATACTGTAAAAGAACTTTCAAAAATATCATCAGTAAGTGTTAGGTTACTTCATTGGTATGATAAAATTGGCATTCTTAAACCTTTTACGAAAGGTGCCAATAACTATCGTTATTATAATGAAGAGCAGTTGCTGAAGTTGCAACAAATTCTTTTTTTTAAGGAATTGGGTTTTTCATTAAATGATATTACGAAGCTTTTATCTCAAAGTGATTTTGATAATATAAAATCACTAAGAGCTCAAAAAGTTGTGATAGAAGAGAAAATAGCTCATAACTATACTCTAATAGATACGATTGATAAAACAATAGATCATTTGAGAGGTAAAAAATATATGCAAGATCAAGAATTATATTATGGTTTTGATAGTAAGAGTCAAAAAAGATATGCGCAATATACAGTGCAATATTGTGGATTTCCTTCAGAAAATTTGCTTTTTCAAAACAAGAATAGTGCTGCACAATGGGATCAAAATGAGTATGATAATGTAAAAAATATAGGAGATGAAATTCACAAATCACTTGCAAAAGCAATGGATGGAGGTTTAAGTCCTGAATCTTTAGAGGTTCAGTCCATTGTTCATAGACACTTTATCATGTATCAGAAATTTTATAATGTATCAAAAGAAGTATATATAGGGATTGCTGAGTTATATTCATTGCATCCAGATTTTAAGAAAATTTTTGATGTTTATCATCCCGATATGATAGAGTTCATAGGAAAAGCTATAAGGTATTATGCAGAGCAAAATTTGTAGATTGATTTTATAGATTAATGTAGATATGATATATTAAGTAAGATAACAATGAATAGCTAGGTATAAAAATGTTTAAAATTTTTTCTAAAAATAGTCAAAACTTATATTTTTCTCATTATGGTGAAGACGTAGTCTTGCATTATATATTCAAAAATCAATCTAAGGGAATATATTTAGATATTGGATGTTATCATCCTTCTTTATTTTCTAATACAAAAAAGCTTTATGATAGAGGGTGGAAAGGTGTCAATATAGATGCGAATTCAGATACAATAGCTTTATTTAATAAAGCAAGGCCCAGAGATATTAATGTAAATATAGGTGTTTCAGGCTCTCAAGGGCAATTAGAATATTTTAAATTTCTTGACATAGATGAAGCAGGTGGTGGTAGTGGAAATAGCTTTTCTATAGATGTGCGTAAAAAATACGAAAAGCAAGGTCTGGTTGCTAATGTTTCTAAAGTAGATACTGATACTTTGGTAAACATTTATAATAAATATTTACCTAATGAATATGTTGATTTTTTAAATATTGATGTTGAGGGTCTTGACTTGACTGTTCTTGAGTCTAATGATTGGGATGTTTTCCGTCCTAGAGTAATTGCGATAGAGATATGGTCTAAAGATATTGATTTTGATAATCCATTGATGAATAAAACATATAGTTTTTTGCGTAAAAAGGGTTATATACCATTTTCTTGTACAATATTTTCTTGGTTTTTTTACGATTCAGATAATCCGATTGATTTATCTTAGCATAGTGATATAAGTCTAGTAAAACTTATTCTAGTGCAAAAATATATGACACAAAAGTGTCAATTAGAATTTTAATCTAACATAGTAATGTTTTTACTTATAATCATGTAATATGTTACTTCCATATCTTACACATTAATCTCATTTTGTCAAAAAATGGGTTTGGGGTTTCTTTTCGTTCCATAATTATTGTTATCAGACTAATTAAATGTTTTTGTATACTGTGGAAAGTTTTGTTTATAAAATAGCGCATCACATAATTTTGGTTTAGAAGATATAAAATTCCTTGCCATCTATAAAAAAAGTGGCTATAGTGCTGAAAATTCTATTGTGTTTTTAGTGTGGTTTTTGTCTAAGTCCTGTGTTATACCAGTGGTGTTAGGCGTAGCGTCTACTAAAAATTATGATTTCAGGTGTTTGCTTATGGGAGTATATTAATGCCAACAAATAATCAATTAGTGCGTTTTGGTAGAAATCCAAAAACGCGTAAAACAAAATCGCCAGCGTTAAAGAGTAATCCCTTTGCCAAAGGCGTGTGTGTTATAGTAAAAACTGTAACTCCTAAAAAGCCTAACTCGGCTCTTCGTAAAATGGCTAGGGTTCGTCTTAGCAATGGTTACTATGTAAATGCATATATCCCTGGTGAGGGGCATAATTTACAAGAGCACTCTACTGTGTTAGTGCGTGGTGGTAGGGTTCCTGATCTTCCTGGTGTTAGGTATCACATTGTTCGTGGTGCTTACGATACTCAAGGTGTAAAAAATCGTAAACAAGGCCGTTCTAGATACGGTGTAAAACGTCCTAAATAAGTAAGAGAAAAATATGTCGCGTCGTCACTCAGCAGAAAAAAGGGAAATTGTTCCTGATGTAAAGTATAAAAATGTTATGATCGCAAGGTTTATAAATAGCTTGATGAAAGAAGGTAAAAAAGCCTTGGCTGAAAAAATATTATATAATGCATTTAGCAAGATAGAAAAAAAGCACAAATTAGATCCTGTTGAGGCTTTTAGTAGTGCTATGTCTAATGTGAGGCCTTATTTAGAGGTTAAATCTGTGCGTGTTGGTGGTGCGAACTATCAAGTTCCTTCTCCTGTGAGTGAGGTTCGTAGTATTGCTCTTGCTATACGCTGGATAATTGCGGCTTCTATGAAGCGTTCTGAGAAAACGATGATTGATAGGCTGGCTGAGGAAATTTTTGAGGCTGCCAATTCTCGTGGGTCTTCTGTTAAGAAGAGAGAGGATACTCATAAAATGGCGGAAGCTAACAAAGCTTTTGCTCACTTTGCTACAGGTAATAGGTAATTAATTATGTCAACACAGAAGTTTTCTTTATCTGATATTCGTAATATTGGTATTTGTGCTCATATTGATGCTGGAAAAACAACAACTACAGAGCGTATTCTATATTATACTGGTAAGTCTCATAAGATCGGAGAAGTGCACGAAGGTGGTGCTACGATGGACTGGATGGAGCAAGAGCAAGAGCGTGGTATCACGATCACCTCTGCTGCTACAACTTGTATGTGGAATGGCAAAAGAATCAATATAATAGATACTCCTGGTCACGTTGATTTCACGATTGAGGTTGAAAGATCTTTACGTGTGCTTGATGGTGCTGTTGCTGTGTTTGACGGTGTAGCGGGCGTTGAGCCTCAGTCTGAAACGGTGTGGCGTCAGGCGGATAAATATAAAGTTCCTCGTATGTGTTTTGTCAACAAAATGGACAGAATGGGTGCTAATTTCTTCCGTTGTGTTGATATGATAGTAGATCGTCTTGGTGCTGTTCCTTTGGTTACTCAGCTTCCTATAGGTAGAGAAGAGTTATTTCGTGGCGTTGTGGATCTTATAAAGATGAAAGCTATAGTTTGGAAAGATGAAAGTTTAGGTGCTGAATTCTTTTTTGAGGATATACCAACTGATATGGTTGCTCAAGCAGAGGAGTATCGTGCTCGTTTGTTAGAAACAGCGGTAGAAGCTGATGATGATATGTTAGAAAAATATTTATCAGGCGGGGAAATTTCGGAGTCAGAATTGAAGGCTTGTATTAGAAAGGGAACTATTAGCTCTGTGTTTGTTCCTGTGTTGTGTGGTAGTGCTTTCAAAAACAAAGGCGTACAACCTTTGCTTGACGCTGTTGTGGATTATTTGCCGTCGCCTATAGATGTTCCTGCTGTAACATGTATTGATGTTAAAACTGGTAATGAAATAGAGCGTAAGGTATCCGTAGAGGAGCCTTTTGCTGGTCTTGCTTTTAAAGTTATGAATGACCCTTTTGTTGGTTCTTTGACTTTTGTGCGTGTTTATTCTGGTAAATTGCAATCTGGAAGTACTATTATCAATAGCGTAAAAGATCAAAAAGAGCGTGTAGGGCGTATGCTCATGATGCATGCTAATGATCGTGAAGATGTTAAAGATGCTAGTGCTGGTGAAATTATTGCTTTTGCTGGGTTAAAAAATACAACCACAGGTGATACTTTATGCTCTCCTGATAGTCAGATAATTCTGGAGCGTATGGAATTTCCTGAGCCAGTTATTGAGCTTGCAGTTGAGCCTAAATCTACTGCTGATCAAGAAAAAATGTCTTTGGCTTTATCTCGTCTTGCGGCAGAAGATCCGTCTTTTAGAGTTTCTACTGATCAAGAGTCGGGTCAAACTGTTATAAAAGGAATGGGTGAGCTTCATCTTGAGATCATTGTAGATCGTATGAAGCGTGAGTTTAAAGTAGAAGCTAATGTTGGTGCTCCTCAAGTTGCTTATCGTGAGACTATTACTAAGTCTTATGAAGTTGATTATACTCATAAGAAGCAGAGTGGTGGTGCTGGGCAATTTGCTCGTGTTAAGATATTGTTTGAGCCTTTAAACCCTGGTGAAGGATTCCAGTTTTTTTCTAAGATAGTAGGTGGTGCTGTTCCTAAGGAATATATTCCAGGTGTAGAAAAAGGTTTAGAAGCTATTCGTGATAGCGGAGTGCTTGCTGGTTATCCTATGATAGATTTCAAGGCAACTTTAGTAGATGGTGCCTTCCACGATGTGGATTCTAGTGTTCTTGCTTTTGAAATTGCTTCTAAGGCTGCGTTTAGGGAGGGTATGCCCAAAGCTTCTCCGTGTTTACTAGAGCCTATTATGAAGGTAGAAGTAGTAACTCCTGATGAATATATGGGCGATATAATAGGAGACCTTAACAGTCGTAGAGGTCAAGTTCAAAGTATGGAGCCTCGTGGTAATGCTCAGGTTATTAATGCTAATGTTCCATTAGCAGAGATGTTCGGTTATGTTAACACTCTAAGATCAATGTCTCAGGGTCGTGCTCAATATAGTATGATCTTTTCACATTACGATCAAGTGCCATCGCATGTGGCAGATAATATAAAATCTAAAAAATAGGAGAATTAGAGATGGGTAAGGCGAAATTTGATAGGGCGAAGCCGCATTGTA
>CAZKKY010000044.1:0-5151 GCA_964553715.1 uncultured Rickettsiaceae bacterium
TTCGAAATAATATTAAAAGCTATCGCTACTAGAATATTCTAAACCATTATTATCACCAATAAGGCCAGGATTATAAATACCACTAGGGTCAACATAATCAAAAACCTCCGATATATTTTCAACAATTTGCACAATTTTTGCAGAAACACCCGCTTCTTCAGAATTTTGGATGAAATCACCCTTAAAAATCCTATCTACAATATGATATGCAATAGTTTCTGCATTCTTTTTGCTAAGCTGTAAGGGGTCTATATTTTCATTCTGTTTACTAAACATGCTAGACACCGAATTTACCATGTTAGAAAATGTAGAATCATTGTGTTTCTTTATAGGCAAACTATAAAAATTCTTATTAATTAGACCTATCGCAATATTTTTAGAAATTTCTTCCATCTGGCTAGAGCTGGAAGCAAAATTAGCAAAATTATGTAAATAATTTTTCTGTATTACATCGTCTACACTTTTTAAAACAGAGGATAACAACATAGCCCCGCCACCAAAAATGGGTACATAAACGCTTGCTACCCCTAGCATATTGGCAATTACACCAAGAGCACCCTTTTTATTGTTTTTTACGATTTCAGTTGCAACAACACTAGATGCTAGATATGTGCTATTTAAAATTCTCCCGAAAGTTTCAAAAAAGATTTTCTGAGAATCATCATTCATTATAGTTTCTATATTATGCTCTTCTTGCTCTAGGCGCTCTTTTAGCTGCAGCAGAAATGGCATGGCAGATTCAAAGCCCTGCATTGCATCCATCATTTTCCCAATATTGCTCTGTTCTACGCCAAGACGAATTGCGAAATCTTGCATATGATTATGAATTACCGCGATTTCTTGTTCTTGCTGTTCTACGCGCAATACAAGCGCAGCTAGCTGGCCTTGCATAATGTGCATTTGCGCGATTAATTCATCTACAGATTTCTCTTCCGCGCTAGCTTTGGCATCTTCACTAAATGCTTTATTAATATTCAGGCTTGCTATAGCGCTGCTGAAAGCTTGCTGCCCATCTTTTTTTAGATCATTAAAATCTGAAATAGCCTTTTTGGCTTCTGGGTTATTTTCATCAAGGGCTTCAATCTGCTTTTCTGCCTCCATAGAGGCCTGCTTAAACTCATGCAGCTTTGGCAGTAACTCACTTAAATGATAGCAAATATATTCTATATTATCATCACTTAGGCTTTTGTCTATATTGCCTTCCTTAAGAAGGTTGTAAGAAATATTCAAACATTCAAAAGCCTCTATCTGTCGGCCAAGAGCATTTAACGCAATAGCCTTACTACAATAATAGAGAGCGTCTGGCGCAATTTCTATTGCTTTGTTATAAAATGCCAAAGCTTCTTCATATCTTCCAAGCCTTTTTAGCATATTTCCTTTACCGTTATAGCCCATAGGACTAGTAGGTTCACATTCTATTGCTTTTTCGTAAAACTCTATGGCTTCTTGATATCTGCCAAGATTATCTAGAATATTTCCTTTGCCGTTATAGGCCCTGGAATCTTCTGGTACTATTTCTATTGCTTTTTCGTAAGCGATAAGCGCTTCCTGCTGTCTTCCAAGAATATCTAGCAGAAGCGCTTTCGCGTAAGGTGCCTCTTTATGCTTTGGGTCTATTTCTAGAGTTTTATCGTACCAAACAAGTGCTTCTTCAGGCCTAGATAAATCGTGATTTAGTGTGTATGCTATGTTGTAATAGGGGTATATATAGCTTGGGTCTAGCTTTATGGCTTCCTCAAAGCACTTAATGCCTTCTTCATAATTTTCTGAATTACAAAACCTATTACCATTTCTACAAGCATCTTCAGCTTTTTTCCTTTGCTTTGCTGCATTAGGTTTTTTAAAAAACTTTTTTAAAGATTTCATTACAACACCCCATTATACCGGCGAGTGTAACATATATCTTTTTTACACGCAATAGTTTAGTAATTTTTTTTGTTACTATTAACCTGGGCCTCCACGGACACCATCGTTACCGAGTTTTTGATCTTGATTTTGAGTCTTAGTTGTGGGGGTCTTAGGGGGAGAAGGATTATTTGTTCTTTTAGTACTAGAATACTTCTTCAATTTATTTACAACATCATCTGGATTAAAATCATATAAACCATCATTAGGCTTTGAGCTTTCGTTCGTTTGCTTATTCACTTTGTTTTCATAGTTAAGACTGCTTAGAGAATCAGATGAGTTATTTCTTGAAAAATCTCCAGAACCTACACTACTGTTGTCATCACCCCAAGCGATACCCTTCCTTTCTTGCCCATTACCTACCCCAGACCTTCCATTTTGTTTGGTTTGAAGAGGCTTGATTGAGCTGTTTCCAATAGGATCCGTGGTATTAGGCCTAGGTGTATCAATATCAATAGAATTTTCGTCAGCAGTATTATACTCAAACACACTATCAGAACGAGGTGTACTAGCGAGGCTAGAATTTTCGTCAGGTTCAACTTCAAAATCATTATAACTATTCAAAGATTGTTCGCTGTTAGATCTATTATTCGTATTAAGCTTACCATTATTCATAGAAGCAAAACGATGATTATAATATGAGTTAGGATTATTCTTATCTAATTCAAAACCCCATACATCTGAGGAGTTTGATCTAGACCTATTAGTAGTACCAATAGAGTGCTCCGAATTGTCATAAGGTGTCAATAGATTACTTATCTTTGTGAATGGTGTATAATCAGGGTCTAGATGAGACTTTTTTCTATCCTTGTTATTTAGTGTTGTACACTTTTCATCCCGAATATTATGTACTGTTTTTCCTTCATTGTTTGTTATATTAGTATCAGCACCCTTTTCTAATAAGAGTTCAACTATCTCAGCTTTGCCCCCCTCAACAGCGCGGTGCAAAGCAGTGTTTCCATCTTTGTTTTGTATATTAACATCAATTTTTTCTTGTGCTAATAAGAGTTCAACCATCTTAGTGTTGCCCCCCTCAACAGCTCGGTGTAAAGCAGTGTTTTGATTGTTACTACTCAGAGCATTAACATTAGCCCCATTATTTAGAGCATTCTCCATTTTTTGAATTTTGCCTTCTTTGGCTCCTTTTAAAAGCTTATTATTAAAAGTACGGTTAAGAGCAATTTTTGTAGCAGTGTCTATCTTGTCGCTGTTTAGAAGTCCTTCCAAAGTTATTGGTTCTTTGTCTTTGTTGGGCTTACTATAATTGCTTGATATAACAGAAGAAAGTGTCTTATTGAAATAAGACTTCTTCGGTTCATTATTCTTCTCAGTTTTATTAGCCTTATCTTGTTCTTGTGTTTTACTAGCTACATTAATTACGTTATTGCCACCAGGGTTCGTATGTTGCGCTGCTGGTTCTGTATTATCAACACCCAGTCCATTTGAAGTTGGAGAATTAGCTTTGTTGTTGCCTTTTACCTTATCAACAAGATCCCAGAAACGAGACTGCTTCTTGTCATCTTTTTTAGGCTCTGTAGTATCCCCATTATTACCACCTACAAGCCCTTCTGGAGTATTAAAACTCACACTCTTCTTCTTATTTAGAGTAGTAACATTTGATTCAATAGTCTGATGATTCAAAGACTCTTCGTATGATGGAGGAGAAGGAGTCTGGGTCTGTTGTTGTCCAGTAGTAGTTTGGTTGTTACCCCCCGTTAGATCCTGATCTTGTAGATCTTTAGGCTGCTGCTGTTCTGGTGTATTTGATTGAATAGCTTTTTCTGCCTTTTGTTCTTGTTGTAATTCTCCTGTGTGTGTAGCTATATATTCTAATAATTCCGCCTTGTTTTGGAGCTTGTCATCTTTGCTTTTTGTTGCATCATCTATAATATCTTTGATAGTATAGGGTTTTTTCATAGTATTAGGATAAAGTTCCTGAGATAAATTTTCTTTCATTTGTTGTGCGGCTGTAAAACCACGATTATTCTGTGCCGTAAAATCTATATTCTTTTCTATTAACAATTTTGCCATAGCTTTACTTTTAACAATATGTAAAGCTGTATTACCCCTATGGATTGTTAAATTAATATCAGCTCCCTTGTCTAGAGCTTCTTTAGCATTATTTATATTATCAATATTAATAGCCCCAAAAAACTTCTTATTTAATGCATCTTGTTTTGTCTGCTTAGCTCTTTCTTCTATCTGTTCTGGTGTTAATACATTGAATGATTTCTTGTTAGTATTTTGGTTATTATTAGGCGTTTGATTCTGATTTTGATCTTGTGTTGTATTGGGTGGTTGTGGTCCAGTAGTAGTTTGGTTGTTACCCCCAGTTAGATTTGGAGTTACATCCTTCTTCAGTTTTTCTTTGTCTATGAAGGGCCCTTGTATTCTGTCCCATGATTGTTGATCAGGTGTTAGATTTTTGTACTGTTCTTCATACTTCGCCTTTATTTTGGCTTCTTCGGCTTCCTGAAGCTTTGCTTTTTCTATTGCTTCTGCGCGGTTTATCGTTGTTGCTTGTTCTAGTTTTTGAATAGTCTCAAAAGAAGCTTTGGCGTAATATTTTTTCTTATTTTCGCCTTCACCTATTTCAATATAGGCTTTGCCTTGATTACTCCCTTCCTTTTCTTCTTTTATGCCGCCTGGCATCATGAGATCTGTGACTTTACCATATTTATAACTAACGCCAAAATATACGGCGTCCTTCTTCTTCATGTTGTTACCCTTTTCGTCAACAAAAGAAAATGAAGCAATGAAAGATAAATTACTATGTTGTTCACCTAAATCGGGTGGAAAATCAATTTGTTTACCATTAGTTTTTAACTTAACACCGGCAATATTAATTGTTTCTTGTTCTTGAACCTCAAGCTTCTGATAATTTTCATGCTTCTCAAAAACTCCTTCATGAAAACCCTTACCAGCATCAGTAACAGCTTTTTGGCGTTGCTTAATTTTTCCCTCATGATCTAGCGCGTCGTTTTTGCTTTGACGTTCATCAGTTTTTTTATAGTCATCCTTAGTACGATCTATAGTGACCTGCCTATTCTTAAGAGCGTTAGAAAGGGGTGTAGTATCATCCTTGTTAAGATGTCCATAAGTCTTTGAAGTGTCTTTGTATGTTCTTTCATTAGTATTGGGATTATAACTACTAAAACCACTCGTATTTTTTTTTATATATTCGGCAGTTTTCTCACCTGCTGACTGATAATACTTACCTATTAAATCATCTATGTCAGCATTTTT
>CAZKKY010000045.1:0-3495 GCA_964553715.1 uncultured Rickettsiaceae bacterium
TCATTGAAATTTAAAACATTTATCACATTAAGCGCCTTTTTTAAGTCAGGGTCATCAAGCTCCCTTGGAAGTGAATCAGCCTTTAGTAAATCGTGCCTAGTTAAAAATGCCATCCAGATATCAAGTGCACTTTTTATTTTAGAAACTATATCTGATAGTTCTTCTTTCGGACTAGTAAATTTCGTAAGCTCTATAGTATGTAACTCTAAATCTTTGAAATAAGCAAAGCCTGTGTCCTTCTCCGTAATATGAAAAACATTGTGGTAATTCTTCGCTCCTAAAATAGAGGTAAAGTTTAAAATATGTATACCTATAGCTTTAGAAAGATGCGAATAATCTTCTCCCTCTCTTAATTGCTCCGTATAAAGCTTAGCCCAGTAATATAAAGCCCTTTTATCATAATCTGCCTCATCACTTATTTGAATCTCTATATTAAATCTTTTACCGTCAATTCCTCTAGCTTTTATGTCTAATATAGAAATCTTATCTTGCCTAAAGTTCTTAGGATTATAAGGATTTAACAGAGTTAGATCTGCTACTTGGTCTTCCTTGCTTACAATAGAATTAACAAGCGAAATAAGAAGGTCTTTATTCTCTTCTACCCCAAAGATTTTCTTAAATGCAAGGTCAACACGCGGTGATATTCTTTCCATAATAGTTAAAATTATTGATTTCCATCCATTCTATCATAAATAGCCTAAAATGACTAGAATTTTAAAAGTTTTTTGATCCTGCTTATCTGTATAATAGAAATACCAACTTAATGAGTATATTAATATTTTTCTTCAACCTATTCATTATTTATAAAGCATTACAACTATTCAACTTTCTTCCAGTCTATAATATTGTCTTCTCTTAAAATTTCTTTAACAGCCTTACAAAAAATAGCCTTTTCTGGGTTACCTATACACATACAACACATACGAAATGCGTCTAATTGAATTCTCATTGCTTTAATCTCAGACCTATATTCTGAGTGCATTGCTATTAACTGATCCATCATATTAAAAAATTTCCTAATATCATGTCTTACATCATCACATACCATACATTCCATAATCAAACCCTACGTTATTAATATTGAGTTATTAAAGTAAAAAAGATTTGTAGTAACAACTACATATCATTAATACTCTTTCCATTTTATGTATTAATGTAAAATAAATCTCTCCACAAAAATCTACTAGATGGCCATCTAGTATAATTTTATGTAGATCGCAGAATTTATTTTAGAGTTATTTCCATAAGTGATTTCCTGATAAAAACCTATTTCTATAAGGGTTACCAGCCAAATAAACACCCTATTACTTTTCTTAATCTCTATTTTCTAAAAGTTCATAATGGTAAATAATTAGTAAAAATGGAGATTTTATTTAGGATTATCTAGATCTTAAAAAATATGTCTAGTATAAAAAATATAAGGAATATTCAGACAAATTCTAGGTTGGTTAAAATAAAAACTATACTTTATACTGTCATATCTCTTGCTTGTAACACACACGAATCTATAATTGAATATTTGTTAATAATATGTTACAATGAGACACATATATTTAATGTAATGGGTTGTTATGAAAACAAAAATAAAATTTGAGAATCGTGAATATAAATTGTCCTCAATCGTTTATGCATATTACTGATCCTGATTCATTAGAAGGAAAGATGGAGACAGAGGTTAGAGAATATTCTATCACTCCTACAACTTTTGCATCAAGAGAATTCGAGAATGATATAAATGATCCATACTATCAAGAAACATATCAATATGAAAGTAATGAAATTACTCGCTTTGGGATTAATGTATTAAGATTTCCTATATACATTCTATCATTATCCCATCGCCTTAATACAATTGATATTGAGGCAGTTACACAAAATGACAGTACTTCTGAAAATTCAAGCACTGTGGAATCTGGATCTAGAAAAAGTCGTAGTAGTAATAACAAAAAACAAGTGGTACCACCTAAATATTATCAATTAGAAATAGATTTACTAAACAAAGCGATTAAATATTTGTTAGATGATACAAATCGTAAAACAGTAGTTGTAGATATTTTAGCTCAAGAATCTGGGGAACTTAAAATAAAAAATGGAAATATAGAAACACATGCCATTTTGCTATATAAAAATCCTACTACAACTACAACCAATATAGAAACTAAAACAGATGATCTAAAAAATGACAACCAGTCTGTTACAAACAACTTACATGAAATAGTAGTAATTGACCCCAGCAATTCGTCTTATAGCGCTCATTTGTCTAATTTGACTAGAGCAAATATAACCCATACAAATTTTTCACAAATTTCAACAGTAAAAAAATCTATACAAATATACACTATACCCAATAGCGCTAAAACAGGAAGCATTTTTAACCAATATAGAGATTGTATTGATATTGCAGTGAAACTAGGTTTCGGGTTTAATCAAACTGAACCTAGTATGTATGTTGATACTCAAAATATTAAACAAATTAAAAACTTGGATGTAGTAAAAATGATTACTAATCAACCAAAGATAGACAACAATATTATTGATCCAGAACTTGTTAATCGCATTAAACAAACTTCGTATTATAAAACCATTGAAGTTTTCAATGCCCTAGAAAATACTATAAAACAAAACTTGAGTCGAGTACTTACAAAATCTGATACAGAACATGATACAATATATAATAATCATCGTCAAATATTACAGAACGAAAATGCTAACAAAGTCATTTTAGATCAATTACTTACTTGCAATAAGGAGTGCATAGATATTCTCATGATAGAACATAATAGTCTAATGGAATTAGTAGGCGAAATAAATGATACAGATTTTGGAGCATTATCATGATGAAAGAAACCATTAGTAGAAAACTATACCATCATTGTAGCTTAAACAACACTGTAGAAGTAAAAAAGCTTTTAGAAACTTATGCTGATGAAATAAATATTACAGAAAAGAATGGATTATATTTTGGCCTAGCTATTTCACAAGATTCACTAGAAATGCTCAAAATACTGCTAGATTTTCATACAAAAAAGATCTTACAATATCCAAGGGATAGTGATGAATTCCTAGACGCACAAAGTGATTTATGCGAAATACTGCAAGAAGGATTAGATTCTAACGATGTTTCATCAGAGATGCAGATTTTAATCAATAAATATCTATTTTATGATGTCTACAGTGACATAGATGATGAATATGATAGCGATAATGAAAGTGGCGAAGAAAATTCAAACAGCTTCAATAGTGACTTGAAATTTCATCTCACAGAGCAAAATCTTAAAAAATTGAACGAGTCACAATCTTTAAAATATTGTATTAACTCAGAAGAACAAACTACTACAGATCTAACTGGTCAAATTGATGATCTTATAGATTAGATTTGCTCTACATCAGATTTCTTGTAGTAAATAGACAGTTGAATATCAAAGCCTGAAATACGAGCCATTGATCAATTAGAATAAAAGGTATGTTATGTTAAAAAAAGATTATAATACATTG
>CAZKKY010000046.1:0-3223 GCA_964553715.1 uncultured Rickettsiaceae bacterium
ATAAGGCAAGGATTCTAATTATGCAATAATTTACAGACTTTTTTGCTGGACTGTTAATTATTGGATTGATGTAAGAAATTTCAATCATAATTCTACGTTAAGGATTAACATTCAACTAAGTCATCATTAATTACAACAGGTTTTTTACACTATAACAAACTATGTAAAAAAACCAGTTATAGATTTGTTGAAGAAGATCTATAATCACGCATAAGTAAATTAAGACACTACATAGTCATTACATAACCATGCCTTAGTCTTTCTCGTATAAGTTTATATGTTCATGTGCGTTGTTGTGAAATGGTTTTGATAGCTCTTCTAGATCCCCTGATCATCTAAAAAACGCCTCCGTCTCCAAGTAAATCCGTAGTAGCATCAATTAACCCATGATTATTATCTGATAAAAACGTACTACTATCCTTACACGCTTCTAATTTATGTTCAATATAGCCTTTTTCTTCAGAGCTAATAATATTTTTAATATGATCATTAGGTACTACAAAATGTTTTGTATCGGAAATATCTAATTTACTAAACTGGCATGATATATCACTCTCTCCTTCGTCCTCAGACATTCTTTTAATTTGAGGAATGAGTTTATTATATAAAAACTCTTTATTACTCATGGCATTAACAACAGAACTCAGAGGTTCATGAGTAAATTTTATGTAATTATACAATACCCTGGCTTTATATTCTGGATTTGCTTCTGAAGGATTTTGGCATACTAAACGCATAGCTTCATTAATACTTTCTCTACACAATGATAAATCCCTATCATGTAGAGCTTTCTCTGACAGAATATTAAGTAGCCAATATTTATAATTATTGTCAGATAAACATTTTGTGTAATTTGATACGCGATATTCAGGCAAGTACAAACATTCTATACCACTAACTACGAGGGGTTCTATTGGTTCTATTGGCAATGATGTAACAATCAACTCGCCTGCTCCTCGAGTCATCATAGGTTCATATCCTAGCATACTTAAATTGCTTGGTGTGAGGCTGAAAGATGTATTTTCGTTATCGTATTGTTTGTGCTCAATGGTGCTAATACGGTCAGGATAATTTTCATAGTCACCTAGAACATTTGATTTCACATTATCTTCTTCATTTACCGTTGTGCCAAGAGATTCTCCGCTATGAAAGCCCGAAAGATCATTTTCTGTATTAGTACTATCATGCTCAGTCTGTTCCATACTTTCACTATATACAGATTCTGTAGGAAGGTATTGAGCGATTATTTCATTTACTTCTTCGGATGGTTTACTAGAAACCATTAAAGCTGCTTCTATAGTATCTTGCAGGTTTTTATAGGCTATCCTATAGTCAGTAGATTTAGGATCTCCTTGTAACTTTCGCTTTTCATAAAACTCAATCAAAATGCGTAATATACTCGTATAATTACGGGAAATCAGTAATGTAAAAACACCACCATTACTATCATCAATTAAGTCTATATCGTTAGCACGAGATTTTAATAATTCGCGTACCCCGCTTGCATCATTCCAAGAACAATATTTATGTAACATACCTATTGATGCAGCTGCTTTCATGACCACTCTCCTGTTCCAAGCAACTCACGTGCTTCGTTGTCAATCACTTCACTACACTTACGATAACATGATTGTAATGCCTCTAATTGACTTTGATATCCAGCAGTACTTGTACCAATATTTATGATATAGTTATTCAATGACTCATCTGTAGAATGTCCATTAGTATCTAAGTCTAAGCCTAATTCTAACAAAGCCTTTTCGACAAGATTATATTTCCTAAATACTTTAACTTCATTATCTATTGTTCTTTCTAACAAATCGAACATAGACACTATTTTGGGGTCTGATGCTTGCTGAATTCTAGTAGGGTAATTACATGTTTTTGGACCGCCATTTTTTGTTAGTACTTGTATTTTTTCATAAAAAATATGTGGATTAACATTATCAAGATTAGATAAGTTCCTTATAAACCGAAAGTCCGGTAAATTATCAACACTTATTTCATACACATCAGGTAATGTTTGTAATCCAAACGCTATTTTTACTGCAATATCTGTACAATTTCTGTATTGGTCAAAATTTGTTCCCTTGGTAAATTCAGATGGAGCTTCATAAATCTTTAATATTTTTTGCGGTTCAATAGGTAAAGTACTTATCTTCCAACTACAATCATTAGGCTTATTGTAGTTAAATTTAGATAAATGACTACTAAAAGCAGAATTACTCGGATCTATAACAATAATATCAGATATACCCGCATGATCTGGTTCATTTTTGTACAAAACTACTGTATGGACTTCAGGAAGCGTACCATCACTTTTAATCTTACCATCAGAAGTTCTAGCGAAAATATTCACTAAAACCATCCTATTATCGCTTAAATAGTCTATCGCTTTTTTTAATATATTAATTTCATCAGTTTCAAAATTAATATTTTTTATATCACGTGTTCTTATAAGTTTACTTGATTCAGACTCTTCCTTGGAAGCAATTGAAGAAGACTGTAAATTAAGCATAGTACTCCTTTCATTAATACCAAACTTAACTACACTATACTGGTTATAAGAATAGGTATCCTTGTACCAGATATCATCTAGAGATTGCTCAAACTCTTTAGATTGAAAAGTAGTAGGAGTAATAGATCCTGTGCGAACCTCGTCGTTTGTTAATGTATCGGTATGGCCATTTTCTTGATCTATACACAGAAACTCACTGTCTGACATGCGGGTTATTTTCTTTTTCATCGTTATTACACCTAAAGTTATTTAACTAGTAGGAGGTATTGTACCATAGCGTGTATAGAGAAGCAATACATAAACTTATGGAAAAACTAATTATATCACAATGCTTCCATAGCCTTTCCAATATAAGCTCTTAATGTGCTTTGTTGTGAACTGATTTGATAGCTCTAGAACCCCTGATCATCTTAGAAAATACATCCTCTATCTTCTTCCATTTTTAATAAGGGCTGATCTCTTTAAATTATGCTATCAATAAATTATCGGATTTTGATCAATTTAAACCTAGCTCTAACCCTAGTAAACATGATGTTTATATAATATTTGCATTTAATGATATTCTAAAAGCTAGTCACCTATAAATTAATAAAGAAGAGGCAACAGACACTTAGCTAAGGTTAAATATTTAATTCTCCTTTACTTTACCCAGAAAGAATATATTTACAATAATTGTTGCAAATATCCCTACATTAAACCACCATA
>CAZKKY010000047.1:0-2805 GCA_964553715.1 uncultured Rickettsiaceae bacterium
TAAAGCCTTCCATAAATTGGTGTGTTGTTGTCTTTTCATTCTTTTTCATACCTACCTTTCTATTTAACCGCAAAAATCTTCCTGTATTCATAATATTTCATCCTAAATTTAGAGCTAAATCGAATATTCATTACTCTAGATTCGATAATTACTCTAGATTCAATAATTTTTCTTCTGATTCCTCATCAAGCGATGCCTTAAGGAAACACACAAGTCCTGTATATTCATATTTACCTCAAAACATCTATCATAAACGCTGACTTGCTACACTCTACTACACTCTATAGTTTATCATTTCCACTAGTATCAAAAAGGAATGAAAACATTCTTTGACCAAATTTCAATGTTCTTCTATCCCAGCAATTTTAGCTTTCGCATCATTTTGCTTATTGATGATAGTCTGATTGCTCTCTTCAATTTTTTGAGCATTTTCATCTCTAATGGTTCGGAACCTATTTTCGGTCTTATTCTTTATTTTTATTTGTTTCTCATCAACACCCTCTGTAGTTAAATTATTTTCTGCCGCCTTCTTTATAATACTTTCTCCAACATTATCAGAAGTAACTTCATTTTGGTGTTTTTCACAAAATTCTTGAGATTGCTTATCAGATGCAGCATCACTAGTATGTTTTTCTTTGTTCTCGTTAATTTCATTTTCAATTTTAGTAAGTTCCTTTGATGCGATTCTATCAAACACTCTCATAGCCACAGGGTCTCTTTTATCAACTAATTCCTTTGCTTTTGTAAAAGATCCAACTTCTTCCGATACACCATTTTGTGTAATTTTATTTAATAATTCATAAAAAAGGCTAACCAAATTATTTTTGATCAATTAAAACTGATAAAATATATAAATTATGCTTGATTTATATTGTGTTTTTTGTATTGTAACTCCTTATGCGGGTGTAGCTCAGGGGTAGAGCGCTACCTTGCCAAGGTCGAAGTCGTGGGTTCGAATCCCATCACCCGCTCCATTTTTACTTGGCTTCTCTATCATTTTCTATTTTTGTAACAAGCTCAAGTTCAAATCGTAGCTCAAAATTGTGTTATTATCAAATGAGGCAATCATGGATATTACAAAGCATTCTACTAGGAATATGTCTTTACAAATAAGACTAAAACAGTTAGCGACTAAGTCGTCTCAGGATAAATTACGCGAAGCGATTGTTAAAAGCTTAGAAGAAACAGAATGTTCAGGCGAAGAATTAATAAAGATCTTGTCAGATAATATATCAAATTCGTTAGAATTAATAAAAAGTCTTAATGCTTCATTTTCCCCCAAAGAACAATTAGAAAATATAGGATATCCTATTAAGTTTAATAAAACAGCATTACAGCTTAAAATGGCATTAGATTGGATAGAACAAAGAGAAATTGGCATAATAAATGATTTAACGCAGAACAATCTATATAATAACCTTTCTAACGATATTGATCCATCATCACTACCTATACTGCAATCTCCTAATAATACTTCTTTCTGGGGGAATGAAAATTCATCAGTAAGTAGTGTACTATTATATAGTATTGCGTCTACTCTTGGTGTACCAATAGAACATAAAAATTTAGTAGGTGCTGCTACTTTTTACCCTTTTTTTAAAGAAGGTTACACTGTTAATGGGATAAAAAATAATCCTTTTGTTTTCGAAGATGGTATGCTTCTTTTTGGTGATTATCAGTTTGGAGGACATCGTTATTTTTCAAATTATCCTAATTTAAGTTCGAGTATATTACGCCCTGAAGATTGCTCTAGTTCTGTAGGTAAGGCTCACTCTTTTTCAGACGAATTAATTAAAGGTATAAATACTACATCTTTAAGAAATGCTTATACAGATCCTGCAAATATATATGGTTGTACTCCTGTTACATCATCCTCTTCTGATCAGCAATTACTATATGACTTAATCGAGCCAGGTGATATTTATCTGAGAGGAGGACATACCGCTATTATAGCTGAGAAGAACAATTCAGGTGTTATTAAAGCCTTAGAGTTTAATAGGGATATTGATGTAGATACAAATAAAAGATTAGGTGGTGGTACATATGAATACAATCTAACAGATATGTCTACGAACCCAGTATATATTTTAAGAGTTAGTGAAGCTATTTTAAAAGAAGCCTGTCATTTATCTTATTTACTAGAGACAATCGATAACAAATATTATCAATTTGATGACATCTCCACTATAGACCCAAATATTATAGGAAACTGTGATAGCTTTTTTGATATAGATATTTAAGATATAAATTTCTTATACATAGTCCTGGTGACATAGAAGAAATTGTTTACACAATTGGTGATTTTTGTAATAAATTATACTCAAAGTAGTTATTCTTCATAAATTCTAGTATAATCAGCGAATTCAGTACCCTCTAGATTCTTTGCGATTATTTTTTTTGCAAGTTCAAAATCGACTACATAACAACATACTTCCATAGTATTAGAGCCTGAGCTACCTCCATCACAGTGACCTAATCCATTCCATCCTAACAGTTGGTCCATTTTATCCTGAAGTATGCGCCTTTTTTCTAAATCTTCTTTCTGGCCAAAGCCATCTATTTTATATTCTATTTGTAAAATATAAAAATCTTCATCATCGATCTCTTTATATCCGTCGTTTATTTTATCAAGTATCTCTTGTTCAATTATGTTTCTCAGTTTTGTAGCATTTTTAGCTTCTATAACTTTATGATCTCCATTTTCTCCTACAATACCATAATGTACTGAAGCAGATTTACTGTTGTGATCCCATGTTTCCCAATAATACATCTTACCTTGTATTTTTTTATAGAGTTTAATCATTG
>CAZKKY010000048.1:0-2782 GCA_964553715.1 uncultured Rickettsiaceae bacterium
CTCTTTATATTAATCTTGAATATAACAATTTAAAACCTTCTTTTTATGATGAAAGTTGATACTTCTCTTCAAATCTAAGACCTTGCAATAAGTCTAGCGCGACGCTACAATATTGATAACCGATCATTACAATCAAAGCGCTTGAAATAGAATGGAATAGTTACAAAATTCTTAAATATCTGGCGGTATGAGTTCTATCATATCTAGGCATAAGTTGAAATAAATATTGACCTTTTTTAATCAATAAGTTACAAATCTCTACCATATAATTTATACAAAGTAACCAATATGTCTATAGAAGAATTATTCAACGCTATCTCTGAGATCAATCTACTAAGAGTTCAAGAGATTTTATATTCAAATCAAAATCTGAATATAAATCAAGTTAACGAATTGGGGCAAAATGTATTTCATGTTGCTGCAAATGCTATAAAGGAAAAGAAAAAAATTAATCTTGAAGGCTTCACGACTATAGAGTTAACTAATCCAAGTAACCCTGAATCTACGGGAATTTTGAATATTCAATCAATTTCAAGTTCTAGTAAGATATATTGTGATCTAGAATATGATGTATATAATGTTACAAATGGAACGCGAGTATTATTAAGAGGGGCATATTCATCATCTATTAAAGATATAATAGAACTTTTGATTAATAAATTCCCTGATCATTTGAATGTACTAGATGCTAAAGGGAATAGTCCTTTAAATTTAGCATTATCATCAGAACATATAGAGACAATAAAGCTACTTATCCAGAATGGAGCAACAGCTAACCTATCAGCGAAAGATGAATACGGAAATACACCATTACATCAAATAATATTACTAAAAGACTGCGATATAACAAACTATTTTTTGAATCAATACGAAAACATGAATGTTAATATTGGTAACGCTGAAGAAAGCGCTCCATTGTTTTTTTTAACTGACTCTGAATTTTATAACAAAGATATTTTTGATTTTCTAATTAAAAACGGCGCTAACGTTAATAATTCTAATATATACGGCATCACAGCTTTACATAGAGCTACAGAATCAGGAAATTTTGATATGGTATCTGCTTTAATTGATAATGGCGTAGATATTTTTCTTGTTGATCATAATGGAAATACAGTTTTTCATAGAGCTGCTGAATCTGGTAATATAGAAATTCTTGAATTGCTTATTCAAACTGCCAAAAATCATAGTAATGATGAAAAATTAATACAAAGTCTTAATGCTATAAACCAACATGGTGAGTTAGTTATATGTAGTGCTGCAAACTCTTATAATCCATCAGAATTATTAAAATTACTTGTAGAGAATGGGGCTAATATTAACGCCGTAAACCAGCAAGGTCTAACAGCTTGGCATTATGCTAAAACAGTTGAAGCGACTAAAGCCCTTCTTGATAATGGTGCAAATCTTTTTACAGTTGACAGTGATGGAAATACAGTTTTTCATCGTGCTGCTGAATATGGTAACATAGACATTCTTGAATTTCTTATTAAAACTGCTAAAAATCATGGTCATGATCAAGAATTAATACAAAGTCTTAATGCTACAAACCAACTTGGTTGGTCAGTTATATGTAGAGCTGCGAACTCTTATAATCCATCAGAATTATTAAAATTACTTGTAGACAATAGGGCTAATATTAACGCCGTAAATCAGCAAGGTCAAACAGCTTTGTATCATGCTAGAACAGTTGAAGCGACTAAAGCCCTTCTTGATAATGGTGCAAATCTTTTTACGATTGACAGTGATGGAAACACAGTGTTTCATAATGCTGCTGAATATGGTAACATAGACATTCTTGAATTTCTTATTAAAACGGCTAAAAATAATGGTCATGATCAAGAATTAATACAAAACCTTAATGCTACAAACCAACTTGGTTGGTCAGTTATATATAGGGCAGCGAATTCAAATTATTACCCTGAAGAAAAACTAGAATTGCTTATTCAAAACAGAGCTGATGTTGATGCTTTAAATCAGAATAACGAAACAGCTTTGCATAAGTTTTTGAACACATGGGCTGCTAATATAGGAAATATAAGATCTGTAGAGAGTCTACTTTCAGTAGGTACGAACCCTAATATTCCAAATGGTGATGGTAATTACCCTATTCATCTTGCTGCTCAGAAAGAAAATTTCAAAGAACTATGCAAGCTACTTATTTTAGCAGATGCTAATGTTAATAATACTGATGCTAATGGTAATACTTTAGGAGATTTGATTATAAATAGAGTAAATCAAAATGATGCGGAAGCTTTAGTAACGGCAGGAAATGACGCAGCTGAATTATATAATTTTGCAGAATCAATCACTGTATTAACTAATAATTTCAGGATTAATAATAGTAGCGAGGCATTATACAATTTTCCTTTGCCATTTCCAAACAGATATTTAATCTACAAAAAAATCTTCGGTAGTAATTTTCCATCTAAAAATTCATTACAGAAATTCTTAACCCAAAATATATTCACAAAAGAAGACGGAGAGGCAAGCTATAATAAGACGCTGATACCAAAATGTGATGATGCAAAGATTTTAAATATTCCTTACAACATACTAAAAGAAGAATTGGATATTTTTACTCTAAATAATGAAATCAAATTTTTAACTGATCTTCACAACAACATGTGGAAAACTATAGCATTAACCACAAGCTATAATACAACAGCAAAAAATGATGTATTTGGTAACGAGAACATAGTAAATTTAATTTTGAACTATGTAGGGGGAGATGTTAAACCTCAGAAAGGATTAGCAGCATTAAAAACCTTACTAGAACAAT
>CAZKKY010000049.1:0-2261 GCA_964553715.1 uncultured Rickettsiaceae bacterium
CAAAATAGAAACTAAGTTAGTATTAATTTAAATTAATAATTTAGTAGGTTGGTTTTATGCACAAGCTCATCAAAGAATCTCTTGAAGAAAGTTTTATGGTTTTGAATCAAAACTTAATAGTTGGAGACGATCACTCTAAACTTGATGTAGTTATAGATACTATAAAACAAGCCGCAGCAGGAGAATTTTATATAAATGATATTGCAGATATCTTTAAAAACCATCCTAACGTATATAATACAGTAATACAGCAAGCCGTATCAGAAATTATTGATATACTCGATGGAGTTCATAAATTAATAGATAAATGTGCCAAAGAAGATAAGGCAGAATCTCCATTAGGATATCGTTGTGAATTAACTTACGAAATAATAACAAATGTAAATTTTTTAAATATAGACGAAAATGGTGATATAATGGTAGAAAATGTATCAAATATGTCATTCATATCAGAAGAAGTAGATGCTTTAGGTAAATTATCAATAGTAGATCCAGATCATGCATGATACTGATGCTCAAATATCAGAAACAAAAGAAGTATCAAATGCAACCTCTTCATTGACAGTTGCTCAATTTGAACAGGGCAAATCTGTAATTCAAAGAAGAGTGTCTTTTCAAGAATTAGGTGATATATTACAATTCGATACTAGAGTACCAGAAATTATTAACACAAATCTTGTATTAAGCACTTTAAATATCAACAGACTACTATTCTTTAGTACAGAAAATAGAGAAAGTACCTTGAATTACTTAAAAAATCACAAATATAACAAAGACATTTTATCACACGATATTGCACTTAATACTATAATTTTTAATTCATTAGACACTCTTAACAAAGATTATATGGAATGTATGCAATTAGGAAAAGATTTTCTTAATACCTCAACACAAGTTCTGGCGATGCAAAATAAAAGCTCTGGGTTTGGGGGGTTATCAATTGAATCTATACCATATTTTGATGGAAATATAAGAATCGATGGTTATGCATTCGATCCGAAACAGCTAAGAATATGTTTTCAACCCATGAAGGCTCCTTTACGCGCTAGTAATCGCCCATCGTTACTTCTAGCCCATGAGTTAACTCATGCAATAGATGATGTGCAGAACCTAAACTCATGCAAAGTGTTATTTAATACCCTTCATAACAAAGCACATAATGATGCAAAAAAACAAGAATTAATATTAGATTGTGCAGCTAAAATTCTGGATCATGATGATAATCATCAAATGTTCACTAATCAATATCTTCCATCTCTTAAAAAGAAATGGTTTAAAAAAAAGAATAAAAATAACTTTGTTTATGACTGGGCAAATCATTGGGTTGAAAAAATGAATAAAGCGTCAGCACAACAGAACGTCTTTGAAGACTTTGACGATCAAGGAAATCGAGGATTAAAATGCGGATCTGTACCTACTGAATTTCTAACTTTTAGCACTGAACATGTTTTTAATGCTTTAAAACAGAGTGATAACGTTACTCAGTTTACTAATAATTACCAAAATACCATTAGATCGCAATTATCCTCATGTGATAACTTTGCTCCTGAAATAAAAAAAGCAGCTTTTGAACTAATCAAAGATACTACTAATCCTCATTTAACTCTATTAATGGATCATTCTTCCTCTGAAGAATTGACGGCATCTTTAGGTAGTGCTATATATATCTTACAAAAAGCATGTGATACTTTAACCCAACCAGTGGCGGCTTTATCAACAACAATAACTAATGAAGTAGATGATACTCATAGTAGTCGTAAAAGATCATCTAGTCCTTTGCAAGGCCAGAATAATGAAGAGAAAGATGAGAAAAAACCAAATATTGAAAACAATAGATCTACTACAGATAGCCCTATACCACAATTAAATACTTCCAATACGACTAGCCTTACTACGGATCATTACTCTGCTCGTAAAAGCATTCCTTCCACGCAAGAGCATTTGTATTCTAAAGATGATAGTAGAATCGATGAGATGGTAAGTAGAATGAAAGAAAGATTCTCACCTACTAAAGCAACGAATAGCACAACGCCTACAACACCTACTACAAAAACAATGCCAGAAAGAAGAAGATCTTATTCTATATAACAAATCTTTCTAAACACTCAGGTTTTATAGATTTTTCGCAACAAATCTACATTGAATATTTGTTAATAATCTGTTATAGTAAATTACCATGATATTGGTGACGCAATAAAGAATAATGATATAGCTTTATGCAAATCTTCCATATAAGGCAAATGTTGGTTTATCCATCGTTT
>CAZKKY010000050.1:0-1671 GCA_964553715.1 uncultured Rickettsiaceae bacterium
ATCTTGCTTTCTAGAGAATCTGCAATATTATCAAAAATCTCGCTAGCTTCTGATACGTATCTTGACAAAATACAACGCATCATTTATAACACTTCGTTATTGATTCCTGTTTGTATATTTAAAAAATGCTAAAATTCAAGAACCTCTTTATCTATTTGGCCCTATCCATCCTAGTGTCAGGGTGCTCCACTACAAGACAAAATTTTCAGGTTAACAAAGATTTTTTTAATACACCAACAACAATCGTTGTATTACAAACAACTGGTCTAGAAGAACCACAGTTTATTAAAACAGGAGCACAAGGAATTTTAGAACAGGCCATCAATTCAGCTGTTACAGCGAAACCAAAAAACAAACTCAAAGAAATTGATACACAAACAATTGTTGATACTCACTACTATAAGACCTCTGAGCAATTATTAAAATGCTATTCATTTAATGTTATCAAGAATTCAGAACTATTGAAAAAAGAAAAATTAGCAAAACCTCCTGTAGATGGTGTACAATATGCTCCTTATGATTTCAGATCGCTAAAAATGCAATATGGTGCTAATTACGCTTTAATTCTTGAACCCAAGATATTTGGTGTAACCAGACATTACTATAGTGTGATGCCTATGGGTAGGCCTCGCGGTTATGCAAGCCTAAATCTATATATGGTTAACTTAGAAGATAATTCTCTTGCAGGATATTACACCACAGAAGTTCATACAGATATTGACGGTAATTGGGATTCACCTCCAGAATATAACGAGTTAACTACAGCTTCTGAAAATTCCCTTATTAAGGCACTAGATCAAGGACATAAATACTTATTCCATTAAACATATCTCTTGAAAACTTACTCACTTCGAAGTACAGCTAACAGATGGATTTAAGAAGTCATAAAAAAGCTGTAGTATTATCCTAAAGATTTTATTTTCTTTTGTATCAAATTTTCTAGCTCTAATACAGCTTTTACTATACTATCCCATTGCTCATCATCAAATCTGGTTTTGTCACTACAAACTAAACTAGAATATTCATCTTCTAAAACACCCCAAGTACTTAGAAAATCATCTGACCAATTTGAGTCATTGATATCGTCTTCTAATAAATTAAATAATGACTCTAGATCATCTATCAATCGTCTAATACCAATTTTTTCATTTTTAAAATATTGTAATCTTAACAACATATCGTGAAGTAGTTTATCATTCATCTCTTATTTCCCAAATCTTACAGTTACTATTTTACCATTTTTTTCAGTAATTACAGTAGTATTAAGTTCTTTACTATAAAAGCCCGTTCTTCCAGCTTTTGCTTCAAATTTTTGACCATTCTGAATTATATCTTTAATAATAGTAGGAGTAAACCCACGCCCTTGCATTCTATCTAAAGCATGACCAGAATATACAATATCATCAATAATAGCAGGACGATTAGTGCCATGCAATACTTCTATTTCTTTAGCTTTATGTCCAACAAAAGTAGATGGATGCGTAGAATCTTTTAATCCAATATTAAAATCATCTACAGATTTTGATAATTTCGAAGCATTATGGAGTTTTATCTTCTTACCAACAAAAGTTCCAGCAGCGCCAAAAGCAATCCCAGCCATGGTTCTTTGGCCATCCGTCGTGTTCTCTGATACAATTTTCCCTGATTTTTCTAAGGCATCATTTACATGAT
>CAZKKY010000051.1:0-1524 GCA_964553715.1 uncultured Rickettsiaceae bacterium
ATCTTTCTTATTTTTCTGGATTGCTTCAGGCTAAGGCCTTCGCAATGACCTATACAGCAATGACGTAACCTTTAACAGTCTTTGCGAGGAGCCTATGGCGACGCGGCAATCTAGGACAGAAAGTGGTCGCTAGCGTTTTATCTTTTAGAGGAATTTTGATCTACAATTTTACTGTGCATCCACTTTACTTTACATCAACCTTTTCTTGCAAATTCGCACAAAATATTAATTTTTATTAAAATCATTACTTGACATTAACCAAATATGTACCTATAATGCAATTTATAGTTTACATAAATTAACCTTTAGAGCAGGGGTCTGGTAATTATGTCATTAAATTCTAAACAATTAAAATCTTTGTTAATAACTACAACAATTTTATCTAACTTTGTTGCAAGTGATGTAGTTGCTATGAGTAGTTTCTTATCAGAGATTCAGGCTGATGTTACACTAAATCATGTAGATAATAATGTCCCAGATAATAATGTCTTAAATAATGATAACCTTCTTAGGAGTGTAATAGCAAACAGAAGAATATCCATTGTAAGTGATGATAGTGACAGTGATTCAGATGATGATAGTGACTTTGGTGATGATAAAAAACCTTCACCTTCTACTCAATACAATAAAGCATCTCTCTTAGAAGTATCATTAAACATTGTAGAGCATTATGAAAAACAAATAGAGGAAAAAAATAATACATTAAAAGCAATAAAAGATCAGAGAAATCCGGGAAATAGTTATGAATTATCACGTAACCTCAATACCCAAGAAGGTATCATAGAGAAAGATATACAGAGTCTAATAGAACAAATAGACGAAGTGGTAAAAACAGATACTGATATTCAACGCTTGGAAAACACAATTAAGGAACAAGAACGTAAGATTAATGAATTGAATGATAAGGCTCAAGAAGGATTATTGACTGGATATAAGAACGGCAATGAATCATCACGAGACCAAAAAATTAAAACCTTACAAAACCAATATTCGTCTATTGTAGCAAAAAATGAAAAAACAGTAGATCTAAAGGTAACATCAACTACACACAAAAGTGTAAACAAGATGTTAAATATGGCTAATTATTTAAAGAATAAGAATAATGATTTAGGCCATGAAGAAGATGGTTGGAACGAAGAAAGTACAGAGAATCAAGATCCACAAGTAAAACCAAAAGTAGAAGATAAAGTAACAGAGGAAAAATCAATTAAAGAAAGAAGCGCAAAACTTGGTGGATTATTGAATCCTAAAAGTATTGCTAATCTTCCTGTTACAAGTGATAGTACTAATACTACAAATGTACCTTTTGCTCCAGCTGGTGTTGGCGCTTCAACTCCACCACCGCCGCCACCATCTGGTCCATCTCCAAAAACTTTACAAAATAATAATATCACAAAAGCAAATGGCAAATATTTTAGTGGTACAACAGAAATGTTGTGGAATAATGATACTAAGGATTTTTATCCAGCACCACCTGTATCTCTGCTAGATTCTCCAACTAGTGTTATGAGTGTAAAATCAGCT